>JAJDCO010000042.1 GCA_029260795.1 Planctomycetota bacterium | reverse complement strand
GCCGAATCTACCCATGCCTGCTGCGTCAAGCTTCCTGCGCCGCCTCGACGACCTGCAGCGAGGTCGACTGCGGCGTGCTCGGTCGCTTTCCTTGCATCCACGGGCATCTTCGACGCCTCGCGACGATGTCTGGTGAGAAATGAGGGCTAGAGCGAGAGACGCTGCCAGCCGCCGTTGGCCGATTGGCCATTGGGGTTGATGACCTCGACGTAGTGCCAGTTGAAGCCATCCGGATTGAACGTGCCGCTCGGAGGTGGCTCGGGAAGCTGCGAGAGCACGTCGTCCAAGGCCGGCTTCACGCCGGGTGCCTGCTTGCCACCATTCATCAGGATGGAGTACTGCAGCGGCGACAGCTCGGCAGCCGTCTCCCAGACCGGTTGGCCACCCGCGGTCTGTCCAGTCGGAAAGATCGGCAGCTCGAGACGCCGCGTCTTCGCGGTGTCGGGCGGATTGGCTATGTCGGGTGCGGTGCCACTCGAGTCGTTGGGTGTCCAAAGGACGAGGTGAGCGCCCGAGAGAATGCCGTCACCCGCGATGCGGAATCGTCGCGGAGCATCATGACGCAACGCACTCAGGCCGTGGTTGACCTGATTGGCCGGGTCGATCAAGCCATACTGCAGCTGTCGCACAGCCCGCGCGAAGCGCGGGGTCGGGACGTTCGGATCGGTCGCGTGCTGCCAAACGAAAGTGCCGCCCTGCGCCAGAGGAATCCAGTTTCCCGTCATCTGCGGGACCAGAGACCAGGCCGTGTTCGTTCCCAGCGGTTGCAGCTTGAGATTCGCCGGTGGCGTGCCGAGCGGGAACGAGGAGCTGGAGCCACTCAGAGAAGCCACCCGGCGGTCGTTCCCCAGCGGCGTCGAACGGAAGAAGAGGCGATCGCGCGAGCCGGTGACGAGCGCCAGCAGGGCCGCGCGCGACACGGACGTCTGCCCGGCCGAGGACTCGTCGACGTAGACGTCGCCCACCGGGTCGTACCAGTACCCGACCCGCATCCCGGTGATCCAGCCTTGGACAGCTAGCCCGGCATTGGCGAGGGCGACCTGACCTTCGAAGGTCGCGAGGCGAGCCGAGGTCGAGGCGAGGCCGACGTTCGACAGGCTCACCGGCTGCGAGCGCCCGACGATGGGCGCGGTGCCGGTATCGAACTCATGGACGAAGCGATTGAGATCGAGGCGCTGTGCGAGCGTCATCGATCCCTGAAAGAGGTTGTTGAACGTGTTGATCGTGCCGCGACCCCCGTTGTGGGTGAGTCCGAACATGCCGCTCTTGATTGCGGTGCTCAGGTCGTCACCGTCCGCTTGATGCGCCGGCTCCCGTTGATGCAGGCCACGAAGCTGGGCCGTCTCGAGAGGCTGCGGAGCATTCGGAACGTTTCCGATCGAATCGGTGTACACGAAGTTCGAGCCCGAGCCCAGCGCATGGCATTGGACGCAGGAGCGACCGCCACCGACCGAGTTCGGGAGGCGCACGGTGTGGAAGATCTTCATGCCGCGGAGCCCGTCCGAGCCGTCGGTCGGATCGTCGGGGTGGGTACCGAAGTCGCCCGTGTAGACCCGCAGCTCCTGCTGCTCCGGGTTCGGAGGATAGTGGATCGAGTTGACGAACTCTTCGAACTTGACCATGTCGTTGAGAGGGATGCCCATGGGGAGATCGTTCGGGCCTCCGCCGCCGAAGTTGTCTCCCAAACCGAGGAGGTTGGCGAACCCCTCATTGAAGTCGGTGAAGGTGAAGCGGTCGCCGCGCCAGTGATAGGGCGCGTTGCTGTAGAGATCCTGAATGGCCGGATCGACCTCGTGATCGAGCAGGCCTTGGAACGTCTGCGTGATCATGACGCCCTTGTCGGCGTCGAAGCCATTGTTGAGCAGGTTGATCAGATCGGGGAGGGTCGCTCCCGAGGGGGAGTCGACGAATCCGCGCCGAAACTCGGCCGAGAAGCCGGTCGGGCTGCCGAGGTTCCAGCCGATCGCATCCGTGCGGCCATCGGCGTGGCAGCTCGCGCACGAGTTGAAGCCGTTCCCCGAGAGGTCGGCGCTGTACAAGAACTCGCGCCCGATGCGCACATAGGCGGGCGTCGGATCCTGCCGCAGCGCGAAGGTCTCGAGGTGCGAACCCGCGCCGCTCGGATCGAGAATCGCGACCGAGTTGTCGAGGCGATTGAGCACGTACAGACGCTCGCCCGGATCGCCGATCACGCCGGTGGGAGTCTTGTGTACGATCGCGCGAGGACCCGAGCGGGGATTGGTCGACGCGGCGTCCTTGGGGATCGGGATGCGAGCGATCGTCCAGGTCGAGGCATTGTTGGGATTGACGACAGTGATCACGCCGACGCGGTCGCTGCCGAACGCCGTGACGTACACCTTCGTCGGCTGGCCGTCGGTCTCGATGACCTCGACATCGGTCGGCATCGCCAAGGCATCGCTCGCGGCGACCGGCGCGCCGCTTCCGTCGGTGTTGAGATCTCGCCGATGGATGACGGTGCCGGGAATGCCCGCACCGCGCACGCGATACAGCATGTGCTGGACGAAGCCCGTCGGCGCTTGAGCCACGGCATCGCCGACCAAGTGATTCTGGGCCTCGCCGCCGACGACGTACAAGTCGCCGCTCGCCGCGAAGCGCAAGTTCCAGTTGGTCGACCCGAGATCGGCCAGCCCCGTCGATGCACCGGTCGTGAGGTCGTGCGAGTAGAGATCGAAGTCGTAGCCGTTCGGGTTGGCGGTGGTGTTGGTCGTCGTGACGCCGCCCTTGTGATTCAACACGAAGGCCTGGTTGCCGAAGACCTCCACGCCCCGCGGCTCGTTGATGATCCGCTGCTGGTTTCCGAAGGTCTTCAGCAGGTGGATGTCATCGGTCGGCGCTGGAAAAGCGGCGCTGGCCGGCTTCGGGTCGAGCGTGATCGGATGAAAGGCACCCATCGAGCTCTGGCTGTTGAACGTCACCAGCAAGGTCTTGCCATCGGGCGTCAGCGCGACATCCATCGGCTCATTGCCCACGTTCTGGCTGTCGTCGAGCGTGACGGCGAGGCTACCGGGCCCGGTCGGTGCCGTGAGGACGCCGGTCGTCACCGAGTCACTCAGGAAGCAGGTGACCCAGAACCGCTTGCGAGCCGGGTCGAAGAGGATCGAGTTCGGCTCCAGTCCGACCGGGATCCGCTTCAAGAACCTGGCCGAGGCCGGCGTGATGTTCTCGTCCGTGTCGTAGACCTCCACGGAGTTGTCGGGCGTGTTGCAGACGAGCAGGAAGTCGTGGTTGGCCATCCGCGCCACCACGATCGGGCGGACCTGCGGCGTCTCGACGTTGTAGTACTCGGTACGCCCTTGGGCGTGTGCGGTCGAGGTGCCGGTGAGCATCAACCCCAAGCCGAGCAATGCTCCGCGCCACCACTCTCGTCCACACCTGAGATGGAATCGATTCGTCATCCCTCGCTCCTTCGCGACGATGTCTGTTGACCAATGGGCGGACGCCGAGCCCGGGTCGGCGCGGCTCCACGAGATGGGGAGGTCTCCATTGGCTTCTGCTCGTGAGCGTCGCGAGGAGTGGCGGCGGTTGGGTTTTTCGCAGGAGATTTTTCTCGGCCGGGGCCGTGGTAGCTTGGAGTCGTTCGAAGAAAAGCCGCGCTTCCCAAGTCCATCCGCTCGCCGTGCCGACTTCAGTGCCGCGCCTTCAACACCGAAGGAGCCGAGCTCTTCCTACGGAACGCGATCGGAGTCACGGAGAGGAGCCCCGCATCCATGTCACGACAGTCGAAGCACTCGGGTCGCTGCTGGCTCTCGATCAGCATCCTCGCCTCGTGCTGGGTCGCGGTCAGCGTCCCGGCGTTCGCGCGATCGACGGACGAGATCGTGCCGTCTCCCTACAACGTGGTCTTCGGCGAGACTTATCGATACGCGGCCAAACCACTTCTCGCACAGCCGGAAGATCTCTTCGGACCGGCCGTGGTCGGACGCTTCAGCGAAGACGCGGTCCCCGATCTCTTCCTTCGACGCGGCGAACAAGGCCAGTGCTTCGTCGACCCGACCTTGTTCGATGCCGCGCTGTCCGCTCCGAGCAAGGTCTTCGGAATCGCGCAACTGACCGGCACCGGCCCCGGCGGTCGCGACGAGATCCTCGCCACGACGGAGCTCGGGCTGCGAGCCTGGTCACGGGTCGGCGGGCAGTTCACGGAACGGTCGATCGGTGATGACGATCTCTGGGCCAAGGTGACACGTCTCCTCGCCGTCGATCTCGATGGCGTGAACGGACCCGACCTCGTCGGCATGGATGAGACGGGAGTCAAGGCGTGGGTGGCCCTCGCAACTCCGAGCGGCTACGGGCCTGAGCTCAGCTTCTTGATTCCCGAAGAGGCCTTCGCGGTTGTGGCCTGTGACTTCTCCGGCGACGGGGAGCGTCAGCTCGCCTTCTCGTGTCCGAGCACGCTGCGAGTGTACGGCTACGACGGCTCGACTCGCTTCGTCCAGTCGGCACCGGGCAGCTCGATCCTGACGGTCATCCACCAGGCCGCTGGTCCGGCCGAGCGAGTTGCCTGGATCGTTCACGAAGGGGGAGGTGACGGCGACCTCTACCTCTTTGACGCCATGCTGCTGGCCGGTCCCTTTCCGATCGACGTGGCGGGCGCGGTCGGGATCGCGGGCGGTGATCTCGACGGGGACGGGACGGACGAGCTGGTCGTGACGCACACGGCCGACCCGTCCTTGAAGATCTTGCAAGGCCTCGAGGAGCCGAGCGGCCCGACGGGCACTCAGACGGTCGTCATTGGCCCTCCAGGGCTCGGCAGCCTTCATGAGGCCTGGCCCGTGGTCGAGGATCTGGACAACGACGGAGACATGGACATCACCGTGCCGGTCCAGGCGGACGAGATGATCTTCGTGCTCCTCAATGGCCTGGTCGATCACCGCGCCAAGGCGCCGTCGTTCGACGACTCGGTACTCTTCAATCACGGCAGCCAGGGCACGGGCGGGCCGACGATCGGATACCTCAAGATCGCACTCCTGAATGGAGCCGACGCGCCGCCGGATGCCACGCACGTCCAGCTCGCCGTCTGGCAGCAGCCGATGTGGGGCGGTCCCACGCCTCCTTCTCCCGAGCCCGAGCACATCTTCTCGTTTCCGATCGCGTCGAGCTACGAGACCGGCACTCTGGAGTTCGAAGAGCCCGATGAGGGCGTTCTCTATTGGCTCCAGCGAGCCGTACGGATCGAGAACGACGTCATCGTCGAGACGTATCCGGCCAACGTCTACGCCCTCACGACGGACAACATCTCGATCGGGGGAGACGTGCTGAGCTACCTCCTCGGCCTCGGGGGTCAGTTTCACAGCGAGACGACACCGGATCCGACCTTCCAGGGAGACAACGGCTACTTGGGATCACGCACCTCGTCGACCATCATCGAGCTGCTTCCGATCCCCGACTTCGACGAAGAGGTGGAGCCGGACACAGGCGATCAGCAGTGAGTCAGCGGCCGATGGCTCTCCGCCGTCCGAGAAGCCAGCCGATGACGATGCCGCCCAAGATCCAGACGCCGATCGGGGCGACGCTCGGCTGGCTTTGAACGCTGCGGCGGGTGGACGCCGTGAAGACCTGCAGGCTCGGTAGGCCGTGCGCATGAAGGAGTGCCCAGTAGTAGGGATCCCGGGTCTCCTCTTCGGAGGCCAGGGCAACGCGAGCGATTCGTAGGCTCTCGCCGACCGACTCGCCCCGTCGGAGCTGGCGATGAAAGACATCAGAGAGTGCCAGCGTCGGCTGGTAGGCGAGTGAGGTTCGTGGGAGGACCACCGCACGGGCGCCGCGCTGCAGAAGGACACCGCTGAAGTCGGCGACCCCGGGATCTCCGGTGCGGGAAGGGCCGCGCCCGGAACCGCACGCGGTCAGCAGAACCAGCTCGGCGACGTCCTCGAGCTCCTCGAAGCGCTCGATGCCGACCCGTCCGGATTCTGCTGCGTCCGGCGAAGCCGCGAGCTGGAGAGTGGCTGGACGCTCGCTCGTGGGATCGGATCTCCCGTGGACGACGAGCTGCCAAACGCCTCGTCCAGCGCCGGCCGACTTCAAACCTTCAAACGTGGCATCGGCGCCCGTCACGATCTCGATCGCACGGGCCCCGACGGCCGCTCGCAGTCGACGGGCATCCGTCTCTTCGAAAGGCAAGAAGAGGTCGTCGTCTTTGACCGAAGCCGCCGGCGCCACGAGGATCAACGTGTGACGTCCGTCGGAGCGTCGCGGGAGCCCGGCTCGTCGCGCGAGCGCCAGCCCGACCGAAGCCGTGGGAAGATAGCCGACGGCTTTCTCGAGCCCGAGGGTGGCGCCATCACCGAGCTCGAGGGCTTCGAAGGGGACGTACCCGAGCAGATCGGGCGCCACGACGGTGATCGATCGCCAGAGAGCCAGCTTCGGCTGCATGGACGGCGGGAGCAGTCGGATCGCGAGCGCTCGCGAGAGCTCGGGAAGCCGGGAGAGGCGACGCTTCCGCTCCCAGGGCGACAGCTCGGCCGGCGAAAAGGCGAGCTCCTCCATGAGACGGACGCGCGCTTCCTCCAGCAGATGCTCGGGCTCGAGGCGAAAGTGATGAACGTCGTCGTTGTCGAGCGCGAACAGATGGCTGCCGTCGCGGGCAGGAACGTAGAAGAGCAGTGCGTCTTCCGGCTCGAGCAGCTCGCGGCGAAGGCGAGTGCGACTTGGATGCGGGCCTCCGAGGCGGCGAGTGAGGGTCGAGACCTCCTGTGCCTCGAGGACGACCTCGAGCGCACGCCAGCGGTCTTCAGCTGTCGGCGAGTCGCCGAGCTCGGCTTCGATCCGCTCGGCGAGCACCGTCCGCACGCGGGACGTCTCGAGGTAGCCGATGCCTCCCGGTCGAAGGCGGGTGGCGATCCACTCCTGCTGAAGTGTGCGCATCCCGCGCCCGAGCTCGGCACGGGCCGCATCCATCGTGACGGAGTCGACCTCGGAGAGTCGGCACCAGCGCAGGCGGAGGGCGGCTCCAAAGGCGCGATCGAGAGGCGCGATCGGCTCGGCCACTGAATCGGTCAGCAGGTGCTCCACCGCAGAGAGATGAGCCCTGGCCGAATCCAGGAGCTCCACGGGGAAGGTCGGGCTCAGGCAGACCTCGGCCAGGCGCAGGTGGGCCGAGATGCGCTCGTGCTGCGGGGCGGCCTCACCGAGCTCGAGAACCGACTCGAGGGTCGCGCGGGCCTGGCGCGGACGCTCGGGATCTCGTCTTTCGAGGGCCAGCTCCGCGATGCCGCGCCGCACCAGAAGAGTCGCCCGGGTGCTCGGTCGGTCTCGATACTCCCCATGGTCTTTGAGGGTTTCGTTCACCTCGCGAATCAGCGTCTCCCAGTCCTCGCTTGCCAGACGGAGGTTGGCGAGATGGACGTCGAGCCCGGGACGGAGAGGCGCCGGATCGGGCAGGGCACGCACGGCGTCCCGTGCTCCCAGGATGTCCCGCCTCGCCAGATCGAGGAGACCCATCTGAAGCCAGAGGTCCCCGCGGACGCCTCGGAGCTGCGCACCGAAGGCTGCCGGATCGGGATCCCGCGGCAGATGACGCTCCGCCGCGTCGAGTTGATCGCGGGCCCGGTTCCAGTCTTGACGATAGCTCTCGAGCTGGGCGAGCTGAGCGTGGAGACGACTGCGCAAGGAGTGGTCGTCGGGCAGACGAGCCAAGGCGCCCTCGAGGATCTCGCGCGCCCGCGAACGTTCGCCCCGCGAGATCAACGGTCCCGCGAGCTGGTACGTCCAATACGCTTGGCGAGAGGCATCCCCGATCTCTTCGCTGGCGCGACGCGCGCGCTCGAGGACGTCGACGACCGCGTCCGTGTCGAGGCGCGGTCTCAGGGCCGTCGCGAGCTCGTGAATCGCCAGTGCCGTGTCGCGCCGAGTCGCCGCCAGTCTCTCGAGCTCTTCGAGCAGAGCATCGGGCTCGACTCGTCGGGCGTCGAGCTCGGCGCGCATCTCCCGTGCGCGCATGCGGGCGCTCGGATCCGGTGTCTCTTGGGCGCCCGCGAGCGCGCTCAGTCCGAGGATCGATCCCAGTGCTGCCAGTCCGAGCGAGCCATGGGCACGCGATCGGCGTCGAGGGCGATCACTCGCCAACGAATCTGTGAAGGCCATGTGGACAGCGTCTCCGGATCGGGGGACCAATCGGGCTCCAGCAAATCGGGCGAGCGGATCGTCCACCCGCTCTCGCCTTCATCCTCGGCGAGGAGCCGGAAGCTTCCGTCCCCGACCAGGGGAAAGCTCCACCGGAACGTGCTCGCCTCGGGAGTCGGGCCGCCGGCGGTCATGCTCGTGAACTCATCGGCCTGGAGAGAGAGCTCGGTGTCGTCCGAGGTCGAGGAGTCTTCGGGTGAGTCCAAAAGCGGGACCAGGACGATCGTGACAAGAACGACTCCGAGGGTCGCAAACAGGACGCGTTGCGCCGGATGGTGTTGCGTCGGCTCTCGCGGGAGGGACCGGGGTGAGCGGGGGCCGCTCGTGTCCCGTTGGGAGTCGAACTCCCGCTCGAGTGTCGCGCGGACGCGATCGAGCCCCGGTGCACTCGATCTCTGCTCGGCGTCATCGAGGATCTCCTGCTCGAACCGTGCCGCCGTGTCGACGCGCCCCTGCAGCTCTTGCAGCTCCGACAGTCGAGCTCGCTGCTCGGGGTCGGTCTCGAGAAGTGCCTGGACTCGGGGATCGGACTCGGCGAGCTCGCCGGTGACGACCGCTCTCAAGAGACGCTCCGAATCTTTGCGCGGCTCGCTCATCTTCGGTCCTCGATCTGAAGACTTCCGAGCCGGGTCCGCAGTCGGCGCAGGCCCCGGTAGTAGTGAGTCTTGACCGTGTTGGGTGAGCGCCCGAGCGACCGCGCGATCTGATGAAACGTGAGGTTCTCGTAGTGCTTCAATCGAATGACGGTGGCATCGGGGGGACCCAGCTCCTGAAGCTCTCGCTCGATCTCCTCCAGCTCGAGTGCCAAGGTCGGCAATGACAGGATCGGCATCTCGACGTCGAGCTCCCGGCGCCTTCCCAGCGCTCGCGCGCCTCGATGCTTGGCGCGCACGAGATTCATGAGCTCGAGAAAGCAGAAGCGGTAGGCCCACGTCTCGAGCCGACTGCGGCCTTCGAAGGTTCCCAGCTTGCGCCAGATCGCCGTTAAGGAGTCCTGGGTGAGGTCCGCCAGCTCTTCGTGGGTGAGGTGCGCGCTCAGCTTGTCATTGAGAGAAGCCAACAGGCGCGGCACGCACTCGAGTCGGTGGATCAGCTCGGAAAGCGATCGCTCGCAACCTTCCAGACAGCGACGCACCAAGGCGAGATCGTCAGTCGACGATTCCGGTACGGCGGATTCCTCGAGTTGGGGCTGCGGCTCGAGCAACGGTCGATGTGCTGGTGAGGGAGCGTGAGGCGGCAGGGCTGCGGCGGGGCCCGCGTCTCCTCGGTTCTGGCGCCTCCCGACGGATGGGAGACGCCCGTCGATGCTATCGCATTGCCGAGGGGAATCCGAGCCCCGTCCTTTGGGGGGAGAGCGGGTGCCGGGCGAGCACGCGTCGATCGTCCTCGCCCGGCCGATGGAGGTCAGTCCAGCTTACGATCCGAGAGCTGCTTCCGAAGGAGCGTGAGCTCCGAGAGGATGTTGTCGACCTTGCTCTCGAGCACTTGAATGCGTTGACGTTGGTCGTCATGCAGTCGAACGGTCTCGTCGTGCAGTCGCTCACCGGTGGACTCGAGCTGCTCTCGTTGATGATTCAGCATCTGCGCGATCTCGGCGATCCGGGCTGCCAACGCTTCGCTCTCGGCGCCCCGCCCATCCCTCGTGGCGAGCTGGAGCTCCTGGGTGAGCTCGCGAAGCTGAGCCACATACTGGTCCGTTCGCCCTGGCCCGCGACGCTTCTCTTCCGGCGCTTCGCCCGAGAGCGCGTAGAGCTCGGCTTCGAGGGCATTCATTCGCTCCTGGTGCTCGGTCTCGAGCTCCTCGCGAGCGAGCACGTGGGCTCGCTCGGCGTTCCGCCTTGTGAGCGCGAGCTCTTCTTCGAGCGTTTGGCGCTCGAGGTCGAAGAGGCGGTGCCGCTCCTGCATCATCTGGTCGAGACGAGTCTTGGCAACGTCCAGCGCCACCTTGAGCTCTTCGATCTCTTCCTTGCGGCCTCGCTCGACAGCCAGAGCCAGCATTCTCTCCAGCTCCGACACGTCGTTGGGCGAGGACGAGAGCTCTGCCCGGAGCTTGCGCTCGAGGCCGTTCCGCTGCACCGACATCCGATCTTCGGAGGCCTGGACCTCGAGCTGAAGGCGCTGCTCGAGCTGCTGTTCCCGACGGGAGTACGCCTCCTGCAGATGTTGGAGCTCCATTTCGAGCGCGCGCCGGCGCACCTTCGACTCTTGCCCCTGCTGCTGCTTCTGGGACTCGAACGTCGAGAGATCGCTGAGTCGCGCACGCTCATTCATGAGATCCGCCATCTCACGGTCGAGGCGCTCGCCCTCGACCGTGGCCTGACGCTCGCGGTACTCGATCTCGAGCTGCTCGCGGTGACGCTCGAGATAGGCCAGCTCCGCGCGAAGGTCTTGCCATGCGGCGTCGAGCTCGTCGTGTTGCTGCTGGAATCGGACCCGCATGTCGGCACTCTCGCTGTCGAGAGCCTCGAGGGCACGCTCGCGGTCGCGCTGGTCGCCGATCGCATCGGCGGCCTTCACTCGCTCTCGATACTCGGCCTGATGGAGATTGATCTTGTCCTGGGTCTCTCTCTTCCGAAGCTCGATGCCGATCAGCTCGGCTTCCAAGGACTCGCGGCGGGCGGCCATCACCTCGAGCTCCTGGTGCAGCCGCCGCTCTTGTATCTCGAGCCGTCGGGCATCGAGCTTCTCGAGCTCATGCTCGATTTGTCGGCGCTTGGCCTCGAGCTCGTCGTCCTGCTGCGCGGGCGTCGTCGAGGTCAACGCCGCCAACTCGGGGGCGAGCATTGCAAGCTCCGCGTCCAGAGCTGCGATGCGGGCCTCGACGCCCAGCGCCGACTCAGGCTCCGCCTGCACCTCGGTGAGGCTCGGAACGATGGGCAACGCCACCAAGGCAAGCGTCACGGCCAAGACCCGGCCGACTCGCGAAGGCCGGTGGATCGGAGAAGGTCGCAGGATCATGGTCAGTCTCCGTGAGAGGTTTCGAACCGAGCCGAGGCCGCTCGCCGCCAAGGGCAGTGAGCGATGCTCATGCGAGAGGAACTCGATGGTATTGACGAGGGCGGTGGCATAGCTGCGGCCGTGATCGGGAAGGAGCTCGATCACCTGGGCGTCGCAGCTCTCCTCTTCGACCTGACGCAGTGCCCGGCGCGCCCACCAGACCACGGGGTGCCACCAGTAGAGGACACCCACCACCAGCTCGAGAATCCGAACCCAGTGATCCCGCCGTCGCAGATGAACGAGCTCGTGCGTGATCAGGCTCTCGCGCTCTTTGGGTCCCAGACGCTCGAGAAGAGTGCTCGGAAGGACCAGGCGCAGCAGTCGACCCAGGCCCCAGACCAGCGGCGAGATGGGCGCCGCAAGCAGGACCGTGCGCGGGGAGGGCGCCACACCGACGTGGCGGGCGAGCATGCCAACTTGTCGAGTGAGGGCTCCCGGGGCCGGGTGCGCCAACGACAGGAGGCGCCGAAAGCGGGTGATCCGCAGTACGATCAGGAAGCAAGCCACCACTGCACCCAAGAGCCACAGCACGAAGAGCGCGGGGCTCGCCTCGATGAGAAAGAAGCTCGTGGCGCGCTCGCCGTCGGGTGTCACGGACTCGCGCGCTCTCGAGGCGGACACCGGTTCGGCGACCTGAACCGGGATCGAGTCGACCGAGGCTGGGGGAGTGACCTCGTCCGTCCCGAGCCTCGGCGCCACGGTGCGGGTGGCCGGGCTCATCGCCCGGGTCGATTCGGGCGGCACCCCGGCCAGCTCGGCCGCCGGCTCTCCGGGCTGGGGCAGGGTCAATGGGATCAACGGCGGAGTGATCAGCTTGATCAGCACGAGCAGCCACATCGCATGCACGAGCCGAGGAGACGCCCCGAGTCGACGTGCCGCGCACGCGAGCAGGGCCAGCACCACCGCGACCAAGCCGTTGCCGAGCAGGAACGTCCAGGCGAGATTCATGACATCCTCCGGACTCGGGTCATGGCTCTCTCCTCTTCGGTGCCCGGGCGATGAGCGAGCGAAGCACCTCGAGGTCGGCAGCTGAGAGCCGCTCCGGGTCGACGAGGTGCGTCAAGAGCGGCGTGTACGAGCCATCGCAGAGCGAGTCGGCGACCGAGGCGAGCCGACGACCGATGAGATCGTCCCGCCCGACTCGGGCAGCGAAGACATGCGGCGAACGACGGCGATCTCGACGGACACAGCGCTTGGTCTCGAGGCGCTCGAGCAGCTTCTGAACGGTGGCGTACTGCGAGTTGCCTCCGGCGGGATAGAGCGCGTCCGTGAGCTCACGGATGGTGGCCGGTCCCTCGTCCCAGAGGAGTCGTAGGATCGAGAGCTCGGCATCGGTGACGTCTTTGGGCTTGCGGGCCATGGCACCTCCAGGGGTCAGACGGGATGTCTTTCGGATGCTAAGACAAACTGTCTTGAGGCGCGAGTGCTTTTTCACAGGAAGGACGAGTCGGCCCGAAGGCGAAGCGACTCGCGGATCGAGATTCCGCCGCTCCTTCGGAGCCCGGTTCGCCATGTGGCGGGCTCGATGACGAGGCGCCAGGTATTTGCGCCGTTTCGTCGTCGCGCGCGCGCGCCAGGCGGAGGATCGAGGTGTGCATTCGGGCGAGTCAGATTCGACACCTCGTGCGGCCGTCGCAAGAAGGCTGTCCAGGGTGAACAGCGTCGAGCCAACGGCCATGAAGAGCATCGAGGTTTCGCGGGTCCGAGCTCGACTCGGGCTGAGCGCGTGGAGAATGAGTGTGAAAAACGGCGTCTCGTTGGACGGGCGAAGAGGAGTCGGATGGGAGCCGATGGACGAGTGACTGTCTATTCCCGTCGGATCGCGTTCGCTATTCGGTGAGTGCCCGCTCACCGTCCTATTTTTCGAGAACTCGAAGGCACTCGAATGAGCGCCTGCCGCATGTCGCATGGTTCCAAGACGGAGGGGAACAAATCACCGCGCGAACCCAGTCTTGAACCCATGGAGTGACCGATGGTGTGTCGGTCTCACTGGCGATGACGAACGGATTCCCAGGGGAGAGAGATGGGAAATCAATCGGAAGAGCGGAAGCTCCTCGAGATCCTGAAGCAGGCGATGAAGGACCTCGACGTGCTGAAGCAGATGCAATCGGCACTGGAGAGGGGGCTGAATGACATGGCAGAGCAGCTCCGGCACATCCTCGAGTTGCTCGATGCCTCGCATCAGGCCATGGCGGTGCCCGCAGTGAACGGAAAGGCGAGACCACGGCCGGAGGAGGGCCCGGCTCGCGCGCTGCGGCCCGAAGAGTTCGCGGTCGTACCCGTCAGCGACGATCGGGCTCAGATCCGCCTGTCCAACATCGAGTTCGAGGTGAACTTGATGGATGCCGTGGTGCTCTCGCTCCTGGCCTGGGGACGGCCGAGCGACGACGGGCTCGTCCCCTTCAAATCGGGAGCGCTCCTCGCCTATGCGGTGCGACTGATCGAGCATCCGGAGCGGGCGCAGGATCTGGACGACCGCTCGTTCGAGGGGCTGGACTTGACGCAGGAGGTGACGCCGGGTGAACGAAAAGTCATCGCCACACGGATTTGGAGGCTACGCGGCGTGATCCGGCATCTCGGTGGGGACGAGTGGATCCAGACCGACCGAAAACGAGGTGTGCGACTCGTTCTGCGCCGTCTCTGAATCGACCCACGGACCTTCGACTGGCTGGCCGACGCGTCGGAGTCGAGTGCCGCTCGGACGACGCGGAATGAGTCCCTTCCGCCTGGCTCCTCGCGCTCGAGCACCCCAGCTCGAGCGCGCCGATGTGGAGCGCATCGGCGTTCGGCGTCACGACGGTAACGCTCGTCCTTGCGTTCTTGCCAAGACGGCTCATCGCAGGATCGCCCCGCCAGCAAGGTCGATTCGCATGCCGCGGTGAAGAACGCGGCGTTGAACGAGGCGGTGAACTCTGTGCCCGGCCGTGATCTCGTACTTTTTTTCGGCGAGCCTCGATTGAGAATCTTCGACTTGCGAACCGAGCCGCCGTGATCTTGCCGGCCACTGGTTCGGTGATCTCGAATCGACCCTAGGGTGGCACTGCAATCGAGACGCGACCGGGCATCGGAGCCATCGCGCTCTTCGGTGGCAACCGCGATTCGAGGAGAGCGCGATGGCGGTGCTCTGGCAAGAGACAGGACGGCGAGAGTGGGCCTGCTTGGTCCTCGAGTCGGTGGCGGTTCCCATTACCCAGCCGGTGGGCGAGCCGGCGGTCGCCTCGACCCTCGTGCCGTTTGGCGCGGCTCGACCCGCGCGCTGGATTCTCCTGGCGGGAGACCACGACCGGATCACGGTGAACGGGCTGCCGGTCTTGCAAGGCGCACGAGTCCTCACGGACCGCGACGAGATCCGAACGGCGACGCATCGGTTCTTCTTCTCCAGCGAAAGCCTCGCCCGGAGCGCGAATCACCTCGGGGAGCCGACGCCTTGCCCACGTTGCAAGCTCCTGATCGAGACAAGCCAGGCCGCCGTGATCTGCCCGACATGTGGTGTCGCGCATCACCAGACTGACGAGCTGCCCTGCTGGGACTACGCCCCGCGATGTGCAGCGGGCTGCTCACAATCCACCGAGCTCGAAGGAGGTTTCCGATGGACGCCCGAGGACGAGTGACGGCGGACAGATCGCGGGAGGTCGGATTACTCCATCCGACTCCTCCGCACTCGAATCGTGCTCGCCGGGGACGCCTCGTCCTCATCGGCCTGGGCTTGCTCGGATCGCACTTGGTTCCTCACCTTGCCAGGTTGGGATCGCTCTTGAAGGAGCTCGTCCTGATCGATGACGACATCTACGATTCGAGCAATCTCGTCGGCCAAGACATCACGCCGAAGGACGTCGGTCACCGCAAGGTGGCGGTGCAGTGGCGGCGTCTCGAGGCGATTCACCCGGGGCTCTCGGTGCGCGCGATCGGTCATCGGCTCGAAGCGGTGCCGTGGGGCCGGCTCCGAGCCGACGCACTGGTGTCGTGCCTCGACTCGCGCCGGGCGCGGCAGCTCGTGAACGAGATCGCCTGGCGGCTCGGTGTGCCCTGGATCGATGCCGGTGTTCGTGCCGAGCAGCGTCTGGTCCGGGTGAGCGCCTATCGGCCAGCCGCCGAGGCGCCTTGCCTCGAATGTGCTTGGGACGGCCGTGACTACGATGCCCTCGAGGCCGTGCATGCGTGCTCGAAGCAGGACTTCCGGACCGGCGGATCCTCGAGCCTGGGAGGCGTCGCGGCGGGCCTCCTCGCACTCGAGTGCGAGAAGCTGCTGGGCGAGGGCCGGGTCGGGCCGCTGTTCTCGAGTCGAGTGGTGCTCGAGCTCGAGCACCATCACCACGATCGGACGCACTTCACTCGCAACCCGCAGTGTCGCTTCGACCACGAGCGCTGGACCATCGAGCCCCTGACCATCGATCGGGAGAGGAGCTCATTGGGCGACCTGTTTCAGACAGCGCTCGAGATCGTGGGCAAGGGTCCAGTCGCCATCCGTGTCGCCGAGACGGGTTGGACCACAGAGCTCACCTGTCTCCGGTGCGGAGGGGGCGTCTCGGAGCTCGGAGTGGTCGGTCGATCTTCCGGACGACGATCGCGCTGTCGGCACTGCGACCGCGACCTTCTCCCGAATCCAGCTCACACCCACGCCTGGCTCGCGCCCGACGACGCTCCCGATCTCCTCGACCGATCGCTGCGCAGCCTCCGAGTGCGCACGGGGGACATCGTCACGATCCGGGGTGGCGCCGACCGTACGCGCCACGTCGAGCTTGGCCCAGCAATGCTCCCCGAGCCACCTCCTCCGAAGGGATCGATGTGATGAAACGACACGATCGTGTGCTCACGGCGTTCCTGATGAGCCAGCAACGCGAGGCCGAAGCCCTCGCGGCCGACAGCGATCTCCTCGAGCTCTTCAGCCAGAAGACTGAGGGAGATCCCCCGCGTCGCTTCATCGCCCGTTTCCACTGCACCGGCCTCGTGCAGGATCCTTCCACCGGTGTCGTTTCCAAGGCGAGCCCGTTCGAAGTCGGAGTCACTTTTCCGGATCACCACTTGCGCCGTGTGGAGCCGTTCTTTCTGGTCACGATCCTGAGTCCACCGAGTCTCTTTCACCCGAATGCGCGTCCGCCGTTTCTTTGCCTCGGACATCTCACGCCCGGGATCGGGCTGATCGACATCCTCTTTCAAGTCTACGACGTGCTCACCTACCAGAAGGTGACCATGCGCGAGGACGACGCACTCAACCACGCAGCTTGTGTGTGGGCGCGCGCTCATCGCGACCGCTTTCCGATCGACTCTCGACCTCTCAAGTGGCGAGCGCCTGTCGGAGAGGAGCGATGACCGCCCTGGTGATCCCTCGTCTCGAAGATGTGCTGGAGTCTGCCGGCGCTCGTCGACTCGCATCTGGTCGGTGGCGGATCGTGGTGGGAGAGCACCCGGTCTCTGTACGACTCGAGCCGGGCTGGCTCGTGCTCGAGGAGCGAATGGAAGAGCCCGACCTCCCGACACTGTGGAAGGTGCTGGAGGTCCAAGGCCGAACTGGTGGACGGATCGCGTTCGCGCTCGAGGGAGTGTCCCATCGCCTACTGAGACGAGCCGAGCATTCCCTCGAGGAGCCGAGCGAGACGGCGGTGTGGCTCTCGGATCGGCTGGCGAGCTGGCCTGGCTCCGAGGCGGAGGCGCTCGACCAGATCGTGAGCGAAGAGCGGGACGCGGCGCATCTCGAGCGGATCGAAGGTCTTTGCCGCGAGGCGGGCTGGCTGGTCGATCGCATCGATACCGAGAGGATCGTCCGCTGGCGATCCGCCTCGGCTGCCCACGGCGAGGCGAGCTTGCGAGCTGCGGGGAACGACCTCGTGGTGTGCTGCGAGCTCGCCCGACTCGACTCGATCTCGGTCGAAGCCCGAGCCGCGATCTCCGTTTTTCTGACGTCAGCTGCACAGACACTCCGCGGCGTGACGACCGCCATTCTTGGTGAGTCTGAGAACGCCGTCGCCGGCCTGACGGCCTGGCTTCCGCGGATGGCAAGCAGGGCGGCCATCGACACCGCGCTCTCGGCTTGCGCCTTCGCTCGGGATCGTTGCCGCGCCGAGGTCGAAGCGCTCCGCGAAGACTCTATCGCTCGCCAGTTCCTGGAAGTCACGAGCTGGCACGGATCTCTTTCTTCAATCTCGACAGGAGGACCTCATGACGGTCACCACGCTTCAGGCACATGACGTCTCGCGACAGAAGAACGTTCGCATCGAGTCCCAGTCCGCGCGATCGGTCTCGACCTTGATCGACGATCTCGTCCAAGCGATGCACCTGCCCACGGCTGGGCCGGACGGTCGACCGATCACCTATGCAGCCCGCCGCGATCGGGACGGAAAGCACCTCTTCGGCTCCGCGCGAATCGGCGACGAGCTCGATCAGGAGGAGACGATCACACTGCACGCCAACATCGATGCCGGCGGCCGGCGTTCGGCACTCTCGTGATCATCGGATGGGCTGCGAGCTCGTCTCTTTCACTGTCGACGGGTCCAGGAGGGGTCGTCTCATGCTGATCGAAGCAGACTTTCGATTCGTGCTCGAGCTCTTTGAGGCCGGTCGCGCGCTCTCGCAGACCTCACTCGAGAAGGACCACTTCCGACCCGTGGCCGAATGGGCGGCTCTGCAAGCACTTCGAAGGGGACGGCTCGACGAGTCGGGTGTTCCGCTTCGAGCGCGACTCGATCCCATCTTCAGTGACGAGCTGGGTCGACCCCGCCTCGCCGCCATCCGGCTCGCCATCGTCCGCCTTGATCGTACTGAGCCCGATTGGGTCGAGGAGCTCCGCCCGGTCGACTTCGCCGATCGAGTCTATGCCGTCTTGGCGCAGCAGGCGGACGGAAAGCGGCAGTCAGTGCCCGAGCAAGCCGTCCGCTACGTCGTGAACGCCTACCCGGCGCCACCGGTGCTGTTGGAGTCGTCGGGTGTGCGGGAGATGCCGTGTCCGATGCCGGTCGGCGAGGCGAGCCTGGATGACCTTCGGCTCCGAACCCGATCGCCGACGCAAGAGCTCGAGGGCGAGATACCGGTCTTCATTCCCGAAGACGTGATCCGCGAGGCGCGTGAGCAAGCGGACGCTGCCGGCGAGGTGGAGACGGGCGGTGTGCTCCTGGGCCGGTTGCTCCGGGATCCGGCGCAGGCAGAGCTCTTCTTGGAGGTCACTTGCCAGATCCCGGCTCGTCAAGCCATCGCCGAGTCGACGCGCCTCACCTTCACGCCCGAGACCTGGTCGGAGATCGAGGACACGATGGCTCTGCGCCGCCGGCCGGACGAGATCATGGTCGGCTGGTGGCACTCACACCCGGCTCACGCTTGGTGCCACGCATGTCCACTCGAGCGTCGTTCGGCGTGCTCCCTCACGCGCCCGTTCCTCAGTGAAGCCGACCGCATCTTTCAGGCGAGCGTGTTCTCACGGGCCCACTCGCTCGCCCTCGTACTCGTCGACCGCGTCGTCGGAGAGTCCTTCGCCTTCGAGCCGGCGTTGTTCGGTTGGTGTCGAGAGGGGCTCCGTCAGCGTGGCTTTCAACTCCTGAGAAACGAGTCGGCGCCTACAAGCTCCGGCTCCCGGCAGCGAGAGATCCCAAGATGAGCACTCAGAATGGAAGCTCCCGGAATCGACTGAACATGATGCTTCGGCGCCTCATGGCCCGAAACGATGACAGCGACCAGAAGGCCGCACTCCTCGCTCGCCTGCGGGCGGGATTCCCCGATCAACCGGGCGAGGACATCGACCGCCTCCTGATCGAGGAGAACGCACGCCTGCATGGTGCCCTGGCAGGGCTGCGCGCCAATCACGATCGGCTCCGCGAGCTCGTCGAGCAGCTCGGGCAGCCGCCCTGGTTTCCCGCCATCTACCTGGGCGCGCTGGGTGCCCAGCCGGACCGGGTTCTGGTGCGACAGGCGGGCACTCTGCGTGTCGTGTCGATGGGTGAGGACGTCGAGAATCTGTCCATGGGTGGGAGCGTCTTCCTGAACAGCGACCTCAATCGGGTGATGGCGACGGCGCCCCATTCGGATTGTGGCGAGGTGGCGACGTTCGAGAGCGCGCGACCCGGCGGTCGAGCGATCATTCGCTCGCGCGACGAAGAGCTGGTCGTCGATCTCGGAGGCGAGCTTCGCGAGACCGTGCTGCGCGCTGGCGAGAAGGTGCTCTTCAGCCGTGCGGACTGGCTCGCCTTCGCCCGTGCGGGTGGGGAGGAGGAGAGCGCCCTCTTCTTGGAGCACACGCCCGAGCAGAGCTTCGAAGACGTCGGTGGGCTCGCGGCTCAGATCGATCAGCTGACGCGTCCGATCCGCATGCGCTTCGAGCATCCCGAGATCGTGGCGCGCTATGGACTGAAGCCCGCGCGCTCGGTGTTGCTCGTCGGTCCTCCGGGAGGCGGCAAGACGCTGCTGGCGCGGGCACTGGCACACGAGGTGGCGCAGCGCAGTCGGTCGGGGCGCTCCCGATTCATGGCGATTCAGCCCGGACAGCTTCACAGCATGTGGTTCGGGCAGAGCGAGCAGCGGATCCGCGAGGCGTTCTCGGCCGCCCGACACGCCAGCAAGAAGGAGCCCGACGTCCCGGTCGTGATGTTTTTCGACGAGATCGACTCGATCGGCACCCGGCGATCGGAGGCGAGCCATCACGTCGATCAGCGCGTGATGCTCGCCTTGTCGGCCGAGCTGGACGGGTTGACCGATCGGGGGAACATCCTGGTCGTGGCGGCGACCAATCGAGCCGATGTCCTCGATCCAGCCCTCACTCGGCCGGGCCGACTCGGTGATCTCATCCTGTCGGTGCCACGTCCGAATCGCGAGGCCGCCGAGGACATTCTGGGCAAGACGCTCCGCTCCGATCTTCCCTATGCGGGTGAGAGCGACCCCTCGCGGAGGCGCCTCGATCTGATTCAGGCCACGGTCTCGCAGGTCTTTCGTTCGGACGCGGAGTCGGATCTCTTTCTCCTGACCTACCGCGACGGCACGACGCGAGCGATTCGCCTCCCCGACCTCCTCAGCGGGGCGATGCTGGAGAAGATGGGGCGGGTCGCGATCGAGCGAGCCTGCCTGCGAGAGGTTCGCGGCGAAGGGGAACCCGGCATCCTTCTGCACGACGTGCTGGGAGCTCTGGAATCGGAGCGCCGCGAGGTCGTGCGCTGGCTCGATCTCCGCAACGTTCGAAGCCACGTGGTCGATCTGCGATCCGATGTCGACATCGTCAAGCTCGACCCCGTGTCCTCTCCCTCCCAGGCGCGGCGCCACCGATTCCTTCGTCATCTCTCGTTCGGTGAAGTGGAGCAGAAGGAGCTGTCGGCATCGGGAGCTGAGCGATGAACGATCGGGTCGCCAAGATCCACGGTGCCGACATCGAGCTCGGTAACGCTCTGCTGGGCGCACCGATGCGCTCCGACGCACGAGGGACCGGACGCCGAGCCTCCCGCGCCTTGCTGCGCGAGATCGATGGCATTCCTCATCGCGCACCGCTCGCCGAGCCACAGCCTCGATGGCACGCGACCACGGACCGATGGTCGTCGTCTCGCTCCACCTGGTTCAGCGATCGGGACGCCGGCGCTGGTAATCTCGAAGACGAGCAAGACTGGGGCCGGAAGTTCCTGCCCGCGAACGGGGGGTGCGCCTACATCGATCTCGATCATCTCGAGCTGGCCTTGCCCGAGACGCGGTGTGCTTTCGATCACGTCGCGGCCTGGCACGCGATGGTGCGCGTCGCCCAAGGTGCTTTGACGCGTGCGAACGAGAAGCTCGCAGCAGGACAGAGAATCCTCCTGCTCGCGAACAACACCGACGGCCTCGGACACAGCTATGGAAGCCACTACTCGTTCCTGCTGACGCGGCGCGCCTGGATCAACCTGTTCCATCGCAGGCTGCATCACCTTCTCGTGCTCGGCTCGTACCTGGCCAGCTCGATCGTGATGACGGGCGCTGGGAAGGTCGGCTCCGAGAACCGGCAGCCGCGCGTCGACTTCCAGATTTCACAGCGAGCGGACTTCTTCGAGAGGTTGGTCGGATCACAGACCACTTTTGCGCGACCGTTGGTCAATGCACGAGACGAGGCGCTGGCCGACTCTCTGAAGCTGGCCCGACTTCATTTGATCAACTTCGACAATGGGCTGTGCCACGTCGCCTCGCTGCTCAAGGTCGGACCGACTCAGATCGTGACCGCGATGCTCGAGGCGGAGGACGTGGATCCGGCGCTTGCGCTCGAGGATCCGGTCGACGCGGTTCATCGCTGGAGCCGGGACGTCACGCTCACGGCGACCGCCCGTCTGATCTCCGGCGAGCGCGTCACGGCCATCGATCTCCAGCGTCGCTTTCAAGAGCGTGCCCGGCGCTTCGTCGAGCGAGGGGAGGTCGTCGACTTCGTCCCCAGAGCGCCGGAGATCTTGTCGATCTGGAACGACACCTTGGAGCAGCTCGCGGCTCGTGACTGGCCTGCACTGGCCAGTCGGCTCGACTGGGTGCTGAAGCGCTCCCTGCTCGAGCGCACGCGCCGCCGCCACGGGCTCGATTGGCAGGATCCCAAGCTGAAGCACCTCGATCACCTCTACTCCAGCCTCGATCCCGAAGAGGGGCTCTATTGGACTTGTGAGCGTGCCGGTCTCGTCGAGCGGCTCGTGACCGAGGGCGATGTGCGTCGTCGTGAGGTCTCGGCCCCGTCCGACACCCGCGCTTGGGCGCGCTCACGGCTGCTGGATATCGCAGGGCTCGATCGTGTCGTGTCGATCGACTGGCACCGTCTCGAGCTCCAATCGCCCGATCACGCCGATCCGCTCTGTTTGCTGCTGTCGGATCCGAGCCGTGGAACCGAGGCCGAGCTGAGCAGCGTGTTGGCCGCCGGCCTGAGCTGGGAAGACGTGTTGGCTCGACTCGATGCTCAACCCGTCATGCGAAACGCGACGTACAGGACAGGGCGAGCCGCGCTCGTCCCGAATGACACACCGGATCAGGAGATGATGCGATGAGTTCACGCGAGCGACGACGTCCGGCCGATCCGAGCGAGTCCACACCCGCGACTCAGGAACGGCGTCCACCGACAGAGAGCCAAAAGCTGCTCGCCCAGTGCCATGATCTTCTCGAGATCGGCGATGAGATCTGCGATCGATCCCTGTCCGGCGACAGCGAGGCCTTCCTTCAGCAGAGTCGACAGGAAGGCGGACAGTGAACGAGGTCACGCCTTCTCTGATGGGGCTCGAGGTCGAGCTGGCATTCGCAGTGCCGAGTGCGCTTCCACGGAGCCCGCGACGACGATCCGGACACGAGGCGCTGCTGCGGGCGCTGGTGCGACGGGTGCGAGAGAAGGTGTCGGGCTTGCCCGGCAGCGATGGCCCCCGTTGGTACCTCTCCAACGGGGGCTGCTTCTACGTCGATGCGGGCTCCCATCCCGAGCTGTGCACGCCGGAGTGCCGTTCTCCGCAGGATCTGGTTCGATACGCTCTCGCCGGAGAGCGCCTGCTGGGGACGTGCGTGGAGGAGCTCGCAGCCGAGCAGAGCATCTCGCTGTTCCTCGGCAAGCACAACGTCGACTACGCGAGCGGCGCCACTTGGGGCTGCCACGAGTCGTATCTTCACCGTGTGGAACCGCGACGCCTGTCCACAGAGCTGATGCCGCACCTGATCTCGCGGCAGATCTTCACCGGCGCCGGTGGGTTCGACAGCCGCTCCCCAGGGCTGACCTTTCTTCTTTCGCCCCGCGTGCCCCATCTCGAGTACGAGGTGTCCTCGCACTCGACCGACGGACGGGGCATCTTCCACACCAAGAACGAGCCGCTCTGTGCCGGTGGGTATCGTCGTCTGCACTTGATCTGTGGCGAGAGCCTGTGCTCGGAGACGGCCTTGTGGCTTCGAGCCGCGACCACCTCGCTGCTGCTCACGCTCATCGAGATGGGTGTCTCCGTGTCTCGAGGACTGCAGCCTCACGATGCCTTGGAATCACTCCACCTCTTCAGCCAAGACCCGACCCTCACGGTCCGCGTGGGAGTCGGGTCGGGCCGGGTGTGTCGATCAGCGATCGAGATCCAACAGCGCCTCCTCCAAAAGGTGGAAGCGCACCTGGAGGATTCACGCCTGCCCCCTTGGGCGATGGAGGCCTGCCAGCTTTGGCGCAGCACGCTCGATCGCCTCGCCGACCCGACGTCGCGGGGGGCGGGGCGACTCGACTGGTCCACCAAGCATCTCCTCTACGGGAAGCGCCTGGCGACGCACGGGCTGGAATGGGCCGACGTCGACGCGTTGAGCCGCGCATGCGAGATCCTCTACTGTCCGCGGAGCGGGGAGGATCGTTCGCCTCGGCAAGGCCTCTCGCCTCGGAAGGCTAGGGCTCAGCTGAACGAGGAAGAGGGCCGCGAGCTCGATGCGACGCTGGAAGAGCGTGAGTTGAGGCGAGACGCTTTGGAGCGGTTCCCGGCCATTCGTGCCGAGCTGCAAGAGCTGGACGTGCGGTTCTCGGAGCTGCCGGAGGGTGTCTTCGCCCGGCTCGACCGAGCGGGTGCGCTCGCCCATCACGTTGCGGGCGTCGAGGCGATCGACACCGCGATGCATCATCCTCCCGAAGGCAGTCGGGCTCAGCTTCGCGGCCAGACCATCGCCGCCTTGAGTGAGGAGCCGAAGGGGCGCTACTGCACCTGGCATCGCATCCACGACTTCAGCAGAAGCCAGATCCTGGACTTGAGCGACCCGTTCACGACCACGGCCGAGTGGGCAGACTTTAGCGAGGGGGATGAGCTGTCCGGTCGGCCCAGTTCAGAGAGGTTGCAAGCCATGCTCGAGCAGCTCCACGGGGAGCGTCGATCGAGAGGCGACCGCGTCTCGCCTCTGCCAGAGCGGGAGAGGCGAGACGAGGAGAGCACCCCGCAACTGGACCAGCTTTGAGCGACTGAGCTACTGGCTGTCGTGAAGCGCGTGAATCGTCAGATGGGCCGCGTGCTCCAGCCTTCATCCTTCCGCGTCGCGAATCGACCACGTGACGTCGATCTGCATGGCCGGTTCGTCTCGCGGGTCGGTGTTGCGCACTCCCTGTTGGGTCCCCGGCCGGACACCGGCGGGGAGCGGCGCTCGAAAACAGGGCTCGCCCTCGATGCGCGGAAACGTACCGTGCGGACCATCGAACACGATGCCCCGCAGCTCGAGCTCGCCCTCCCAAACACAGCGCCAGGACAGGAGGTCGGTATCGAACACGGCCGAGAGACCACTCTCCTTGCCAGCCGGCGTGCGCAGCGCGACGACGAGACCCTTGTTCACGGGAGGGACGCCCTCGCCCCGGCCGACGGGCGTCGACAGAAAGGGCCCGTAATCCATGCGGGACCACGGTGCGTCGCCGCGCGCCGCTTCCTTTCCCGAGCCGCTTGGTTGGACTCCGGGTGGCGTCGCTCGAAACGGCCAGTCCGGCGAGCCGGGAGGATCTTCGCTGAAGGGGCTCTTGCCGAGCGCGAGGTCCTCGGGGCGCCGAGAGGCCTTCTCGTACCAACCTTCCTTCTGGATGAATCCGTAGAAGCTCGGGTAGAAGGGATCGACGAAGTCGACGTTCGCTTTCGCAGGCACGTCGAGGCCGGTGAGGTGGTAGCAAGCGTTCACGACCAAGCGGCGAAGTCCCTCGGAGACGAAGTCGACCGAAGCGCCGGCGGTCGTACAAAACGACTCGCCCGTCGTCTTGCCGTCGGGCGCCGTATACCGATGGAGCCAGGCCAACGGCTGCATCGGGTCGTTCAGCTTTCCTGTGAGGATGGGGGAGTCCGGAGCGAGCGACTCGGTGACGGCGCCACGCAGGAGGATCGTATCCGCCTCGGTCAGGTGCTCGACGCCATAGACGTCGGACGGGGCGAACAGGTCGGTCGCGCCACGTAGGATCGGGTGATCGCCATTTGCGGTCTCCGGGACTCCGCGGCATCCCTGACGCTTGTGCCCGCCGTGATGTCGGACCCAACGCTCGCCGAGGACGCGCATTCCAAAGTCGCCGAAGGCGATCGCCGAATCGCCGTCTCCGAACTTCGCTCGACCCGTGAACGCGTGCGTGGCCGTGCGGAGTCCGATGACGGGCTTGCCGGCGTTCAGGAACCGCGTCACGTGCGCGGCTTCTTCTTCAGAGGGCTGCCGGAACCGCGTCAAGACGATCATCAGGTCGGCCGACTCGAGGGCTTGGAGTCCACGCAGCCCGCTCTGATTGTTCGGGTCGATGAAGTCGTCGGTCCAGGAGAAGATCACCGTGCACTCGAAGCCGTGTCGCTGCGAGAGGATCTTGGCGAGCATCGGACCCGACTCTTCGGATCGATACTCCTCGTCTCCAGTGACGATCACGATCCGCTTGCCGTGACCCGGACCGGAGGCGCCCTTGAGCAACAGAGTGTCGTCCGCGAAAGCGACGGCGGTTGCGAAGACCGTCAGCAGGGAAGCAAGGAGAGAAGGGATCATTGGTTTTGGCCTTCCTATCGCCGAGAGGAGAAGCAGAGATCGTAAGTCGAAAGGACGAGCCGAGTCCAACGATATGAGGTTTGGGTCTTCCGGGAGCTTTCCGCCGGCTCGAGGCATCCGCTCGCATGCCGACCTGGGAGCACGGGCTTTTCGCTGGCCCGAGGCCTCACACATCACTCTTGTCAGGCAGCCCCAGGATCTGAGATCGTATGATCGGCTTGTGCAAAGCGTCTTGAGGTTGCCGAAATGATGAATCGATCGATTGCCTGGATGATGGTGCTGATTGCCGGCGCGGCGATCGGCCTCGGCGCTTGGCTGTTCTTTTCGCATCTCCCAGCAGGTCAGCGCCCACGGAACGTGTCAACGATATGAGACAGCGGTTCTGAACGAATCAGTGACGCCTCGAGTTCATCGGTGATCGACCGCCTCTTTCCGCTCGAGGTTTTTCGCTTTCGGGATCAGTAAATGGACTTGGGAATGTCAATCACTCTTCGACTATCGTGGAGCTGCCTGGTCGGAGGATAGGGCTCTGCTGAGGAGCAACCCGAGCGCCGCGCCAGGTGATCGGTAAACGGCGAGGCGAAGTCGATGCACTTCGCCTCGATTTTTTTTGATGCGACCGTCATACGCTCATGTACTCAGTGTTGTCTCCTTCGCACACGGCGTATTGATCCAGGCCTCGGTGGGGATTCTCGGCGGAACGGGTGTACCGCGAACGAATCGTTCTGGGTGTCGGTTGGCTGCGGCCTCGAGGACCTGTTGCCTCATCGAGCGCAAATGCTCGGCTGTTCCGCGATGCACAGATTCCGGCGTCATGTAGCCGAGGCTGCTGTGTCGGTGCTCGGTGTTGTACCAGCGAAAGAAAGACCGGCCGAACGTCGTGGCATCCTCCAGCGAACCGAAACGCGAGGGGAACTCCGGCCGGTACTTCATCGTCTTGAACTGAGACTCCGAGTAAGGATTGTCGTTCGATACGTAGGGCCTCGAGTGCGTCTTGGTGACCCCGAGATCTCCCAAGAGCTGCGCCACGAGCTTGGATCGCATCGATGAGCCGCGGTCAGCATGAAGCGTGAGCTCCTCGGATGAGACGCCCTCCTTCTCGACCGTCTCAGAGATCAGCCTCTTGCCCAGGGTCGCTGATTCCCTCTCGGCGATCATCCAACCGACGACGTGACGGCTGAAAATGTCCAGGATGACGTAGAGGTAGTAGTAGGTCCATTTGCGCGGCCCCAGGAGCTTGGTGATGTCCCAAGACCACACCTGGTTCGGTCCCGTCGCCAGCAGCTCAGGTTTCGCGTAGTTCGGACGGCGCGCTTGATTCCGACGGTCGCGGACCTCATCGGCTTCCCACAGGATCCGATACATCGTCGATACCGAGCACTGGTACTCACCCTCGTCGAGGAGAGTCGCGTAGATCTCAGCGGGCGCCGTATCAACGAACCGAGGCGAGTGAAGAACAGCCAGGACCGACTCCCGTTCCTCGGGTTTGAGCGCGCGCGGTGATGGTCGGTCTACTCGCTCCGACCGACCCGCTCGACGCCTCTGGCGGCGATTCCGATAGAACGTTGCTCGGGAAACACCGATCGTCTCGCATGCCGGTCGAATCCCTACCAGTTCCGCGTACTCATCGACGAGATTCATGAGTCCTTCTCGCCGGACTCGAGGTCCTCCAGTGGCGTCTCCCAAATCTCGGCCGCTTTTTCTTGAAGCTCGAGCAGCTTGTCAGCTCTCATCAGACGAGCCTTCAGCCGGGCATTTTCACGAGCCAGCCGGTCGTTCTCCTTCCTCAGTTCACCGTTCGGCCTCGCGGGGCGACCACGCTTCTTCGGCGCCTCCCGGAGCTGACGGCGCCAGGCCGTCAGAAGGGAGGAATACAAGCCCTCTCGTCGCAGCAGCGCGCCGACCTCACCTGGCTCGGAACACGCGTCGGCCTCTTCGACGATCCGACGCTTGTACTCAAGAGAGAAACGACGCCTCTTTGCGATTGGCGTCACCTCGGGATCAGGGTTGCCGGGCCGAGAAGAATTCGACGATCTAATCTTCGCCAATGTCTGGGTATCCACCACCAGTGTGCCTCCCCGCCCTCCACACTAATTTACCTACCGGTTTGTGTCTCACGATTATTGACACAGAGGGATCGTAAAGTCGTCCGCGCCGAGCCCGACTGTGCGTCCGTGCATTCTTTTACCGGCAAGTGCTTCAGCATCACCGGAGCCGATATCTCAACCGGCACGATCACCTTCGCGTCGGCCAATGCCGTCGCGGTCACGATCACACCCTGATTCACAACACGGGTGAGATCCCGATATCGAAGCCGGGCCGGTCATCTCGACCGGCCCGGCTCCTTGGTTCTCGAGCGCATTTCGACTCAGTAGCGCTTCATCGTGACCCGAGGCTGGAGGTCGTCGGCTCGAGCGTTGCGGCCGAGGTCGCCGAGGCTCTGCATTGGAATTCGGATGACGAGATTGCGGCCGTCCGCGATCCAGGCGAGGGCACTTCGACTGCCGAGGCGAATCGTGACGAAGACACTTTGATCATTGCCGACACCTTCGAGTCGACGGCCGTTCTGCGCGAGTGCCTCGAGAACCGCATCGCGAACGTCGCCGACGTGGCCCTTGGCGAAGCGGTACTTCTCAGCCACTTGACCGCCGTAGGCCAAGAACGGATTGGAGGCCTCGCGAGCACTCGTGCCCCGCTCGATCTCGTCCTTGGCTTCGTCCCAAAGGGAGGCGTCACTGGGCTGCTCGACCTTCTCGACGGGAAGCTCGACGTTGATTACGAACACGACCCCAACGCCCGGAAGCACGAATCCGCGTGAGCTCGTGACCTGCCGCTGGTTGTCCTGGCCGGCCGCGATCGCCGCGAACAGAGCCAAGTTGGCATTCTGCTGGTTCTGTGACTTCTTCGTTCCGAAGGCCGTCTCACCTTGCCGATCGGTCTCCTCGGTCTCTCGGGCTTCGAAGCGGCGCTCGATCGATTTTCTCAGCACGCGGGCCATGATCGAGATGCTCTCGTCCAGCTCGGCGAGGGCCTCGGCATCGGCGGAATCGGACCGCGAGCGAATCTCCTCGATGTCGGTTTGAGCGAGGGCGCTCGAAGCTCCAAGAACGAAGGCGAGGCCGAGAATCCAAAGTCGATGATGCATGGTCGGCTCCTGTTTCGGGTCGTTTGAGGTTGAGAGAGGTTCGCGGGTCTCGAGTCGTCGGAATCCGCTAGTCGTCGCGTCGCATGTCGCGCTCGATCAAGAGCTGCAATGCCGCGGCGAGGCGGCTCTCGCGCTTTCGAGCCTCCTCGAGCGAATCCTCGAAGACGCTCAGGACGCGATCGAGGTCTTCCTCGCGGCGGTCATCGATCGAGCGCACCAAGACGGCATCGCGCCGTTGACGATCCATGTTCCAGGATTCGAACGTCTCATCGAGATCGCTCGCGAGCAGCTCGACTTGTCGTCGAAGCTCGCGACGCGCGAGCTCTCGAAACTCCGGCTGCCAAGGGTCGTCGACCGGCTCCACCACGGCCGGAGTCACCGGCCGCCCCAGTCGCAAGGTCAGCTCGCCCTGCGAGAGCTGAAGATCCGCGCCGACCCACAGCATCAGCAGGAATCCGATGACGCCGGCGGCGAGCCCCAGCGCGATCGTGCGGACGGCTCGCCGTCGCACCGGGCGCTCTCGAGGCAGGCGCGACATGTCGAGTGGGAGCTCGGCATCAGGCCAGCGATCCAAGAACGTCAGAGTGCGGCGATGGCTCTGCCACTCGGCTTGGCACTCGGCACAGCCTTCGAGATGCAAATCGATCCGGTCCCGCGACTCGGGCGCGAGCTCATCATAAAGAAGAGCAGTCAGCTGACGGGAGACTTCGGGGCAGTCCATGTTCTCAGTCCGGGAGTTCGGCCCGCTGCAAGCGGGCGCGGAGGAGCTCGAAGCCTCGATGGAGTCGCGACTGGACGGTCGTGATCGGTGCTTCGAGGATCTCGGCGATCTGTCGAAAGCGCAGACCCTGGTAGTGCCGCAGCACCACCACTTCACGCTCGCGGTCGGGAAGGGCAGAGAGTGCGCGGGAGACCTCGTGCCACTGCTCGGCGCGCTCGGCCAGTGGAACCTCCACCTTGCCCTCGGAGGGGGCTCGCTCTTCGCGAGCGCGCTCGAGAAGACGCCGACGCGACTGGCGCGCCCGCAGATGATCGCGGCTGCAGTTCAGAACGACGCGGTGCAGCCAGGTCGAGAAGATCGCCTTTCCGCGATAATCGGTCAGCGCCCGGTAGAGACGCCAGTTCACCTCTTGTCGGATGTCCTGCGCCTCGTCGAGGTCGCCGACGAGACGAAACGCGAGATTCAGGATCCGATGGCTCCAGCGGCGGATCAAGCGCTCGAAGGCTTCGGGCTCTCCGTCCTGAAACCGCTGGATCAGCTCTCGGTCGGGGTCGTGCATCTCGCTCCGGTCACTCCTCGTCCGCGCTGCGTTCCTCGGCTCGTCTTCTCGAATCGGTTAGACGGAGGCGGCCCGCCGCTTGACGATCTCAAAACGACAAATCCAGAAGGGCGCTGGCGACGGCCCAGACGCGGATCGGCGATCGAGCCCGTGAGACCGACCGAAGCAAGGCCCTCGTCCGAGCACGGTAAACTCGGACTCCGGCGCTCAGAACCTTTCTCCAGGCGCGCCGTTCAGACACACTGGCTCCGTCCTGCGCCCCCAGAACTCGATTCGGTCGACCGAGTCCAAGGGCCGCGGTCGCCAGGGACACCGTAGGCCTCGCTCGCACTTCCGGGAGAGTATCGTGATCTGCAATCCGAGTCGCGTTTCCGTCGTCGTCGCGCTTTGGCTGGTCTCGTGGGCGGCGTCCTCGGACGCTCGGGCCCAAGTCGATTCCCCGTTTCGCGAGCTGGCATCGGCCCCTCCGCCGATCAAGGCTGCCCTCATCGCGGGGGACTGGTCCGAAGCCGTGTCGCGCATCCAGGCGAGCGAGGAGATCGACGATTACCTGACGTTCCTGCTCGGACTGGCCAAGCTGCGTGTCGGGGAGCCCGGGCCGGCCTTGGCGACTTGGGAGGCGCTGGAGCGACGATTCCCGGACAGCGCCTGGCTCCCGAAGGCGCGATTCTATCGAGCCGAGACGTTGCGGCAGATCGGACGCGCGGCCGAGGCCGAGGAGCTCTTTGAACGGGAGGCTCGGCGCCTGATGTCGGCCGATCGCAAGACGGCGTTGGCCGACATCTTCTTCACCCATGCCGACGCGGCGAGCCGAGAGCCGGATCCGTCACGACCCGGCGATCCGCCTTCGAATCTCTCCCGGGCCCTCGAGCTCTACCGAAAGATCCTCGAGCTCGGTGCGCCCCGACCGGTCGATGACCGCGCGCTCTATCGCGTGGCCTGGTGCCTGGAGCAGCAGGAGCAATGGGGCGAGGCGAGTGCGGCGTGGACTCGGTACCTGAATGAGTTCGATCCCACGAAGGGTGACCCAAATCGTTCGGCGGGCCAGTGGGTCTTCGAAGCGCGTCGATCGCTCGGCCTCGCCTTGTGGCGGCAGGGACAGCTCCTTCCGGCCCGGCAGGCTTGGGAGGACTTGGCCGGCGAGATTGCGAGTGCGTTGCGGGGTGAGGAGCCGTGGGGGGCGCTGCAAGCGGATGCGGATCGTCGGCAGGCCTGGGACGCCATTCGGGCCGAGGCGCTGTTTCGCATCGGGGAAGCGTTTCAACCGAATGAGGCGTTGGCGGCGATCGGTAGCCGGCGCCGCTTTCTCGAGTCCTATCCGGCGAATGATCGATCCGCGGAGGCCGCCTTCTCGATCGCTTCGTTGTACGCCGCCATCGGCCGTCAAGAAGATGCTCTCGAGGCCTACGATGCGTACCTCGCCGGTAGCGGATACCGAGCGACCACGGACACGGCGCGAGAGAAGGCCGCCGAGCTCGAGCGTCAAGCGGTCTTTGAGCGGGGCCAGGTCTTGCTCGCCCAGCAGCGGTTCGACGATGCCATCCGCGCGTTCTCCGACTACGTGAATCGCTTCCCGAACGGAAGCGCTTGGTCGGATTCGCAGCGAGGCATCATCGCAGCCGAGTTCGCGGCCGGCGGAGCTGCTTTCGCGGCCAAGGACTGGTCGGGAGCCAGAGCCGCTTGGAATCGATTCCTGGAACGCCATCCGCTGGACGAGCGCGTTCCCGAGATCTACTTCGCGCTCGGAGAGACCTGGGTCGCCGAGGCGCGCGGCCTCGAGGTTGACGATGCCGACAGGGTCGAGCGTCAGCAGGGGCTCTATCGACGGGCGATCGAGCAATGGCGCCGGCTGGCGAGCAAGTTCCCGGGGAGCAACATCGCGTCGCGGGGACTCTACGAGTCGGGACTGCTTCTCGAGCTGGACTTGGGAGAGCTCACCGCCGCCATCGTGGCCTATCGAAGCTGCAACTTCGGAAGCTGGCACGGGCCGTCCTCGCAGCGGCTGCTTCAAATGACGCGCAAGTCGTTGGCTGTCTCGACAGAGCGAGTCTTTCGGTCCGGTCAGAAAGCCGAGATCGCCGTTCAGGCTCGCAACCTCGAGCGAGTCGAGGTCTCGATCTATGAGCTGGATCTCGACGGCTACTTCCGCAAGCAGCGAACCATCGGAGGCGTCGAGGATCTCGACCTCGACCTCATTCAGCCAGGTCAGACCTTCGAGATCGCGCTCGACGATTACTCGCCCTACCGCGCTCTCGAGCAACGGATTGCGATCCCGATGTCGGATGGGCCGGGCGTGGTGGCCGTGGCCGTGACGTCCGATCAGTTCCGCGCGACGACCCTCGTCGTGCGTTCGGATCTCGATCTGATCATCAAGAGCTCTCGTCATGAGCTCTTCGTCTTCGCCGAGCACATGCGGCAGATCGCGCCGGCCTCCGGCGTGCGCGTTCTGGTCAGCTTGCCCGAGGGGGCGCTGGAGGAAGGCGAAGGTGGGATGTTCGAAGGCACGACCGACGCCGAGGGGATCTTTCGCTTTCGTCATCCCGGCCTGGAGCGAGCCGATGAGGTGCGTGTCTTCGCCGTCTCGGATCTCGGCATCGCCTCCAACGCGCTATCACTCGGCGGCTTGAACCTCGCCAAGAGCCTCGAGCCCCGCGGCTATCTCACGACCGATCGGCCGGTCTACCGGCCTGGGCAGATCGTCGGAATCCGCGGCGTGCTGCGAGAGGTCGTCCAGGGCTCCTATGACTTCAAGGCCGGCCGTGCCTACTGGCTCGAGGTTCTCGACAGCGCGGGACGCCCGCTCGCAAAGCGATCCTTGCCGTTGAGCGAGTATGGGACGCTCGCCACCGAGCTCGCCCTCGATCGCTATGCGCCAGTCGGTCGTTACATCATCCGCTGCCAAGCCGCGACCGGGCCGGTCTTCGCAGGCAGCTTCGAGGTGCGTGAGTATCAGCTGCAGAAGATCGAGCTCTCGCTCGATCTCGAGCGAGTGGTCTACTACCGCGGCGAGACGGTGACGGGAACGGTTACGGCGCGCACGTACTACGGCGAGCCCATTCGAGGAGGATCGGTCAAGGTTCGCTGGCCCGATGGACGCGAAGAGAGCTTTCGGACCGATGATTCCGGCCGTGCGCGACTCGAGTTCGACACCACCGCGCGACCGTCCTCAGGAAGCCTGACCTTCGTGGCCGAGCTCCTGGGTGAAGGCGTGTCGACCCAGGAGAGTGTCTTCCTCTCGACGACGGGATTCGGTGCGACCGTCGCGACCTCGCGGGACGTGTATCTCGAAGGCGAATCGTTCGACGTGGCTGTCGAGACACGAGCGCCTGACGGCTCACCAGTCGCACAGAACCTGCGACTGCGGGTGCTGCGCCGCGAATCGCGCGGCGACACCTGGGCAGAGGTCGAGGTCGGAAGCCACGCGGTGAGCACCGACGACACAGGCCACGCTCGGCGGAACATCCAGGTCGAGAAGGGCGGCTCCTACACGCTCCGGGTCGAAGGCCAAGATCGTTTCCGACAGCCGATCTCGGCAGAGCGGCTAGTGACGATCTCGGGCGCCGAGGATGAGATCAAGCTGAGATGGCTGAGCGAGACCCAGCAGCTCCGCGTCGGAGAGCGGCATCGCTTGGTTCTCCACAATCGCGCCGGTCCAGGCTTGGCGCTCGTGACCTTCGAGGGCGACCGCATCTTCGAGCATCGCTTGGTTCGACTCGAGGTAGGCTCCAACGAGCTGAGCTTCGACATCGACCACCAGCACTTCCCGAACTTCGTCCTCGCCGCGGCTCTGATGGGGGACGATGCGTTCTTCGAAACCAGCGCCGACTTCCATGTCGCACGGAAGCTCGACGTCACCATCAGTCCCCGAAAGAGCGTCTTGGCACCGGGTGAAGAGCTGGAGGTCGACCTGATCGCTCGCGATCAGCTCGGGCGGCCGGTGCGCGCGGAGCTCGCGATCGGCGTCATCGACGCGGCGGTGCTCGCGGTGCATCCGGACCGCACGCCCGACATCCTCACGTTCTTCCAGAGTGGAGCGCAGCGAGCGGCGAGCTTCCGAACGATCGCCACCTGCACGTTCGCTTATCAAGGGGTCACTCGCACGATCTCGGAGGAGGTCCTGGCCGAGGAGCGCCGAGTCGAGGCCGAGTCGAAGGCGTTGAAGAAGCTCGAGGCCATTCAAGACAAGGCGCGCGACCTCGGCGGTCTGGCTGCCCGGAAGAACGCCCAGTCGGTCGCGGGACGAGCATTCGCATTCGATCGTCTCAGTGCCGATGACGAGAGATTCGAGGCCGAAGACTTCAACGACATGATCGGATTGGGTGGCGGCGCCGGCGGCAAGTTCGGCGGTCGCGCGGGTGGCCGGCGAGTCCGTCGAGATCAACAACCGCGAGCGGACCTGCGGGAAACGGCCTTCTGGTCCCCGGCCGTCGCGACCGATGATCGGGGCCGAGCAACCGTGCGATTCACGATGCCCGACCAAGCGACTCGCTGGCGTCTCCAGTGTCGCGGTGTGACGACCGAGTCCCTGGTCGGTCAGACGCAGGCTGAGGTCATCACGCGTCAGGACTTCTTCCTCGAGGTCCAACGGCCAGCCCGGCTGATCGAGGGCGATCGTCCCGAGCTCCTCGTGAGAGTGCATAGCGCGATCGAGGCGTCGGGTGACATCGAGCTCAAGCTGCGGCTGGGCCATGCCGAAGGCGGCTCGGTGCAATCGCGCACGGTTCGCCTCGAAGGTGCGGGAATCCACGAGTTCCTCCTGGCGAGCACGGATCCGATTCCGTTGACCGACGCAGTAAAGATCGACGTCGAGGCCCAGGGCGAGCTCGCTGGAGCGGAGCGGGGCGATCGGCTCCTGTTGACGGTGCCCGTTCAAGCCTACGGTCTTCCGGTCGCCGACTCGCGCAGCGGGCGACTGACCGGTGGCGAGGCTCGGGTCGAGCTCGACCTGGGCTCGCCGCGCGTGCGCGGACGTCGCTTGGAGCTCGAGCTTGGCATCGGCACCGAAGAGCTGCTGATCACCGAAGCGCTCGGATCCTGGGGCATGCGTCTCGGACGCTCGATCCTCGGTACGCAAGCGGACGTCTCAGGGGAGCTGATCGGCCTGTGCAGCGTGATCACCTATCTCGAGCGGATCGACCAGGCCTCCATCGCCGTGCGTCGTGACTTGCGAGAGCGCGCCGAGGCGCTGGTCGCTCGGCTCGTCGCTTCGCAGACATCGGCCGGCGGCTGGGCCTGGCATGGCACGAGTGTGACGCCAGACCCCGCGACCTCGGCCTTGGCGTTGTGGGCCCTTGGCGAAGCACAGCGCGCGGCCTTCGAGATTCCTCCCGATAGCGTCGCTCGAGCCCTCGCCTACGTCACGGAGCAGTTCAGCCAGGTGGCGAGTGGCGATCCCGATCGGAAGGCCCTCCTCCTCGCCGCGCTCACCCGGCATGGCCGAGGCGACTTCAGCGCCGCGAACCGCCTGCATCGTCAACGCATGGACCTGTCCCCGGCCGCACTCGCCTACACCATGCTCGCCTTGGTCGACCTCGAGCGCAGCTCCATGGCTCGCGAGCTGGCGTCCCTGCTCACCGCTCGGGCGAGCGAAGAGCTCTCCGAGGATCGAAGACGCTGTCCGTGGCCACTCGAGCAGAACGACGCTTGGACGCGTCGGCCCGTGGAGATGACGGCCCTGGCGCTTCTGGCGCTGGAGCGAGCCGAAGCCGGGGGATCCGCCATTCCAAGAGCCGTCGAGAGCTTGCACGCGAGTCGGCCCTGGCCCTCGGGCAAGGGAAAGGGGCTTGCGCTCGCCGCGCTCTCGGCCCACGCCGCCGGGCAGCCGTTGGCCGTGACCGAGGCCCGTGTCGAGATCTTGATCGGCGATCAGGTGGTCGAGAGCGTGCACCTGTCACGAGCTCGTGCACGATTCCAACGGGCTTGGGAAGGCGACGAGCTGGGTTCCGGATCGGTGACGCTCACCTTGCGCTCAGCAGGCCGCGGCGACCTGAGCTTCGCGGCCGTGCTGACCGGGTTGTCGGACGACGTGGTCGATGTCGAGTGCGAGCAGTTCTCGATTCGTAGCGCGACCCTGTTGGCGGCTGCCCCTCGAGTCGGAGGCCGGAGCGTCGACACCGGATTCTCGATCCTGTCGGAGCCGGGCGAGCGGTGGGAGAACGAGGTGACTCAGCTGCCGACCGGTGAGACGGCGCGTTGCGAGATCGAGCTCGTCCGCCGAGTGGACCCGCGCGAACAGGTCGAGTCGGGAGACTACGTCGTGATCGACGTTCCCCTGCCGGCGGGAATGACCTGGCTCGAGGGCTCGGTGGAAGAGGCCTGCGATCGCGCGGGCGTGAGCTGGGAGCCGGGTCTCGGAGCACTGCGGTTCTACGTGCCACCGAGCCGGGTTGCGACCCGACTGGAGTTCGAGGTCGTGGGCTCGGTGACCGGTCGCTACCGCTCGCTCCCGGTCGTGGCGAGCAGTGCCTATGAACCGAGTCGGCGAGCGGCCCGTGTGATGAAGGACCGGAGGGTCCTCGCCCGCGGAGCGACGAGCGCCGACGCCTATCGAGCGACGCCCGACGAGCGTTTCGCGCTTGGCTCCGCTGCCTTCACCCAGGGCGACTTCGACTCAGCGCACGATCATCTCTTGCCTCTGCTGACCGTGTGGCGAGAGTCATTACGTGCGGACGTCTTGCGCGAGGTGGTTCGTCAGATGTTCTTCATCAGTGTCGCCCGTCGCGATGCCGAGCAGGTCGTCGAGACCTTCGAAGTCCTGAAGGAGCGCTATCCTGAGCTGACGATTCCCTTCGATCAGGTCCTCGCGGTCGGAGATGCCTATCGCCAGATGGAGGAGTTCGAGCGCGCTTCGCTCGTGTTCCGGGCCGCGATCGTCGAGACGTTCGGTCGCGATCTCAAGGTCCCGGGAGTTCTCTCAGAGCAAGGCGAGTTCGTCGCTTCGGTCGAAGCCCTGCGAAGCTTGTGGCTGGAGTTCCCAGATACGCCCGAAGTGGTGCAGGCATACCTGACGCTCTCGGACCAGCTCAGCGCGCGTGTTGCTACCGCCAGCCAGGACGAGCGTCTTCGAAGCCTCGGTGTTGATGGTCCGCTCCTGCTCCTCGAGACCGTGCGCGTCCTCTCGCGGTTTCTCGCCTTGTACTCGGGGGATCCTCTCGCCGACGAGGCGGGCCTCAGTCTCGTGAGCACCTACCTCGCGATGCGCGACTTCGAAACGGCTGCCGAGCTGGCCGAGCGTCTCGGCCAACGTGTCCAGCAGGACCGCTTCCAAGATCACTTCTTGTACGCTCAGGCGGTTGCGGAGTGGTCGGCGGGTCACCTCGACCGAGCGATCCAGCTCGCCGGTCGCGTCGCCGAGTCCACGGCGATGGGGGACGACGGTCGAGAGCAACCTTCGGAGAATCGAAGCCTCGCACTCTACATCTTGGGGCAGATTCATCACGCTCAGCAGAAGCCGACCGAAGCGATCCGGTACTACGAGCAGGTGAAGGAGGAGTTCTCCGATGCCCGCGAAGCGATCGCCTACTTCCGCGAGCAGCGCCTCGACTTGGCCGAGGTCACGACGGCGGCGCCCGGGGACTCGCTGGCGTTGGAGCTTCGGCATCGCAACCTGAAGAGCGTCGAGCTTCTCGCCTACCCGGTCGACCTGATGACCCTGACGCTCCGCGAGAAGAGTCTCCGCTCGGTGACCTCCGTCAATCTGGCCGGCATCCAGCCGACCTTCCGTCGGGAGGTGACCCTCGGGACAGGACAGGACTTCGTCACACAGGAGACTCGGGTCCCGCTCGAGCTCGAGGAAGCCGGCGCTTACCTGGTGATCGCTCGCTCGGGAGATCGCCATACCTCCGGGCTAGTGCTGGTCAGCCCGCTGAAGCTCGAGGTCGACGAGGATCCGGTTTCGGGGCGAGTGCGCGTCGTCGTGCAAGATCGAGCGAGTGGTCGCTACCAGAGTGGCGTCGAGGTGAAGGTCATCGGCTCGAGCAATCACACGTTCGAAGGAGGACGCACGGACCTCCGAGGCGTGTTCGTTGCCGATGCTATCGCGGGCCAAGCGACGGTCATCGCGCGTGCGGCCGAGAACCGGTACGCATTCCACCGTGGTGCGATCGCCTTGGGGGCAGCGGTCCGGAATCGAAGGGACAGCCGAGACTCGCCCGGCCAGGAGGTCGAGGGGATCCCCGGTTACTTCCGAAACATCTTCCGCGAGAACGACCGCCGGCAAGAGATCCGCCGTCAGCGACTTCAGCAAGAGATGAACAAGGAGCGCGCAGGCATCCAAGTCCGGCAAGCGAAGTAGCTCGCCGGCTCGAAGAGAGAGGAGCCCGAGGTTTCAACCCTGTCGTGGGTCGCTCGAGCGTTCAACCGCTCCTCAGGGGAACAGGCCGCGCATCCGGTAGGCGGTGGCGACGCGAGTCAGCGCCAGGATGTAAGCGGCCATGCGGAGATTGCAGCCTTCCTCGAGGTGCGTCTCCCACATGCGGTCGACCGTCTTGTCCATGATGCGTCGCAGTCGTGAGTTGACCTGTTCCTCTTCCCAGAAGAACGATTGGAGGGACTGCACCCACTCGAAGTACGAGACGGTGACACCGCCCGCATTGGCGACGATGTCGGGAATGATGATCGTTCCGGCTTCGTCGAGGATCGCATCGGCTTCGGGAGTCGTCGGGCCATTCGCCGCTTCGGCGATGATGCGGGCGCGGATGCTTCTCGCGTTTCCGGCATGGATCTGATTCTCGAGCGCGGCCGGAATGAGAACTTCGGTGTCGAGTCCGAGGAGGTCCTCGGGCGTGATCGTCTCGGACTCGGCACAACCGACGACGCTGCCGGTCTGGGTCTTGTGCTCGAAGACTCGTTGAAACGAGAGACCGCGGCTCGAATAGATGGCGCCCTGAGAGTCGCTCACGCCGACGACGCGGACGCCGAGTCCTTCGATGAGCTGGTGCGCGACCGATCCGGCGTTGCCGAACCCTTGAATCACACAGCGAGCTCGACTCAGGTCGACACCGATTCTCGGTGCGATGTTCTCGATCGCGAAGACACAGCCGCGTGCCGTGGCCTCGCGCCGCCCCAGCGAGCCGCCCAGCTCGACGGGCTTTCCGGTGACCACGGCCGGAGAGGCGTGGCCCTTCGTCATGGAGATAGTGTCCATGATCCAGGCCATGGTCTGCGCGTTCGTGTTCACGTCGGGAGCCGGAATGTCGATGTCTTCGCCGATGACGGCCACCAGCTCCGAGGCGAAGCGCCGCGTCAGCGCCTCGATCTCGCGCATCGACATCGTCTTCGGATCACAGATCACACCGCCCTTGGCGCCGCCATAGGGAAGACCCATCACGGCGCACTTCCAGGTCATCCACATCGCGAGGGCCCGCACCTCGTCCAGCGTGACGTTCGGGTGGTATCGGATACCGCCTTTGGTCGGGCCGAGGCCTTGGCTGTGTTGAACCCGTATCCCGGTGAACACCTCGATGTGACCGCGATCACGACGAATGGGGCAGGCGACCATCAGCTCGCGTCGGGGGCGCGCCAAGATCGCGTGCATGTCGGGATCGAGGTGGATGCGCTCGGCCACGGCATCGAGCTGAGCCAACGCCATGTGCCAGGCGTTGTACTCGCCCGGGCGAGACTCGGACGCCGGCCTCTCGAAGGAGACAGGAGGAGACGACATGCGAGGACTCCAAGAGGATTCACGAGCCGAGTGATTCGATGGTCGGCCCAAAGTGCTGCGATGCCGGGCCTCTCAGTCGATCGATGTGATCTCGCTGCGAGGATGATAGAGTCTAATCCTCGCCGCGCCTGGAGTGAAGTGAGCGCCCGACACCCAGGGCTTGGCGGGCAGCGCGTGATCGACTCCGGTATCGTTGCGATCCCTCGAGTGATGTGTGTCCTGATCTTCGTATGGCAGCCGGATCGCGACGTGCCTTTGTGGCTGGGCGCGAATCGGGACGAGCTCCGCGCGCGACCCTGGTCGCCGCCTCGCTGGCAGGCGGGCTCGGTACCGTATCTGGCGCCCCGGGACGAGGGCGCCGGCGGCACTTGGCTCGGCTTCAATGCCCGTGGCCTCTGCGTCGCCATCACGAACGGACGCGGCCCGGAGCCACAGCCCGACTCGCCGTCCCGAGGTGATCTGGTACGCTCGCTGCTCGGCCTGCCGGACGGGCGCACAGCGGCCCTCGAGCTCGATCGGCGACTCCGAGAGGCGCCCTTCGCCGGCTTCCATCTGCTCGTCGCCGATCGCCGGGAGGCGTTCGTTCATCATCATGGTGACTGCGACGAGCGAACGACCGTGACGCCGGGTCCCCATGTCCTGACCAACCGCCATGACCTCGACGCCGAGCTGCTCGCGCCGGTGCGGGTCCGGGTTCAGGACTCCCTCGATCGAGACCCCGAGTCGCTGCCCACGGTGATCGTCGATCTTCTTCGCGACCATCGTTCGTGGGACGAGACGGACTACGCGATCTGCAAGCACGGCGAGCACTACGGAACGCTCTCCTCTGCCTTGTTGACGCTGGGTGCCTCGCCGCGCCTCGAGTTCTGCAGCGGGCCTCCCTGCCAAGGACGCTTCGAGCCTTGCCCCAGCCTGGCATTGGGAGACGATTCGTGATCGGTCCCAAGGTTTCGGTCCTACTTCCCATCCGAGACTCGGAGCGTACTTTGACGTCTTGTCTGCGGAGCCTCAGCCGGCAGACGTTCTCGGACTTCGAGGTGATCGCGGTCGATGACGCTTCGACGGACGGGACGCGAGAGATCTTGGAGCGCTGGCGGCGCCGAGACGGTCGTGTGCGAATCGTCGACGGTCCGGGCACCGGAATCGTGACAGCTCTGCAAGTGGGTTGGCAGGCCTGCCGAGCACCCGTGATCGCGCGCTTGGATGCGGACGATGTCGCATTGAGGCGGCGCCTGGAGCTTCAGTGGCGCCTGCTCTCGGGCCGCTCCGAGCTCGATGTGGTGAGCTGCTTGGTGCACAGCGTTCCGGCCCGGAATGTTCGCGAGGGCTATCGGATCTACGAGGACTGGCTGAACGGGCTCGTCGACCACGCCGACATCGCCCGAGAGATCTTCATCGAGAGTCCCCTCGCCCATCCGTCGGTCATGATGCGGCGGGGGCCGGTCGAGCACGTCGGAGGCTATCGTGATCAGGGCTGGCCAGAGGACTATGATCTGTGGCTGCGCCTGTGGCGGTCGGGCGCGCGCTTCGGCAAGGTGCCGAGGCTCTTGCATCTGTGGCGGGATCACGAAGAGCGCCTCTCACGACAGGATGCTCGGTACTCGGTCGAGAGCTTCCTGCGCTGCAAGGCTCACCATCTCGCCCGCGGTCCGCTCCTCGAGCGTCCGCCGCTGGTGATCTGGGGAGCGGGCATGATGGGCCGGCGTCTCGCCAAGCACCTGCTGCGTGAAGGATTGAAGGTGGCAGCCTTCATCGACATCGATCCCCGCAAGATCGGTCGAGAGCTCAAGGGCGCGCCGATCCTCTCTCCGGACGACCTGTCCGAATGGAAAGGACACCCTCTCCTGGCGGCCGTCGGCTCTCGTGGCGCGCGGGCAGAGATTCGAGCTCGTCTCGCGGGCGAGGGCTTCGTCGAAACGAGCGATTTTCTCTGTGTCGCCTGACGAAAGAAGGCGGCGAGTCGAGGCTGGCGCTTGCGGGTCCGGTTCCGTATCTTCGGTCCCCCTCAATCGGCAGTCCTCGTTCGTGACCGGATCGGATACGGGCGGGATGAGAGCCCCCCCTCGTTGGGAGGGAGACCGAGCAGCCATCGAGATGCGGCTCGGGCAAACAGAATCTCGAGTCGGCCGGCCGACGTCCTCACGCCCGACCCCGGCACTCAGGAGAAGCGTCCGCTTTCCAGGTGGCTTCACCTCGATGCGCGGCCAGCGCGTTGAAGAGTCCTCGACTCGAGTCCCTTGAGAATGGTTGGAGTTCCATGAATCGCAAGACACTGACGGCGCTGATCGCCGCCTGGGTGTGGATGGCGTCGTTTGCGACGATGACGATGGCCGACTCCGTCTCGCTTCGAAACGGAGATCAGCTCACCGGTCGCGTCGTGACGGTCGGAGACGGCAAGCTCGTCTTTCATTCGGACGTGACCGATTCCGACATCGAGATCCCATGGGATGCCGTCGTTTCGCTCCAGACGGAGCAGGCGGTCGCGATCCAGATGTCCGATGGTCGACAGGTGATGGCACGACTCAACGTGCCCGCGGCTGGAGATGCCCGCATCACGACCGCGGCTGGGGACGAAGAGAGCGTCGATCGCAACGGCTTCCAGGTGATGGGCGAGGAGCAGGCCAAGGAGGTCTCTCCGTGGAGCGGTAGCCTCCGGCTGGACTTCTCCACCACGCAAGGAAACTCCAACACGGCGACCCTCGGCACCTCGGCTCGCGTGCAGCACGAGACCGAGAAGACCGTGCTCGCCGGTTACTTCACGAGCTTCTTCCAGCGCTCCGATGGTGATCGGAATGCCGAGAACTACTCGTGGGGTGTCCGGGCCGACTACAAGTTCACCGAGCGTGCCTACGGGTACGGCTCCGCCGACTGGTTGACGGACAGCTTTCGCTCCTTGAACCTGCGATCGCAGATCGGCGTCGGCGGCGGCTACAAGTTCGTCGACGAGGAAGACATCGACTTCGCGGGCGAGCTCGGTCTGACCTACACCATCGACGACTTCAAGGAACCGACCGCTCGCGAGAGAACGGCCGACCCGACCCTGAAGACCTCGGACGACGAGTACCTCTCGGCTCGGCTTGCCGAGACCGTCAACTGGAAGATGAACGACTCGGTCCAGCTGCGGCACTTCGCCGAGTATCTGCCCAGCGTCGAGGACCCATTCAACGATTACCTGCTGCGCGCGATCCTCGAGTTTCGCGTAGCGCTCGACAAGAATCTCTACCTCGAGCTCGGGGCGGAAGATCGATACGACAACTCGCCGCCGAAGGGCATCAAACGCAACGATCTGCGATTCTACGCCGCGATTGGCTACACGTTCTGATTCAGCGCCTGAATGGGTCGCGCCTCCAGCCCAGCCGGCTCGAGGCGCGGCCCGCCTCTTGGCTCACTCGCGGTGAGCCGTCTCCAGGCGTGCTTGACGAACCAGCGCCTCGAGCTGGGTCGTGTCGTGATCTTCGCTCCGATAGCGGAAGTCGATCACGTGTCGCTCGAGATCGAATCCCCGGCGGACGAGATCGTGCTCCAGACGCTCGCGCGCTGCTTGCTCGAGACGCACCAGATTGAGGGCAGCCGCGATGTCGGGAACACCGCGGAGCCAACGGGTCTCGAGCGTGATCGTCCGATGGCCGTCTTGATGCACTCCGTGAAAGTCCTCTCGCACCGGCTCGTCGTCGTGGATCTGCCACGACCACTGCGGCTGAAAACGAACATGCTCGAAGCGGGATCCTTCCGGTGTTTGGAGCATGAGCGCATAGAGGGCTGATCCATCCCCCGCAGCCACCGAGATGTCGTCAGCCGTCAGCAGCAGGCGCTGCTGCGGCAGCCCAAGAGCCTGGAGCTCGCGATACGCGATGGGCTCGATGTCCGCGTAGGGCACCATCGGGAAGAGCTCCTGCTTGAGCGGTATCCAGACGCGCTCGGGCTGGAGGTGGGGCGGCTCGGGTCGCCCCGCCTCGAAGATCTGGCGTCGCCAGCGAAGGTGCGATCCTTGGAGCTCGAACCAGACGACGCGCGCCGAGAGTCGTCGACTCAGGTGAGCGGCCAGGGCCGGGTCGGCACGGTCGGGCCGCTTCTCGAGAACCGTGCACCAGCCTTCGCAGGCCGGCAGGGCGAGCACGGCCCGCCGCCGGTCCTTGTCGAGAAAGTGGGCGCTGAGGTCCGCTGCGCGATCGATCGCCTGGTAGCGCTTCTCGAACCAGTCGCCGAGGTAGAAGAGAAGCTCCTGGCCGAGGGTCTCGAAGTCCTCGGTCGCGACGAAGATCTGTCCGCTGTTCAGGCTCATGATTCCTCGGAGAACGAAGCATCGGAAGGACGGCAACCTAACGGATCACGCGACCAGATGCGAGATCGTGTGTCTTCGGCGATGCGCAGGGGATTCTTGATTGAGCACCCGATCGGCGATGCTATACTCGCGCGCTTTACTCTGGCGGGTGAACGGCGTTGATGAGCTTGCAGTCGGGCTCGGTGCCGAACCGTTCTTCTGCCGAATTCGCCGGCGCAGGAGCGCGCAGGAGACATGGCGGGTAGCAGCGGGTCGATCAGTGCCAAAGAAGGCAATCCTTTCGAGGCCATGTCGGCACGATTCGAGGTTGCAGCCCGAAAGCTGGGGCTGGACCCGGGGCTCTACGAGATCCTGAAGACGCCGGACCGCGAGCTGGCCGTCTCGATCCCGGTCGAGATGGATGACGGCTCCTATCGCGTATTCCAGGGCTATCGCGTCCAGCACAACATGGCGTCCGGCCCGTGCAAGGGCGGCATCCGCTTCTCGCCCGAAGTGACGCTCGACGAGGTCCGCGCCCTCGCCGCTTGGATGACCTGGAAGTGCGCGATCGCCAACGTGCCCTTCGGTGGCGGCAAGGGTGGCGTGATCTGCGATCCCAGCCAGCTCTCGCGACGCGAGATCGAGCGCATCACGCGGCGCTACGTCGCGATGATCATCGACATCATCGGACCCGAGCGGGACGTGCCGGCGCCCGACATGAACACGAACGAGAACGTGATGGCTTGGATCATGGACACCTACTCCATGCACGCTCGTCACGCCGTTCCCGCCATCGTCACCGGCAAGCCGATCGGCCTCGGAGGCTCCTTGGGTCGCACCGAAGCCACCGGTCGCGGCCTCGACGTCGTCACGCGAGAGGCGATGGCCTACCTCGACATTCCTCTGCGGGGCGCGCGCGTCGTCGTGCAAGGCTTTGGCAACGTGGGATCCATCGCAGCTCGTCTGCTGTATGAGGACGGAGCGAACATCGTCGCCGTCAGCGACGTGCACGGCGGCATCGTCAACCCGGCCGGCTTGAACGTGCACGAGCTGCTCAAGTTCGCCCGCGCCAATCGCACCGTGCGTGGGTTCCCGGGCAGCAGCGAGATCACCAACGAGGAGCTCCTCGAGGTCCAGACCGACATTCTCCTGCCGGCCGCCACCGAGAATCAGATCACGAGCCGCAACGCCGATCGCATCTCGACCCGCATCATCGTCGAAGGCGCCAACGGTCCGACGACGGCCGCGGCCGACGCGCTGCTCGAGGAGAAGGGCATCTTCGTCGTGCCCGACATCCTCGCCAACGCCGGCGGCGTGACGGTCTCCTACTTCGAGTGGGTCCAGAACCGCTACGGCTACTACTGGGAAGAGGCCGAAGTCAACGATCGACTCGAGAACACGATGGTGAAAGCGTTCCGCGACGTCGCGACCGTCGCCGAGAAGTTCGACGTGTCCATGCGATTGGGCGCCTACATGCTCGGCATCGATCGCGTGGCCTACACAACGCTCACCCGCGGCATCTACGCCTGACAGCGTCGTTCAACGCCTGAGCAGCGCCAGCGTCTCCACGTGGCGCGTTTGCGGGAGCAGGTCGTAGGGCCAGGCGTCGACGAGGCGATAGCCGACCTCCCGAAGAGCCGCCGCGTCGCGGGCGAGGGCTTCCGGTGCGCACGACACGTAGATCAAGCGCTCGGGCCCCAGCCGTTCGATCTGCTTCGGGACTGCGGGCTCCAGTCCTCGCCGCGGCGGATTGACGACCACCACGCGAGGCGGTCCTCCTAGCGTCCGGATCCAGGCTTCCGGATCGTCTTCCCCGATCGGGCCGGCTGAGAACTCCGCGCCGTCGATCCCGTTGGCGATCGCATTGCGCCTCGCCGCTTCGATGGCGGCCAAGGATCGTTCGACGCCCAAGACGCGCGCGCCCCGTTGGGCCAACCCCAAGGCGTGCGGACCGACGCCACAGTAAAGGTCGAGCGCCCGGTCGCCGGGCTCGATGGCGGCGAGGGTGAGCAGATGCTCGGCCAGGTCCTCGGCGAGGGCCGGGTTGGCCTGGAAGAAGTCACCGGGACCGAGCGAGAGGCGCAGGTCCCCGACTCGCTCGATGAGCTCGGCCGGGCCATGGAGGTGGCGGTAGGGGGGACTCGACACCCGATTGCTCGAATCGGGAACCTCACACGAGAAGAGGCCGAGCGGGACGCCGGGCGCTGCTTCGTGAAGTCGTGGAAGCAACGCGAGCGCGGAGTCCGAGCCACGAGGGCGCAGCGTGAGCACGACCTGCAGAGCACCCGCTCGGCTGCGGCGCGCCAGCAGATACCGCAAGGTCTCGCGCAGCTTCGAATGGCGAGCGTGCTCGGCGACGACCGCCGCCAGCCGACCGTGGTCGGGATGATGGATCGGACAGTCGAGCGTGTCGATGATATCGTGAGTGCCGCGCGCGTGTCCCCCGAGACGACCCGCCTCCGGATCCCAAGAGTAGATGGCCCGCGCGCGGTACGCGAAGGCCTGCGAGCCGAAGCAGATCGCAGACACGGAGTCTGAGGAAAGTCCCACTCCGTCCAAGGCTCGGCAAACCGAGTCGCGCTTCTCCCGCGCTCGCGCAACGTCGGTCAGATGAATCCAGTCGCAGCTCCGGCACTGCTGCCAGATCCGACAGGGCACCTCGAGCCGGCGATCCAGGGAGTGGGCCGACGCCTGACTCCAGACCGCGGCGATCCGATGCTGTCCCGCCCCGAGCAACTCGACCTCGCACGCCTCGCCGGGAACTCCCCCGAAGATCAAGATCTCACGACCATCGTCCGCCGTGGCTGACGCCTCGCCACCCGACGACCAAGCATGAGGCAGAACTGGGCCGAGGGTCATTCGAGAGGTCTCCAGGAGCCGCGCCAGCATAGGATCGGAGAGCGTCCGGCAGCACAACACGAGCTCACGATCCGAATCCGAGGAGGAGTGTAACCCACCCTGCCCATCTTGAGGATCCGGCGCGGTAGAGCACACTCTGCACCTCCTGCGTACGCGCACTGCTTCGTGAAACAGAGACCCGAACGGAGTTCGACACCTCGCGCCGCCCAATCTTCGTGGCCCGACGGGCGAGGTGATTCGCTTTCGAATGACGTGGAAGAGAGAGTGGGGCGCGATATACCCGAGCTCGTTTTGGTCCGACCGACTCGTCGGGTACGACCTCCCACCAGGCTGAACCCTGGCGTTGCAAAACGCCGGCGGTCCGAAGGAACAGAGACAACCGGACGGCCACGCAACGACCCGGCGTAACCGTCCCGGCTAAGATAAAGCCAGACCTCCGGGATTCCCGGGGCGCTCGCAGGCGCGGAACCCAAGAACAAAAAGGGCCGCTCGCCTGTCGGCGAACGGCCCTCTTGTCTCGAGAGTCGCGGGCGCCTTGGAGTGGGGCGCCCGGTTCGGTTGCTTGCTCGACTACTGGACCGTGGTCTGAGTCCGGTTCGAGAACGAGAACTGACCACCGTCATTGACGACCGCCTGCAAGTACAGCGTCTTGCCGGGCAAGGTCGGCAGATTCGGTATCGTGACGGCTTGGGTCGCGAGCTCGCCGGCCGGCACGTTTCCGATCACGATCGGGATCAGGATGCTCGGGTCGATGCCCCACACGCCGAGGTTGCCAACCGGAATGCTGGCCGGGATCAAGCCGACGTAGACCGTGAAGCTGGCTCCGACGTTGCCCGCCAAGTGCACGTCGACGGTGTCGTTGAGCCCGGCCCCTCCGAACACGCTGAGCAGTGCCGACTCGGAGGCGGCCCAGAGCTCGAGGTCGTCGATAGCCGCCTCGTACAGCGAGTTGTTCGGGTTATCGCTGCCGATGAAGCGGAGCTGCATCTGGGTGGTCGGCGCGACGTAGTCGGCGATTCGACGCTCGACGCGGCGCCAAGCGTTGTCGGTGGTCGTGACCGTCTCGAGGTTCGTCCAGCTCCCGCCAGCGTTGTTCGAGACGTCGATGCGGAGGTTGTCGTCCGCGGTCGAGAAGTCACTGAACCAGCGATGGTAGGCGAGGGTCGCGTTCGGGACACCGCTCAGATCGAAGATCGGCGAGCGCAGAGTCGTTGGTCCGCCGTCGACATCGTCGCTGCCGGCCGAGCCGCTGCCGTTGCCGGTGACGAAGGCGTTGTCGTTGCCGGCGCCGGGCGTGTTGTCGTTCTCCGGCTGGACTTGCTCGCCGTTCGACGTCGTGCCGTTCGGGTTGCCTCGCTCCCAGAGGCCGGTCGAGGCGTTGTCACCGGGCGCGCTGAGGATCCAGCCTCGCGGTGCTTCGACGTCTTCGACCAAGAAGCGGCGGACGGTCCCGATGTCGATCGAGATGACCTGGCTCAAGGTCGTGCCGTCGTAGGTGAGGCCGAGGTCGAGGTCGACCGTCGTGCCGCTCGGGGCCCCCGAGGCGATCGTGAAGGCGAGGCTCCCGGGTGAGGTCGAGGCCGAGGCCCGTGAGCCGACGAAGCCGAGTGAGTCGGAGCCCGACGTGACGACGATGTCGCTGCTCGGGCTCTGCAGCGTCACACCGACACCGGTTCCGGTCGTGGCCTGGCCCGAGTTGAACACCGTGAGTGCGATCTGGAAGGACTCGTTCGGCTCGTAGTAGGCGTCACCGTCCCCGGACGTCTGGCTGATGTTCTGATTCGTGATCTCGAGGAAGTCGCCGCCGATCTTCAGCAGCTCGACGTGCATCGGAAGCGTCTCCTGAGCGATCGGGATGATGCGCGACGTCGAAGGCCAGAAGCCGTCGGACCCGTATCCGATCTCGACCGTGAAGGCGGCCAGGATCGACTGGTTGCCGTAGCTCCAGTCGAAGGTCACGCCATTGGCCTCATAGAGCACCTGCCAGGCCGGTCCGACCGCGTAGCCGAGGCTGCCGTTCAGGCGTTGGCCGTACTCGTTGAGCAGGGCCTCGTCATTCGTGAAGTTCGATTCGTAGCCCCACGGGTAGAGGACATACCCGCCGTAGGTGTGGTTGCTGGCGTGTGCCGAGAGGTTGCGCGACAGCACCAGGTCTCGGATGGCCTGGGTCTCCTGCTCGGAGAAGGCGCTCGGGCCGCGATAGATGTCGCTACTCGGGCTCGAGCTGGAGCCGTTGTTGTCGTAGCCCCACTGGTAGGAGTAGTTGCGGTTGGGGTCGACGCCGAAGCTGCCGCCGCCGTTGTTGCGGCGGTTCTTCCGCCACATGCCGCCGCCGTTCGGATTCTGCTGCTCGTTGTAGACGTAGCCGTCGGCATTCACGATCGGCACGCAGTAGATCTCGCGGTTGTCGACCAGGAAGGTGATCTCGGGATCGATGCCGTAGTTCTCGAGTAGGTGCCACATGAAGTAGAGCAGCGACATCATGCACTGTGGCTCACGGGCGTGGTGCATGGCGTCGATCAGCACCTCGGGCTCGTTCTCATCAGTGTCCGGGTTGTCAGAGATCTTCACCATCCAGATTGACCGCCCTTGCAGGGTCGTCCCGATGCTGGTCTTGGCGCTGATCAGCCCCGGGTAGTCGTTCCGCATCCGGTCGAGCTGTGTGACCATCTCGGAGTAGGTGTAGTAACCACTCATGCTGCCGTTGCCGAAATCTCCCGGCGCGGTCGGCGGCATCAGGCGCGACTGGTACCAGGCGACGAGGTCTTCGATGACGACTTCGAACGGGATGCCGGCTCGCGTCAGCGTGTCGAGATCGGCGTCATCGGCAACGAGACGAACGTTGCCGCCTTCCTCGCCGCGCTCGATGAAGACGATGTCTTGATCCAACGACTGGAGGCGTTGGATCGTCAAGGGATCGTTACCGGGCACGATCACGCGTCGATAGGGGCCATCCTGCGCGAAACCGAGAGCGCTAGCAGCCAAGAGAATCAGAGCGACACGGCAGACCATTGAGAAAACCTCCTCCGGGGATTCATCGGGAGACAGGCCCCGCAGCGGGGCGATCGCGATGGTCTCCGAGACGAACATACGAGATCGTGACCCCCGAGGCACCGCCCGGTCGAGCTTTTCTCGGCGGCCGTCCTCGCTCGAGCTGGCCGCAGACCCCTCACGCCCACCCCCGGGCGTACTCCGAAGGCACGATCGTGGGAGCGCTGGCCGGCTCGCCCACCAACCAAGAGCGGCTCAGCCCGGTTGCGGCTGAGCCCAGTGATACGGCAGCTCGACGAAGTCACCCGCCTGGAGACGGGGCAGCAAGTGCAGGCAGTCGAGCAAGATGTTGCGCTGAAGGGCCCGGTCCGATCCCGGTCCCAGTGGGCAATGGCTCGGGAAGTCGAGATGGTAACCGCGCGGCGCACGGACGAGCTGATCGGATTCGGGGGCGATGCTCAACAGGACGGTCGGTATGCCGGCCGACTCGAGATTGCGCAGCGACAACGACACCGGCAAGGCGGCTTCGGGAGCCGCCGGCAATCCGATGACGAGGTCGATTCCCTCGTTCCAGCAGCGCTGCGCCATGCGATCCAGGGCGAGCTCGAAGCGCGCGTCCGCCGGATCACACCACGGCGACAGGCTGAAGTGGTGGCTGGCCACCGAGCCAATGGCTCCCTCGTTCTCGAGCTCATGGAGCCGTTCGAGGGGGAACAGGCAGTTCAGATCGACGGGGATCTGGCTGGCCGAGAAGTCGACCGGGTCGAGTTCGAGCTGCTCGAGCGGCTGCAGTGCATCAATCTCGCGGAGCCAGTCGGAGTTTCGGGCGTGTCGAAAGGGCGGAGTCTCGGGGAGGTAGACCCCGGACCCCGTCAGCAAGGCGACGCAGCTTCGATCGACGGGTCCGCGCAACGGTGCGAACGGCAAGGCGTCTCCGTCCGTTCCATCGGAACGGACCGGCGAACGCTGTGGACGAACGGTCCACCCTGCGATCCCGTTCGAGGTAGAATGGCGACCCACGGCAGTCTCCTCTCCTCGCTTCAAGGTCTGGGCACGACGGCTCCCGGTGGAGACGTGGCGCAACCTATGGGCTGGTCCATGCGCTTCTGAGGGGGGATGTCTCTTCTTTTCTGAAACCTCTTTACTCGACGTTAACAGAAGGAAGGTCGATTGCAACGCACTGCCCACCGACGGATCCGCCCTCTACAAATCCTCGCTTGCCTTGCCCTGATGGCTGCCCCGGGTGCCGCCCAGGCACCCGACGATGGCATCGCGTCGGCCTGGCTCCAGTTCGCCGAGCCTGAGGGTTTTATCATCGGAGCTCAGCTCGTCCACGAGACGAGAGTCGGGGAGCGTCGTATCGTCGACGGGCTCAACGGTGTCGATGCCCGCGTCGTCGGCCGCCCGCTCGTCAACTTCGTCGCCGAGCACTCCGAGTACGATCCTGACGATCGGCTTCTCGAGTACTCGATCACCGCCTTCCTCGATGACGAGACCCGCGTCAGCGAGGTCGTCGTCTCCGGCGGCCAGGCTCGGTACCGAATGCTGCGCGACGGACGAGAGATCGGTACCGGAGAGCTTCCACTTCCCGATGATTATTTCGTGCTCGGATTCGGTCGCTCGCTTCGACAGGCCGCGAGTCAGGGACGACGCCAGGTCACGATCTTCGATCCCCGAGGCATGAAGCTCCACCCGGCTCAGCTCGAGTCGAGCGAGACCGACGACGGTGGCCTGGTCGTTCGCGTGAAATTCTCCAGCAGCCCGCTCGAGCCGGTGTATCACTTCACTCCTGCCGGATCCCTGAAAAAAGTGGATCTCCCGGGGTCCCGGATCGAGCCTGGCTCCCGGGCGCTCGCCGTCGGTGCCATCGCTGTCCACCCGAGGTCGGTCTGGAGCAACTGGGTCGGTGCCGAGTGGTTCGGAAGGACGTTGCCACCCCTCGGAGTGCGCCTCGAAGGTCTGACCGCCGAAGACGAGGCCCGCTGGCGTTCGGGTGCACACGGCCCCTTCCGAGGCCTGATTCGCAACGGCGTCGCCGAGGGCATCCTCGATCTGGCGAGTCGCCCCGCACCGACGGACGCTCTTCCTCCGAGCTCGCTCGACGACCGCGATCGAGATCGGCTGGATCTGGTGGGACCCTTCGAAAGCGAGATGTCGGGCTCTCTCGTGGCACTGTTGAAGCTCATCCCGGCCGATGCCGCGGCCGCCCATCCCGGTCCGGCGGCGCGGGAGACGCATGCGGCGCGACTTCGTCAGGTGATGGCGGCCGCTCGTGAGCTGGGGCTCGTGGGGCGACAGGAGCGAGGGCTCGGATACCGTCCTGCCCAGGGTGGATGCTTCGTGCCGGCCGAATGGCTCGAGATCGTCGTGCCCGTCCGCGCGCCCTGGGGACCGTCGCGAGCGGTGCGCTTGATCCTCGATCCCGCGATCGGTGGGTGCTTCCTGCCACCGACCGCTTACGTTCCCGTGCCCGAGTCCGCGGAGGTCGTTCGCCTGCAGGTCGTCCGCACGCCCACTCGCCTCGCCCAGTCACCGGCCACGGATCGGGGAGAGCGACGGACTGCGGTCTTCCGCTTCTCGATCAAGGACCAAACGGTGGGGCATGCGGACTACGAGATCCGTCCCGCGGTCGCCGGCCCCTTCGGACCCGAGATCTTCTACCGCGGAGCGATCGAGATTGGAGGGGACGGTGCCAGCACGCTCGAAGCTCGGTTCAGCGGACGCTCGCGACTCGACGGCGAGCCGATCACGTATCGGATCGACGGGCAGGCGCGCGGCCGGACCTACTCGCGAGACTGTCTCTTCATGCCCGGCCGCGTCATCGTGCGAAGCGAGGACGGCAACCAGATCACGCGGCGCGTGCTGCCGCTCCCCGACGAGACCGTGCTCACCGATTGGAACAACCTCGTCCACTGGACGCTGACCTTCGCTCCCCGCACCCTCTCGATCGGTGAGCGCTACCAGTTCACCAGCTTTCGCCCGTGGGATCTGTCCTTGATGAGCTGGGACGTCACCGTGGAGGAGACGGGCCCGGTCGTCTTCGAAGGTGTGCAGCGCTCGGCCATTCGGGTGAAGGCCCAGGTCGACGACAATCATGTGACCGTGTGGCTCGGGTTGGATGGCGGCGTCCTGCGCGATGTCGAGGGCAACGGTCAGCTCGTGATCGAGCGCATTCGCTGAGAATCGCGATGCGAGCTTTCACCAAGCGCGTCGTCCGAAATGCGAGTATGCTGAGATTCAGCACGATGCGCTGGAGCATCTCTCTTCGACCCTCTTGAGCGCGAATCTGATTTGGGCCGGCAGTTCCTCTTGAGTGAGCCGCCCGTCGACGGACGGGCCAAGATCGATGGTGGTGAGTTCCATCACCTGGTGCACGTGCTGCGCGCCCGTGTCGGAGACGAGATCACGGTCTTCGATGGTGGCGGAGGCCGGTTTCGCGCGGCGCTCGAGTCGCTGGCACACGAGGCCGCCTCCGTGCGGATCTTGGAGCCTCTCGCCAGTACCGGCTCGACGATGAGTGTCCAGATCGCCTCTTCGACTCCCAAAGGCGGGCGAGTCGACGTGCTGGTGGAGAAGCTCGCCGAGCTGGGAGTCGTCAGCTGGCAGCCGCTTCTCATGGAACGCACGCCACCGAGTGGACGTCCCGGCCCGGGCCGGCTCGAACGTTGGAAGCGGCTGGCGGAGGCGGCCTCGAAGCAGTGCGGACGTGCCGATCTCCTGACGATCGCCGAGCCTCGCCCGCTCGAGGACGTTCTGGAGAGCACCTCCTCGGAGGGACGGATCTTCGGATGTCTGGACACGTCGTCGTCCTCTCTGATCGAGCGGATTCGTGAGCGACCGCGTTGCCAGGATTGGTCCATCGTGATCGGCCCCGAAGGAGGCGCGTCGGCGGCCGAAGAAGGCCGACTCGTCGAAGCCGGGTTTCGAGCGGCTCGTTGGGCCGGTCACGTGCTCCGAGTCGAGACGGCTGCCATCGCCGCCGCCTCGGTGCTGGCCGCGATGGGGGAAGAGAGTCGCCGATGATTCGCCTTCGGCTCGACACCGACGGGGAGTCACGCCTGCTTTCGATCGCGCGGGACCGGGTCGAGATCGGTCGGACACCGGACAATGACGTCGTGCTGTCCGACACCAAGCTGTCTCGACATCATTGCCGCCTGTTCGAAGCGCGTGACGGCGTGTGGGTCCAGGATCTGAGCAGCCGCAACGGCACCTTCGTCAACGGCGAGCGCGTCGAGGAGGCGCTGGTGCGACCCGGGGACCGGATCCGGGTCGGCTCGAGTGAGATCTTCGTTCTCGGCGATGAAGGGGGGCGCAAGACCCAAGCACTCGAGGAAGTTCGAGACCGCCTGCTCGAAGAGCTGGAGAGTCAGCCTCGGCGTCGACAGCGTCGCCCGGGGAGTCGGAGGGCCTTGGAGCTCGAGAATCGAGCGCTTCGCAAGCTGCTCGAGGTCGTTCGCAACCTGGCTCGGGAGCGATCGCTCAACAATCTCCTGTTCACCATCGTCGACGCGACCTTGGAGCTCACGGGAGCCGAGCGTGGTTTTCTCCTCCTCTTCGAGGGTGAGCAGCCCACCTTCAAGGTCGCCCGTCACTATCTCCAAGAAGACATACTCCATCCCGAGTTCGAGATCAGCCACTCGATCGCCGAGCGCGTCGCGCGCACTGGCCGGACCTTTCACGCTCGGGATGCGCTGGCCGAGGCGGGACTTCAGGGGATGACGAGCGTCATCGACCTCGAGCTTCGCTCCCTCCTCTGCGTGCCGCTGCGCGCGAATCGGCAGACGCTCGGTGCCGTGTACGTCGATCATCGGGCGGAGGCCGGTGCCTTCTCACCTGCGCAGGTGAGGCTGGTCGAGGCCCTCGCCGCTCAGGCCGCATTCGCGGTGCGGAACATGAGCCTGCGGTCCGATCTCGCCAACGCCCGTCGGAGGCTCAACCAGACCGAGCGGCGAAGTGCAAAGCTCGAGCGCCGGCTGCGTCTCGAGTCCCGTTCGCACTCGACGACCGGGCCCGGTGAGCTCGGCGATGCGCTGGACGTGCGCGGCGAGCTCATCGCCCTCGGGTCCCACGTGCTCGTCGTGAGCTCGCCCGCAATGAGGCGCACGATCGACTCCCTCGAGAGAATCGCTCCCGCTCGAGCGCCCGTCGCCCTGTTCGGCGAGAGCGGCACGGGCAAGGAGCTCCTCGCCGCCTTGCTTCATCGGCTCGATCCGGCTCGCTCCGGTGCCTTCGTTCCGGTCGATTGCTCGGCCTTGCCGGACGCGCTCATCGAGGCCGAGCTCTTCGGCTACACCCGAGGCGCCTTCTCCGGTGCCGACCGAGCTCGCCCGGGCCTCCTCCAGACGGCTGAGCGGGGCACGATCTTCCTCGATCGAGCCGACGAGATGAGCCCGGCACTGCAGGCCAAGCTGCTGCGTGTGCTCGAAGAAGGCAAGGTACGGCGACTGGGTGCGCAGCGCAGCGAGCCGCTGAGGGCGAGGATCGTGGCAGCGACGTCGACTCCGCTGCGGGAGGCGGTCGCCGCCGATCGGTTTCGCGAGGACCTCTTCTATCGGTTGGCCGTGTTCGAGGTCGGCGTGCCGCCTCTTCGGGAGCGTCCCGAGGACATCCCGGAGCTTTGGCGGCAGTTCGCCCGGGCAGCTGTCGGTGATCCCGAGGCGCTGAAGCTGGAGGCCGCCGCCGAGCGAGAGCTGATGTCGCACGACTGGCCAGGAAACGTTCGTGAGCTCGAGAATCTGATCAGTCAGACGGCGATCTCGGGTCAGCGCATCGTACGGCGGGACGAGGTCCGACGATACTTGCGCGGATTCGCGGCGCAGCCGATCCGCCCGCTCCGAGAGGCTGTCGAGGAGCTCGAGCGTCGGCTCATCGCAGCGGCACTGAGGCGTTGCGACGGCAACAAGTCGTTGACAGCCCGGCAGCTGGGGCTGAGCCGGCCAGGCCTTCAAAAGAAGATGGATCGCTATGGGCTGGAGACGGATGCTCTCTGAGAGCTCGATGACGCGAGCTGCAAACGAAGTTTGCAGCGGGTTGCCAGGCGGGGTCGGCGGAGTCGTCTGACGCCGTCGGTCGTAACCGTCTTCGAGCTCGCTCGTCCAGTGTCGGGAGACGCGCCTCGAGAAGCTGTCGAAAAAGCTCCTGAACTTACGGGCTCAGGTTCAGTAAGATTGCGGCGCAGATGGTCTTGTGAACAGGAGACGCCACTGCCGGCTCAGGGGAGCGCGGCGGAGGCACGAGCTAGATACGGAGCGCACGGTCCGTGGTTGGTTCGCCCCGAGAGGTGCGAGCAGGTCCGGGACGTGGAGATCTCCGGCGACCGAAACCGGGCACCGTGTTTGCCTCAGGTTTGGTCATGAGCACACCCACGACTGGAGGCGAGGTCGGTATGGCCCAGTTGGTCCGGGTCGACGGAGAAGGGCAGCCGCCGATTCCGCTCGATCGTGAGCCGTTGACGATCGGCAAAGCACCCGACAATCGATTGGTTCTCGAGCACACGCAGGTATCGCGTCATCACTGTGTGGTCCGTCAGTCCGAAGGCGGTCGCATCCAGATCGAAGACCTCGGAAGTACCAATGGCACTCAGGTCAACGATGGCAACATCGAGCTCGCCGTCCTACGACCGGGCGACGAGGTCGTGGTGGGGCCGTTTCGATTCCGGGTCGAGGAGGTGGCCGCGATCCCTCAGCCGGCGGCTTCTTCGGTAGGAGCCGCCAACGACGAGCTCGAGATCCAGCTGGACGACGACCTCGAGTTGTCGCTGGACGACCCGGTCGCATCCACGCCGCCGCAATCGGTGGGGACCACCGCCGGTGACGCCGATCTCGAGATCTCGCTCGCGAGCCCTTGCTTCCTGGTCTTTGAAAAAGGCGAGCGACGCAATGAGCAGGTCGAGATTGGCGGCGAGCGATTCACGGTGGGACGCAACGCCGATAATGGCTTGTCGCTGGCCTCGACACAGGTCTCGGGCGTGCATGCCGAGCTCATCGATGAGGGGCTCGGGTGGACGGTGCGCGATCTCGGCAGCACCAACGGCACCTTCGTCGACGACAAGCGCATCGACGAGCAGGTCCTCGAGCATGGCCAACGAGTCCGTTTCGGGGACCAGCGCCTGGTGTTCTGGGACTCCTCGGTCGCCGAGGTCGAGGAGCTCGAGGCTCAAGAAGCCGCGGTCGACGATGAGGAGGTGCTGCATCACGTCTCGGCGAGCGATGTCCCGACGCGCGGAAAGGGGGGAGCCGTGGTGGCGCTCTTCTTGGCCGTCGGATTGGTGGGCGCCGCCGGCTTTGCGTACTACAAGTTCGGCCGCGGTGCCGACGCCACAGCGACTTTCGCGCGCGTCGAAGGCAACCTGCTGCCGGCCGACGTCAGCTCCTTCGAGCCCGGAGAAGGCGATCGCGCTTGGCGTCCCTCGGAGGACGAGAGCGAAGGGGCCTTCACCACGACCGCAGCGATGGTGCATTCTGGATCGGGCGCTCTCGATGCCCGACTGAGCGAAGAGACGCCGATCGCCGTCGCCCGCTGGCAAGGGCGCATGGCGGTGCAGGCCGAGCGCCGCTATCGTCTTCAAGGTTGGATTCGAACCGATGCGGGGGCGTCGGGCGGACTGAGGCTCCTGTGGCTGGCCGAAGGAACCGACGAGAACGGTCAGCCCACGACCACCGACCTGGGAGCGAGCGTTCCGAGTCTGAAGACGGGACGGGGTGAGGGACCCAACGGGTTCGTGGAGTTCTCGGGCGAAGCGCGAGCCCCCGAAGGCACCACGCACGCGCTGGTCGAGTGCCTGGGAGTCGGGGCTGGACGCGTCGTGATCGACGACATCGCCGTTCTCGCCTCGGAGCGGAGCGCCGCTATCGAGCTCGAGAGCGAAGGGTTCGACTTCCAGTTCAATGGCGCCTCCTTCGCCGCCGACCGTCTGGGCGACCGCCTGCTGGAAGGGGGAGGCCTCACCGTCGTGTGGGGAGGACGTTCCTGGCCCCAGGAGTCCTTCTTCCCGGTGGACGAGCGCGAGCCCCGCGCTGCCTGGTCGGGCGACTTCCGGCTAGGAAATGGACAGGTGCCGTTGAAGCAAGAGGTCTCGAAGAGCGACGAGGGCATCGTGCTGTCCTACGCATTCGAGAAGCTCCCCGAAGATGCAGTGATCCTCCTCCGGTATCGGATTCGACCCGAGCTCATGAGCGACGGCGTCGCGGCGGTGTCCGGCGATGAGACCTACGAGTACGGCGGTGCCTTCAATCGCGAGGATGCGACCGCGGTGATCTTCGGCAAGGGTGAGGATCGACTCCGCTTCACGACCTCGGCACCAGCCGATGTCTCCGCGACCGCGACCGACGGCGGATACTTGGTGCAGCACTCGTTGCGCGCCCAGGAGCTGACGGTCAGCATCAAGACCTCGTTCCTCGAGGAGCGTCGCGAGGCCACACGGCTTCTGACCGAGGCCGGTCAACACCGACGAGCCGGTCTGCACGGACAGGCGTTCGAGACCTACGGTCGGATCTTGCGTGACTACCCCTTCGATCCGGCCCTCCAGGAGAAGTCCCGCCAGGCCCGCGACGAGCTTCGCCGGGAAGCCGAGGACGGCCTGGCGGAGATCCAGAGCCGCATCGAGGATGCGAGCTTCTTTCACCATCCGGACTCGTTCGCCGAAGCGATCGATCTGGCCAGTGACCTCGAGCAGCGGTTCTCGGGGAGCGAGTTCGCCGCCCGAGCTGGCGAGGTCCGGGAGCGAGCCGAGTCGGAGGCGCAGGCCTTCCGCCAGGTCTCGACGGAAGAGCGAGCGGCGCGCCTGTTCCGAATCGCAGAGCTCGCCTCGACGCGTCCCGACCGAAAGCATCTTTCCGAAGAGCTCTTCCGGCAGGTGGCCCAGCTCTATCCCAACACCGAGCACGGACGAAAGGCGGCCGCGCGCTGACGGCGCGGCCAGGAGAGGAAGACAGCCATGGCGAAGTTCGGGACGGGCATCGAGATCGATGGCGGACACGTCCGCGTCGTGCAAGGCAAGCTCGTCAAAGGGATGTTCCATCCGACTCGAGTCGATGAGACGTTCATCGACGGGACCGTCGACGTGCGCAGCCTCACGGCCGCACTCGGCGAGCTCCGAATGAAGGAGGCCTTCAAGCCGGGCCCGGTCCAGGTCGGCATCACCGGCAAGGAGGTGATCCTTCGATACACGCAGGTGCCGCCGGTCCCGGATTGGCAGCTCCGATCGCTGATGCAGTTCGAGATCGACGAGGTCGCCGAGCAAGGCGGCAGCTCGGTGTCGGCGGATTTCAATCTGCTCCAAGGCAACGGAATGAGCGAGGAGGACACCGTCCTGCTCGCCCTCGCCCGCGACAGCTATCTCGAGACGCGAGCCGAGGCGCTCGCCGCCGTCGGACGCAAGGTGAACGCCTTCACCCCGAATGCGATCGCCCTCTTCAATGCCTTCCTCAAGTCGGGGGACATCCCCGCGGATCAGACCGTGCTGATCGTCCACTTCGGCTATGAGACGACGGACCTGATCCTCCAGCAGGATGGCGACCTCCTGTTCGCCCGCAACCTCTCCGGCGGCCGACGTCTCTACACCGATGCGTTGTCGGGTGCTTTCGGAGTCTCGGCGCAGAAGGCCGAGTCCCTGCTCGACAAGCACGCCAACTTGGCTCCGCGGGATCAGGCGAACTACGCCAACCGGGACGAGGAGCGGATCGCCAACTCGCTGACCGGCGTGAGCGGTACGGTCTACTCGATGCTCAACGCCGCCGTGATGTTCTGCCGGCAGCAGCTGCAGCTCCAAAACCTCGAGGTCGATCGGCTGGTCCTGTCGGGACCGGGAAGCCGCCTGCGAGGGCTGGATCAGTTCTTGGGCTCGAGCTTCCGGTGCCCTGCCAGCGTCTTCGACCCGACGGACGGCGTCGACCTCTCACAGCTCGATCCCGAGGATGCCGAGCTCCTCGAAGGTCAGGGCACCGACTTCACGGTCGCACTCGGGCTGGCCGAGGCGGCCGTCGACACGGATCTGTACAACCTCGAGATCCTCTCGGAGGCTGAGCGCAAGCGGCGAGAGCTGATGCGCGGCCCGGTCTTCCTGATCGCGGCCGCCGTGCTGCTCCTCGGATTCCTCGTTTACGATTTCCTGACGAGCTCCTCGGACCTGACTGTGGTCCAGGCGGATCTGTCCCAAGCGGCACAGCTCGTCCGGCAGCGGAACCGAACCGAGCGCAGCTTCACCGGCTTGGCCGAAGAGAACGAGACGATCCGCGCGCGGCTCCATCGGCTCGAGCGAGAAGCCCTCCCGGGCCTCGGCCTCTCGCGAGCGATCGCGCTCGTCCAGAAGCATCTCCCCGAGGATCTCTGGATCAAGGAGATTCGGGCCGACGAGGTGAAGATCGACTCGGAGGACACCCTGACGACACCCGTGGTCGTCGTCAGCGGCTATGGCAAGGAAGGACGCGAGGCACTGCCGAACGTCTTCTCCGACTTTCGGCGTCGCATCGACGCCGAGGAGGAGCTGCAGGTCGTCTTCAGCGAGCCCAGTACGCAGCTTCCCTTCACGTTCACCATGACGCTCTCCTTCGCCGATCGTCCGCCCGTGGCGTCCGACGACGACGAAGATGGCGACCAGTAGACGACAATGACACGGAGAGCCCATTCGTGGACCTGAACGACATCTGGCAAGAGCACAAGAAGTTCATCATCGCGGTCGCGGCCGGCTTGCTGGTCTTCCTGATCGGCGAGACGATCATCGGCTCGTCCTATACCAGCAAGGTGCAAGCGTCGGAGCGCACGCTGAGCAGCCAGCGGGCCTCGCTGCGACAGGTGAAGCCGACCGCCAAGAACCTGCGCGAGATTCGCGACGTCCAGTCGGACTTGGCGGCGCGATGGCAAGCCGCGAGCGAGAAGCTCATCTTTCAATCCGGTAAGCGCTTCGAGCTGCGGGACGACGAGGCTCGTCCTGACGACGTGTACTTCAACGTCGTCAACGAGGTGAAGCGCGAGGTCGAAGAGGCTGCCGAGCGCCGGAACATCCAGCTCCCGGACAACCTCGGGCTTCCGGCGACCACTCCTCGAACGCGCGAGGAGGCCAAGCGTTACCTGCGCGCGCTCGACGTCGTCCAGCGAGTCGTGCGATTGGCGGTCGAGGCGGACGTGCTCGCGATCACGGACATCGACATCCCCAAAGGGGCGACTCGGTCGAAGCGGAACCGCCGCTCTCGTGACGATGCGGACTTTCTCGAGCGCCTCGAGCTACGCTTTCGGGTGAGAGGCAGCGCCCCGTCTCTGGTGCGATTGGTTGAGAGCCTCCAGGCACCCGCCAGCTACCTGGTGCTCGCCAAGGACAGTCGAATCCTCGGCCCCGAGCCCGACGATCCGGGGCCTTCCGAAGCCGTACTGGTCATGGCAGCCCTCGACATCGAATCGCTGGACCTCGAAGAATGAAGACGCAGAGCTACCCGGCACTGGCCGGAGACGGAAAGCGATGAAGCTGAACAAGCAACAGATCACGCTGCTGATCGTCGTCGTACTCGTGGGCTGGTTGTTCATGAGCGCGAGCGGAAACCGCTATGCGTCCGAGCCGATCCAGGCACGCAGTCGTGGAGTCGAGCTACCCGAGAGCTGGGCGCCGGCCGTTCGCTTCGTCACCGATCGTGGCTGGACCGCCGATGGTCGAGATGTGTTCGAAGCGCCGACGGACGTGTCTCCCATGCCGAAGCTCGCTTTGGCCGCGCCGCCCTTGGACCCACCGCCCATCGTCTGGCCGCTTCCAGTGCCTGCGTCGGAGGCCGACCGGCTCGCACCGCTTCGCCACCTACCTCGCATTCGCTCGAGCGAAGAGGAGGAAGAAGACGAAGCGGCCGAGGACGATTCGCAGGACTCGGGCGCCGTCGTGGCTCCTCCGGTCGCTCAGGATCGACCCGAGTCGGTCGAGCCGGCTCGAGTCTATGACGCCATTGTCCGCTCGGCCGATGGCTCGACGACCTACGGCTGGATCCTGAACGAGAACAAGTTCGACCTGGAAGCTCCCAGTCGCCGCAGTGAGCCGATCCGATTCGAGCACGTTCGCCAAGGTCGCACGATGGCCATCGACGTCATCGAGCGCGACAAGATCCGCGAGTTCCGTTTCGCTCCGACCGTGCCGAATCTCTACGAGATCAAGAAGCGCGAGTTCGAGCCGACACCCGGCAACGTCTCGCGAGTCGCGGCCCTCGCCGAATGGTGCTTCGAGCAGGCGCCGTCGAACCCTGTCGCCTACGAGTTCGCCATCGAGCAGTTTCGCGTGCTCCTCGGAATCGATCGCGCGGACAAGGGCCAGGCGTACCGGGGATTGGCGCGGGTCTACCGAGCCCAGTACGACGTCGAGAAGGAGATGGCCGTCTTTTCCGAGGGGGTCGAGAAGGGCGTCACCAGCCCTTCGCTGATGGTCGACTTCGGCGATCTCTACGAGCGGCTCGGTCTACCGGAAGCCGCCGAAGCGATCTACCGCGGCCTGGTCGAGAAGGACTCGTTCGACAAGCATGGCCGACTCGCACTCGGACGCTTGCTGGTCCGCACTGGTCGTGCTGCGTTGGCGGGCGAGCACCTCGAGGCCGCGGCTTCGGCGAGCCTCGAAGGTGAGCAGATCAAGACCCTCGCCTACTGGCAAGGTCGTCGGCGGCTGGCGATCGGTGATCTCGAGGGTGCCCAGACCGCGTTTCGGCAAGTGATCCAGCTCGGCGAGTCCGAGCCGCAGGGATATGCGGGACTGGCGGCGACTCTGCTGGTGGCCGGCGATGCGTCGGGTGCTCGTCAACAGATCGAGCGGGGTCTCGAGCGCTGCAACGACGACGCGGCCTTGCGCCTCAATCGGGCTCTGGTCGCGATTCGACTGGACGAAGCGGATCTCGCGGCCGCCGACCTCGTCCGATCCGCTCGCCTCGACCCGATGTTTGGAGCGCCGGTAGAGATCGTCCGAGGATATCTCTCGGAGCTCGACGGTGATCAGCTCGAAGCGCGCGAGCACTACGACAATGCGGTCGCCATGGCGCCCGAGAATCCGATGGCCCACTACCATCTGGGCCGAGTGCTTCGAGCGGCCGGGGATGACTCGAGCGCGTTCACCGCATTGACGGCCTCGCTGTCTCTCGAGTGGCGGTTGTACGAAGTCGTCCACGAGCTGGCCTATCTGACCTATGAGCTGGGTCAGTACGACGAGGCGCGCCGCTTCATCGAGAAGGCCCTCGAGCGCGAGCCGGGCTCTCACTATCTGCTCGTGCTGGCCGGGTTGATCGCCTTGCGGCAAGGTCGGTTGGAGGCAGCGGACGCGTACTTCGATCGCGTGCCCGAAGAGCAGCAGAACGCGACCATTCAAGCGGCCCGCGCCATCAGCTACTACGAGCAAGGCAACTCGGGCGAGGCCCGCAACCTCCTGGCTCGAACTCGAGAGCAGCAGGCGGCCCAAGGGGATGCTGCCGATCTTCCGCGACTCGAGTACGCCGAGGAGACTCTCCGAGCGATCGAAGACAACGAGAGCAAGGAGCAGTGGATCGACGACTTCAACCGTCGCCAGCTGACGAAGGGTTGGGAAGCCCGCGAGCCGTTCGGCGTCCGAGTCGTGATCGACGAAGGCAAGGTCCTCTTCCAGGGGCAGCAAGACAACCTGAGCGAAGGCCTCACGCTGCTCTCCCGCGAGGAGCTCGGTCGCGCGCTGGTCGCCTTCGAGGCGACCTTCCGTTTGGACGACCCGAACGCGCGATTCCGCAACGGCCTCCTGCTGCAGATCCGGCGACCCGGACGACGAGTGGAGGATGACCGATGGGCCGAGCTCGGATTCGCGCGCGGACCCAAGGGAGATCTCCAGACCTACCTGCGGCGCAATCACAAGACGGAGCAGGACTGGACCTCGTTGCCCGAGGCCACCTGGCCGACCGAGGGTCCGGTCACGCTTCGGATCGAGCGGCCGGATCCCGATGAGCCGATGTTCGAGCTGAGTGTGAACGGAGAGAAGGTGGGAGAGGTCGAGTTCAGCAGCATGAAGAGCTACAGCCTCGGCATCCACCTGGCCGTGTTCAGCCAGGCGGGCCTGACCGAGAAGGTGAAGTTCGTGGTCGATCGCGTTCGAATCATCCGGAGAAAGGGATGAGCATGTCGGATTCCCGCCAGGCCGGGTTCACACTGATCGAGCTCCTGGTCGTGATCGGCATCATCGGCTTGCTCATCGCCGTCGTCGTTCCGACCTACACGAAGATTCAGACGATGGGCAAGGAGAAGGAGGTCAAAGCACTGCTCCTCTCGCTCGAAGCCGCCGTCGACAACTACTACGCCGAGATCGGGGACTACCCGCCCAGCCGGTTCGAGGACATCGGTGCCGACGAAGCACCCGGACGCACCAAGCGTACGAAGATACCGACCAACGGAATCAACGAAGGCAGTGAGTCCCTCGTGCTGTCCTTGTTCTCGAAGGACTACTCGGGGAGCCGTGAGGAGAAAGGCCTGGCGAATCGCGACAACGACTCGCTCGGCAAGTCCCGCACGATCTTCGAGGAGCCGGACCTCTTCGAGTTTGAAGACGTGTGGGAAAACCCGATCGTCTACATCCACAACCGGGACTACGGCAAGGTCGTGAAGTACTGGGTCAAGGACCCGGACACCGACGTCTACCGTGAGGTGGAGGTCGAGGCGGTCAAGAGCACCAAGACCGGGAGCTTCCAAAACCTGGACTCCTTTCAGGTGTTCTCCGCCGGCGCCGACAGCACCTTCGGCACCGACGATGACATCCACATCTGGGTCGACTGACGTGAAGGGCCTGCCGATGAGAGCGACGACGGGATGCACGGTGCCGAGCGCGGGAATGACCCTGCTCGAGCTGATCGTCGTGATGGCGATGATCGCAATCCTGCTCGGTGTGGGCGTCGGCGCCATCACCTCCTTGGACCTGGGCAAGACGACGGCTGTCAGCCAGATCAAGAACACGGTGCGCGCCACCCGGACCTTCTCGATCGCCGAGTCGGTGCCTTCGCTGGTCGTGCTCGATGCGACGAGCGAGGAGCAGCGGGTCTTCGGAGTCGGCCTGAAGACCGTCGGGCAGTGGCACTTCGAGGACGAGACGACGACCGGCGCCTTCGGTCGGGACGGCGTGCTGTCGGGCGCGGACCTCGACCCGAACGGTAAGATCGGTCACTGCGTCCGGCTGGGCGAGCAGAGCACGGTCTTGTGTGGCACAGCGCCGGTGTTCGATCCCGTCGATGGCATCGGCATCGAGGCATGGGTTCGACCCGACTCGACCAGCGGTGGCCGCATCGTCGAGAAGGGTCAAGCCTACGCTCTCGAGCTCGGTCCGGACGGCGAGCTCGTCGGTCGCGTCAACCTGGTACAGCAGCGACGCCGGGGTAAAGTGATCTCCACACGACGGCTCGAGGTCGTCAGCGAAGAGCCCGTCGTCGCGCCCGGACGATGGACGCATGTGTCGATGATCTACGACCGCTTCCGCCTGCGCCTCTTTGTCGATGGACGTGAGGTGGGCACGGTTGCGGAGCAAGAAGGCCTCCAGATGGCTCCGGATCCCGAAGCGCCTCTCACGATCGGTTCGCCGGCGGGCTCCCTGATCGGGCGTATCGACGAGGTGCGGATCGCCTTGGCCGTCCGTGGGGATGAGGCGCCCCTGCCGGAGAGCGTCACTCTGCTCGGTCCGGATCGTCAGGTGCATTTCGATGGGCGCGGCAACCTCGATCCCGAGTTTCACACCGCGGCGGTCAACATCGAGCTGAAGCTCAAGAATGGCTCGATGCGGCGACTGAGGATCGGGTGGCTCGGCACCATCGAGGAAGTCGCCTCCGAGGCGAAAGACAAGAAGCGGGCCCAGTGACTCCAACGAGGTGGGACATGCGAGCGAGAATCGAACCGCGCCAAGGCTTTGCACTCGTCTCGGTGATCATCGTCTTGGCGGCGCTGGCCGTGATTGCGACGCCGTTCGCGATCTCGATGCGCAATCACAGCAAGACGTCGGCGGTCACTTCGGCCGCGAGCCGCGTCCGGCTCGGTGCCGAAGGTGCTCGAAACCACGCCGTACACGTCCTCGCCCGCTCGCATCCGGGCACGACCTTCGATGCGACTCCCCGGGCGGACACGCTCGACGAGCTGCGTGTCGATGATTGGGAGTCGCTCTCGCTCGACGTGCGCGACCCGCGTGGTGACCTGTGGTCGGCCCGGGCCGAAGACGAGCAGGGCAAGGCCAACCTGACTTCCGTCTCACCGATCTTGCTCGGCAATCTCTTGGGAGGAACGACCCTCAGTCAAGAGGTCGGGGCGGAGGCCGGATCGCTGCGCGTGGATGACGCTTCGGCCTTCCCCGAGCGAGGTGGGCTGCTCTTCGTGGGCGGCGAGGTGATTCGATACGAGCGCCGCACCGGATCGGGATTCGAAGGATGCGTTCGCGGCGAGTTCTACAACCTCGGCTGGTTTCGCGAGCCACTCGAGCACGCGGCCGGGACCTCCGTGGTCTCCTTCAAGGCCTGGGAGGCCGCCGCCTACCGAAGTCGTAAGAGCTCGGGCCAGCTCTCGGAGCTCGCCTCGATCTGGTCGCTGCGCGAGGTGCCCTTCGCGGGCGGCCCCGAGCCGCAGGCCTGGTCGCTGCCGGAGATCGAGACGCTCGAAGAGGACGTCACCGTCGCATCGAAACGGCTCGTCGGCCGCGGCTGGATCAACCCTCAGGCTCTGCTCCAACCCGTTTCGGGGGGAGTCCAGGGCGGCTTGACCATCACCAACGGTCGCTACTATGGCCCGGGAACGACCATCAAGGTCACCGACGGCCGCGTGACCGAGTACTCGATCGTCACGTCGGTGGAGCCGCGCGGCCAGCAAGCCTGGCAGCTCTACCTCGAGACGCCGCTCGGTGAGTCCTTCGATGCCGAGACGACACGCGTGTGGGCCTTGGCCCGTCATCCCGTCAACGTCAACACCGCTTCGGCGAGGTTGCTGATCGCGCTCGTCACCGGGCTTCGATCGGGAGGCGGCTCCAGCGGAGACGTGATCGATCGCGCGACGGCCAACCGATTCGTCGAGCGCCTGATCGCGGCTCGCCTCGAGCGCGGCCTCGACTCGCATGAAGACCTCTATCGTCGCGTGCTCGAGCCGGCCAATGATGAGGGGGCGCTCTCGGACTCGCAGATGCGGGCCATCTACTCGAACGCCTTGCACCCGGGGGACTCCCAGGTGGGAGGAGGTACCGCGGGGTTCTGCTACGAGTCGTACGGCACCTTTCGCATCGAGGCGACCGCGGTGTCGAACGCTCGCTCGGGGCTCGAGCGAGGACGGCACACGATCGATCAGGTGGTCAACGCCGTGCCTCAGGCCGATCTCCTGAAGGCCTGGGTCACACAGCGCGACTTCGAGGATCAGATCGTTGCGAGTCGGGCCAGCCGGTACTTCTTGACGGGACCGATCAGCCAGCACCGCTTCGAAGGCTTCAACGTGCCGCCGAGTCGAGTCCCGGTGAACCTCGGTTTCGAGCGATTCCCGTCACAGAATCCCGAGGAAGGCTACGTTCAGCTCGAGCCGGTTCGGAAGTTCGCGCCGAACGGTGTGTTCGTCGAGCACTTCGACAACGATCGCGATCCCGAAGGCCGCGACCTCCTCGAAACGACCTACAGCGTCGGACCGGGCACGAGCGATCGCGGTCCCGCTTCTTGGGTCGGGCAGTTCGGCGTCGTTCCTTACGCCATCGACTTGTGGTACCGACCCGAAGGGGCCGGCGGTCCGATCTTCGATTCGGGGATCAATGACCTCGAAGGCCGGCTCTCGTTACGAGTGGATGGCTCGGAGCTGATCCTGCAGGTCGCCGACAATGTCCTCGACGATCCGCGCACGAACTGGCCGGAGATCGGCGAGGTGCGTTGGACGATCCCCTCGGGCATGGAGGCGAACACCTGGTATCACGTGGGGGCTTCTTGGCGCGGCTCGCGCCCTTCGGACCTGACGATGACCGTGGACGGCGTTCCGCGAGGTGAGCGGCGCGGCCTGACCCGTCTATCCGGAGGACTCAGCGACCTGACGTCCCTGGCTCCTCTGCAGAATCCGGGCAATCAGCAAGGCGGACAGACGGTCATCAACGCCAATGTTCCCGGGGCTCTCCCCGAGCTCGAAGAGCGGATTCCGGTCGTCAGCACCGAAGGCTTTCCGCCGATGGGTGTCGTGCGGATCGGCAATGAGATCATCGAGTACAACGGCGTGACCGGCAACGCGTTGATCACGACCGTCGCGCGCGAGCAGCGGGGGGGGCGTGGAGCGCGCGGAACCTTGGCGGCGGCGCGGGCGCATCCGACCGGCGCGACGGTCGAGCAATATGGGTACTCGACCGCGATCTCGTCACCGATCCTGCCGCGCAACGGAAACCTTCCCGCCGCCCTCGGTCTCCCCGACATCGGGATCCTGCGCGGCGAGACGGAGCTCGAAGACCCCGTCACGAAGGTGCCCCTCGGGCTCGGGCTCGGGATGGAGGACAAGCAGCTCCTGATGCGCAGCCCGATACCCGAGAGCCCCGATAGTCGGATCTTCATGGAGGCGTTCTCGCAGCAGGGCGGTGTGGTGCTCGTGCTCTCGAGCTACGCCGGAATCGACCGGCGTGGCTTCACGAACCAGCTCGAGATGACCATCGGCGGACAAGAGCTCATGCGCTACTCCCGCGCCGACTGGGGAAGTGGGACGCTGAGTGGCCTGGAGCGCTGGGGCGATCTCAACCACTACTACGAGACCGGTGAGTTCCGCTCGACCGGCGAGCCGTCGGTCGATTCGATCTTCATCGACGAGGAGACCTGGGAGCCCAAAGGTTGGCGCATTCGCGTCAACAACCAGAACGTCGCCGCTTTCTCGGAAGGGGACTACACGGTCGTCATTCCGCTCTCGGTCGGCGTGGCCGGGCTCGCCAGCGACACGCTCCTGGATCCCGAGCAGACCGGTCGTCCCGAGGAGCGAATGCAGATCGGCACCGACGAGAGCACTGAGTGGGTGCGATACGACTCGGTGCAGACTCGCGACGGCTGGGTCACGCGCAACGACTCGTGGATCCTCGGCCAGATCCGCACCAACATCTACACGGATACGAGCCTGCGTACTCGGAGCCGTGCCGAGCAGGTTCCGCCGAACGAGCAGGGGCGCGGCGTCGAGATCAAGCCGCGTATCAGCCTCAAGGATGAGATCTTCGAGCGTCACGTCGAGGATGAGCTTCGGTTCCGGGGTCAGTACGGGACGCTGCCCAGAGATCACGCGGCGAACGCCTTGGTGCTTCCGGTCTTTCGAGCCTGGAAGACCGGCCGGATCACGGCCCGACCCGGCCGCGGCGATTGGGTCACCGTCATCACGCCCAACGGATCCCGCGAAGGCAACGTCATCAACTGGGCCTGGACCGCCGACGACCCCTCCGATCAGGGTGACCAAGCCGAGAGCTACTTCGCCTTCGTTCAGGTGGGCGTCGACGTGCACATTCCGACCGAGCAGACTGGCGCCAACGGTCAGCAGAGGGGCTTGAGTCAAATGGACTCGCGCGAGATCACCCGCCTCGTGAAGTTCCCCAGCGGAGAGCTGTCGGTGGAGACGGGCGCCCAGATGGAGTTCGGAGCTCTCTACAACGGCAGCGGGGCCGTGGCCGCCATGATCGACGAGGTCGAGTTCCGCCGTTTCGAGGATCCGGTCCGGCAAAGGGCGAACTCGCGATACCGGTTGATTCAGGACATCAGCGAGGAGGAGCAGGCATTTCGGGTCGCCGAGGACTCGGTCGAGGTCAACCATGTCGACAGCTACGGCATCCGCAGCGTCACCTCTCGCCTCTTCGCGGGTGGCGGCGTCCTCCAGATCGGTGAAGAGCTGATCGTCTACGAGACCGTGAGCCCCGGATCCGGTGACTTCGAGATCGCCGAAGACGGGCGAGGCTTCTTGCTGACCGAGCCGGTGGCTCACACGACCGGAGAGAGACTCGTCTACCTCCCTCAGTTCCGCGTCACGACCTTGGCGCAGACGTTGAGACAGGACGACTCCGAGATCGCCGTCGTCGATGCCTCGCAGTTCCCGGATGCCGGCATGGTGCTCATCGGAACCGAGGTGATCGCCTACGTTCGCAAGCCGAACAATCAGCTCCTCCAGCTCGCGCGCGAGGTCGTCGACCCCGATGGCACCTCGAGCGACGAGAGAGGTCTGCTTCGCGGACGCTTTGGAACGGCTCCCACCGAGGCCGAGTCTGGCTCGGTGGTCTACCTGCTGCCTTTCCGATACTGGGATCGGTATCAGGCGCGGAGCGATCATCCCGAGCTGTCGTACTTCCAGAGCTTCCTCGGTCAACCGCGCGCCTTCTGGCGATCGTTGACCTGGAAGGAAGAGATCCCCGAGCCCCAGTTCATGGACCTTCTCGTGATGGTCCGGATCGCGGGCAAGGCCGCCTGGGACGAGGAGCCCAACGCGACGCCCTATCTGCGTCTCTTCGATCGACCGGCCGAGGCTCAGAATCGGAACGAGCTGATGGTCCAAGGGGATGATCTCGAGCTGCGGGTCTTCGTCGAGTTCAAGCCGGGCGCCTTCGACAGCGAGACTTTCTTGGCCAACGCCTGGAAGAAGACGCCTCGGCTCCACATGGTAGGGATCGACTACATCGCACCTTCCCATGTCGAGTCCCATGTGGAGACGCGCTGATGCGAGAACGACGAAACTCTACGGCCGCGGGTGTCACGCTCGTCGAGCTGCTCGTCGCGATGGGGCTCTTCGTTGCCCTCGGCCTGATGATGATGCAGCTGGTTCGTGGCGGCCTTCGGCTGTGGCGGACGGGCGAGCGTCAACGCGAGGTGGTCGAGCGCTACGAGGTCTTCGCCGAGACGTTGGTGCGAGATTGGCGCTTGCTCGCCAGTGCCTCGGATCGCGACCCGCGCATCCGCATGTTGGCGGATTGGGCGCCCGACGGAGACTTCTTCCGAGTCCGCTGGGTTCGTCAATTCCCCGAGGAGCTCGCCGATCGACGGCTTCGAAGCAAAAGCACTCTCGGGCCCGAGAGCCGCGTGTACCGACTCGGAACTCCACTGAGCGCCGAGGACGAGGAGGGTCCGGGGTATCTGCCGACCGGCGGGCTGGCCGAGGTCACCTGGGTGGCGGTGCCGGACGACCGTCCGGGAGCCTTTTCGGGTGACTTGCGGCTCTATCGGGGCGTGATCGCGCCGCCCGGTACCGACCAAGGCCTGTTCGCCAGCGAAGCTCTCGAGTCGAAGGAGTCGGTGCGGGCGCTCTGCCGACTGGTGGCGGACGGAGTGCTCCACATCGGCTGGCGTTTCGCCCGTGCCGGCGCCAGCGACTGGGACAGCGCCGAGAGCTTCTGGGATTCGACGCGCGAGGAGCTGAGCTCTGAGGTCTTCTCCGCAGCCCGCGATCCTCGATACGGCTCAGATCGCAGCCAGGACATCTTTCCGGCGCGAGTGCGCATGACCCTCGTGCTCGACGAAGGAGCAGACCGGCGGACGCGGCTCGCCAAGGCGGCCGACCGTGGGGCCACGGAGATTCTCGTCGACGATGTCGACAAGCTCGGCAAGGTCACCAACGGGGACCTGCTGAAAGTGGGTGGGGAGTGGGTTCAGGTCGCGAGCGTGAATGGCAACCGGATCCGTCTCCAAGGCCGGGCCCTTCGGAGCACTCGCGAGGAGTCCCATCCACGCAGCGTGCCGGTTCGAAAAGGACGCACGTTCGTGCGAGTCATCGAGATTCCGATGGGTCGGGAGGCCTACTGATGATGTCGCCACCGAATCGAATCGGACACCCCGAGGCTGGCTTCACGCTGATGGAGATGCTGGTGGCGTTGGGCGTTTTGACGACGGGCATGGTGAGCGTGCTCGGTCTGTTCGCCTTCGCTCTCGGCATTCACAAGGAGGCGGTGGACCGGACCAACTCAGCGGCCTCGGCCGAGATGGTCAAGTCGCAGGTGCTCTCGAATCTCGAGGCTCGTTGGTCGGACGGGGAGTCTTACCCGGAAGACATCCCGACGACGCCCGTTCCGGATCTGCCCGGATACGAGTACCAGGTCGAGTTCACGGAGGCGGGTGAAGGCGAGTGGGTCGCGAAGATCATCGTCTTGTGGGGACCCAAAGAGCGACGACGGCGTGCGGAGTTTCCGACAATCGTGTTGCAGCGCTGGGACTTTGCGCGTGAGATTGGAAAGAGCCGATGAGTCATCGAAACGGACAGGAAACGACAGGGAGACGTCTGATGTGCGACGAGAGACGCTGGCGAGTCTGGCTCGGATTCGCGCTCTTAGGCGCGATGGTCGGTGCCTCCGCGGCTGAGGCGAATGACGCCGAAGAGCTTCGGCTCCGAAAGGGGACCATCCTCTACGTCGAGATCCTGGACTCGAGCGAGGACGGGCTGCGCGTCAAGCGCCTCGACGATGGTGGCGTGATCCACCTCTACTGGGACCACCTGGCCGAGGTCGAGGCGAAGCGGCTGCGGCGCCAGCTCGGCTACGACTTCGATGAAGGCGAGCAGGTGATGGTCGATGCCGTTCGCGTCCGCTTCCGGACCGGCAACGACCGTGTCGGCGTCATCGTCGCCGAGGACGACCGGACGATCACTCTCGCCGACGGTGAGACGCGTCTGCCCATCGATCGCAGTCGGATTCGCGAGATCGAGCCGATTCGAGTGCCGGCCAACGAGGTGTACGAGATCGAAGATCTCTACCGTGAGAAGCTGGCCGCGATGGACTCCGATTCGGCGAGCGATCACTTCGAGCTGGCCAACTACCTCCGAAAGCTCGATGCCTGGAATCGTGCCAAGATCCATCTCGAGCGCGCTCGTGAGCTCGATCCCGACTTCGAGACCGAGACGATCACCAACCTCCTCGAGACGATCCAACCCTTCGTCGAGAACCAGAAGTACCTCGACGAGGTGAACACCGCGATGCGGCTGGCTTCCCGAAAGCAGTATCAGGAGTGCATCACGGCTCTCAAGGGCCTGATCGCCGCGGCCCCGACGCCGGCTCTCAAGACGAATGTCGAGGAGCGTATCGTCTCGGTCCAAGAGCGGGAGAATGCGTATATCTCCAACTACGTCGAGAAGGAATGGTGGGATACCATCAAGCGCCTCATCGACGACCGTGTCGGGGATCGTCTGCTGCAACTGAAAGAGGCTCAGACCTGGGCGACCAAGAGCCTGGGCGATGAAACCGCCGAGAAGATGGCCCAGCGCCTGGGCGTCGACGCCCGCCGCGTGCGGGAGGTCTGGTCGAATCGATCTCGCTCCAAGATCGAGCGAGCGAACTACACGTCCGGGACCTTCATCCTCGGCGACAAGGCACTGGTCGTCTATGACGACAACGGTCAGCCGGTCAAGAGCAGCGCCGAAGCTCGCCGCGCGATGGGTGCGACACCGGGCGGAAGCTCCGAAAGCTTCCAGCGTCGACTGCAGGAGTACTTCAAGAGCTCCGGCCGTCAAGCCCAGAGCCAAGAAGGACGCGCCGACTCCGATCCTGACGCCTGGTGGAACGAGCAGAAGTCGTCCATCCGATCGCAGTGGCTGCGAGCCTACTACGGCGAGTTCAGCGGAGACATGAAGGTCGTTCGCGTGCAGTTCAACTATTCGCGCGACCACTCCCTCCCCCCTGAGGCCGAAGAGCAGCTTCGACAGCAGCGCGAGCAGCAGGCTCGGAACCAGAACCGTGGGCGCAATGGCCGTGGCGGTGGCGCGGGACGGCGGAGCGGTCAGAACGACCAGATCCGCATGGAGCGATTCCGGCTCGAGCGAACGGTCTACTTCCGCTAGACGATGGACCGCATCCCGTTCGACCGACGCGAGTCGAGAGACACCTGGCACCGATGGTGGGGGCTGGGTGTCACCTCGTCCGCCTGAACCTTCCGTCGATCGAAGCCCGCACCACCCGCCGGCTGGCGGTCCCGTGCGTTTCGCGTTCGGGACCGAGCTGGTAACATGAGGCGGCGGTTTCTTCCGATCCCCAGCTTCATGGATGACTGAATGGACCTCACCAGGGAGGCCCGGCGACCATCTCGAGGTCGCGGGGCCTGGCTCTTGATGCTCCTCGTGGCCGGTTGCGGTGCTCCGGGTGAGGAGCGCGAGGCGGCGACGCCCGTGAGACCGGCCGATCGACCGACCGGAAAGGTGGAGCGCTCGACCCCCGACGAGCCGATCATTCGATCGCGCGTTTCCCGCTCGCCGCTGCCCTTTCGACTGGGTGAGGACGACGTCGTCGCCGAGGTCGGTGGAGAGACGATTCGCAAGAGCGACGTCTACGACTACTTCTATCTGTTCGAGCAGCCAGGCCTTCTGCGGGCCCTGCAGCAGCTCGTCGACGAGCGACTGGTCCGACGCGAGGCCGAGCACTGGGAGGTTCGACTGGACGAGGTCCTTCTGGCTCGTGCGGTCGACAAGCAGCTCGCCGAGCTCGAGACACGCGTCCGCGTGGAGACCGGGGGACGGATGACGGTCGAGTCCTACCTGGAGGAGATTCGCAACCTGACGGTCGTGGAGTACCGAAGCTACACTCGCCGGGTCCTCGGGACCGAGCTCCTGCTCGACCGCCTGGTACGATTCGAGCAGCTCCGTGAGGACCGCGCCCGAGCGCGCATCCTGGCGGTCCGCGACCGAAGCCAGGCTCAGCGCTTTCGGGAAGAGGTCCTCCAGGGAGCGGACTTCGAACGCCTGGCGAAAGAGCACTCCGTGCATCCGACGGCGCCGCAAGGCGGGAGGCTCCCGACGATCGTCCGAGGTCTGCCGGACCCGCTGGTCGCCTCGGTCTTTGCGCTCGAGCCGAACGAGACCGGACCGATCGAGCAGATCGACCTCGACGGAGAGCGTCTCCACTACTTCGTGCAGCTCCTCGAGATCGAGACCGGCCGGGCCGGGAGCTTTCCGGAGCTCGAGGTCGAGGTGGAGCGGTCTCTCGAAACCGAGCCCATCGCCGAGCATGAGTACCTCTACTGGCGCCAGCGCGCTGGCGAACGCTACGACATCGATCTGAAGTTCTAGAGCCGCCCATGGAACCCGAGAGCTCGACGACCCGCTCCGAAGCCATCCTCGAGGCGCTGCTGTTCGCCCATGCCGATCCCTTGCCGGCTCAACGGATCTTGGACATCCTCGAGGACCTGGATGGCCCTGGCCTGGAGGCGGTCGTCGCGTCCTTGAACCAGACGCTCGAGAGCACGGGGCGACCGCTGGTCGTCCGCGAGATCGCGGGCGGTTATCAAATGCTCACGCGGCCCGAGTTCCACACCTGGCTCACTCGGCTCGTGAAAGGAACCAGCGACAGGCTGACGGCCGCCGGCCTCGAGACGCTGGCGATCGTTGCCTACAAGCAGCCCCTGACGCGTGCCGACATCGAGAGTGTGCGCGGCGTGCAGTCCGGGCAGATCGTCCGCACACTCCTCGACCACAAGCTCGTTCGGATCACGGGACGCGCGGAGGTGATCGGGCGACCGCTTCTGTACGGAACCACCAAGCGTTTTCTCGACCAGTTCGGTCTCAGCTCACTGAGAGATCTGCCCAGCATCGAGGAGCTGCAGCAGCTTTTGCGCGAGGAGGACGAGGCCAAGGCCCGCGCCGCCGAATCGGAGGTCGACACCGGGCCGCCGATCCCCGTCGACCAGATTCTGGCACCCGGACTTCGGCCTCGAAAGGGAGCGGATCTCGTCACGACCTCGGAGAGTGATCCGATGGCCGCGGCGGTGGCTGCCGGCGTTCCGATCGACATCCCGGCTCCACCCGACTTCCGCCGCGAGCTCTTCCTGGCCGGCGCCGAGATGCTCCGCGCGCGCGAAAGATCGTTGCAGGTGGGGGCCTCGACGCTGCCCGAGGACTCCTGGGACACCGAAAAGGTGGAATCCGACACTCTCGAAGCAGAAGAGACGGGCCGAGAGGCGCCGGTCGACGAGGACGGGGTCGAGTCGGACTACGAGGAGTCCGAATTCGAAGAGCCCGAGCCAACCGCGATGATCGAAGCGGAATCCCTCGAGCCCCAGCCAGTCGACGTCGTCGTCGATCCCGAGATGGCCGAGCCGGTCGAGAGAGCGGACGAGCTCGAAGAGACATCGGCTTCGGGAACCGCCGAGCTCGAGGAGGAACCAGATCCTTCCGCCGAGACGGACGTTGTGCTCATCGAAGAGCTCCAGACAGGCGTCGCCGAGCTCGAAGAAGTTGAGGCCGAAGACGAGCCGGAGGCTATCGAAGGAGAGTCCCTCGAGTTCGAGCTGGAAGGCTCTCGAGAGGAGATTCCACCCATCGACGAGGACGACGTCGACGAGCCCTTCACTCGGCTTCCCGAGTCGCAGGAGCAGTGAGCAACGATGGGCCGGGTCGTCGTCGTCGGCAGCCTGAATCTCGACCTCGTGGTGCGAGTCGAGGCCCTGCCCCGGCCGGGTGAAACCGTTTCCGGTCAGGACCTGGAGACCTTCGAGGGCGGGAAAGGGGCCAACCAGGCAGTCGCTGCGGCGCGGGCCGGGGCCCAGGTCCGCTTCGTCGGCTGTGTCGGAGACGACGCCTTCGGCGATCGCGGACGGAGCTCACTCGCCTCTGAGGGAATCGAGACGCGCCACCTCCACTCGCAGCCTCTGACCCCGACCGGGGTCGCCTTGATCGGGGTCGATGCCAGGGGCGAGAACGCGATCCTCGTGTCTCCCGGCGCCAACGCCCGCCTCGATCCCGCCGCAGTCGAAGCGGCCCTCGCCGATCTCGAATCCGACGACATCGTCCTCTGCCAGCTCGAGATTCCGTTGATCTGCGTGGAGCGAGCCTTCGAGATCGGTCGCCGGCGAGGGGCTCGTACGATCTTGGATCCGGCGCCGGCGAAGTCGGTCGGATTGGAGAAAGCGCTGCGGGATGCCTGGCTGGTGACGCCGAACGACTCCGAGGCGTCGACCGTCTTCGGTCCGCCAAAAGGGCCGGAGGACCTCCCCTCAGGCTGGATCGCGGCGGCTCTCTCACGCGGCCCGGAGCGGATTCTGATCACTCGGGGAGCTTCGGGGGCCCTCTCCTTGGAGTCGGAGAGGATTCCGCAGGTGTTTGCCGCTCCTCAGGTCGTGGCGGTCGACTCGACGGGCGCCGGCGATGCCTTCAATGGTGCGCTGGCGGCGGCTTTGGCCGAGGACGCCGAGTGGGAGGTCGCCGTGAGGGCCGCGATCGGCTATGCGAGCCGCTCGGTCCTGAGCCGAGGTGCGCAGGCGTCGCTGCCCCGTCTCCATTGGAGTGAAGCGCTGTCTGCGGCCGATGAAGAATGAGCCGTCTTTCGAGGGATTCTCGACGTCAAACCTCGGTCGAAAGGCGGGGCAACGCTGAAAAGCGATGCGGTTCGGTGACGGCGTCTGTTGTCACCGCGATGAGCGCCAGTATAATACGCGTTTCTCCCTGGGAGCCCGTTGTCTAGGCGGGTCAGATCGGGCGGCCGCGCGAGGCGGCGCGGACTAGCGGTACTCCTGAACTCAAGAGGCCTCGATGACTTTCAAGTGGTTCGAAAAGCACCAAAAGGGCTTGTTGGTCGTCCTGACCGTCTTCACGGTGCTCACGTTTTCGATTACGGGCGCGATCTACGGGCTCTTCGACGACTCGGGCGCCGACAGCGACGTTCCGGAGGTCGCGGGCACGTTTCGTCCGCCGAGCACCGGTGAGACGATCGAGGTCAGCACCGAAGACTTCTACGCCAAGTTGCGCATGCTCCACACCATCGAGAGCACGTTCAGCGGGCAGTCGAATGTCGACAACCGTGCCGTCTGGAGGCACATCGTGATTCTGGATGAAGCTCGGCGCAACGGCGTCTACGTCAGCGACAACGAGCTCATCGACTTCATGAAGCAGGCGTTGCCCATCTCGAAGGAGAACTATGACAACCTCCTGCGACGGATGCAGCTCACCCCGGCTCTGTTCGAGGAGTACCTGCGCGAGATCCTGATTGTCCAGAAGTTCACGCGACTCGACTACCACGCCTTCGTCACCGACAAGGAGATCTTCGACAACTTCCGCTCGTCGAACGACAACTACGAGCTCGAGTTCGTCGCCTTTCCTTGGAAGGGTGCGGCCGCCGACATCCAGCCGGATCAGGTCACGGATGATCAGCTGACGGAGTTCTACGACGAGCTCGAGCCGGTCAACAAGGCCGAGTTCCGCCAAGAGGACGAGGTCGCCTTCCGCATGGCCTACCTCGCCTTTGCCGATGCCGAGCCGGACTCGATCCAAACCAACCTGCCCGAAGGAACGCCCGAGCCGACCGAAGAAGATCTCAAGGCCTACTACGAGCGCAACAAGTTCCGCTTCCGTAAGCCCGAGCCCACTAAAGACGACGAAAGCGAGAGCTCCGAAGGCGACGAAGGCGAGACGCCGGCTGAGGATGACGGCGCCGAAGACGAAGCCGGTGATCCGCCACCGACCGAGGACGGCAAGAGCAAGGAGAAGGAGGACGGCGGGTTCTACTTCTCGGAGTCCTCGGTCCAGGAGCAGGAGAGCGAGACACCTCCGGCGGAAAGCGAGACCGAGGAAGGCCAGACTCCCGAAGGCGAAACGCCGACCGAAGAGAACCAAAAGCCCGAAGGCGAGACACCGACCGAAGAGAGCCCGACTCCCGAAGACGAGACGCCGACCGAGGAAGGCCAGACTCCCGAGGGCGAAACGCCGACCGAAGAGAACCAGACTCCCGAGGACGAGACGCCGAAGCCGCCCGAAGATCCCTACAAGACCTTCGAAGAGGTTCGCGACGAGGTCCTGCGGCGGTTCCAGGTCGAGCGTCTGATCAGCAAATTCATCGAGCAGGCTCGCGTCGCCGAGGACAAGACCTTCGCCGAGCTCGCGATCGAGATGGGACTGCGGCTCTACGAGGGCAAGACGCCCGCTTCCCGGACGGCACTCGAGAAGCTGTTCAAGGAGATGGAGATCGATGGCAATGGCTCGGTGATCAGCCACCTGTTCTTCACGCCCGTGAACAGCGTCTATGGACGCGTCGTCGACAACGAAAAGATCGGAGCGGCCGTCGAGCCGACCGAGCGTCGTGAGAATCTCTTCAAGCCGCTCGAGGAAGTGCGGGAGCGGATCCTCGAGATGTGGATCTCGAAGCAGAACGAAGACGCGGCTAAGAAGCAGGCCGAAACACTCGTGACCGCCATGAAGGCCAAGGTCGAAGGAGAATTCACCGACCAGATCGAGCTGCTGCGAACGAGTACGCAGGACACGATCGAGCGACGCATCTCGGTCGAGGTGACAGAGGCCGCCGACAACGCCACCGACGACGAGAAGAAGGCCGTCGAGGATCAGAAGCAAGCGATCCGCGCCCAAGAGGAGAAGTTCCTCGAAGAAGGCATCGACGCGATCCTCGCCGAGCCGGCGAGCGCGAAGTTTGCCGAGGCCGCTCAAGAGCTCGGGCTCACCGTAGCCAAGACCGAGAGCTTCCGGAGCAGCTTCTCGGGCTCGCCGGCCCATCAGCTCATGGAGGATGGACCAGAGAAGTACCTCAAGGGTCCGCTGTTCTCGGCAGCCCTTCGACAGCTGGTCCCGACGGACGCCGTCGATGCCGACAACCCGTTGGAGGCCCAGCCCGGACTCGCGACGATGGTGCCGGTGCGGGATCAGGAGAACGAGCACTTCTACATCGTTCGCCTGGCGTCGGTCTCGGATCCGAGTCCGGCCGACATGACTCCGACGGAGTACCAGAGTGCCCGGCAGCTCCGTGAGTTCATCATCAACAACATCCAGGGGGAGCGGAAATGGAACTTCGACTTCCTGAAGGCCGCGAACACGTTCAACATCGAGAGCGTGCTGCCGGTCGATGACCCGAACCAGGCGGCGAGGGGCGCCGGCTCCCCGCGTTGAGCTGAGCCGACTCGACAAATCACGACATCCTCGGGCGATCCGGGACGGTGGAAACCGCCCCGGATCGTTCTCGTTCGGGCTGTCGAGTACGAGCTCGAGGCCGTTGGGACTACGTGAGCCAACGGGCGACTTCGGCTCAGGTGTGCCAGCTTGGCACAGACGGGCCGGAAGGAGTCGAAAGCGTGCTGCGCTTCCAAGTGCTTGAGGGTCCACGCTTTGCAGGCTTATTCCAAAAATCTTTGGAGCGGTCCCGGGATTGATGTAGGGAGCGTTAACGCAAAGCGTTGCCGAGCGGCTCGGCGAAGATGCTAGGGGCGGACACTGGAACTCACCTGGATAGGAGTGGACGGCATGCTGAACAGGGCTCGCATCGGGAGCGTCGTGACTCTAGTGGCGGGATTCCTCGCCTGGGCGCCGATGGCGGTCGCCAACGAAGGAAACGATACGGAGAAGACGCAGCGCTTCTCGCTCGAGCGCGCGGCGCCGGCCAATGCTCTGGCGGTCATTGGTGTGTCGGATTTCCCGGCGATGCTGGGTGGCTTGAAGCAGTCGGCGATCGCGAACTTGCTCAAGGAAGACGAGGTTCGTCAGTTCCTCGCTCCGATGTTCGAGAATCTCGATACGTGGGTTGCCGAGGCGCGCCGCGAGATCCGCCGCGAAGCGGACGAGATCGAGCGCTTCGTGGACTCCGCCACCATCGATCGTCTGGTGGATCCGCGCGAGTGGATGGAGATCTTGGAAGGCCTCGGCGGTGAGGTTCTCGTCGTCCTCGCGGACGTCCGTGAGGTCGAAGGCGAGAGGGAGCCGGTTCCCGACCTCCTGATCGGAGTCGATCTCGGTCAGTGGGGCTCGACGGTGCAGCGCTGGCTCGATGAAAAGCTGCCCGAGCTTCGCCGCTTCGCGGAAGAGGAAGCCGAGCACGAAGGCCGCACGCTCGACCTGCCCGAGTTCGGCACCTATGAGCTCGCTGGCGTCCAGGTCCACACCATCTCTCACAAGGAGCTGGAAGAGGTCGGTGGCCGCCTGCACTACGCCTTCATGGGCGACTATCTTCTCTTCGGCATGTTCGCCGACACCTTCGAAGCGGCCGTGAAGCGCGGTAACCTCGCGAAAGGTACGCTGCTCGACAACGAACGCTACCGCTACCTGAGCAACCGTCTGGATCGTCGCCCGGGCTCCCTCTTCGCCTATGCCGACGTGGAGCGCATCCTGGCTCGCAGCCGATCGGCTCGCAGCGATCGCGAGGAGCAGGAGCTGAAGGCTCTGGGATTCGACGGTGTCAAGGCCATCGGCGCCAGCTTCTCGCCGGTCGAAGGCGGCGCCCGCTGGCGCGTCTATGCTCACGCCCCGACGCCGCGACGCGGTGCTCTCGCACTCATCTCTCAGCCTTCGCGGACGCTCTCTGCGCCGTCGATGGCGCCGGCCGGAGCCTCGTTCCTCGTCAGCCTCGGTGCTGATCCGAAGAGCATCTTCGACCAGGTCATGGCCATGGTGCGCGAGTTCGACGGAGAGGACTCCTACCAGGAGGCGCTGCGCGACATCGATGCAGCTCAGGAAGAGATCGGGTTCCACCCGGTCAACGATCTGCTGGCGAGCCTGGGTGACGAGATCAGCTTCTTCGGCACGCTGCCCAAGACCGGATTCATCCCGGATGTGGCACTGGTGGTGAACCTGCGCGACTCCGGCAAGTTCAACCAGATCTTGTCAGCGCTCACGGATCGCGTTCAGGAAGAGGCTCCCCAGGTCTCCATCACGACACTCCAGTACAAGGGCCGCACCCTGTACAGCCTCACGGCTGACGACTGGGAGCTCCCGGTGCCGCTGGCCTTCACGATCGACCAGAACCGACTCTTGGTCTCGCTCGGCATGCAGTCCCTGAAGAAGATCGTCAACGGAAACAGCGCGGGTACTCTCGCGGACGACCCGCAGTTCCGTCAGGCGGCTTCTCAGCTCGGCTTCCGGCCCAACGACCCGGCGACGTTCCTCTACTACATCGATGCGAAGGCGCTCTTTGAGTGGGGCTACAACACCGCGGTCCCGATGCTCGGATCGCAGGTCCCGCCGGAGCTCGGCCTCGACATGGCTCTGCTCCCGATGACCGAGACCTTGAGCCAGCACATTCGCAACCCGATGAGCATCTATCGCGTCGACGATCAGGGCCTCACGATCGACATGCTGTCGATCTTCTGAGAGCGACTCCTCACCCGGGCGACCTCACCTCGGTCGCCCGACAATCAAAGACACAGAACCTACCGAAACCCCTTTTTTGCGTACCGAGGGGGGGCGAGCGCAAGCTCGCCTCCCCTCGCTTTATTTCAACGGCCGAGGTCGGTGGCGGGGCTTCGAGGCGGCCACTCTTTGACGGCGCCTGGATCGGCTTTCAATTCTCGACCGGAAGACCGGTCGGGAATCCACGCCGAAAGCTCCTGCGAACCGAGATCCGTGAGGCGGTGCACGAAGGCGACCAGGTCATCGCCTACTCGCCTTCAGGATGAGGCGCCTCAGCCCGACGACAGCGAAGTGTCGTTTGACCTCACTTTCATGCCTCATGTCGACGTGGATCTGCTCGAGCAGGACGTCGACATCGAGCGCGAGCCGGGATCCGGTCAGGTCTTTCGCGTGGCGAAGGGCGATCACGGCATGAACGCGCCGCTGTTCAAGGCGGCGGTCGAGACTCCCCACGATCCCTTCGCCCCGGGAGGACTCGGTCTCATGCCCAGGGCAAGCCGCTGGGGGCTTGACGCCCGGTTAATGCCTGAAGCATCAGGGACAAGGAACCTTTACGCACCGGAACGGCATCGGGCATCTCGACCTGTCGTTCTCGGGCGACGGATGGGATGCAGACCAATGGCGTGGTGGCGGTGCTTGGACGGTTCATCGTGAACCTCTTGTGAGGTTCCAGGGGTGATCCCCTGGCGGGGATCGACCGCGAGCTCGAGAGCTCGCACTTCAGGTGACCGTCGCAACCGCAAACCGGTCTCGAGTGACTCAGTTCTCGAGGAGTCGAAGTCGCTCTTCGAGGAGCACTCGATCTTCATCGGAGACCTGGTCGAGGTAGGCCTGGATGGTCCACTTCGCTTGAGCCTTGCGGCCCTGGGCCTCGAAGATCTCGGCCAGGAGCTCGACCAGCCGAGTGCTGACCGGTCGCGTGCGGGCCAGACCGAGGGCTGCCTGCTCACTGGCGAGACCGAGATTGCCGCCTCCGTCGAGGCGATGCCGCATGAGGATCAGGGAGGCGACTCGCGAGTTCACAGCCGGATCGCGAGGCGATTGCTCCGTGCGCTGCTGCTCGAGCTGTGCGAGGTAGAAGTCGAGTGCCGCCTCGATCGAGTCGACCGAGTCCAGTTCGACCTCGGGACCGAGCTCTTCGGTTCCCTCGTCTGTCAAAGGACGGAAGAACTGCTCGTAGACTTGCATGACGGAGCGTGCACTCACGGCCAGCGCGCGCTCGGCCGTGGAGGTCGCGGCAGCCAATGCGGTGGCCGGAACGATCACCGCCAACGTCCGGAGGCTCTTCTGCAGCGTCTCCTGCTGGACGTTGTAGGGCAGGAGGTACGACGCGAGGTCGAGCTCATTGGCGGCCTCGGCCGCTTTGCCGATCGTATCCAAGACGATGCTGTGCTGGATGTGGGATTCGGGATCCTTCTTGTCGAGCTCGATCGCCTTCTGGATGTCCTTCTGAGCGCGCTCCCCATGACCGCCCTCGGGGTCGAGCTTGTGCCAAAGGGTCCAGACGCTGGCGCGGCGCTTGAAGATCTCCGCCCTCTCCGGATCGAGGTGCTCGGCTTTGCCGAGAGAGGTCCTCGCATCGGCCAAAGCGCGCAGGGCCGGCTCACGGCTTCCGGTGCGGACCAGCTCCTCGGCCTGTCTCAGATGGTGGACTCCCCACGCGAACAGCACGGACGCGGTCGGCTCTCCTTGTCCGGTCGCCGCTTCGAGGCGAGCCTCCGAGGCATCGAAGTCGCCCAGCCGCGCGTAGAGGATGCCGGCACACGTCAAGAGATCCACCGAGACCGGGTCCCGCAAGATTGCCTCTTCGACCCGATCGAGAGCTTCTTCACGCGTGCGCAGAATCTGTGCGTGGGGCTCGCCCGTGAGCTCTTCTTTGAGAGCTCGGGAGTTCAGGAGATCGACGATATCGAGGGTCAATGCCGTCGAAGGCCCGATCTCGTTCGCTTGATCCAGCGAGATGAGCGCCAGCTCGTAGTCGCCCTCGGTCTCGTGCTGGCGTGCTTCCGCAATCAGGCGGGCGTAGGTGGCGCGGTCGACGTCTTGGCGGGCCGTTTCCCGGACGTTGCGAACACGCTTGCTGGATCCGGTCAACGACGCGATGGCGACGGTGATGGCCACCAACGCGATCAGGGCGGCACCCGTGATGAACTTGTGGCGCTTGGCCCGCCGAAACAGCAGCGTGACCGGACCCGCCAGATGGGCATCAACCGACTCGCCTTGCAGGAAGCGTTGGAGGTCGAGCGCCAGCTCGCCTGCCGAGCCATAGCGAGCCAGCGGATCCTTCTCCATCGCCTTGAGGGTGATGGCCTCGAGATCCTCGGGGATGTTCGGATGGAAGCGACGCGGCCGCTTCGGCTCCTTCTCGAGGATGTTCCGTAGGAGTGCCTGGGTGTTGCGACCCTTGAAGGGTTGCTGACCCGTCAGGAGCTCGTACATCGTCACACCCAACGAGTAGACATCGCTTCGCCGATCGACGTCTCCCCGCTCGCCCGTGATCTGCTCGGGACTCATGTACACGGGTGTCCCGACCAGAGCGCCCGACTCCGTGAGCGTCGCACCCTTCTCGATGCGAGCCAGGCCGAAGTCGGTGATGTGAATGTGTCCGGCCTTGTCGAGGAGGATATTGCCGGGCTTGATGTCTCGGTGGAGGACGCCCTGCCCATGGGCGTAGTCGAGGGCTTCGGCAATGCGAACGCCCCAGCCCGCGACTCGCCTCGGCTCCGGTTGGCTCTCCTCGCTGATGCAGCTCGCCAGCGAGTCGCCGTCGATGAAGCGCATCGCGTAGTAGTAGGTTCCGTCGGCCGTCGAGGCATCGTAGATCGGCACGATGTTCGGGTGATCGAGCATCGCGACCGACTCGGCCTCTCGCAGAAAGCGCTGAACGGCCTTCTCGGTCAAGGTGAGATTCGGAGGAAGCACCTTGAGCGCGACGCGACGATTCAGCTTGCGCTGGCGAGCCTCGAAGACGATTCCCATCGACCCTCGGCCGATCTCTCGGGTGATCTCGTACTCCCCGAGCGAGCGGCCGGCTTCGATCGGCTGGCGACTCGATTGCGTCATGTGGCGAGGCTCTCTCGGGGGAAGCTCGCTTCCGGTTTGGGAGGCGAGGGGCGGCAGTCTCATCCTTGTTGACGAGTCGAACGCTGATCTTGACTCGATATTCTGGCGAGGTTGGGCTCCGGCGATTCTGGCAGCCGGCAATGAACCTTCAAGTGCCGACAGCTAATCGATTTGAGATTCTTTCAGCGCACGACGCAAGGCCGCGGCCACCCGAAACAGCGAGTCCAAGTCGGCGAGCGGGATCATGTTCGGCCCGTCGGACAAGGCGACCGAGGGGTCCGGGTGCGTCTCCAAGAAGAGCCCGTCGCAGCCCGCGGCGACCGCGGCTCGAGCCAAGGTGGGGGCGAGCCAACCGTCGCCCCCGCTCCGATCACCTTGACCGCCCGGGGACTGAACGCTGTGGGTGGCGTCAAAGACGACCGAGAGGCCTTCTCGCTGCATGATCGGGATCGCCCGCATGTCGGCCACCAGATTCCGGTAGCCGAACGAGAAGCCGCGTTCGGTGATGAAGACGCGATCATTCCCGCTCGCCCAAGCTTTCGCGGCGACGTTCTTGATCTCCCAAGGGCTGAGAAACTGCCCCTTCTTGATGTTCACGACCCGTCCCGAGCGCGCGACGGCCACGACCAGGTCGGTCTGACGACAGAGGAAGGCCGGGATCTGCAGGATGTCGAGCACCTCGGCCGCCGCGTCCACCTGCCCGATCTCGTGAATGTCGGAGAGCAGGGGCAAGCCGCTGCGCCGCTTGACCTCCGCCAGGACGGCGAGCCCTTCCTTCAGCCCGGGACCGCGAAAGGAATCGAGTGAGGTGCGATTGGCCTTGTCGAACGAGCACTTGAAGACGACGGGGAGGCCGTGCTCTTCGCTGAGCTCGCGGAGGCGATCGGCGACCGTGAAACAGAGCTCGTCGCTCTCGATCACACAGGGTCCCGCGATGATGCAAAGAGGAGCCCCCGGACCGATCGAGACCGTATCCGTAATCGCGATGGGGCGGCGCGGAGTGGAGTCGTTCATGACGTTCCTCGTTTCAATCGAACGTTGCCGTTGGAGGCGGCCGCATGAAGGAGTCGGACTCCCCGAGGATCGAGGCGCACCGACAGCGGGGTCGTGCCGAAGGCGTCGCCATCGATCTGAATGGGCACGGGGTGATCACAATCGATGCGGATCTCGCGGCCCGAGCAACTCTCGGCACCGGGAAGTCGGTGAGTCAGCTTCAGGAATGCGGTGGCGAAGAGAATGGCGAGAGAGAAAATGCTGCGCGGGCGCCAGGCCAGTACGTCGAGTCGCCCGTCGGTGAGCAAGGCCCGAGGACAGAGTGAGAACAGACCGCCGTAGTTCCGAGTGTTGGCAACGACTGCGAAGCTGGCTTCGGGCAGCACGCGTCCGTCGACCGAGACTCGGAGGCGTGGCGCATCGTAGCCGCGGAGGGTTCTCCAGACGGGACCGAGATAGCCGCGAAAGCCGAGTCGGTGTCGTCGGCTCCGAGTGACCTCCTCCGACACCATCGCATCGAAGCCGACACCCGCGACGGCGACGAAGCGGCGCTCTTCCCCCGAGCCGTTGCGCGCGATCGCCAGATCGGCGTTCAGAGCTTTCCCGTTGACGAAGGTCTCGACCGCGCGATCGAGCTCTCGAGGAATGCCGGTCTCCCGGGCCACCAGATTGGCGGTTCCCACAGGATAGACCGCCAGCGGTGTGCGATCGGGATGCTCGAGACCGTTGAGCACCTCATTGAGCGTACCGTCTCCACCCGCGGCCACGATCAGGTCGTAGCCGGCGGAGCCCGCTCGAGCTGCCTCGCGACGCGCATCGCCAGCGGCTCGGGTCAGGAAGGCGCTCGCGTCCGCGCCTCGACGCTGCAAGGCAGCGGTCAAGCGCTCGACGGTTCCGGCCGCGCGCGCCCCTCCTGCGACCGGATTCCCGATGATGCGAATCTTCATCTTGTGGATCTCGGCCCGCATTATGAGCGGTCCCCGAGACGGAGTCACCTGATTCTCCGGAACCTCGGGCAGGACAAGAAGCGACGCGCCACCCTCGGACCGAGGGAGGCGCGTCGCCTTCGAATCGTGCCAAGTCGAGAACGGTTCGACTATCGAACGGTCACGACGACCAGGAGGCGCTTGTTACCGATCGTTCGCTGTCCCAAGGTCACGCTGGTCCCTGGCTTCATGAGGGTGCTTCCGCCAATGTCCGTGTTCTGGACCTGCGGGAGCTCGATGGTGCCCAGCCGCGGCGCATCGAGGTCGAAGCGAGTCGGCTCGCGTTCGGAGCGAGCGAGCTGGACGCGCGATCGAAGCTCGATCATCCCGGCTCCTCGCACGTTCACGCTCGCCTCGAGGCAACCGCCCGTGAGGTAGCTATCGATCACGGGATCCGCGAGAGTGGACTCCTGTGCGATCTCGACGTCGTAGTCGCGCAGATAGGACTGCTCGGAGCCCTGAACGAGCTGGGATGTCGATCCCGAGAGTGTCGAGACCTGAGCCGCCCAGACCAGCTCGCCGTCGGTCCGCATCTTCTGGAGGCTCTCACCGCTGACGGTGCCCGAGCCGATCGCCTTGGCCGAATCGGCCGTCAACATCCAGAGCTCGGCGGTCACGGAGTACGACCCGGCCGTCACTTGCTTCTCGAGACGCTGGAGCAGCCGCTCGACGCTGACGAGATGTTCGGCCTTCTGGATGACATACAGGTATCCGTTCGACCAGAAGATCGACGGGCCCATCTCATCCCAGCTCTGGCCACCCGTGTTCTCGTAGAGGGTCTCGATGACGAAGTCCTCATCGAGGCGCCAAGCCGGATCCCGATCTTCGTCGTCTTCTCCCCACATGTCCGAGTCCGGGTCCACCAGGGCGACGCCGTTTCGGAACTGAGATGGCAGGGCGCTGTCGGCCCGGGCGCTGACGAGGGTATGGGCCGGGAAGACACCCAGGCGAAACTCACCGCTCCCGATCCAGCGCGAGCCCGCGCTGTCCGACGCCGGCGGATCGACGATTCGAGGGCGGACGAGGTAGGCGAAGCCACCTTCCGTGGAATTGCCGGACCAGACGACCGCCGTGTGCCCCTTCGGGACCACGACCGAAGAGAACGCCTGCGAGAAGGAGACCGAAGGCAGCGACACGTTGCCGACATCCTCGGAGGTGGCGGCTTGACGCCACGAGGCCTTTCGGCCGACGTCGTCCGTGGTGAACTCGAGCTGGATCCCGTCTCCCGAGATGCGAGGGCACGAGCGCACGGCGACCTCGAGACCCGTCTCCAGAACGGAGACCAGCGAGTCGGCGACCCAGGCCTTCTGTGCGACCTCGACATCGTAGTCCGAGACATAGGCCGTCCAGTTGCGGTCGACGAGGCTCATCATCTCACCCACCGGGCCGTCATGGGTACCCGAGCTCAACAGTCGGACGCCCTCCAGCCCGAGCAAGGCCTGTCGGGCCTCATCGTCGAGCGTCGTCGCGCCCCGGCCCACCAGCGAGCGAACGGCCGACGAGCTCAACACGAGAACGTCGACCTCGAGGCGGATGCGACGTCCCTCGATGTGGCGCAGCGCGTCGAGCAGGACTTGAACGCTGCGAAGGTTCTCGGGCGTGTTGCGCGAGTAGAGCGTCGAGGCGTTCATGACGCCAATCGCCGTGCCGTCCTCCTCCCACATCTCTCCGCCCATCATTTGGATCAACTCGACGAGCTGGTCCTCGTCCATGAATCGCACCTCTTCGCGCAGATAGGCACGCGAAAGAGGCGAGCCCATCCATTCTCCGTACCTTCCTTGCCCTGCCCCGGGGCGGCGCAAGGGAGACGACCACGACCGGAGCTGAGCCGGCCGTCGACTCTCGACCAGCGACGAAACGTCATGAAACTCGACGCTCTGGTCCGGCACTTGGGCTTCGGCCCCGCCGGGGATGACGAAGGCGGCCACAAGGCCGAGCGCGAGAGCGCGGGATCGAACCGTAGACATGGAAGTTCTCCTCGGGTGGAAGGCAGGGTGGGTGGGTGTCATTTCTGATCCGGTGTTTCTTTCACGGCCGGAGCGGATCCGGCCTCGGTTCTGTCTTGAAGCCACGACTCCCAAGCGCGAGGACGGGCCGGCAGCGCTTGTCCCGTACGCTCTTGAAGGTATTGATGAGCGCGCGCCGCGACGTCACGGAAGCCGAGAGCGCGGATCAAGGCGGGAAGGGCGACGGCGTCGTCGGGCAGGGCTGCCAAAGCGTCGACGAGCTCAGCTCGCAGCCCGCGGTTCTCGCGTCGGAGTCGCTCGACCAAGAGCGCCGCACCGGCGGAATCACCCAAGCGTCCGATCGCCCGGATCGCCGCGCTGCGCACGTCTTCTCGCGGAACCGTCAGCAAGCTCGCCAGCGGCACCAAGGCCGAGGAGTGGTCGACGAGTCCCAACGCTCGGATGGCCAAAGCAGTCAGGCGGCGATCTCGGCCCAGCGCGAGCTCCGACAGCTCACCCACGACCGCTTCGCCACCGATGCGGGCTGCCATTTCCAACAGAGCCGACCGCTCGAACGGATTGGCGCTCGCGCTCGCTTGGGCGATCAAGCCGGCTGCCTCGTCGGCGTCGAACTCTCGCAGCCACTCTTCGCGGAGGGAGATGCTCCCGCCGGGCGCGTCGCTCCGGACGAGCTCGACCAAGGTTCGAGCCGCCTCGAAGCCGCCCACGCGGGCGAGGGCGCTGCCGATCAGCTCGCGCTCCGACAGCGGGAGTTGACCGCGACGCAACCGTCCCTTGAGGAGCGGCACGACACCGCGATCCCCCAGGCGCGCCAGGAGCTCGAGCTCGAGGGACGCTTGCGAGAGCGAGCCCGGTTCCACGCGGTCCCGCAGCAGATCGTTCGCCTCGGCTCCCCGAGCGAACAAGGCCGGAAGGCCGTTCGTGGCTCCTTGTCGGTGTAGCTCGACGATGAGCTCGAGAGACTCGCGTCCCGGTATCGACTGCAGCGCCTGGCGAATGACGTCTCCGAGCTCGGGGCGCTCCAGTGCGACCTCGGCGAGGTCCGGCAGGAGGTGCGCATCGGCGAGGATTCCCGCCTGGCGGATCGCATCTTCCTGCAGCTCGGGCAGCGTCAACGCGTGAGCGATCAGCTTCCGGGCCCGGGCGGGGTCCAGCACTGTGCAGAGCTCGAGAGCCAAGGGGCGGTGGTGGGCCGACTCGAACGCTCGCTGCAGGACACGTCCGGCTTGAAGAGGCTCTCGCTCGGAGAACACTCGGAGCGCGTTTTCGCCCGCGGGTCCTTCCTCCGCCGCCAGGTCCTTCAGCACTCGCAGCGGCGAGCCCTCTTCACTCGCGACGTCCACGAACCGATTCCAGAACGCATCGACATCCTCGTCCGCCGTGTAGGCCACCAAGAGCGCCTTGGCGCGCTCGCGCGGCGAGAGAGGGACCGCTTCTTCGAGCGGCTCTTGGATCGGAGTGTTCGGACTCGGATCGCCCGGCTCGACCTTCTCCTGTGCGAGCGGGCCCTGCGCCCCCTGACCCCGAATGAGGGACGGTTTCGCCGGTCCACCGTCGGGCCAGAGGATCCACGCCATCGCGACGGCCACGATCACGGCCGCGGCTGCCGCCACTCGCCAAAGGCGTCGACTCCGAAGAGTCGGAGGAGGCGAAGCAGAGACCGACGTCCAGCGAGCCAGAATCCGCTCTTCGAGCTGCGCGTCGGCCTCGGCCGGTGCGAGGGCACGGCAAACTTGCTCGAGACGCCGCAGACTCTCCAACGAGGCCGTGCAGTCCGGGCATCGATCGACGTGGCGCCGGATCGGTGCGAGCTCGGCCTCGGGAAGCGAGTGGTCGAAGCAGGCTTCGAGGTCGATCGGATCTGGGCAGTGCGATGGGATGTTCATGTCGATGAGGCCTCTCAGGCTTCGACGAACTCGCGGAGGTCGGTCTGCAGACGCTTGCGGGCAAGGTGCAGGTGAACGCGGACGGTTTCTGGACGAAGATCCAGGACGACGCCGATCTCTCGGGGCGGAAGCTGCTCGTAGATGCTCAGGACGGCGACGCTGCGCTGCTTGGCCGGGAGGCGGTCGATGGCGCGTCGAACCGCCGATTCCAGCTCTCCGAGTCGAGCTGGCTCGGCCGGGCTTTCGGAGCGCGGAAGCTCGGGCTCCGGAGCGAGGCGCTCGCGACGCTTTCGACGAGTCCAAGCTTCACGGAACCGATTGGTCGCGATGCGATAGATCCAGGTTCGGAAGCTCGAGCGGCCCTCGAAGCGATCGAGAGCCCGATGCACTCGCATCCAGGTCTCTTGAATCAAGTCCTCGGTCTCCGACGGGTCACCGCACAGCCGGTGAACATAGGCGTAGAGGGGCCGGGCATGCCGCCGAACGAGCGCTTCGAAGGCCCGCTGATCGCCGGACTGGGCGTCAGCGATCGAGCGGGCGTCGAGGGCTTCGATTGGGGGGCGGGCCTCGGTCGTGATCATGGCCTCCTACAAGATCGACTCGCGGGGCGAGCCATTCCCGCCGCCGGTCGATTCACACCTACCGACCGACCTCGCCGCCATCCGTTCAAAAGAAAAACAGGTCGGATCTGGGACGGCGAGGACCGTTGGCTTGACGACGCTCCGAGGCATACAATGTCGGCGCCTCGGTCTCCGGGTCGAGGTTCTCGCCCGTTCAATGCCAGTATAGGCCGGGCCACATCGGAGGGGAGCACGATGCAGTTTCGAACCGGGCCAGGAGGCCGTCACTACGTCCGGCTTCATCGCGGCGAGCCCGTCATGGAGACGTTGCGAGAGTTCTGCCGCGAGCAGGGGCTGCGTACGGCTCGCATCACTGGCATCGGTGCCGTGCGCGAGACGACCCTTGCCTACTATGACCTCGAGCAGAAGCGCTACCTCGAGACTCACCTGCCGGACCTCATGGAGCTCGTCTCGTTCACGGCCAACGTGACTCAGCTCAAAGGAGAGCCGTTCGTGCACGCGCACGTCGTGGTCTCCGACCGAAGCTGCGTCGCTCGCGGCGGACATCTCGTCGAGGCGACGGTCGGTGTCCTTGCCGAGCTGATCCTGGATCCCGTCCCGGTCGCCATCACGCGCCGCTTCGAAGAGGAGCTCGGGCTCAACGCGTGGAGCTTTGAAGCAGGAGAACGATGAAGGTCGTCGTGACCGGAGCCAGTGGACTGGTCGGGGGCCGTCTCGTTCCCGCTCTGCGCGCAGCCGGGCATCAGGTCACGGGAACGTTTCATCAGCGGGGTCCGACCGCGGAAGCCGAACGTCCGCTCGACCTGTGCCAGCGGGGCGCGGCCGCCCGCCTCCTCGCCGAGGAGAGGCCGGACCTCGTCGTCCATGCCGCCGCCGCTGCGAACCCGACCGAATGCGAGCTCGATCCCGATCGGGCCCGGGCCGTGAACGTCGACGCCGTCGATGCTCTGGCGCGATCGGTCCGGGACTGCGGCGCAAGGTTGATCCACTTGTCGACGGATCTCGTCTTCGATGGAGGGCGCGGTCCCTTCACCGAAGAGGACGAGCCGGCGCCGCTCTCGGTCTATGCGCAGACGAAGCGGGAGGGCGAGCGTCGGGCTCTCGCCAGCGGGGTGGCACTCGTGCTGCGCTGCGCGCTGGTCTTCGGGCAGAGCGCGTCCGGCACGCGGACATTCAATGAGTGGATCCTCGAGCGCGCCCGAGCAGGCGAGCCGATTCCACTTTTCAATGATGAATACCGCACGCCGATCGACGACCGGACACTCGGACGGATCGTCTCAGGTTGTCTCGAGGTCGATCTCCGCGGTACACGTCATTGCGGAGGAGGCGAACGCCTCAGTCGTTTCGAGTTCGGTCGCCGAGTCGCCGAGGTGGCGGGCCTTTCCTTGGACGGCTTGGAGTCGACCTCGCGGCTCGCGGTCGAGGCGGTACCGGCTCGACCGGAAGACGTCTCATTGGACTCTGGCAAGCTGGCGGCCGAGCTCGGACTCGAGCTGCCGGACGTGCGGACCGCATTGAGTTGGTGGTGGAAAGACCTCGCGAGTCACGAGGCTCACGCTAGTCAGCCGGGTGGGGGGGCTGAACGATGAAACGGGTGATTCTACTGGTCGATGGTCTGAACGACCTGCCACAAGCCGCACTGCAAGGGCGCACGCCGCTGGAGGTCGCCTGCACACCAGCGCTTGACCGCATTGCCCAGCATGGGCGGGTGGGTGTCGTCGCCCACCCGCCGGTGTGGAGCGATGCCCGATTCGAGTTCCTGTACGTCAACGGTCTCGGCCTGCCGCCCCAACGCCGGTTTCCACCGGCGGGTCCGCTCGCTGCGCAGTGCTCTCGCCTCGACGTTTCACCGAACGATCAGGTCTACTGCGCGAGCTTCGTTTCGATCTGGGAGGACGAGCTCGCTGATCCGGATGCCGGAGGCCTTTCGCCCCGCGAGCGCGGGTTGCTTCTGAACGATCTGCGCTCCGAGCTGACGGACCTCGGTGCTCGGCTCGTCCCGGGAATCGACGACGAGCTGTTCCTCGTGCTCGACGATGCAGGACCCCACGCCCCTCCCACGCTTTCCCCACACTTTGCACTCGGTGAGTCGTTGATCAACGTCGTCCCTCAAGGACCGGCCTCGAAGCAGCTCCTCGACGTGATGGACTGCTCGATGCGATTCCTCGCCGATCATGACGTGAACCGCGTGCGATCAGATCTCGGCGAGAACCCGGCACACCTCCTGTGGCCCTGGGGGGGAGGAGTTCCGATCGCGGAGGCCGACGGAGCGGAAGAAAACGACCGCGCCGTCATCGGATCGAACGCGCTGTTCTTGGGAGTCGGTCAGTATCTCGGTTGGCGAGCGATGCGTGCCGAACGCGCATCGGACCCACAGGTCTCCTGGAAGGCGCTCCTGGCAAAGCTCGATCTGGCCTTGCTCCAAGGTGACGTTGCTGCCGTGCATAGCCCCGAGCTGTTGCGGGTCGCCGTCATGGGGACGCTCGAGGATCGCGTCGCTTCGCTCGAGTCGCTCGACCTACATCTGGTGCAGCCGATCCTCGAGCGCTTGGAGAAGCACGTTGATCATCGACTCCTGGTGCTCTCGACCGTCGGCGTCCAGAGCGAGCAGCGCCTGCTGATTCCGGAAGCGGTTCCGTTTGCCGCCACCGGCACCGACTTGGAGGGGGTGCGAGGCTACCCGTTTCACGAGAGCGCCGCGCGCAGCTCCGACCTCAAGCCCAAGGACGCGGCGGAGCTGTTCGAGTTCTTCCTCGGACACAAGGCTCCGGTCTTCGAGACCTACCGGCGGCTGACGCAGTCCGAGGACTGGCGGAGCTCGGAAGCCGAAGCGGAGGGTTGAGCAGCCCTCACCGCAATCGAGCCGGGCCGAGGTCCTTGCGGATCTCGGCCCGGTCCATTGCTGATCGGTGTCGAAGGTCGTCGTCTACTTGGGCGCCGTCATCATCCAGTCACCGGCGATCTTCTGACCGTCGACGGCGAGTCGGATCGAGAACTCGGCCGGCTTCGCGCTGCGAGTGCGGCCCAGCAAGATGTGGGACTCGATGGTTACGAGTCCCTTGATCGACTCGAGCTTGAAGGTGTCGTAACTCTTCTTCTTCTTGCCCACCGGCTCTTCGAGCTTCAGGGCCGCGACCATGTCGCCGCGCGTGTTCTCGAAGATGATGTAGGGCTCGCCGCGCTCGAGAATGATGCTCGGCTGCGGAATCGGCACGGCCTGGACTGGGGTCGCGTTCGGGTCAGGCTGCGGCTCATCCGGCTTCGGCTCGTCGGGCTTGGGCTCGTCCTTCGCGTCGCCTTCTTCGTCGTCCTTTTTCTTGTCGTCCTTCTCCTCGGGCTCGCCGACATCGGCCTTCGGCTCGACATAGCGGAGGAGGTAGGAGCCCGCGGGAAGGCTCGGCAGGATCTGGCCGCCGTTCATCTCGCGCTCCTCGAAGGGGAGCTTGCTGACGAGCAGGCCGAGGAGCACGCCGTCACGGATCTTGAACTGCCGCGTTCGTTTGTCGACGTCGACCTTGGCCGCTCGGCGAAGAGCGCTCTCGTTCGAGACGTCTTCTTTGTCCTTGCACGGAATGAAGGCGATGGCTTCATGACCCGCCAGAAGATCTCCATCCCAACGGAACCGCTCGGCGCCCCGGATGCGATCCCAGTTGAGCTCGTCGGCATAGCCGCCGAGGAAGTCCACCTTCTCGACCGCCGCCAAGATGTCGCGTCCGATCTCCGGGCTGCGCGCCATGCGAAAGCCGACGGCATCGACCCATTCGGTCGTGCCCATGCCGAAGCGCGCCGTGGTGCGCTGGCCCATCATCGGGTTTCCAAAAGCACCGCCCTTGACGACCTTTCGGCCGCGCCGATCGTGATCGGAGGGCGGTGGGATCTTGGTGATCTTGCCCTTGATCTTGAAGTCGAGCGAGCTGCTACCCGGGAACAAGTCGAAGGGCGTGGAGGTGAACTCCCAGACGTTTCCGGCCATGTCGAAGAGGCCGTAGGGCACGCTCTGGTTCTTCGGGTTGAACTTGACCGGCCAGGTGCTTTCCGGAATCCACTCGTCGGTCTTGGGGGGCTTCTCGACGTTTTGGCAGAGCGTTGGGTCCCAGCTTCCCTTCCACGGGAAACGGCGATCGGTGTTCGGACCCTTGGCGGCGAGCTCCCACTCTTCTTCGGTCGGGAGACGCATGCCGGACCAGCGGCAGAACTCGAGGATGTCCCCGTAGGTGATGCCCGTCACCGGGTGATCGGCCAAGGACCGACCCTTGGCATCGGTCGGGATCTCGCGGTTCTCCCAACGCTTCCATTCGCCGCGAAGCTTCTCGGTTTTCTCGTCCTGCTTCTTCTGATCGTCCTTTTCGTCCGTCTTCGCGACGACTTCGTTCTTCTCGTCGGAGCCTCTCTTAGCGGCTTCGCTGTTCCGCTTCTTGGGGCCCGCTCTCCTGCCAGCCTTCTGGGCGACGGGCTTCTCACTGGCAGCTTTCTTGGCGCCATCCTTCTCCTCGGCGGCCTCGTCAGCTGCTGCGGCCTCCTTGGTAGGAGCGCCGTTGGGTTCGGGCGTCAGGTAGTAGTAATAGGGAATGGCTACGCTACCGGTGGCATCGAGGAAGGCCTTCCACTGGCGATTGGTCACCTCTGTCAAGCCGATGTGGAAGGGCTTGACCTCGACCTCGTGCTGGGGGTACTCGGCGACCATGTATCCGATCAGGTCGGAATCGGAGATCCGCATCGCGAGCTTCTGGATCTCTTCGGCCTTCGAACCGAGAAGCAACTTGCCGCCGGGAATGGCGACCATGCCCCGGGGTGCTTCGTCTTGCGCCGCAGCGTTTCCTGTCGCGACCGTCGGTTCCGAGGCGAGACATAAGCAAGCCGTCAAGAGGACCGCGGCCGCCGCGCAGGCGAAGATCACTGAGCGTGCGAGCAGGTTCTGTCCCATCAAACTTTCCCCTAGAAAGCGATGAAGGTGAGGACGGCCGTCCACCGGGAGGGCTCTGCCGGGCCCTGGAGGTGACCCCTCGGGCGCGAGGGGGCCGGAAGGCAGTCGTCTGCCGTTTTGTAATTGAGCCATGTTATGATCGACCATTCGCCTCGGTCAATCCGAAAATGGTACGCCTCCGTAGGTTCGAGCGATCGGAGCCCGCCGTCGCTCGACCGGGGTTTCCCTGGGCCCGGTCGACCCTTATAACCTTTCGACCAGACTCGGCTCCGGATTCGAGGCCGACGAGAACAAGCGCTCCACATCGAAGGGATCAGCGTGGCCAGCGGAGAGATCGCCCGCCAGGAAGTCTTGAAAGCCACACCCGATGTCATCGGGATGCGGCTGGATTCCTACCTCGCCGAGGCCTTTCCGGGGAACACCCGGAGCTTCTTCAAGAAGCGGGTCCTCGAAGGGCTGGTTCAGGTCAACGGTCGAATCGTCAAGCCCGGCTACTTCCTCCGCGGGAACGAGCAGATCCTCGTGAACTTCATCGAGCCGCCGGCGTCGGTCGCTCCCGTCGAGATCCCGTTCGAGGTCCTCTTCGAGGACGAGCACCTCGCGGTGATCAACAAGCCGCCCCGAATCGCCGTCCATCCGGTGCCGGGGCAACGGACGCCGACTCTGGTCAACGCCTTGATGCACCGCTTCGACCAGCTCTCCGATGTCGCCGGCAAGGACCGCCCCGGTCTCGTCCATCGGCTCGACCGCGACACCAGCGGCATTCTGCTGATCGCGAAGACCAACCGCTCGCACCTCAACCTCAAGGAGCAGTTCAAGGCGCGTTCGGTCGAGAAGGAGTACCAGACCATGGTCCGGGGCATCATGCCCTTTGACTCGGAGTACATCGACGCACCGATCGCACGCGATCCTCATCGTCACGACCGCATGATCGTGCACTTCACCGGCCGGAAAGCGCTGACCTTCTACGAGGTCATTCACCGCTACGTTCGGCACACCCACGTGCGTTGCCGCATCCACACCGGACGCACTCATCAGATCCGACTGCATCTCTCTCATATCGGGTTCCCGGTGGTCGGGGATCCGCTCTACGGGCGAGGCGGCGCCGCCGAAAAGACGATGCTCCCATCCGGCGAGGAGCTGCCGATCCGGTTGTTTCTGCACGCCTATCGCTTGCAGTTCAGCCATCCGACCACCGAGCGACGTCTCGAATTCTGCTGCGAGCTTCCCGACGACTTGTCGCGCATCATCCGCTATGCCGAGAGCCTGAGCTGAGCCGCGGCTCGTTGTCGGTGGCCGGGAAGCAGTCGATGGTTCCGGCGATCCGCGGGACCGCGCCTCATTCTTGCCGACGCCCAGCCGGACTTTCGGTAGTCTAGAGCCGGTCGTGGGTGGGGCCTCGCGCGGAGCGGTGCGTGCGAGCGTCGCTCCCGTTGTTCATCGAGCGCAGGATGAGGATGTGACCCGAAAACGCTCGTCGACGATCATCCGGACGGCATTGATCATCGCGGCCTTGGGAGGCCTCGTATTCCTGGCCGCCTCCTCTCTGGGCATCCAGGGTCTGCTGGACGCGATCAACTTCCGCGATCGCCAGCTCGAGGAGGCTCTCGAAGAGAAGAAGGCCGCCGAGAGGCGTGCCGAGGCGCTCGAGAAAGTCGCCGAGCGCCTGACCGAGCGACGTGTCATCGCGAACGTGGTGGTCTTGGATCAGACACCGGACGAGAACGGTCAGATCTGGACGACGCTCCGCGTGCTGCTCTCCCCGCGTCGCGAGGGTGATCCCGCTCCTCCAGCCTTCGGCCCCTTCAAGATCGAAGGCGACATCCTCTACTTCGAGACCCTCATCATCCAATTCGACGACGAGGACGTGAAGATGGGGCATCCGTTGCGCGGCAAGGCGGCCTATCTCCTCACCCGTGTCTTCGGCGAAAAGCAGGCTCCCGAAGACGGTGAGCCACTCGAGGACATCCGCGAGAAGCCGCCGGCCGCCTACGAAGTGGGGGAGCCCGAGCTGGCCGTCTTCGAGCGCGAGATCTGGCGACAGTTCTGGCGCTATGCGCAGGATCGCGAGACCGCCAAGGCCGAGGGCGTCGACGCCGCCTACGGCAACGCCGTGTTCTTGAAGGTCGACGTCAACAAGCTCTACGAGATCGTCATCAGCAACCAGGGAGCCTTGAAGATGCAGGAGAAGCTCTGATGCTCGACAAGCTCAATCACATCGGGATCGCCGTCCCGGATCTCGATGCGGCTGCGATCATCTACCGAGACGTGCTCGGCCTCGAGGTGATCGGTGAGGAGATCGTCGAGGATCAGAAGGTGCGCACGCTCATGCTCAAGGTCGGCCAGGTGACGATCGAGCTGCTCGAGCCGACAGCCCCCGACAGCCCGATCTCGAGCTTCCTCGAGAAGCGCGGCGGCGGCATTCACCACCTCGCCTACGATGTCATGGATCTCGAAGCTGAGCTCGCCCGCATGAAGAAAGCCGGCCTACGCCTCATCGACGAGACACCCCGCATCGGCGCCGGTGGCCACCGCATCGCATTCATCCATCCCAAGAGCACGGGTGGAGTCCTGACAGAGCTCATCGAGAGCGAGAGCTAGGCAAGCCCACCTCAATCGGGAAGGAAGAGCCAACGATTCTCGGGCATCGAGAACGCCGCGGATCCGTCAGTCCCTCATTGGGCTACCGGGTGGACATTGATCTGGAGCACCTCGCCACCTTTCAGATTGAGCTCGAGTTGCCAGAGATCTTCGCCTTTCACTTCTCTTGGATCCTCGTCGCCGACTCGAACCTCGTATCTTGTCCCTTGGTCGGCCGTGAACCACTCGGGGAATTGGTTGATTCGCGGATAGTCCAACGGCAGCCGGAAGTAATCGCGATGTCTTGGCCGATCAAAGCGCAGCTTGCCCGACCAGGCCCATTCGCTCTCGATCCGAATCATCAAAGAGCCGTCGGATCGTTTCACGGCTCCGAGCCTCAGATCTTCACGCCAAGGGGCGAGGGTAACCCCTTGGGTCTTGAGCAGCGCCCACATGATCGCGGTCCGCGCGGAGTTCCCGTCGCCATACCATCCCTCGATGATGCCGTCATGCCTCTGCTTCTCGAAGATGTGTAGGATCTCTTCGTCGACCCAGGCGAATGCCGAGGCAACCGGAATCCGGTTCAAGAGATTGATCGCGCCCTCGATCGAGTCGGCGAAGCCATCAGCGCCATCGGCTCCCTCCCATGCATAGTTCCGGTACTTGTGAATGTTTGCGAGGGCATGCGCGACGCTCTTCTCATAGCGTTCCGTTCCATCGATCATCGCCACCGTGAGAAACGCGTTGTACACATATCCCCAGCCGTCGCTGAGGCCCTCTCCCGCTACGGCTCCGGTCCTCGGGTTCACTCCGTTGTGCATCATGCCGTCTTGATTGACTCCGACTTCAAGGATGCGATCCAAGATCGCGTGGAGGGCAATCCGGAACTTCTCCCGCCGTTGCGGGTCTTCCTTGGCGGCAATCACATAGGCTTCCGACAGTCCGCCGATAATCTCGCAGCCGTGATCGCGCAAGCGCAGTGAATCCTTCGCGAGCAAGCTCTCCTGGAGAAGGAAGTAATCGGCCAACCGGAAGATCCACTCCCGATACTGATCGTCGTCGTTGAGCCAGTACAACCGGCTCATCGTTTGAAGGAGCTCCCCACCGACTTCCACATTGAGCGAGGGGAGCAGGCCGACCTCTGTTTCAGTGGCGGCGTGTTTCCAAATGTCTCGGACCAATCCATTCATGCGGGTCAACCACGGTCCCGGACCGATCCACTCGGTAATCGGCATCAGACCGTCCTTGGCATATTCCGATGCGCCGAAGATCAGAGCACCGAGATCATGAGTGTTCCCCTTCAAGGATTGCGTATCGAAGAGAAAGTCGTCCGGAAGAGAATCCAGCCGGTTCGTCAACCGTTGCTCCTGCTCGAGGATGTGTTGCGCCGCGCGTTTGAGGTAGTAGTTGTCCGTGACGTGCGCCGTAAGGACGATGAATGGGAAGTTGTCCGCGGCGCAGTCTTTGGCATTCCAGTAACGTTGCCCCTGTGTCGTTCGTGGCAAGAGGCCCGAGACGGGATCCGCTTGCGCGAGCCACCCCTGGGCGTATCGATTGCAGAATTTGATGGCTTGCTGGCTCTTCCGGCCGTTCTCCTCGGCCACGGCCCAATCGTCGCACTGGCCCAATCCGCCCAAGGGCCCCAGCAAGCCAGAGGAAAGCAGCACCACAATACAAAGTCGGGACCATGATGCCGGACTCCGGAAGGACCGTTTGTTCTGCATACGCACTCTGGAATTCATCATCCGGCCTCCATATAGACAGAGGTTTGCGCGACCCAATCTGCAACGCGTATGGTTGCTGCTGTACTGGGATGGTCTTGAGCGGTCGTCGAGGGTCATCTTCGCGAGATTTCTGCTGTGACTTTCGCCGTGCCGATCCGCCAGCCGTCGTCGCAGAGCTTCATCGTTCCAGAGACTTCGACGCCGGTGCCGCCCTTGGGCAGCAAGGCCCTCAGGGTTTTCTGTCGAGCCAAGAGAACGACGCGGCCCTTGACGTGAAAGGGGACCGCCTGGTCGTCGACCACTTCCTCGGGATCCGGTGCTTCCAACGCCTCGACGGAGATCTCTGTGCTCTCGATGTTCGCGAAGGTTTCGTCGAGGTAGGTGCGGAACTTCTCGAGATCCCGGCGGTGGCCGTCCTCGAAGTCCGGTGCGAGGCATTCCTCGACGACCGACAGATCGAGCTGTCCCGAGAGATCGATCGCCTGCTCGAGGGTGGCTTTGGGAGACGTTCGCGGGTCCTCACCGCAGGCGATGAGCAGGACGCAGAGAGTGGTGGCCACGAGACCCGAGAGGACGCCCAAGCGGGATACGACCCGGCGGGCAGGTTCACGGTTCGGCATGACTGTTCTCCTCGAGGGATCTCTCGCCGATCTCGTGGGAACCTCAAAGGACGGGATCAAAGGATGGGATTCTGTTTCTGTTCTCGCCCGGCAGACTCATTGACGAAGAACATCAGGATCAACCCAGCGACAAGAAAAGGCAAGATCGAGACGATCGCTCCTTGGGTGTCGCCTCCACTCACGACAATGAGCGTCCCGTCGGTCAAGGGGCCAAGGACGGATGCGAACTTTCCAGAGATCGCGAAGAAGCCGAAGAACTCCGCGCTGTTCTCTTCGGGAGTGAAGAGCCCTTGGAGGGAGCGGGACGCGGATTGGCTTCCTCCCATCACGAGCCGGCGATGATGCCGAGGATCCAGTACTCCGTGACGATGTTTCCGAAGAGGGGCATTCGCCAAGCCCAAAGAACCACGGCACTCCAGACGACCAAGGTTACCATTACGGCCCTCTTGTTTCCCATCCGGCCGGTGAGAAAGGCGAACAGCAAAGAGCCGACGAACGCCGTCCCCTGGATCATGAGAATGAACAAGGCGAGCTGATCCAGTCCCAGGTGGACGACGTCACTCCCGAAGATCGTTGCCGAGAGGATCACGGTCTCGATGCCATCGTTGTAGATCAGGTAGGCGATGAGGAACTTGACCAGCTCGGGGAATCTCTTCATCTGCCGCAGAGTGCATCTCAATCTGCCGAATGCGGCCGAGAGGTGACCCGTTCCTCGAGGCCGCGGCTTGGGGATGGCGCGCTCGCGTACCCAGAGCATCATGGGAAGAGCAAAGACCAACCACCAAAGAGCGACCGAGATCACGACCCAGGAGATGCCGATTCCGGACTTGAGCATCCAGAAGTTGATGGCGAGGAGAAGCCCACCGCCGACATAGCCGAGTGCTCAGCCGAAGCCCGAGACGCGCCCGAGAGCCGAATCGACGGCGAGCTCGGGAAGAAAGGCGTTGTAGAGGACGTTGCCGCCCGCGAATCCCGCATTCGATAGGATCAGAAACGCGGCCCCGAGCCACACGTCTCCTTGCCCGATAAAACGCCCTCGATCGGGTCCAAGGCAGCTCTCCGAACGCCCTACCCGAGCACCCGATACTCTCCAGCCCAAGCCAAAACGCCGCTTGAACCTTTATCCGCGCCGGCCGCCTGTCGCTTCCGCGCGGCCGCCGACGACTCCCGGCTGACGGGTTCACCGACCGACGGCGCGGGAGCATCGACGTCCTCCAGCCCGAGCGCGCGATCGGCGATCGGCTCGTAGGCATTCGCGTCCGAGCGTGCCAAGAGCGCCTCGAGGCATCGCGCGGCTCGAAGGCGCACTGGCGCTCCTGAACCGAGAACGGTGGACGATCGGGCTGCGGCGGGACCCAGCGATGGAAGAAGTCGAGATGCCAGATCAAGAAGCGCCGCACCCGCTCGAGCCCGTACGCATCGTCGCCGAAGTGCTCCTGCGCAAAGACGACGTAGCGGCTCAAGATCGACAGCGCTCCCGGGACGACAGATCGCGCACGACGCCTTCCCGCAGCTCGCCGAAGATCCAAGGCTTCACGAGCGCGGCGCGCGCGACCTTCACGCCGTCACAGCCCGACAAGGCACGCTTCTCGTTCAGATCGGCGGGACCGGCGATGTCTCCGTTCCCGATGACGGGCACCTCGACCGCCGCGCGCACCTCGCCGATGAAGGCCCAGTCGGTCGGTCGCCGGTAGCGTTGGGCGCGCGATCGCCCGTGCACGATGATCGCATCGGCACCGGCGTCGACCGCCGCTCGCGCGACCGGAATGGCCGTCGGCTTCTCATCGCGCCAGCCCGTTCGCACCTTGATGCTGATCGGTACCTCGACCGCCGCCCGGAGCGTCGCGACGATCTCGCCCACTCGCCGAGGCCGTTCGAGCAGCACGGCTCCGCCACCGCGCCGCGTGATGGCGTCCAAAGGGCAGCCCAGATTGAGATCGATGAAGTCGGCGCCACGCTCGACGGCCATCACCGCCGCTTTCGCCACCACGTCCGGACGGCCATCGCAGAGCTGGACGCCGAAGCAACGCTCACCCGAATGACGCCTCCGCAGAGCTAGCTTACCTAGGCGGGGCGACCGCGCGTGGCCGACCCGTCGATCGGGCTCCTCGACAGGTTACCCTCGCAGCAGATCACGCGAACACCGAGCGTCCCCTTTCCCCTGCTTGGCAAACCTGTTTCAATCAGCGCCTCGCGGGCGAGCGGCAATCGTCCGCAGCGTGATCGGACGAGGATGAGGACCGATGGCAGAAACCTCCGCCGGGGAGGGACCCAACCCGCTGACCGAGCTCCACGAGCGACGAGAGCTCTCCAAGCTCGGGGGCGGGGTCGAGCGGATCGCCGCCCAGCATGAGCGCGGCAAGCTGACGGCGCGCGAGCGTCTCGATCTGCTTCTCGATCCCGGCTCCTTCGTCGAGATGGATGCCTTCGTGACCCATCGCTGCCGCGACTTCGGCATGGAGCAGAAGCTCATCCTCGGTGATGGCGTCGTCACGGGCTACGGTCTCATCGAGGACCGACCCGTCTACGTCTTCTCCCACGACTTCACGGTCTTTGGCGGCTCGTTGTCGGAGAGCTTCGCCGAGAAGACCTGCAAGATCATGGACATGGCCGTGAAAGCGGGCGTGCCGGTCATCGGGCTCAACGACTCGGGCGGCGCGCGCATCCAGGAAGGCGTGGTCAGTCTGGGTGGCTATGCCGACATCTTCTTGCGCAACACGCTCGCCTCGGGCGTGATCCCGCAGATCTCGGCCGTCATGGGCCCTTGTGCCGGAGGCGCGGTGTACTCGCCAGCGATCACCGACTTCGTCTGGATGGTCCAAGGCACGAGCTACATGTTCGTCACCGGGCCCAACGTCGTGAAGACGGTGACGCACGAAGAGGTGACGAGCGAAGAGCTTGGGGGCGCCACCACCCATGCGACCAAGAGCGGTGTCGCTCATTTCGCCTCCAAGAACGACCAGGAGTGCCTGCTCGGTATCCGCGAGCTGATGGGATTCCTGCCCTTGAACAACCAGGAAGATCCACCGCGCCGTCCGACCTCGGACGATCCGAATCGCCGCGCCGCCGAGCTCGACCAGCTCGTACCCGAGAACCCCAACAAGCCATACGACATCAAGAAAGCGATCCAGTACGTCTGCGACGACGGCCACTTTTTCGAGGTCCACGAGGGCTACGCGCGCAACCTCGTCGTTGGCTTTGCGCGTCTCGACGGGCGACCGGTGGGGATCGTCGCCAATCAACCCGCGCACCTCGCCGGCGTGCTCGACATCGACGCCTCTCAGAAGGGCGCCCGCTTCGTGCGCTTCTGCGATGCCTTCAACATCCCGCTGGTCGTGTTCGAGGATGTCCCCGGCTTCTTGCCTGGAACTCAGCAGGAGCACGGCGGGATCATCAAGCATGGGGCGAAGCTCCTTTATGCGTTCTGCGAGGCGACCGTCCCGAAGATCACCGTCATCACGCGCAAGGCCTACGGAGGCGCGTACGACGTCATGAACTCCAAGCACATCCGCGGCGACTTCAACTTTGCCTGGCCCACGGCCGAGATCGCCGTCATGGGGGCCAAGGGAGCGGTCGAGATCATCTTCCGCCGCGAGATCGCGGCCGCCGACGACCCGGTGGCCGAGGAGGCCCGCCTGACCGAGGAGTACCGGCAGAAGTTCGCCAACCCCTTCACGGCAGCCGAGCGTGGTTACATCGACGACGTGATCGAGGCGAGCCAAACCCGACCGCGTCTGATCTCGGCACTACGAATGCTCGAGAACAAGCGCGACCAAAACCCGCCGAAGAAGCATGGCAACATCCCGCTCTGAGCCGGGTCGGGAGCGACCGATGCCGCCGCCTTTCGATAAGGTCCTGATCGCTAACCGCGGAGAGATCGCCGTCCGGGTGATCCGTACCTGCCGCGAGCTCGGAGTCCGAACCGTCGCCGTCTACTCCGAAGCCGATCGCACCGCCCTGCACGTTCGGCTCGCCGACGAGGCCTATCCGATCGGACCGCCGCCCGCGTCTCAGTCGTATCTCGACACCGGCAAGATTCTCGAGGTCGCGCGGAAGTCGGGCGCTCAGGCCATTCATCCTGGGTACGGCTTCCTGTCGGAGAACGCCGGGTTCTCGCGCGCGTGTGAGAAAGCCGGCCTGGTCTTCATCGGCCCCTCGGCCGAGTCGATCGAGCGAATGGGAGACAAGGTCGCGGCCCGCCGGGCCATGGCCGCGGCCGGCGTGCCGATCGTCCCCGGACTGCAGGACAGCGTCGAGGACGACGCCGAGCTCGAGAAGGCGGCCGAGGAGATCGGCTACCCCGTGATGATCAAGGCGGTCGGCGGGGGCGGTGGCAAAGGCATCCGCGTCGTCCGTGATCCGAAGGATCTGCTCAGCGCGGCGGGCATGGCGCGCTCCGAAGCCAGCAAGTCCTTCCAGGACGCGCGCATCTACTTGGAGAAGGTCGTCGAGACGCCGCATCACATCGAGATTCAGGTGCTCGGCGATCGCCATGGCCAAGGCATCCACCTCGGAGAGCGCGAGTGCTCCGTCCAACGTCGACACCAGAAGCTGATCGAGGAGACGCCGTCGCCGCTGATCGATGAGGCGACGCGTCAGAAGATGGGCCAGGCGTCCGTCCGTGCCGTCGAAGCACTCGGCTACGTCGGAGCAGGCACGATGGAGTTCCTCGTCGACGAGCAGCTGAACTTCTACTTCCTCGAGATGAACACCCGGCTTCAGGTCGAGCACCCCGTCACCGAGATGGTGACGGGCGTCGACCTCGTCGCCGAGCAGCTCTTCATCGCGGCCGGCGAGAAGCTGCGGCTGAAGCAGTCGGACATCGTGCCTCGCGGACACGCGATCGAAGCACGCATCAACGCCGAGGACCCAGCGACCTTCCTACCGGCCACCGGCAAGCTTCGAGCCGTCGAGATCCCGAGCGGCCCCGGCATTCGATTCGACGGGGCGGTCTTCACGGGACTCGAGGTCGGGCTGCACTACGATCCCATGCTGGCCAAGCTGATCGCTTGGGCACCGGATCGCGAAATGGCCTTGGCACGACTTCGATCGGCACTCACCGAGCTGACGTTGACCGGGGTGAAGACCAGCGCCGAGACCATTCGGGGCATCCTCGATCATCCGCGCTTCCGATCCGGAAGGTACGACACGCACTTCCTGGAGAGTGAGGTCGACGCGATTCGTGCCGCCGAGCCGGACTTCGCCCTCGAGGAGCTCGCCTCGATGGCCGCAGTGCTGGCCGCACTCGAGAAGAGCCGCAGCCATCTGAAGACCGAAGCCACGTCTTCGGCTCCTTCAGTGAGCCCTTGGAAGCTCGCCGGGCGACGAGCGCAGATGCGAGGCGGACGATGATGCGATACACCGTGATGGTCGGATCCCGCGAGCTCGAGGTCGTGCTGCGTGAGACCCGCGACGGCTTCGTGACCGAGATCGACGGAAGGCAGCGAAAGATCGAGGTCGCACGCTTGGATCGTTCGTCGCAGTACTCCTTCCGGGTCGAAGACCGCTCGTGGCCCGTCTTCGTCGAGAGGCTGCCCGCTAAGAGGGGCTCTCGGTACGTTCTGGGTCTGCGAGGGGTTCAGACCGAGGTCAGCATCGTCGACGAGCGTGAGAGGGCGGCAGCCGCTTTTGACGCCCTGGCCGGGGCGAGTGGCGACGGAGAAGAGAAGGTCGAGAGCGTCATTCCCGGAATCGTGACCCAGCTGTTGGTGGCACTCGGCGACCGCGTCGCTCCCGGTCAACCGCTGTTGATCGTGGAAGCCATGAAGATGGAGAACGAGATCGCGGGCGAAGTCGAGGGCGTGGTGCAGTCCATACACGTCGAGGCGGGACAGACCGTCAACGCCGGGGATCTCTTGGTCACGCTCGGCCCCAAAGTCACACCGAACGAGAATTGAGGCAGGCCCCTTTTCGGGGGCGGAACCATCAACGAATCGCGAAGATCTCGGCGGGATCCGAGACAGAAACGGGAGGCGGTTGGCCATGAAGTGGATGCAGACGTTGAGCTCGGTCCTGTTGCTGGGATGGGCGGTCCTTGGATTCGGGGGCTGCCAGTCCGGGCAGGAGGAGTCGACGGACGACGCGAAAGAGGCGCCGAAGGAATCGGCCGCCCCCGAGGGCACTCAGGATGTGGTGGCGGGCGAGCCCGAGACCGAACCGAAAGCGCAGCTGCTGCCTGGCGAAGCTCGGCACTTGAGCAACCTCCGTCAGCTCACCTTCGCGGGTGAGAATGCTGAGGCCTACTTCTCCGCCGATGGAAAGCACATCATCTTCCAGTCCGCGGACGGCTTGCCCTGCGATCAGATCTTCATCGTCGGCGTCGACGGTCAGGGGCGCCGCCAGATCAGTGACGGAGCCGGCAAGACGACCTGCTCCTACTTCCTTCCCGACGGCTCGGGCGTCACCTACTCGACGACACGCTTTGCCGACGAGGCTTGTCCGCCGCGACCCGACTATCGTCGCTTCGGATACGTGTGGCCGATCTACCCGGGCTTCGAGATCGTCCAAGCCGACCCGGATGGATCGAATGTCCGACGCCTGACCGAGAACGACGCCTACGACGCGGAAGCGACGTTGTCGCACGATGGCGAGCGCATCGTCTTCACCTCGAACCGCGACGGCGATCTCGACATCTACTCGATGAAGTCGGATGGCACCGACGTCCTGCGTCTGACCGAGACCATCGGAAACGACGGCGGCCCGTTCTACTCTCCCGATGGAACCAAGATCGTGTTCCGAGCGCGCCATCCCGAAGGCGAAGAGCTCGAGGAGTATCTCGAGTTCGCGAAGCAGAATCTCTACCGACCGACCAGCCTCGAGATCTACGTCATGGACGCCGACGGCTCCAACAAGCGCCCGGTCACGAGCAACGGTGCGGCGAACTTCGCGCCTTTCTGGCATCCGGACGGTGAGCGCATCATCTTCTGCTCGAACATGCACGCTCCCGATGGCCGTGACTTCGACCTCTACCTGATCCACGAGGACGGCAGCGGCCTCGAGCGCATCACGACCAACGAGACCTTCGACGGCTTCCCGATGTTCAACCGCGAAGGCACGATGCTCGTCTTCGCATCCAACCGCAACAACCGCACGCCGCGCGATACCAACGTCTTCGTGGCCGACTGGGTGGACTGAGATACGGTGGGGTGTGGTCCTTCCTGGCGTGATCGCACTCCGAGTTTTCCTTTACGAGGATCCGTGGTCGCGCACGGTTGGGGCGTCCGCTTCGCGCACCGACTCCGCGCTTCGCGGGACGCACCCGGCGTCAGCTCTCTCGCCGCTTCGAGAACAGCGGATCGGCGGGGCGAGCTTCGGGGCGGCCGCGCCAGCGGCGGTAGGGGCCTAGACCCCAGGTCTCCCAAAGGCACAAGAGCGTCGCGACGGCGATCACCAGGCTCATCACCGAACCCGAGCCGATGAGCAGCGCGCTCCAGCCTTCGCCTTGATACGCGATGAGCCAGGGGCCGGCCAGAGAGCCGAACAGGGAGAGAAAGCCCGCCAGGTACAGGGCAATCTTCCAGCCTTCGCCGATGGTGCAGAGCGCCACCAGGTGGAGCAGCACGAAGAGCAGGATCGGCAGCGAGAAGGCGTGGTCGTGCGTGAGGGCCAAGAGCTCGCGGTAGCTCTTGGGCGACTTGAACTCGGTCGCTTCGAGATCGCTCTCGTTGCCATGGATCCACTCAGCCGCCGCCTTCTGCGAGACGCCGGCGCGATCGGAGTACTGGAGCAAGGCCACCACCAAGCCGCCGGTCGTGCTGATCAGAAAGAGCGTCAGGAGGACCTTGGTCGATCGATTGGCGCGCGCCAGGCTGAAGCCGGGCATCTTGTAGTACTGAGTCATGCACCCGAAACCGTGGACCAGGAAACGACGGTGGGACGGAGACGGACCGCCCTCAGCGGCATGCTGACGCAACGAGCGTCGCGGTGCCAGTCTGCCACTGACGTCCTTTCTCATCGACGAACAACAGCGACGTGGACGCGCGACCTTCGAAGAGCACTCGGGACCTTTCGGCACCCAGGACCGAGACCGCCGTCGACAGGGCGTCGGCATCGGTCGCGTTGGCGGCCAGCACGGTTGCCGATCCGAAGCTCTCCACCGGCTCTCCCGTGCGGGGATCCACGATGTGGCCCGCGCGCTCGTACAACGCCGAAGTCGAGATCGACCCGCGCTGCAGGCGATAGCCACCCAGCCAGCTCTCGGGCTGCTCGGGATCGCGTACGGCCACGATCCAGCCCTCGCGTCCCGGAGGGGGATCGAGAGCCAGGATCTGGCCACCGAAGTTCAGGAGTGCCTGATGAATGCCATGCTGCTCCAGAACGGCCGCGGCCCGGTCCAACGCATAGCCTTTACCGATTCCGCCCAGGTCGAGGTTCAGACCCGCTCGCTCGAACGCGATCGTGCCAGCTTCCTCGTCGAGACGGACCTGACGGTATCCACCCTCCCTGCGTGTCGGATCGAAAGCGCCGTCGCTGTCCTCGGCCCATTGCAGCGCCGCTCGGACGCAGGCGAGGGTGTCCGACGAAACCGGGACCGGCTGTGAAGCCGCTTCGCGGTTGACTCGCGAGAGCTCGCTCTCGGGGCGGAAGGTGCTGAGGAGAGACTCGAGTCGCTCCACCTCGGCGTAGGCAGCCGTGACAGCGGAGCTCCGCTCGGCCTCGGGTCCGTAGAGCGTCATCTCGAGGAGTGTTCCCATGGCGACCCGTGCGCTGCGCTGGCGATCGGGCTCGGCTCGACCCAGCTGATCGTGGTCTTCTTTCCAAATCACCGGCTGCCACTGAAGACTCGCGACCGGGCGCTTGCTCAGGAGCAGCTCGTCGACGACGTGGAGGATCTTGCGGGTGCCCCGAGTGACGGCACGCACCGAGAGCGTGGCACCACTGATGTTGATGACGTCGCGATTCAGGCGCAGAGAATCCTGGGCCGTCTTGCCGTCGAACTGGGCCAGGAAGCGGCGGCGCTTCACGTCATTGCCGACGTGCTCTCGGTAGACCATGACCGCGACTCGAGAGACCTTCGAGCGAGGCGTGACTCCCACTACGAACGTGATGGGGCGGTACTTGCCGATCTCCTCAGTCACGACCGCGTATCCGAGAAGCTCCTCGCCGCGCCTGCTACGCACGACGCGAAAGGCCTTCTCGAAAAGGCGCCGCTCGAGCCGCGTCTCGACTCGCTTGCGAAGCGACTCGTCGAGCGGGATGTCCACCCACTCCAAGGTCGAGTCGTCGCCGAAGAGCTGCTCCAGAGCCTGCTGCTCGGTGAGATACTCCTCCTGCACTCTCGGGCCCGGCTGAGCCCGGATCATGGACGCGAGGAGCCCGAGGATCAGGCCGGTGAGGGCCATGGCTTTGAGCAGACGAGTCATCGGGGAAGGTCCTTTGCTTCGGGAATCGTTTGCAGCGCTCGTTCGATCTCTTCTTTGAGCTCGGTCAGCCGTTCCTCGCGAGTCGCCGCCCGCTGCCATCGAAGCCCTGGGCTGCCTTGCGGTCGACGGAGCTCCGTCCGGATCCAGACTCGAACTCGGCTTCCGTTCGATGGGAGGGAATCGACCTCGAACCGCAGCCGATCTCGCTCTTGAATCGGCTTCGGAAACAGCAGGCCCGTCGTCTCGTCCAACGTCCTCACTTGCCAATCCGTCTCCAGCCCCTCGGTACCCGCCTGCTTCGCGACGGCAAAGACGGCGACGAGACGCTCACGTGTCGACGCCGGGTCTCGCCGACACTCGACCGACAGATCGGGCGTGCTGGCGCAGGCGCCGAGCAACAAGAGTGGAATCGCCATCGTCTTCATTCGAGCCGGCCCCTCAGAAGTAGGTCGCGATCGAGAATACGAACGCGTCGTTGTGAACCCGGGTGCGCGACCAATCCTCCCAGTTGAACTGGTAGTCGAGCTTGAAGACGGTCTCTTCGGTGGGGCGGAAGTTGAGGCCGAGAGTCAGGCGCTCGGTGCGCGCGGAGCCGAGCTCCACGTGCTCCAGCCGCGTCACGGCGGTGAAGGTCGACTCGGGCAGGAACACCGAGGGCAGCGCGTCCTGCAGGGCGTCGAACATGAAGTGGTAGTTGGCTTGTCCGTAGACGCCCCACATGTCGTCCGGCACACCGCTGAGGCGAGCGCGCAGGTCGCGTGATATCTCGGCGCGTGCGAACTCCGCGATCACCTCGAAGGGTCCCGTCGGCTGCCAGACCATGTCGAAGGCGTAGATCCACATCCAGTTGTCGGCTCGGTCGTCGTACTTGCCGATGTGGCTCGACGCGCCGACCTCCAGGCCGAGGAAGGGTGAGAAGGCCACGCGTCCGACACCCGCGACCGAGTTGTTGTTGTCGGTCTTCAAGCTGGGGCGACCGTCCCGAATGCCCTTCGACTGGCTGAAGTTCGACTGGAAGCCGGTCAACGACGTCGGGTCGGTCGTCTCGACCAGCCCCTGAAAGCCGTTCACCAAGTAGATCTCGTAATCGAGCTTCGACTCTTCGCCCGGATAGGTCGACCCGAAGAAGCCCAGCCCGGCATCGGTCAGGGTGGTGGGGACCACGGAGGTCGAGACCAAGGGACGCGCCGTCAGGTCGTTCACGGGTGAGTCGTGGATGAGGTTGAACTTGCCCAGTGGCACGAGCAGAGCACCGGCCCGGAATCCGAACGCGTCGCTGAAGCTGTAGTCGATGGTCGCGAACTCCACCTTCGTCTCGCCGTCGCTCCTCGCCGCGTCACTCCCGCCGTACTCGAACTCGATCTCGGCAGCGACAGAGACACGGTCCGTCACCTGCGAGAAGATGTAGGGCACGAAGCGATGCTGAAGGAATCGGCGGTTCGAGCGCTGAGCGTCCTCATACTCCAGGTCGATGTATCCACCCACGTAGGTGCTCGACGTGGCGCGCTGGAGGAAGGGCTTGGCGTAGACGCCGCCCTTGTTGCCCGCCAGACGCTCGCTCTGCTCGGCCGCTCGCTCCGAGAGGTTCCGCGGGCGATCGCCATCGCGCGTCTCGACCGTCTCTTCGGTCACCGGGACCTGGCCGGACTCGAAAACCTGCCGTTGGAGAATCTCGATCTCACGACGCAGGTCGGTGTTCTCGCTGCCCTGCTCCTCGAGCTTCTTCTCGAGCTTGCGCAAGCGCTCCTCGACGTCGGTCGGCGGCTCTTGAGCCCAGGCCGAAGCCGACAAGAGGCCGAGAGCCATCAACAGGGTTGAAAGGGACATCCGTGAACGAGGCATGCCAACGCTCCAGAGTGGTGGGGAGACCTATCGACTCAGCGGCGCTTCGCACTTGAGAATGCGTCTCAAGTGCGAAGAGCGTAGGCCCGGGCTTCGACCCTGTCAACCGAGGATTCTCCCGAGCAGCCGAGATTCTCGACCCCCGCCCCTCGCCCTCTCGGCCTCCTTGACTTGCCAGGATGTCGAGCCGCGGGTACCCTGACGCCTCGTTTCGGAACCCTCGTCGCTCACTTCCCGAGCTTCAATCGTGCGCGTCTGTTACGTCGTCCACCAGTTCCTGCCGCGCTTCTGCACGGGCACAGAGCTCTACGTCTATCGCCTCGCCTTGGCCCTCCAGGCGGCCGGACACGAGGTGACTCTGTATGCCTTCGAGCCCCAGTTCGAACGAGCGGGGCCCTTCGTCGAGGAAGCGCACGACGAGGTCGACGGACTCGCCGTTCACCGCATCAGTGCGAGCCTCGACCTGGCCCCGAACCGCACGCTCGCCGAGTACTACAATCCTTTCCTCGCCGAGCGCTTCGGTCGCTTCCTCGACGAGCGAGCTTTCGACGCCGTGCACTTCTTCCACGTGCGGTTTCATGGGGCGGCTCTGATCGAGGAGGCACACCGGCGCGGGATCCCGATCGCCATCAACCTGATGGACTTCTACTATCTGTGCCCGGACACCCGGCTGCTGAAGTACGACGACATGCTGTGCCGCGGGCCGGTGGACGTGCTCGAGTGTGTCTGGTGTGAACGCGACAGCCACTACGCCAGCTATGGACCGCTGCACGACGCTCTCGAGAGTGGAGCTTTTCCGGAGACCGACGCGATCTTCGCGGCCGAACCGGCCCTCGGATCGCTCAACGTCGACACGCCCCTCGCGCATCTGCGTGCGGCCGAAGCGCGACCGCGCGTCTTGCGCGAGATCGTGTCCCTCGCCGATGCCGTCGTCGCTCCCTCAGAGTTTCTCGCGAGCCTCTTCGTACGGAACGACTACCCCGCCGAGTCGCTCCAAGTCGTTCGGTATGGAGTCGATGCCGGGCTGGCGGAGGTGGCGAGCGCGCGCCAGCCGATTTCCGCGGAGCGCTTGCGGCTCGGCTATCTGGGCAGCATCGCCAAGTACAAGGGCGTTCACCTGCTGGTGGGAGCGTTCTTGGAGCTCGCATGGCCCGAGGCGCGCTTGACGATCTTCGGTGATCCCGAGGTCTTCCAAGAGTATACGGGCCCCCTCGCGCGGCGGGCTCAGCGGGACGACCGCATCCACTTCGCGGGTGGCTTCGCGGCCCACCAGCTCGCAGAGACGTTGGCCGGCATCGACGTGCTCGTCGTGCCCTCGCTCTGGTACGAGAACACGCCGTTCGTCTTGCTCGAAGCGCAAGCCGCCGGCATTCCGGTCGTGGCGGCGGATCTAGGTGGCATGACCGAGGCCATTCAGGACGGCGTGAACGGGTTGCTTTTCAAGCGCGCGGACCCGCGCTCGCTGCGCTCGGCCTTGACGCGGTTGCGTGACGAAAGCGGTCTGGCAGAATCCTTGCGCCAGAACCTTCCCCAGGTGAAGACGCTTCCGCAGAATGCCGAGGAGTTCGTCGAGCTCTATCGGAGCCTGAAGGCGACGCGGTCGAGACAGGATGCTGGCGAGTCGGTGGGTGCCCAGGGAGCGACAGGGAACGATGAGTGACACCTCCAGCGAGAGCTATCTCGCGCAGCAGAACCGATTCCTCTCGGACCAAGTGTTCGCACTCTCCGAGCGGATTCGAGCCCTGCAGGAGCAGGTGAAGACGGCGAGCGACGTGCCGGACCATCTCCAAGCGGACCTGACTCAGCGGCAGGAGTATCTCGACGCGGCCACGGGTGAGGTGGAGCGGCTGCGAGGTGTGGTCGAGTCGTTGCGAGCCGAGATCGACGGAACGCGCGCGGAGCGAGACCGGGCGATCGGAGAGCGCCACGAGCTCGAGAAGCGCTGCGCGACACTCGAAGGACGGCTGGCGGGAAGCGGGCTCTTCGGGCTGTTTCGCCGCGGTCGATGAGCGAGCCGATGATGGGTGAGTGCCCCGGGGTCTCGATCGTGATCCCGAACTACGATGGCAAGGAGCACCTGGGTCCCTGCCTGGCCTCGCTCCAAGCGCTCGACTATCCGTCCGACGCGATCGAGATCGTCGTCGTCGACAACGGATCCCGCGATGGCTCGCTCGAGCTACTGCGGTCGCACTCGGCCGGTGTCACTCTGATCGAGCACGACGTGAACACCGGCTTCTCCCGCGCAGCCAATCACGGTGCCGAGGTCGCTCGCCAACCGCTCGTGGCCTTCTTGAACAATGACATGCGCGTGGACCCTCTCTGGCTGCGTGCGCTGGTCGAGCCGCTGGCGGCGGGACGCTGTGAGGTGACCACGTCGTGTGCCCTGTCGTGGGACGGCGAGCGCATCGATTTCGCGGGAGGCGGCTCCAACTTTCACGGGATCGGCGTCGAGCTCGGTCATGGTGAGCCCGCGAAGGCGTATCCGCTGGGTGAGGAGCGACCGACGCTGTTCGCGATGGGGGGCGCGATGGCGATCGATCGCGAGCTCTTTCTCTCGGCCGGAGGCTTCGACGAAGACTTCTTCGCCTACTACGAAGACGTCGATCTCGGCTGGCGGCTGTGGGTGCTCGGTCATCGAATTCACTTCGTGCCGAGCTCGCGCGTGTATCATCATCATTCCGCGACGGCGATGCGCGTCGAGGAGAGCCGTCGACGCGTCTTCTACATCCGCAACCCGCTCTGCGCCGTGTTCAAGAACTACGACGATGCGAACCTGGCCCGCGTGCTTCCGGCCGCCCTGCTCTTGACGGCTCGCCGGACCTACTATCAGGCCCAGCTCCGCGAGGAGCCATTTCGATTCGTTGGTCCACCGCCACCGCGCGCCTCATGGCGGCGCCGATGGGCCGAGTGGCTCTTGCGCCCAGAGCGAAGGACATCCATCGGCGCGGTGGGGGCCGCCGACGTCATCGCGCTCAACGACTTCACGCGCGCCCTGCCCCGCCTCCGCCAGCAGCGCCAGGAGATCCAAAGCGCCCGAAGACGGCCGGACTCCGAGATCCTACCCCTGTTCGCACGCCCCCTCGATGCGATCGAGCCGAATGAGGAGTACGCCACGCTCCAGAGAGAGCTTCTGGCGGCATTCGATCTCGAGAAGCTGTTCCCGAGAGGAGACGATTCATGAGTGTCAGTCAGTCGATTCGATCGCAGCTCGGTCTCGTCTTCCTCGTGGCCTTTCTCCTTCTGGCGGCATGGCTCATCTTCTGGATGACTGGCGAGGACGATGGCACGGATCCGATCCCGAGCGGCGAAGCTCGAGCTCCCCAGAGCCTGGTGCTCGTCACGGTCGACGGCCTTCGTCGCGACGCCCTCAGCGCCCTGGGGGGGCCGAGGCGAACGCCCGGGCTCGACCGCCTTGCCCGTGAAGGCGTCCTCTTCCTTCAAGCAGCGACTGCGATCAACGAGACCGTTCCGGCCTTGGGCGCCATCTCGACGGCGCTCTATCCGATCGACCTCGATCTCCACTGGGACGGTCAAGCCCTGTGCTCGGGCGCCACGACGCTCGCCGAGCATCTCGCCACTCAGGGCTTCACCTGCGCGGCCTTCCTCGGCACCGACGTCGTGACCGAAGACGAAGATCACGGACTGCGACAAGGCTTCACCACCTTCCGCGTGAGCACGGGACCCGAGGGATCGGCCCAAGAGCTCGTCGAGCGGGCGCTCCGCTGGCTGGAAGGGCCCTCAAAGCCAACATTCCTGTGGATCCATCTCTCCGACCCGACCACGCCTTATGCCGCGGAAGCCAAGGATCCCGAGGGCGACATCCTTTTCCCCGTGCGCCCCAGCTGGCGAGAGAGTGATCGCTTGCGGTTTCTGCGAGGGCGCATCGACCACGACGAGATCGTCGAGCTGTACCGTGATCGCGTTGCGGACGTAGACGGCGCCGTGTCTCGCCTCGTGGGCGGGCTCTCGGAGCAGGGTCGGCTGGAGAGCACGCTCGTCACTCTGACCGGGACCTATGGAGAATCGCTCGGCGAGCACGAGATCTACTTCGATCACTATGGCCTGTACGACCCGGTCGTGATGGTGCCGTGGATCCTTCGCGGCGGAGTGCCGGCGGGAGTCCAGGTCAAATCCCTGGTGAAGACGATCGACCTCGTCCCGACCGTGTGCGCGCTGCTCGAGGTGCCGCGCCTCTCCGTGCCGACTCCTGCGCAAGCAACCCCACGCGCAGAAGACGTCTCACCGCTGTGGGCTCCGGAAGGAGATCATGCTGCGCGAACCCGAATCGCCCTGATCGAGCAGGCCGGAAGCCTCGCCGGCGCCGGCCGAACGAATCACAACAAGTTCATCATCTCCCTGCAGCCCACGACGGAGTACCCACATCTCCAGTGGACACCGAACACGATCTGGGCCTACGACATCGAGGGGGATCCTGAAGAGCTCACGGATCGATCGGGGGAGTTTCCGACCTTGATCGACGACTTCGCTCAGCAATTCGGTGTGCTGGTCGCCCACCGTCACGACCCTTGCCCGGAGTGAGAGCCGCGGTCTTCGAGGACCGGTAGAGAGCTGGAGTGTTGATCTGGCGCCCCTCGTTCCTCGGGGCTGGATATGGGCGATCCGTGGGGCGTTGGGCGATGCGTGGCTTGCACGATTCACCGGGACTTTGCCCCGGGCTTTGATCTGGCGCCCCTCGTTCCTCGAGGCTGGGATGCTGGCCGGGCATTGTTCTGTCGCCATTCGTTCCTCGGGGCTGGGCGTTGGCGGTCGGCTGACGAGCCCAAAGAGGTTCCTGCCCCCTGGGTTGCATCCGCGTGCGTTTCCCGAGATGATGTGCCGCTTCAGCCCCAGCGATTCCCCACACGTCACTCTGCGAGACCAAGAAGTCCCATGCTGCTTTCGGTCGTGATTCCGGTCTACAACGAGGCCAAGACCGTCGTCGAGCTCGTGCAACGCGTCCAAGAGGCGCCCTTCGACAAAGAGCTCATCATGGTCGATGACGGCTCGAAGGACGGGACTCGGGACGTGCTTCGCGAGATCGAAGCCCAGTACGACAACGTCCGTGTCATCTTCCACGAGGCCAACACCGGCAAAGGCGGGGCGCTTCGAACCGGCTTTCAGCACGTCCAAGGCGACATCGTGCTCATCCAGGACGCCGACCTCGAGTACAACCCGGCCGAGTACCCGGCGCTCGTGCGACCGATCCTCGATGGTCGCGCCGACGTCGTCTACGGCTCGCGGTTCCTCGGAGAAGTACACCGCGTCCATCTCTTCTGGCACTACCTCGGCAACAAGTTCCTGACCTTGCTGTCGAACATGATGACCAACCTGAATCTCACGGACATGGAGACCTGCTACAAGGTCTTCCGCACCGAAGTGCTGCGTTCGATTCAGGATCTCCAGCAGAATCGATTCGGCTTCGAGCCCGAGATCACCGCCAAGATCAGCCGCGGCCGCTGGCGGATCTACGAGGTTCCGATCACGTATCAAGGCCGCGACTATGCCGAAGGTAAGAAGATCGGATGGCGCGACGGGTTCTCGGCGATCTGGTGCATCATGAAGTACGGTCTGGGCCGCTGACGCTTCGCGGCGGCTCGATCCGAGTCGCCCTCTGGCTCTCTCTGCTGCTGACGCCTGCGACTGGCGACGCGATGCGCGACGGCTTTGGCTGGCTCGACGTTCAGGGTGGCGATCCGGCGCTGATCGAGCGAGTCGACCTCCAAGGCGAAGAGTTCGCCGGCGAGAGCTATGCCTGGACCGGCGCCGGACCGATCGAGCACGTCTTCCGTGTCGACGATCGCGTCCCTGGAACGACCGTGCTGTGGCTGCGGTGGGGCGGCAAAGGGGATCGCCGCACGGCGCGGCTCCTCGTCGGTGATCGAGAGCTCACTCTCGCGCGATCGAGCGACGACGGCTTCGCGTGGTGGCCTCTCGTCGTGCCCCCGGAATGGTGGACGTCCGAGGGCACGTTGCGGGTCTCGCTTCGGGCCCTCGAAGGACCCGGTCCGCACGCCTTCCTCTCCGAGATGCGATTGCGTCGAGTGGCCGAGCTCCGCGCTCCCAAAAGCGCCCATCGCCTGATCGAAGCCGAAGCCTTCGACGGCCCCTGGCGAGTACAGCAGAACGTGCCCGGTTACTCGGGCTCGGGATTCCGCGTCTCCAACGCCAGCGGCATCGCCGAACGACCGCTGACCACGACCGTCACGCTGAATCCAGGAGTCACATACTGCTGGGTACGCGCCTACGAAGGCGACGGCCAGGATCGACGATTCGCGCTCGCGATCGACGACGTCGAGATGCCGGTGACACATCACGAGACGTCCGGACGCGGCTTCACTTGGCGCTTGGCGGGCTCCGTGACCGTCGGCACGCTGCCGATTGAGCTGGAGGTTCGAGATCGCGGTCCTGGCTTCGAGGTCGTTGACGCGGTCTGGCTCGTTCAAGACGCCTTCTTCGATCCCGGCCTCGTCGATCGCGTCCGGCGGGGACCTCCTGATGAAGCACCGACCTCACTCGTCGAGCGGCTCATCGCCGAGACGAGTGCCTCTGCCGAGGCCGCGCATGCCCGTATCCGAGCCGAGCAGACGGACGCCGACCGCTGGCGTGGATACCAGCCGGCGCTTCGACGGCGACTTCGCGAAGCGCTCGGCCTCGAGCCGTTCCCGGAGCGGACCGACCTGAAGGTGCGCTCCGTCGGCATGGTCGAGCGCGACGGCTACCGGATCGAGAAGATCATCTTCGAGAGCCGTCCTGGTTTCGAAGTTCCGGCCAACGTGTACGTGCCCGCTGGCCGCGGCCCGGAAGAGCGACTGCCGACCGTCCTGAATCCGGTCGGTCACTGGGGGCGCTCCAAGGCCGAGCCGGTCGTGCAGGCGCGTTGCATCGGCCTCGCCAAGCTCGGCTACATCGCGCTGACCTACGACGCGTTCGGACAGGGCGAGCGCGCGATCGACGGCAATGGTCATGGCGAGTACCACCGCTCGGTGCTGGTCGGGCGAAACAACATGACGTACATGGTCTGGGACTCGATCCGCGCGCTCGACTACCTGCTGACGCGCGCCGATGTCGATCCCGACCGCATCGCCTGCACCGGTGCCTCGGGCGGCGGCCTGAACACGCTCTACGCCGCGGCGATCGACGAGCGCATCCAGGTAGCGGTCCCGGTCGTCTTCGTCACCCGGATCCGCGAGTTCCTCGAGACCGGCATCGGACACTGTCCTTGCAGCCACGTGAACGGCTTGGCCCGCTTCGCCGACATGGGAGACGTGGCCGGCTTGATCGCCCCGCGGCCGCAGATGCTGATCACGGCGACGCACGATCCCTCCTTCACGCCCGCCGGGGCCCGAGCGGCCGAGGAGCAGGCGCGCGGTGCCTACCGAGCGCTCGAGGTGGAAGAACGGCTTGCACTGCACGAGTTCGAGGCGGGACACGACTACAATCGCCCAATGCGGGAGGCCTTGTATCGATTCTTGGCGTTGCACCTGCGTGGGGAGTCCTCACCCGTCGAGGAGCCCGACTTGCAGGTCGAGACCGACGCCTCGGTGTTGAGCTGCTACCCGAGCGGCCGTCAGCCCGCCTCGACGATCACGGTGCGCATGCTCGGACGTCAGGCTCTCGAGGAGGCTCTGAGAGAGCCACCTCCCGCGGCATCGAATGCTTGGGAAGACACCGTTCGATCGGGTCGCGATATCCGGCCCGCCGTGCGCCGATCGGACCTGGGTGGGGAGAGCTGGCGAGCTCTCGAGCAGCGTTTGGGCCTCCTCGACTCCTCATCGACGCGGGCGCGCTGGGCGACGGAGACCGGAATCGAGCTGACCGTCGACCGTTGGGTGGGCGCCGAGCCCGAGGGACCGGTGATCCTCTGGCTGGCCGGCACGACCGAGCTCGATCCGGCCGCGGTGACTGCCAGCTCGGCTTGCCTGGTCGTCTCGGGTCTCTTGGAGGTGGATGGGTCGCGACGGCACTTGGCGGTCACCGATTCCCACCTCCTCGGAGATCCCCTCCCACTCCGGCAGGCGCGCGCGATCGCTTCCGCAATCCTCGGCCTGCGTGCCGCGGCACCGGATTCCGAACGCCCTTGGATCCTGGTGGCTCCCGAGAGGGCTACCGCCTGGCCGGCGCTCCTGGCCGGAACTCTCGTCGACGGGATCGGGGGACTGGTGCTCAGCGGATTGCCCACGAGCTGGCGCGAGGCCTTCAGCGCACCGGCCGTGGATCTCGCGATCTGGCGTGCAGCCGACCTGGGAGACGTCAAAGCGTGGACCGACCACCTGCGCTGCCCGTGGCGGAGCTGGGACCGCGAAGCCCCGCTCACCGAGTGTCTCGACTTCGGCGAGCGACGTCGGCGTCGCTGACGCTCGATGCCGTCTGATGTCGTGGACGCCCGGTTGCCGGGCTGAGCACGCTATGCCACTATCCTCTCCCTTGTCGGAACCGACGTCTCCGAAGTGGACCGAAGAGAGACCCTCATGAGCGTGTTCGACGCACAGCCGACAGCCCAGAGCCTCCCCTTCGTCGAGTCTGTTTACGCCGAGTACCTGCGGGACCCTCAATCCGTCTCGAGCGAGTGGCGCGACTACTTCACGGCCTTGGAAGTCGAGATCGAACGGCCCGCCGGCTGGCGATCGCGACCGACCTTTCAAACGGGGAGCCTCTTCCGACCGGCCTCACTCCCCGCGGCCGGAACGGTGTCGCGTGCCGACGAAGCGGCGAGCTTCCAGGACCGCGTCGATCAGCTGATTCGGGCCTATCGCGTGCGGGGTCATCTGCTGTCCCGACTCGATCCGCTCGGCTTCCGCGAGCCGGATCCGGTTCCGGAGCTCGACCCGGCTCACTACGACTTGTCCGACGTCGATTTCGATCGTCCGATCTCGTGCCGGACCATTCGAGCGGTGGGACGCGCCACCTTGCGCGATATCCTCGAGCGCCTTCGAAACACCTACTGCCGCTCGATCGGCGTGCAGTTCATGCACATCGATGATCTCGACGTGAAGAACTGGCTCCAAGATCGCATGGAGTCCACCCAGAACCGCCTCGCCATCAGCCGCGAGGAGCAGCGCCGCATCCTGACCAAGCTCACGGATGCGACCATCTTCGAGGAGTTCATCCGAAAGAAGTACCTCGGAGCCAAGAGCTTCTCGCTCGAAGGCGCCGAGAGCCTGATCCCGCTTCTCGACCTTGCCGTCGAGCGCTCCGCCGAGCACGGCATCGAGGAGATCGTCGTCGGCATGGCCCATCGTGGGCGGCTCAACGTTCTCGCCAACATCATCGGCAAGAGCCCTCGCGAGATCTTCCACGAGTTCGAAGACCCGGCCCAAGTGGCGAAGATGGGCACCGGCGACGTCAAGTACCACCTCGGGTACTCCGGCGACCGCGCGACCGCCTCGGGACGGGACGTCCACCTCTCGCTGTGCTTCAATCCGAGTCACCTCGAGTTCGTCAATCCGGTCGCCCTTGGACGCCTGCGCGCCAAGCAAGACCGATTCGGGGATCGCGAGCATCAGCGCGGACTGGTGATCCTGATTCACGGCGATGCAGCCTTCGCCGGCGAGGGAATCATCCAGGAGACGCTCAACCTCAGCGAGCTCGATGCCTACCGAACCGGGGGGACCCTCCACGTCGTCGTGAACAATCAGATCGGGTTCACGACGCCACCCGAGCAAGGTCGATCCTGCCGGTACGCGACCGACGTCGCCAAGATGCTCCAGATCCCGATCTTCCATGTGAACGGCGAGGACCCCGAAGCGGTGGCACAGGTCGTCAAGCTGAGCCTCGACTTTCGGCAGACCTTCGGCCGCGATGTCGTGATCGACATGTATGGCTATCGCCGCCATGGCCACAATGAAGGTGACGAGCCGGCGTTCACCCAGCCTCAGCTCTATGAAGCGATCCGTCAGCGAAAGACCGTTCGCGAGGGATACCTCGGGCACTTGCTCCAGCTCGGTGGCCTCACGAGTGACACGGCCGACGAGATCGTCGTGCGCCGCCGTGAGGAGCTCGAGCAGGATCTCTCCGCGGCTCGAGAGCCTGAATTCACTCCCCGTGGTGATCCGCTCGCTCTGACTTGGGAGTCCTACCTGGGCGGCTTGGACCGAGACGTTCCCGACCCGGAGGCTCCTGAAACGATCGAGCGTCTGAGCGAGCTCATGATGCAGCTCACGCGGGTGCCGGAAGGATTCACCCCGCACCCGAAGATCGAGCGTTGGCTCGGGCTCCGTCGTCAGATGGCCATGGGCGAGGAGACGCTCGACTGGGCAGCGGCCGAAGCGCTCGCCTTCGCCACCATCGTGGCCGCCGGCCGTCGACTTCGCATGACGGGGCAGGACAGCGAGCGAGGGACCTTCAGCCACCGTCATGCCGTGCTGCACGACGTCAAGACGGGGGAGACCTATCTGTCTCTGGGCCAGGTCGCAACCGATCAGGGCGAGGTCCTGATTCGGAATAGCCCGCTCTCGGAAGCCGGTGTCGCCGGGTTCGAGTACGGATACTCCCTCGAGTGTCCCGACGGACTCGTGCTCTGGGAAGCTCAGTTCGGTGACTTCTGCAATGCCATGCAAGTCATCATCGATCAGTTCCTCGTGAGCGCCGAGGACAAGTGGAAGCGCCTGAGCGGCTTGGTTCTCTTGTTGCCGCACGGACACGAGGGCATGGGACCGGAGCACTCGGCCGCCCGGATCGAGCGCTTCCTGACCCTGGCCGCCGAGGACAACATTCAGGTCGTCCAGCCCACGACACCCGCTCAGTACTACCACTGCCTCCGCCGCCAGGTGCTGAGGCCTTGGCGCAAGCCCCTGATCGTGTTCACGCCCAAGAGCCTGCTGCGCCATGCCCAAGTGCGCTCCTCGCTCGCCGAGCTCGCCGAAGGACGCTTCCAGCGTATCCTGCCGGATACTCTCACGCGCGATCCCGGAGAGGTGCGCCACGTCCTGCTCTGCAGCGGCAAGGTCTACTACGATTTGATCGAGCAGCGCGAGCAGCTGGGGCGGTCCGATGTCGCGGTCTTGCGACTCGAGCAGCTCTATCCTTTGAGCGAGGAAGTGGTGGCCGAGGCACTTTCGAGTTATGGGGACGGAACGTCGGTGGTGTGGGTGCAAGAGGAGCCGGAGAACATGGGCGCCTCCCGATACCTGCGCGTGCGTTTCGGAGAGCGCCTGTTGGGGCGCTTCCCCATGTCCCACGTGTGCCGAGTGGAGTCGGCGAGCCCCGCGACGGGATCAGCGAGCGCGCATCGAATGGAACAAGAGCGACTCTTGGAGCAGGCGTTCCAGCCCAAACGCTGAAGCGCAGGAAAGGCGAAGGAACCGCACGGATGACCGTCGAGCTGAAGGTGCCCGAGGTCGGTGAGTCGATCACCGAGGTCCAGATCGGTGATTGGCTAAAGAAGGAAGGCGACTGGGTCGGTCAGGACGAGGCCGTCGTCGTCATCGAGACCGACAAGGTGACGGTCGAGGTCCTCGCCCCGCAGGCCGGCAAGATCACTCAGGTTCTCAAGAAGACGGGCGATGTCGCGAACGTGGGAGACGTCGTCGGTCATCTCGATGCCGAGGCCGCCGCTCCTCAAGGGGCAGCGCCAAAGACCGAGCCAAAGGGCGAGCGCGCCGCCGAGGCTCCAAGCTCCGCGGCCAACACGACCGGCGGCAACGGAACCGACGGGGCGACCCACGTGATGCCTGCTGCGGCCCGTGCCTTGGCGACGCATGGGCTCACGCCGGCCCAGGCAGCTCCGAGTGGACCCGGCGGCCGTCTCCTCAAGGAGGACGTGGAGCGGGCGGCTCGGGAGCTTCAGGCCAGCTCGCCACCACCCTCGGGGGCTTCGGTGACGGGCTCCGTGGCGGGACGCGAGGAAGAGGTCGTGCCCATGAGCCCCCTGCGCCGCATGGTCGCCAAGCGGCTGGTCGAGGCTCAGCAGACCGCTGCCTTGTTGACCACCGTCAACGAGATCGACATGACCGAGGTCATGACCCTCCGCAAGAAGCACAAGGAGGCCTTCCTCCAGCGTTACGAGGTCAAGCTGGGATTCATGTCCTTCTTCGTCAAGGCGGCCGTGGATGCATTGCGCCAGCAGCCCGTGGTCAATGCGGAGATCCGCGGGACGGACGTCGTCTATCGCAACTACTTCGACATCGGCATCGCGGTCGGGGGCGGCAAGGGCTTGGTCGTTCCGGTCATTCGCAACTCGGAGCTGCTGAGCTTCGCCGAGGTCGAGCGCACGATCGCCGACTACGCTCGCCGCGCACAGTCCGGCCAGCTCGAGCTCAAGGAGCTACAAGGCGGCACGTTCACCATCTCGAATGGCGGAGTCTACGGATCGCTGCTCTCGACACCGATCGTTAACCCGCCTCAAAGCGCGATCCTGGGGCTGCATGCCATTCAGGACCGGCCGATCGCCGTCGAGGGCCAAGTCGTCGTGCGCCCGATGATGTACATCGCGCTCACCTACGACCACCGCATCATCGATGGACGCGAGGCCGTGACCTTCTTGAAGCGCATCAAGGATGCCCTCGAAGAGCCGGCCCGCCTGCTTCTCGAGATCTGAGGAAACCATGTCCGCACCCTACGATCTGGTCGTCATTGGCGCTGGACCCGGCGGCTACATCGGGGCCATTCGCGCCGCCCAGCTCGGATGGAAGGTCGCCATCGTCGAGAAGGAGCCTCAGCTCGGCGGCACCTGTCTCCGCGTCGGCTGCATTCCGAGCAAGGCACTCCTCGAGTCGAGCGAGCTCTTCGCCGAAGCCGGACACTCCTTCGCGCAGCACGGGATCCGCATCGAAGGCAGACAGCTCGATCTCGAGACGATGCTCGCCCGCAAGGTGAAGACCGTCGACGGTCTCGCCGAAGGCGTCGGCCAGCTCATGAAGAAGAACGGCATCGATCGCTTCACCGGCCGCGGAGAGCTCCTCGCACCCGGGCGCGTTCGTGTGCATGGCTATGACGGCAGCGCCGAAGAGGTCGTCGCCGAGCGCGTGATCCTGGCGACCGGTAGCCGCGTGGCCGAGCTGAAGGGCGTCGAGCTGGACGGTGATCGCATCGGAACCAGCACCGAAGCGCTCGCCTACCCCGAGGTGCCGGACCACTTGGTCGTGATCGGGGCCGGGGCGATCGGGCTCGAGCTCGGCTCCGTCTGGGCTCGGCTCGGCTCGCAGGTCACGGTACTCGAGTACCTCGATCGCATCTTGCTGGGCTTCGACGACGCACTCGCCAAGGACGCACAACGCCTCTTCGCCAAACAGGGGCTCACTTTCCGGCTCGGCAGCCGAGTCGTCGGTGCCTCCCGCCAAGGAGACCGGTGCCTCGTCGAGTGTGATGGGCAAGAGCCGATCCGCTGTGATCGCGTGCTCCTCGCCGTCGGCCGACGTCCCAACACCGAGGGCCTCGGCCTCGAAAGCGTCGGACTCACGACGGACGAAAGAGGACGCATCCCGATCGACGAGAGCTTTCAAACCTCCGTCCCCGGCATCTTCGCCATCGGAGACGTCGTTCGAGGACCGATGCTGGCCCATAAGGCCGAGGAAGAAGGCATCGCCTGTGTCGAACGCCTGATCACGGGCTACGGTCACGTCGACTACGACACGATCCCCAACATCGTGTACACCATGCCCGAGATCGCGTCCGTCGGCCGCACCGAGGCCGAGCTGAAGGAAGCAGGGCGCAAGTATCGGGTGGGGCAATTCCCGTTCGCGGCCAACGGGCGAGCGCGAGCGCTGGGGCACACCGTCGGAAAGGTGCGCATCCTCGCCGATGCCGAGACCGACCGTGTCCTCGGTGTCCACATTCTCGGCCCGCGGGCGGGGGACCTGATCGCCGAGGCGACGGCCGCGATCGCATTCGGTGCTAGCAGCGAAGACATCGCCCGCACTTGCCATGCGCACCCGACCCTGGCCGAGGTGATCAAAGAAGCCGCTCTGGCGGTGGATGGTCGCGCCCTACACAGTTGATATGATCGGAATTGAACGATCGGGTCCCCGGGTGTTCTGGGTGTGACTCTCATCTCCCTTCGAAACTCCCATTGTGGAGGATCGCACCGATGTCCTTGATCATCACTCCGCTTCTCGCGCTCACGAGCTTCCTACCGACGGGTCTGCCGCAGCAGCCTCCTCAGCGAAACCCGACGCCGCGGCAGCAGCCACAACCTCGCCCGACGCCCAACCCGGCGACTCGAAACAAGCCCGAGCCGACCGATCCGCGCCATGGACGCGGCACTCGACGAGGCTTCCCCGAAGAGGAGGAGAGCTCACCCAACGCACCCCGGGAGCCCAAGAAGGACCCGAAGGCCACTCCCGAGGAAGAGGCCAGTCCGAGCGTTCCAATGCCGCCCGAGCCACGGTTCACGACCGAGGACCCCGAGGCGTACGGCGCCGAGATCCTCGACTATCTCCTCGCCTTCGACTCGGGCTGGCTGAACGAGTCCGGCAGCGGGACGATGTTTCATGAGGGTGAGGAGCGCTGGCGGGCTTCCTTCGTGTGGAAGGCCAACGAGCGCTTGGAGCGAGGGAATCAAAGGCTTCTCCGCATCGGAGCTGGAGACGAGGAGAAAAGCGGAGGCGTTCTCGTTCAGGGGCGACCCCGATTCCCGGCATCGATTTGGTACCGCGGAGAGACCGACGGGCTTCGGCGGTTGGAGGCCGCCGACAAGTCTCAGCCCGTGCTGGGCTCCTTGCTGACCTGCGAGGATCTCGCTCCCATCGAGACCAACCGCTTCGCCTGGAGATTCCTCGGCGAGGCCGCGTTGAGCCGAGATGGCCACGGCGTGAGCTGTCGACGCGTCGAGGCGCGGCGCAAGGTCGGGGACGCTGGCGAGCGCCGCGTGTACTGGATCTCGTCGGAGAACTGGCGCTTGGAGAGGCTCGAGGTCTTCAGAGGTGGCGATCGCGCTCAACGCGTCTTCGACTTCATGAGCTGGCACTCTGTCCATGGCCGCTTTTGGCGTCCGTGGCGTTGGGTAATTCGCGAGCCCGAGAATGGTGTTCGGACGATTCTCGCCTTCGGACGACTCCGCCTCCTCGATGAGAGCGACGGCGCTCCCGATCGACGCGCGCTCTCACCGACGGAGCTCGTCGGCGACTGATGCCTTCGCCGGCCATTTCGAAACCATGACCTCGACCCGGCATCCGAGCCCGCTGTCGAGCGCCGATGCGTTGGTGCTCCCAGTGAGCTCTTTTGAATGGATGCGAGGCACGTCATGCAGTCCACCGTCTTGTCCGTTTCGTCCCCGGGTGCGAGTGTCGAGATGAAGCGCTTCGTGCGTGCGACGCTGGTCGCGACAATCCTCGGCGCGCTCGTCTTCGTGGGAGTGCAGATCCCGGTCTACGGCTATGGCTCGGCGATCGTGTCGCACCTCGGCAATCGAATCGTCGCGGACGGTAACTACCCGAGTGCCCTCGCCCAGCCGATCGGATGGGGCGTCCACCTCGGAGTGAGCCTTTCGTACGCGTTGCTCTTCGGAGTGCTCTTCGTCGCCTTCAAGAAGAAGGTTCTCGCCGGTCTGGTGCTCGCCATCCTCCTCGGTGTCGTCACGAGTCTGATCACGGCCCCCGCGATCACAGCGACCATCAGCTTGCTCTCCGGCAACGGCTTTCCCAATGAGCTTCCCCAGCTGAACACCGACACCGGCCTCACGCTTTGGAACCACCTGGGCTTCTTCGGCATCGCTTGCCTGGCCTTCCTCTTTCGGGGCAAGCCGAAGAGCCGCGGCTGATCGAGCGACAAAAACAACTGTCAAATAGTGACATACGGCGATCTCGCTGATAGCTTGGGGGAGTCCTTTCCACCCTCCCCCTCAGCTCCGATCGAACCCCACCCATGTCACCACACCACCGACTCACGCCATCCATTCGTCTGCTCTGCGTCCTGACGTGCGCCGCTTCCCTCACGGGCTGCGGTGGCGCCGAGAGCGACGCTCCGCCCCCGACCCCGGTGTTGCAGGAGCTGCTGGCCGAGGGAGTCGTCGGGCCGGGAGGAGGGCGGATCGAGGTCACCGACCCGAAGAGCCCTCACTTCGGTGTCGGCATCGTGATTCCGGCCGGTGCATTGATCGCGCCGGTGACCCTCCGGGTCCTGCGAGTCGACGGCCGCCTCGAGACGCTCTCGACCGTCGATCACTACCGCTTCGAGCCGGTCGACCTGCCGCTGCGCTCCGCCGCCCGGATCACGATCGGCTATCGGGCTGATCTCGTCACTCAATTGGCCGCGACCTTTGCGGAAGAGCAGCTCGAAGTCTTCGACGAATCTGGATCGCCGCGGCTCCTGGAGACGTTTGAGCGATTCCCGGATCAGAACCGAATCGCCCTGCTCTCTCAGCGACTCGGGACCCTCTTCGCGCTGCCGGTCGACCTGTTCCTCGCGCTGCACGCCGAGACGCAGCTGATCGATCCCGAGAAGCGGGTGCCATTCTCGCGCCGGCGAGGTCGCACGCTACCCATCCTGAACGGTGAAGAGAATGCGGTCATTGGCCGAGGATCCCTCGCCGACTTCTTCGTCTCCGATGCCACGCGCAATCTGCTGGTCGTGCACGGCTACCTCGAGTCGCCCATCGACTACACGGGAGTGGCCGATTGGATTCCGGACCCCGGTCCGGGAGGTCTCCTCTCGACACGCGCCAACGTGATCGCCTTTCAGTATCCCAGCGGTCGTCCGATCTCGGAGACGGCCAATCGCCTGTATGAGCTACTGCTCGACCGCGCGCGTCGCGGATTCTCGACCGACGTCGTCGCTCATGGGATGGGGGGCCTGGTGATTCGTTACCTGCTCGAGCGCTCCCATCTCGACCAAGAGGTGTTCTTCGCCAGCGCGCCACCCCCTCGTGCCGACACCTGGGTCGAGCGCGTCGTACTGGTCGGCACGCCGAACCTCGGAGTCGATCCCGGCGCCCTCCCGCTCTTGGGCGTCTTCGATCGATCGGGCCCAGCCGATCGACGTCGACTGTCGGGAGTCGATGATCTCGTGACGTCCGAAACGGGCCTGACCACCGACCTCAACCAATTCTTCGACGAGCCGGAAGTGCAGTACTTCGGGATCGCGGGAGAGGTCTTCGACACACGCGGTGACCTGTTTGTCTCGGTGCTCAACGTGCTCCAGGCTCCACCGGCTCTGCAGTCACCACTGTTCTCGAGTCGATTCCTCGGCGGCTTCGAGTTCGAGCACCTGAACCTGCACGCCCAGGCCGGAACGAATGGCGTGCTCGATCAGATACTCCGCTATCTGGAGCGCTGATCGAGGGAGCCCCCGTCATTCCCAACGCGCGCGCGCGGCCTCGAGGAAGTGCTGCGTCGTCTCCCGGTCGAAGAGGCACAGCCGCACCTCGCGAATCGAGGCCTCGCCATGGGCAGCGAACCAAGCGTCCAGCGTCTCGCAGAAGACACGGGCGCACCGGTCTTTCGGAAAGCCGAAGATCCCCGACGAGATGGCCGGAAAGGCGACAGACTGGAGTCCGTGCTCTGCGGCGAGCTCGAGTGACGACGTGATCGCCTGTTCGAGCTTGGCGTCTTCGGCGCCGCAGCCCCAGATCGGCCCGACGGCATGGATGACCCAACGAGCAGGCAAGTCGCCTCCCGAGGTGATGGCGGCCGATCCCGTCTCGACTCGTCCGTGGTTGTGAACCCAAGAATCGCTCTCACGCTGGATCGTCGGGCCTCCCGCGCGAGCGATGGCGGCCGCCACGCCGCCACCGTGGGCGAGGTGCTCGTTCGCGGCGTTCACGATCGCATCGACCTTCTCGCTCGTGAGGTCTCCCTGCACGATGCGGAGGGTCGAGCCGTTGGGGAACGAGTGCGCGAAATGCTCGCGGCGCTCCAAAGCATGACTCCTGAGTCGAAGCGGTTGCACACCGACGAGTCGGCGAGCCCATGACCTGCGGTCGAGCCTAGCGACCGTCCTCGAGTGGAGCCAGGTAATACGCCGGGGCCTCGAGTAGGCGACGGATCACGTAGCGGACCTCGGCATCGGACTCGTCAGCCATGCGCACGCTCAGCAGGTCAATCGTGCGCTGGCTGCGGTAGGAGGCCAAAGCGATGGCCGCAGACCTCCGCACTCGGACCCGCGAATCGGTGAGCCGAGCGGCAATCACATCGATGGAAGCCGGATCCCGGAGCGCGGTCAGCGCTTCGAGGGCCAGGCAGCACTGGCGCTCATCGACACCCTGCAACAGGGGCTCGATCGCAGACCGCATCTCTTGCATTCCAAGCCGTCCCCCGAGGCACGTGAGGCGTGCCTGAGCGGGCGTCGGCTCAACGCCATCGATCGGCAGGCGACTCGCGAGCTCGGCGCGGACATCGGCGAATGGGAAGCGTGCGAGTGCGCGCACGATCTCACTCGAAAGGGCGTCGAGCGCACCTCGGGAGACGTGGTCCATGAGGCTCTTCAGCGCTCTGGGATGCCGGCTTCGCCCGAGGGCCACCACGAGCCAACGCGCCATGCCGTCATGCGTCGTTTGCGCCCATGCCGCGCTGATCGCGTTCACGTCCTCGAGGGTGGCGGCAACGATCTCGGCCCCGGTTGCCAGCTGGAACGCCGCGTCGTGTCGAAGCCGCTCGACGTGGGACGAGATATCCGATCGCCAGAGCGCGAGTCTCTCGGTCGGGCTCTCCGATCGGGCCAGGTGAATGCGTGCGGCGATGGCGGCGAGGTCTTGGGGCGTGTCGTAGGAGACGAATCCGCGAGCTCCGCCCACGGGTCGCCAACCGGAGCCCGCCGGATGCGAAACCAGAAGCACGACCCATCGACCCGACGTGATCGGCCCGTCCTCGGGAGAGCGCGTGATCTCGAAGGTCGCGTGCCTCGCCTCCGTGGGTCCCAGAATCACGTTCTCGGCGTTCACGCTCACCAGGGAACGCTGCTCGCCGCTCGGCAGCACCGTCAGCTCGCCCGCGACCGCCGCCTGGGCTCGGAGGGCAAGGCGATCGATCGTCGTCGCCTCCAGGGCGGGCTGTGCTTCGACGACCTGCGTCACAGTCAGGGCAAGGAGCAACGCGCCGAGCAGACGCGCAGGAAACAAGCGGCGCATCGAGGGACTCCCGGGTTCGAGCTAGCGGAGAATGAGACCTTCACCGAGGTAGGCGTGATTGACTGGGCGAAAACGCGTGCCTTCACTGATCAGGACCTCGAACGAGAGCGCCGAGCTCATCACGTCGATGAAGCGCGCTTGGTCGTTGTGGAAGCCCGAGGTGCCGTGCAGACCACTCGGAAGCTCGCCCGGCATCGTCAAGCCCAGCGAATGACCCAGCTCGTGGGCGATCAAGGTCGCGATGGCGGATGCCAAGCGGTCACGGGCGAGCGTGTACTGATCGAATCGCTTCCGCTCGAGAGGCGAGGCCGAGAGGTAGTCGAAGTCGGGGTCGAGGATCAGGGCATCCCGAGAATCCGCACCCAGGGGCGTGCCCCCGAAGTGGGGCGAGATGGCTTGATACGTGTCCCCGAAGGTCGTCGAGAACGATGGCTGCACCTGCTTCCAGAACTCGAGCTGCGACAGAAAGAGCTCGCCGGGAAAGACCCCGAGGCCCAAAGAGGCGAAGCAGTTGAACTCGGCATTGTTGTGGTTGCGGGCGTCGAAGAACGCTCGACCGATCACGTGTGTCGAATCGTCGCCGACGTCGCGTCCCGGCTGGCTCGGATCGAAGCCTCCGATGCAAAGCTCTGTCACAGGCTCACCCGGCACACCATCGATCGTGAACACGATGTCGGTTCCGCCGACTCGCGGGCTTCCTTGGGGCGACCGCCCAAACAGAAGGTGAGCGCGCTCGAACACCGCGCCGAGAAGCGCCTGACGCACGAGGGCATTGGAGCCGAGCGGGTCCCCCTCGGCGTTGAGTCCGTAGCGGAGCAGGTCCTGGTCGAGATCGGCCCGGCCGTCTCCGGTCCAGCCGGCACCATCTCGATCGGAGTCGAAGTTCAGCTTGACGTACTGGGTGCGGCGAAACGGACGCAGCGCGTCCAAGCCCGGAACGACTTCCAGATCGATCCATGCCGGCGCGCCGACGTTGCCGGCGAGGTCGCGCCCTTCGACGGTGAGACGCAGCGCTCCCGGTTCGAACGGACGGTCGGCGGCAAACCGGAGGTGCGCTGATCCGCCGTCGTCGATCACCAATCGATCCGCCAGGTCGGTGCCCGCCGGCAGGTCACCCGCGGGGACATCCGCCGTGATGCGGAGAGAGGCCAAGTCGACGCCCGTACCGTCGTCGTCGAGCTCGACGTTGATTCGGAATCCGAAGCCGAGCACGGCTAAAGGACGCTCGTCCTCGTGCTCGATTCCCTGCAAGGACAGTGTGAAAGACGGCGCCACTTCGTCCGCTTCGGACGTCGTCAAGAAGAGCGACTCCAGATCGTTGGCCAAGAAGCGGCCCGCAGAATCGCGCACTCCGTCCTCGCCACCAAGCACCACGAGTCGATGAAATCGAAACGGACGCAAGGGCGAGCTCGGTTCGAAGCGTACGACGCGACCCTCGCTCTCGACCTCCAGGTTCCCGGCCACCTCGACTCCCTCGTCGAAGAGCACGAAGTTGGACGTGCGTACCGTCGCTGGGTCGACAGGCCTCGTGAAGACGGCCGAGAGCGTCGCTTCCGGAGCCAAGCTGACAACCTGGCCGAACGGAGCGAGCGATGCCCGGAAGGGCGCCAGGTCCGTGCGAAAGACGATCCGCTCTGTTCGACCCAAGCGATGCCCGCTCGCCGACGCGAGGTCCGCGTCGAGCTCGAGCGTACAATCGCTGCCAGGGGGCAAGACGGTCTCGGGTTCGACCGTGACGATCGTGCGGGTCGCGTCGATCGAGACGACGATGGGGCGTGCGTGGTTCTCGTCGTCCAGCAGCCGAATCGTTTCAACGAGCGAGAGGCTCTCCGCGAGAGCTTGATCGAAGGTCACCCGGATCGTCCCCTCCGGGTCGACACCCTCCTGCTGAGCGGCCGGCGTCGAGCCGAGGACCTGCAGTGTTACCGGCACCACGGTTCGACCGCCGCTCTTCCGGCAGCTCGGCAGAGCGAGGAGAACGCTCAGAAGAAGCAGAGCAAGGCGCGGACAAGTCATGGGGCGCACATCCTCTCGATGCAGGTCGGGGAGCGAGGTCCGGATGGGGAGAACGGAGAAGAACCGTCCGTTCCCCCGGCCGTATCGAGAGAGTGGGCGTTGTCGCTAAAGTCCTTTTATGAAGCTGTTTAAGTTGGTGAGAAGAGGGAGGGGATGCCGCCCAAAGCGGTTCGGAAGAGGCCCGAGATGCTGCGGTCGAGGGAGGCTGGCGAGAGAATCGAAGACCCGATCCCTGTCGAGGACTTCGAGGATGGGTGGGGAGCGATGATGGAGGCGATGCGAAGAGTCCGCGCCGCTGAGGGCGAAGAGTCCGAGCCAACGACGACAAAGAGTCCGAGCCGCCGCCGACATTCGTCGATGAATCCGAGCCGCCGACGCTATTCGTCGCGACCGCGCCCGAAAACCAGCAGCGCCCGCGGGCAGACTCGACGATCGAGTACCCACGGTGAGTCCGCGGTCACCATGCCGCGATCACGTGTACGCGATCAGGCGGTCGGCGTGCGTCCGTCGAGGACGTCGCGGATCTTCTTGAGGAGCTCTTCTTGCCGACAAGGCTTTGGCAAGAAGGCGACTTGCTCCTGCTCGACGACTTGGAGTAGCTGACCCTGCTTGCCGAAGCCGGTGGTCAAGATCACCTTGACCTTCGGGTCGAGCCCACGGAGCTCCTTGTATGCCGTGAGTCCGTCCATCAGCGGCATGTCGACATCGAGAAAGACGAGATCGATCGGGACGGAGCCCGCGCGGTAGAGGTCGAGAGCCTCCTGTCCGTTCTCGGCCGTGACGGTGCGGTATCCGTAGCGACCGAGCACCTCGGTGACCATGTCGCGCACCATCTGATCATCTTCCGCAACGAGGATCGTCTCGGATCCGCCGGGCGCCTTCTCGAGGTCGGCCTGCTTTGCGGACTCCTCGGTCTCGGAAGGCTCATCTTTCTCGTGGATCGGGAACAGCAGCATGACGACCGTTCCATTGCCCTGGTCCGAGTCGACGCGCACGAACCCACCGTGGTCCCGCACGATCTTGTAGACGGTCGCCAATCCGAGCCCGTTGCCGGTGCCGGTCTCCTTGCTCGAGAAGTAGGCCTCGAACAGATGCTCGTGATCGGAAGCGGCGATGCCGGGGCCAGTATCGGCCACGGAGAAGACCAGATAGGCACCGCGAGGGGGCAAGGGCCCCACGAAGCCCCCGGCGCGCTCGTGATCTCCGATCGGCACGCGTGACGTGCGGAAGACGATCTGACCGCCCGTCTCCATGGCGTCGGCGGCATTGCGTCCGAGGTGGATCAGGGCTCGCTGGAGCTCCTTGGGATCGACCTCGATCTTCGGCAACCCCTCGGAGAGTCGGTGGTGAATCTCGATGTCATCGGGCAGGCTGCGACGGAGCTGCTTGGCCGTCTCTCGAACGGCGTGGTTCGGATCGATCCAACGCAGGTCGTAGCGGGGAGTCTTCCTTCCAAGGAAGAGCAGATCCTGCACCAGCGACGCCGCGTAGAGGGCCGCCTTCTCCAGCTTGGCGACGCGACCATGGTTCGGATCGTGCTCGGCCAAAGTGCTCTTGATCAGGGATGCATAGCCGAGGATGCTGCTGAGGAAGTTGTTGAAGTCGTGCGCCACGCCGCCCGCAATCCGGCCGAGGCTTTCCATGTGACGCGCTTGCTGCTCTTGTCGTCCTTCCAGCGCATCTTCCGATCGATCGGCGAGGACGCCAAGGACCTGCGAGTCCGACTGACCCTCGCCGACAAAGGGAAGCACCAGAAGAGCGAGCGGTCGACCGGTCGCCGTCGTGATCATCCCGTACCCACCACTCTGAAGCAGCGAGGTGAGTATCGGACGATCGGACGGCGCACAGGCATCCGCGACCGTGCGACTCGGTGCGCGCTCGTCCCGATCGAGGAGCGCCGCCGCGGCCTCGTTGATCTCGAGGATCTCGCCGGTCGTTCGGGCCAGGAAGGCGGGAGCAGGAAGCTGCGCCCACAGGAGCTCGACGCCACCCGAGCTGGGCTGCGTCGCCGGCTCCACCGTGTCCTCGAGAATCAGCTCCTCGGCGGATCCGGGAGCCACGGGCGGTGGAGATGTCGGCGTCGACACGGCCTCGGTCACCTGCTCCCGCGCGATCGCATGGACCAGGACACGGCCGTCTTCAAGCGTCACTCGTCCAAAGCTCACCTCGAAGACGAGGCGGCTCCCCGAGGGCGTCTTGAAGCGAAGCGCTCGTCGTACGGTGTGGCCGCTGTCGACGACCTCGTCGAGAGTGCCGAGAAGGCCTGCGACGTCTTCGGCGTCCACCAGCCGCAGCACATTGAGCTGGGCCAGCTCGCTCTCGCCGTGCTCCGTCATTTGCTCGAAGCGTCCGTTGGTCTCGACCAGCAGATAGCTTTCCGGATCGATCACGAAGATGCCATCCGAAGCGCTTTCGCTGAGCGCGCGGTAGCGCTCGACGACGTCGCGGAGCTGCTCGATCGTCCTTCGAACGTCTCGGTTCTCTTCCTGCAGTCGATCGTTCTCGTTGTCGAGGCCGCGCTGTCGGCTCTCGATCTCGTGCTGACGCTGCAGCCATTCCGTTTGCCGAGACTGCTGCATCGCTTCGGCGGCCCAGGCGAGATGCCGGTCGACCTCGTTCTCGAGCGTGCCGAGCACCGGCGTCGAGAGGGGGTCGTCTCCGAGCCGGTCGCGAACGACGTCCCGGACCGCGGCCAAGTAGAGGATCACGTCTCCGATCTCGAAATCGGCGAGGTACCCTTCGGTCAGCAATCGGGTGAGCGTTTGAAAGCTCGTCTGGCTGTCGGAATCTCCGAGGCGCTCGATCAGGCCGCTGAACAGCAACCCGAGTCCCGCTTCATGGGTCGGTCGGGGAATGCGAGCCAGGCGCTTCGACACGCTGGGAATCGACAGAACCCGATCCGTCCACCGAGCGACCAAATCGCTCGAGTAGCGATCCAGATAGTCCACGATCAACCCGCGTCCACCTGGGCCTCGAGGGCTCGTCTCCACCGTCACCCCCCGCCTCCGCACTCCGCCAGCGTGATGTCCAAAGCGACCCGCTCGACAGCGCTACCGATCCGAGGTCTCGATCAGCGACCAAGTCGAAAATGCCCATGTTTCGGCGTTTTTCGATCGAGTCGACCCACGGGGTCGACGCATCGGACTTCGCGGTATGAAAGCAAAACGTCTCGTGGCGGACAACCGCGAAAAAGAGCAGGTCCTAACGTTGCAACCCGTTTCGGCTTCGGGATCTAAAGAGTCCGACGCCAGCAACCAGAGCGAGCAGGAGCCAGGCTCCCGCGCTAGCGAGGGTGACGAGTAGGCCATTTCGCGCCGAAGGAGGCGAGTAGCGGAAGTGGACGTACCGATCCCCGATTCCCACCTCGACCCCACGGAACGTGTAATCCGTGCGCAGCACCGGACGCGCTTCACCGTCCACCGTCGCCTTCCAGCCAGGCATCCAGTTCTCGGTGAGGACCAACAGCCCGGGCTGAGTCGGCGAGACCTCGACCACCACCGTCCTCAACCCGTAGTCGAGGATTCGAGCACCGTCGGCTACCGGCTCGGCATCCGAGGGAAGCGTCGACTGAAGCTCGCCTTCGACCAGGGCGGTGCGACTCGGGTCGAAGTACGATTGCACGAGAGCCGTGGCGACCTCGTCACCGCTTCCGAGCACCTGGGCGCCACTCACGAGAAACGCCCGCGGCAAGGCACCCGGGTTCTCGTAGACGCGGGTCGTGCCGTCGCGGAATCGTGGCCGCGCTTCGATCTCCGGCAGGTCGGGCTCCGTCGTGAGGATGTAGCGGACGCCGAGCAGGTCGAGGAGCGGTGAAGCGAGCGAACGCGGATCTTCGAAGCCGCGCACACCGGCCGTATAGCTTCGGCCCGGCTCGATGAGATCGATGAATTGCTCGTATCGCTTGACCGTCAGCGTGATGTAGCCCTGGCCGTCATTGAGCCCGTGCGGCAAACCCATCTCGGGCATCAGAGGAACGTGGGGCGGAGACTGACGACCTCCGAATCGAAAGAAGCGCGCGCCTTCGGGACCCGCGTCCTGCCGAAGGAGCTCGACCAGCGGGCTCGACTCGTACATCCCGTCGCGAGGCATCGATCGATTGAGTGGCGCGCCGAAGCGAAGAAGATCGATCGAGACGACGGCGAGCAGGACGATGACGGAGAGCGCCACCATTCCCCGATTCGCTCGGGCGAGGAGCAGCCCGATGGCTCCGGCCGCCAGAAGGCTCCAAACGGCGACATGCTGTCCGGCTGCTCGCAAGAGCGCCACATTGGCGTCGATGTCCTCCGGCGGAACCTGGATCTCCGGCGATGCCAGCAGCTCGGGAACCTGAGCCGCGGTCACGTGCCCGACGTTGTCTCGGGCAAACTGGCTGTCGGCGAGCCACGCGAACAGCTGGTGACGCAACGAGGCGTCATCTTCCGTCCAGAGGCTCAGGCCCGCCAACGCGACGACGAGCGCCAGCAAGCTCGCCAACAGCCGCCAGCGCATCGTGCCTTCCATTCGCTCGGACAAGAGCCGATGAAGCCCGTGAGCCGCGAGCACCGCGAGCCCGAAGGTCGTGACGAACAAGAGGCGTTTGGGATCCCCGAACCGCATCCCGGGCAGCCGAGACAGAAGCCCGAGGAGGGGAGTCCCGATCAACGCCAGAAAGGCGAGCAGGGTGGCGCCCCCCCAGAAGCGGTCAGCGCCGGACACCTGTCGACCGAAGAGGGCAATCGCGCCGATGACGGCGAGCAGGAGTGGCAAGATGCCGATGTAGCCGGTGATCTCGACGAAGTTCTCCCACGGGCTCAGGTGGGTGAATTGCAGGAGCGATTGGCTGCCGATCTTCGGCGAGCGGAGCGTGCGATACCAGTCGGGTGAGCCGAAGGCTTCCGGAGCGAGCCACGTCGCCAAGGCAACGGGTCGCAGTCGCTGGCTCTCGAACTGCTCGACCGTCATGTCGGCACGACTGCTCTCGCCCGAGAAGGCAAACTCCGCCGCCGGCCACAGCTGCAACGCGGCCAGTAGGAGGCCCCAGATGCAAGCGATGGCGGCGAGGCCCACCACCGCTCCGACGGCGCGCTGACCGCGAGCGCGCCACAGCATCACGCCGCGAACGACGGCATAGGCCGCGGTGAGGTACGCCGTCAGGACGGCGACCTGCGGGAAGCCAGAGACGAAGGCGAGACCGATTGCGGCCGAGATGGCCAAGACGCCACCGAGTCGACGGCCTCGCACCAAGCCCTCGACACCGAGCAGAGCCAGCGGCAGCCAGAGGCAGGCACCCGTGATCTGGTAGTAGTGGAGCCGCGAAGTCATCCATCCCGAAAGGGCAAAGACCAAGGCGCCGAGAAGCGCTGGAAAGGTGGGGTGGCCAATGACGCGCAGATACAGGAAGGTCAGCAGACCGGCGAGCGACAGTTGGATGGCCGCGATCCATCCCCAGGCCTCGAGCGGATCCATCAGCAAGGTCAACGCCACGATGGGCGAAGCGACCGCGGGAACCTGCTGCTGCAAGTGGGGGACACCCCCCAAGACGTAGGGGTTCCACAGCGGCAGCTCTCCTTGAGCGAACGCGGCGCGGTTCACCAGGATCTGCGGGTGGAACATGAAGAGCTTGTCGGTCATCGTCAGGTTGGCCCGCTCGCGGAGCTCGTTCAGCTCCTCGACGGAGCGCCCATCTCGCCAGGGCAAGAACTGGCGGGAGTGAGCGGGCATGTACACCTGGTCGGTGAACAGGGCGGGCGGCAAGAAGGCGATGCCGATCAGCAGCAGAGCGGCGAGGGCGAAGACGTCAGCGCGTCGCATGATCCTCGGGAGCGGTGGGCCACGGTGGAGGACGACTCGACGATGAGCCGCCCGCCTCAGGCCTTACCGTATTCGCCCGTTCCAGGAAAGGCGATTGTTTCGCGTCGCCGCGATCGCGACGCGAAATTCCCTGGCGACGCGAGATTCCCTGGGGCGCCTCGCGGACCATCAAGGCGCGCGTCGCCCCTCAGTTGGGAAGCTGCTGCTCGGACGGCCGCGCGTCCATCTTCGCGATGAAGGCGACGACGTACTCCTCGACACTCATCTCGCGCTCCGCTTCGACCACGGGATCGATCGGCGCGGCTTCGTGCGTCTCGCTTTCGGTGAGTGGAACGACAGCCGTCCCGGAGTCCTTCTCCGTCGACGCACAGCCGATCAGAGTCGCTGCGAGAATCGAGATTCCAAGCCTGGAAATCATGGGGGATCCTCCGCAGGTGGTGAAGGCGCGAGTAGACCACGACGACGCGAGGCGCGCAACGAGAGGAGAGGTGCATGAGGCTAGCATCCCCGCGGAGATGACCTCGAGCTCCGACGGACCGAGTGCCCCGCGGAGTGAGGTCGGTCTCAATCCTTGGGGCACGGGAGATCCTTAGCCCGCGTTTCTCACCAGACATCGTCGCGAGGCGTCGAAGATGCCCGTGGATGCAAGGAAAGCGACCGAGCACGCCGCAGTCGACCTCTCGCTGCAGGTCGTCGAGGCGGCGCAGGAAGCTTGACGCAGCAGGCATGGGTAGATTCGGCGCCGCAGTAGATGGCTGGTGAGAAATACGGGTTAGGGTCCCGGCACGAGGGTGAAGGGGCCCTCGGAGGCCCGAGTTCATTCGGGTGGGGGGTCGTCAACCTCGCCTCCGCTCGATCAGGCGGATTCAACGTTCAACGTTCAACGCATAGGGGGCTAAACGTCCAGCCTCCGACGACGGCAACCGCGCTCACCCGCCGCTTATTAGCGGAGGCAAGACGCTTAGACCCCTATGCGTTTGGGCTTGGCTGTTGGCGAGCGTCGCTTGGAGTATGGGATGGAGGCGGAGCCCGAGCT
>JAJDCO010000041.1 GCA_029260795.1 Planctomycetota bacterium | reverse complement strand
CGGATCAATGGACTTCCCAGTCCTTCGCCCGACGGGGCGATACAGCCTTCGCCACACGGAGATCGAGCCGGCCAGCGTCTTGTACTGAGCCGCGAATCGGCCCACGCTCCGGTTATCGCTTCCCGCGAATGACGACCTCGGGAGAAGAGACATCGACCGACGCGAGGGTCGCGCCATGCGCTTCTCGCTCGATCCGGTCCGACCGCTCGGCATACTCTCTTTCGATCTTGCCGTAGTCGATGGCAGCTCCGCCGGCTGCCCCTTCCATGCTTCGCTCGACGGAAGTGATCAGGTCTTGAAACGCGTCAGCGATTCCCTTGAGCTCCGCCGGAATCTCGATCAAGATCGTCGTCTCGGACATGGGGTCGCCCTCCCTTGGTTTGTTGGTTACTACCAAGGTTCTACGGGGCGGCCCCCTGTCTTCTCAAGCCGCGAAAACCCCTCAATGTTGCCCACAGAGATATCCACGCCCGGCCGCGACCTCGCTCACCCACACCGCTCGTCACCGCTTCCCCGCTCGCGCCGGGTCCTTCCCGAAGGCTTCCTCCGCCCTTAACATGATCGGCCGTCTCCACGGCGCCCGATCCGCCCTCGACACCCCGGAGTCCATGACCCCATTCCAAGATGTCCTCGCCTCGGTCGATCGCTCGAGCGCGAGCGGAGTCCTCGTCCGCGACTTTCGCGACGACGCTGGACGCCCGCGCCGAATGCGGGCCCTCGCCGGGCGGCTCCGCCTCGACGCCGCCTTGTCCGACGCCCTCCATCCCCATGAGGAGACGCACGCCGGACATCTCGAGCGGCTCCAGGACTTCGTCGCGGTCACGACTCCGCCTCCGCTACTGCTTCTCATGCGCGACTCGGACCCCAAGCTCTGGAACGAGCTGCGCGACTGCGAGCGAGAGGCACCCGTCTGGGAAGGTCGACGGGACGACGGGCTCGAACGGCTCTTCGTCTTCCGTGGACGCAAGCTCCTCGACGAGGTCCGACAGCGCCTGGTCGACCGGGGAGGCATGATCGCCGACGGGCACCACCGCTTCCGCATCTTCCGCCTGCGCCGCGAGACCGCTGGCGAGGCGCCGGAGATGCCGGTCTGCCTCGCGAATCTCGACGACGAGCCGCCGGTGCTGTTGCCCGGTCATCTCATGCTCGCCTTTCGAAAGGCCGACCAGGCCGCCATCCAACGACGAGTCGAGGCCCGGCTCCTCGACGCCTATGGCCCGGTCCCGGTGCGCGTTCCGATGAGCGATCCGGCCGCGGTCGCGGCTCGCCTCGCCGAGCTGTCTTCCCGCCGAGGCATCCTGGTGGCACGACCCGGTGAAGACCAGCTCCGAGGATTCGTCCCGCGCGATCACGACGACGAGCACGCTCCCCTGGCGCGCATCGCCGAGCTGCTCGATCTCGATACCGCTGCTCGCCGTCACGACCTGTCACGGTCGGAAGACCTCTCGGCTTCCTTGGTCCACGGCACCGAGCGAGCCCTCGCCGCCCTCACGCGAACGACGGCCGACCTGGTGCTCTGCTTGCCCGCGCTCCCCACCGACGAGATCTTCGCCCAAGCCCTGTGCGGACGATTGCAGCCCCCGAAGACGACCTACTTCCACCCCAAGCCGCCCGGGGTTCTGGAGTCGTAGGCGAGAAGCGGCTGATCAAGAGGTCGGACGAATTGCACCGCGGACTCGACGGAACTGGCTCCGCGCCACGGCGGGCATCCATGCTCAAGCCGAGTATTGCGGAGTCCCACTTCCCGCGTAGGACGCGCTTTCGGTCGCTCGACGCCGGCCCACCGAAGCAGAGCCGGCACGCCCACCGACACCGCGCGCTGTGCTATCCTGTGCCCTTCTCAGGCGTGGTCGAATCCCGAAGGAGGTTGGGCGGATCCGATGAACAAGGTCACGATCGAAGACGTCGAGCTGGTGCTCGCGCACCCCGACGAGTACGCGGCCGATTGGATTGGCCAGGAAGAGCTGCTCGAGCAGGTCCTGGCCTGCTGGCTCGTCGTCGCCGAAGGCGACTTACCCCTCTGCCCACGACTCGTCGGACGCCCTGGCGTCGGCAAGACCACCCTCGCCTACTCCGCGGCCCGGCATCTCGGGCGAGAGGTGTACATCTATCAGTGCACGATGGACACCCGTCCCGAAGACCTGATCGTGACGCCCGTGCTCTCTCGCTCGGGCTCGATCGCTTATCACGCCAGCGGGCTGGTGACGGCCGCGATTCGAGGGGGCATCGCGATCCTCGACGAGGCCAATCGCATGAGCGAGAAGTCCTGGGCCTCGCTGGCGCCACTGCTCGACGCGCGTCGCTACGTCGAGAGCATCGTGGCCGGCATCAAGATCGCCGCCCACTCCGATTTTCGCTGCTGCGTCACGATGAACGACGACGCCTCGACCTTCGAGATCCCCGACTACATGCTCTCGCGCATCCAGCCCATGGTCGAGATCTCCTTCCCCGAGCGAGAGGAGGAGATGCGCATCTTGAAGTACAACCTCCCCTTCGCCCCCGAAGAGCTCCTGAGCCTCACGGTCGATTTCCTTCAGGAAGGCCACGGTCACAACCTGGGCTACACGACTCGCGACGGCATCAACATCATCCGCTACGCGCTCAAACGCCTGACGCAGCATCCGGACCAGAAGCTCGCCGACGCCTTCCGCGAATCGGTGAGCGGTGTGCTCGGCTCGGACGCCTTCGACTTCGAGGCCCGCGCGCGACGCCTCGCCACGGGTGACCAACCGCTGATCATGGACTTCGACCAGTTCTTCACGCGCGATGAGGACCTCGAAGACGAAGATCGATGAGCCGTCGGCCCGAGCTTCGAGAGGAGGCCGAGGGCCTCTGGTTGGACAACATCTGCTGCGTGCCCTCGATCCACGGCCGCGCAGCCTTCGCCCGTGAGGTGCGACGCCAGTTCCTCGCCCACCGCTTCGACGCCATCGCCGTGGAGCTCCCGCCCTCGCTCAAGAAGCCCGTCGTCGAAGCGGCTGGAGCCTTGCCCCACATCTGCGCCGTCACGTACCGCGAGCCCGACGGTGAGGTGGCCTACGTCCCGCTCGACCCCTGCGACTCGATCGTCGAGGCGATTCGCCTCGCCGGCCGCGAGCGCACCCGACTCGAGTTCATCGATGCCGAGCTGAGCGACTTCCAGAGCGACGAGCTGGTGCTGCCCGACGAGTACGCCTTGACCCGCCTCGGGCTGCCTCGCTTCTATCGCGCGCTCGAGTCGGCGTTGCCGCCCACCGGAGAGCAGGGGGCACTTCGCGAGCGCCACATGGCGGCCCGGCTCCGCGAGCTCGCCGCCGGCTTCCCGCGCGTGCTCTTCGTCGGCGGCCTCGCGCACCTCCCGGGAATCGTCAACTTCTATCGATCGGGAAGCCGACCCGCACCGCGCGGCACACCACCCGTCGAGGACGTGCAGATCCGCAGCCTGCATCCCGACTCGCTCTACTTCGTGCTCGGCGAGCTGCCGTACACGACGTTTCTGTACGAGCGCCAACGCAGCGCGCTCACCCTGGACGACTTCGAGAAGGTCGACGCCATCAAGGAGCTCATCCAGGCCGCTCGCGACGAGCATCACCGAGAGCACCCCGACGAGCTCGACCATGTCTCGCCCGGATTGCTGCGCACGCTCCTCGTCTTCGCGCGCAATCTCACCTTGCAGGGCGGCCGACTGACACCTTCCCTCTACTACCTCGCCGTCGCGGCTCGGGGCGTGGCGGGCAACGACTTCGCCCTCCAGCTCATGGAGACGGCCAAGTTCTATCCCTACCTCGATCCGTTGACGCGTTACCCGACGCTCGAGACGACCGGTCGCCGAGGCCGCATGGACGAGGAGGTCCTCGATCTCAAGAACCGGCTGCCGGGCCTCGCCAAGGAGTGGAAGCGCCTGCGCCTCGAGCGCAAGCCGGCCGAGGACGAGAAGCAACGTTGGCGCACTCTGTGGGATCCGTATCGCTCCTGCTCGTGGCCGCCCGAGGACGAGATCATCGAGGGCTTCACCTCGCACGTGCGCCGTCGCACGCTTCAGGTCGTCGGCCAGAGCCAAGTGCGCCAGGAGGAGTTCGTCACGTCCCTGAAAGACGGCATCGACCTGCGCCAGACGCTGCGCGACCACCACCTCGGCAAGATCTGGGTCCGTGAGGAGCCCGTCGTGCGCGGCCGCGTCGGCGCCGTGGTCTTCATCTTCGAGGAGGCCCACGACGACAGCCGATTCCCGTGGCGCTCCACCTGGCAGGCCGAGCATCAGAACGAATCGACGCTGGCGTTCTACGCGACCGACTTTCGCGAGAACCTCGTCGGGCCCGGCGTCGCACGGTCCGAGTACGGGGGTGCCCTGTTCCTCTTCCCACCGCAGCCGATCTTCGATATCTGGACCGATCCGCGCTTCGACGGCACCCGCAACGCCATGGAGCGCCTAACGCTCGCCGCCGTGCGCTACAGTCGAGAGCGCTACGTCGCCTATGTCGCCGCCAAGCGCCCCACGCCCTGGATGCGGGCCGAGGCAGCCGAGCGGGGACGACACTTGGTCTTCTTGCCACTGTCGAGCTTCAGCCCGACGACCCTGCGGAAGCTGCGACGCTTCCATGTGCTCAACGGCGCCGAGGTTCGAAGCTGGGCGCAGAAGTTCATTCGTTGACGGGAGTCACCCGAGGCCAGCCGGGCTTCGAGCGACGCGATCCAAACGCCGAGGCGTGCTGACAGCCGAAAGGCACGAGAAGAAGTTGTCCGAGATTCTCACCGACGTCGGTTTCCTAGGTTGGGTCTCGATCCTCGCCGGCCTCGGCCTGGCCGCATGGCTCGCCCGACAGACACTCCCGAAGCGACCCGATCGAACCTCGATTCGACGTGGGATCCTCCTGGGCGCGATTCCCCTCGCTCTCGGCGTTCTGGGAGCCGGATTGCGATTCCAGAGTGTTCAGATCGAGCTGCAGCGACACGGGGAAGCGTGGGCCGGTCTCGAGGCGCACCTGCGGGAGAACTGGATCGATCGGTTCCTGCTCAACGTCTGGGTCGGCCTGGCGGCTGCGTTGATCGCCTGGTTGCCCTTGTGGATCGCGAAGGTACGTTGGAAGAGGTTCGATTGAGCGCCGCCCGACGGCGGTTCGACATTGGGGAGATCCGATGAGCGCACTGAGCTACGAGACCCTGCGCGCCTTGCCGAAGGTGCTCCTGCACGACCACCTCGACGGCGGCGTGCGCCCGACCACTCTGATCGAGCTGGCAAGCGAGACGGGATACACCGAGCTCCCGACCGATGAGCCGGGCGCCCTGCGCGAGTGGTTCGCGCGTGGTGCCGATCGGGGAAGCCTGCCGCTCTACCTCGAGGGCTTTCGACACACGACCTCCCTGATGCAGACACCCGACGCGCTGCAGCGCGTCGCTTACGAGATGCTCGAGGACATGGCCGCCGACGGCGTCTGCTACGTCGAGACGCGCTTCGCACCGGTGTTTCACCTCGCCGCAGGATTGAATCTCGAGGAGGTCGTCAACGCCGTGCTGCGGGGGCTGAATGACGGTCGCCGCGACTTCGGCGTCGAGTTCGGACTCATCCTGTGCGCCATGCGGGACCGCACCGACTCGCTCGAGACCGCAGAGCTCGCCATCGATTATCGCGATCGCGGCGTCGTCGGGCTCGACCTCGCGGGCGAAGAGTCCGGGCACCCACCCAAGCGCCACCTCGAAGCGTTCCACGCCATCCAACGCGCGAACTTCAACATCACCATTCACGCCGGGGAAGCGTTCGGCAAGGAGTCCATCTGGCAAGCGTTGCAGTACTGTGGCGCCCATCGACTGGGTCACGCGACGCGCCTGGTCGAGGACATGACCGTCATCGAGGGCAAGGCCGTCAAGCTCGGCCCTCTCGCCCAGTACGTCCTCGACAAGCGCATCCCGCTCGAGATGTGCCTGTCCAGCAACGTCCACACCGGTGCTGTCGCTTCGTTGGATCAGCACCCGTTCCGCGTCTACTGCGATCGCAACTTTCGCGTCACACTGAACACCGACAACCGGCTCATGAGCAACACGACGTTGTCGCAGGAGTACAAGATCGCCGTCGACAAGTTCGGCCTGAACCTCAAGCAGCTCGAGAAGATGACGACCAACGGCATGAAGAGCGCCTTCTTGCAGTTCGACGATCGCATCCGAATCATCTTCGGTACCATCAAGCCGGGTTTCGCGCGCGTTGCCGAAAGCCTGTCGTGACCGAGGTCCAGAGCAATAAGAAGAAAGACGAGGCCAAGGAGAAGCGACGCGCCGAGCTCCAGGCGGCCTTGGATCGCCTGAAGCCTGCTGCACTCGTGCGCGTATGGAAAACTCCCGCCGAGACCGTCACCGCGCTGCTCATGCTCCGTCCCGACAAGCGAATTCATCAGCTCAGTATGATCGCCGGCGTCGGCGTCGTCTTCGTCGGTTGCGTGGTCGGTCGACTGGGGGCCGCGATTCCGCTCTCGGATCTCCTGACGCTCGCCATCCTCCTGGGTGGCTTGGGTGGCATGACCGCGCTGTATCTTGGCGCCGAGATCGCCACCCGACTCGGGCGACGCCTTGGAGGCAACGGCCACGCGGTCGCGCTCCGCTGCGCCCTCGCCTGGGGCGTTGCGCCCTGGTCACAAGCGACGCTGGTCGTCGGTGGATCGGTGCTCGCCTTGCGCGGCCGCGAGACCTTCGCCGCCTGGCCGACCGGGCTGGCCGCCGCGCTCCTCGTCTTCCTCGGCCTCGCCGCTCTCGGAAGCATCGCCTGGTCCGTCCGCGGTCTGCTCCTCACCATCGCCGTCGTCCACGACTTCGATCGCCGCCCCGCGGTGTGGACGCTGGTCGGCACGGCGACCGCGCTCGGCTCATTGGCCGCCGCGAGCGCGCTGCTACTCATGTGAATGCAGCCACACTCGCAGTGAAGCCGGAGTGTGTTCGCGGAATCTGGAGTGCGTTCGCGGATGCCGGAGTGCGTTCGCGGAGCGAAGCTCAAGTCTCTCGGAGACGACTGAATCGTTCGAGCGAAGCGGAGCTAACGCCGAACCACGAAGCCGTCGGTCCGAGGTACCACTCCGAGAGAGCCGGTCGACTCGACCTCCTCACGGAAAGCAGCGCTGGAACGCCTTCAGGTCGGCCAACCGGCCGCGCACGCGCAGCCGGCGAGTTAGCAGTGCCCAGACCGGGCTCTTCTCCTCGGCGAGGATGCCGAGCCACGTGTCGGAATCGACCGTGATCTCGAGCTCGGCTTTCTCACCGCTGACGTCACGACGCACCTCGAGCTCTTGATCCCGAATGACGACGAGCGCTTCCTCGGACTCCCGGCCCGTGAAGCGGAACGCGATCGTGAGATCGAGGCCCTTCGCCTGGCCGCGCTGGAAGGTCAACGGCATGCCCTGAAGGAAGCCTGGAATGTCCCGAGGACGAAGCCCGTTGCCCACGCGCCTCGCCTCCTTGTGCGGGAACCGACGTTGCACATGCTTCTCGGCGTCGGAGCCGGCGAGGACGTAGACCGTCTCTTCTTTCTTCTGCAACGGCCGCACGATGTCGTCGAGGAAGTCCTTTCGGCTGGCCTCGTACGGCCCGATCACATCCTCCCCGGCCGGGCAGACACCCAGGCAGTAAGCGGCTTTGTAGTTGGCGCCGAAGGACAGGCTCTGCCACATCGAGACCGTCTCGGCGTCTCGGACTTTCTCGCGGAACGCGCGACGACCGCGACTGTCGACGACGCTCTCGACGAAGTCGCTGAACCCGCCCATGAACTCGCGGTAGTTGTGGGTGTAGCAGGACGAGAAGTCGAAGTGCCCGTCGGCACCGATCGCGCCCACCGGACACGCGGCCACACAGAGCTTGCACTCGAGGCACGGATTGAAGTCGATCGGCCCACTTCCTTCCCCGGCCTCCTCCCAGTCGGTGAGGATCGTCCCGAGCAGGACGAAGCTGCCGAACCGAGGGTGGATCACGTTGCGGTGGATGCCCATCTGTCCCAGGCCGGCGGCCACTGCGACCGGCTTGTGCGAGACGATCCACATCTTTCCCGGCCACTTGTCGGCCTCCATCGGAAATCCCATCGAGGGATTCAGGGCCCGTTGACCCCGCGCCTCGAGCTCCCGGACGATTCGCCGACCGACCTCATTGACGCGGTCACCGACGTGGTGGAACTCGAGGTTGGCGGCCGAGCGCGCTGAGCTGCGGATGGGCCCCCGGTTCATCCGGCAAACGAAGGCGATCAGCGTGCGAGTGCCGGGCAGAGCGGCGAGGAGGTCCTGGCGTTGATCGGCGACCTCGGCGCGATCGATCGAGACGAATCCGACGTCGTCGGCGCCAGCGGCGAGGGCGATCTCACGAACGGCGGCGGCGTCGAGGGGAGGCGCGGCGAGCGAGGGGAGTGGATTCATGGCTGGTCCATGTATATGCAAGTTTATGGGAGAAAGAGAGACGCCGGGTGACCCGAACCTTCAGGAGACCTCGGCTCGCGACCAGAGCTCCCCCGCAACGTCGCCGATTGCGGTCACCATCTCGGATCCGAGCAGGCGCTTCGCTTTCTTCTGCGCCGCTCGCCAGCCCGGCAGGAGCTCGGCCAGGAGCTTCCTTCCCGCGGGAGTGATCGTCAACCAGCGCGAGCGAGCGTCGTCGGGATCGGTCTCCCGCACGATCCAGCCTCGGCGCTCGAGACGCTCGAGGTTGCGGCTCAACGTCGAGGCCTCGAGGTAGAGCCGACGCCCCAGCTCGGTCGAGCGAATCGAGCTCGCCTGGGCGATCGCCACCAGCACATTGCATTGGCTCGCCTTGATCCCGTAGCCGCGCAGCTCGTCCTCGTAGATCTGCGTCACGACGCGCTGAATCATGCGCAGTCGCACCACGAGGCACCGCGAAGCGATCTCCTGCTCGGGCGTGGGCATCGGGGGGTCTCCTGTTCGGGAGCGATCCTAGTTCATGTTATTGTATATACAATCTTCTGAGTCAAAAAAAAAAGGGTGCCGGCCCCCGGACGGCGTTGAAGTCGGGCCTCCGAAACCGGAGGGCGGACTTCAGTCCGCTGGGCGCGCTCTCCGAACGTCGGTCGACACCGGGTCGACTTCATCGATCGGAATAGGCTTTCGCCGCTCCTCGGCAGCTCGTCGCCGCTCGATTCAACCGATTCGAGTCGCCCGACCTCCCACCCGACTGAAATGAAGTCGGGCCTGCGAAGGCGAAAGCCGGCGCTCCGAAATCGTTCACGCCTTCAGCATCTTCTCCAACTCGCCGACCTGTGTGACCGGCTTCTGGCAGGCGAATCGGCGACAGACGTAGGCGGCGGCGTTGCCTTCGATGGGGTCCTTGCCCTCGAGCCAGGGGAGCTTCGGCGCATCTTCCGTCGCAAGAGCCGTCACTGCGTTGGGCAGGAAGCGCTTCGCCACCGTTCGAAGAAGCGCCTGCGTTTCCGTCGCATCGCGACCCCCTGCAATCGCGATCTCCAGCGGCTCGGCCAGGTAGAACTCGAGGGCGCACAGGAGCTGACTGAAGCCGCCCGGTGCGCGTTCGATCATCTTCTCGAAGGACTGCAGCGTGCGGCGGCCCAGCTCCTCGAGATCGCTGCGGTCGAGCAGCCGACCGAGGCGCAACAGGTTCATGGTGTGGATCGCATTACCGGACGGCACCGCGTTGTCGTAAGGGTTGCGCGTGCGGACGATCAGCGTCTCGTGATCCTGTCCGGTGTAAAAGAAGCCACCGTGCTCCGGGTCGCCGAAGAGTCGCGTGACGTCGTCCGTGAGGCGCTCGGCCTCCGCCAGCCAGCGGCTCTCGAAGGTCGCCTCGTACAGATCGATCAGTCCTTCGATCAGGCAGGCATAGTCATCGTGGTATCCGAGCAGGCGCGCGTCTCCGTGGCGCCAGCTGTGCAGGAGGCGGCCGTCGTCTCGGCGCATCTCGTCGAGGCAGAAGGCGGCCGCGTTCCGCGCCGACTCGAGGTACTTCTCTTCACCGAGAGCTCGTCCGGCCCGCGCGAACGCGGCGATCGCCATCCCGTTCCACGACGTCAGGATCTTGTCGTCGAGCCCCGGGTGGATGCGCTTCTCCCGCGCCGCATAGAGCTTCTCCCGCGCCTCGGCGATCTGACGATCGAGCTCGGCTCGGTCCATCTTCAAGAGCGCCGCCACCCCATCGGGCGGCGTCGGCAAGTGCAGGATCGACGTGCCGTGCTCGAAGTTACCCGATGGCGTCACGCCCCAGTACCGGCGCGCCACCGCGCCGAGCTCTTCCCCCAGCACGGCGTCGATCTCGGCCGGCTTCCAGACGAAGAACTTGCCCTCCTCGCCCTCGCTGTCGGCGTCCTGCGTCGAGTAGATCCCGCCGCGCTCGTCGGTCATCTCGCGGCGCAGGTAATCGAGCGTGTCGCGCACGATCAACTCGTAGCGCGCGTCGCCGGTCGCCAGGAAGCCCTCGAGATAGCTGCGCGCCAGGAGCGCGTTGTCGTACAGCATCTTCTCGAAGTGCGGCACCAGCCACTGAGCGTCGACCGAGTAGCGGTGAAACCCTCCGCCGATCTGATCGCGGATGCCACCCGCCGCCATGGTGTCGAGCGAGTGCGTGACCATCTCGAGCTGGCGAGCGTTCCCCGTCCGGACCGACGCACGCAGCATCAGGGACAGATCCATGCTGTGAGGAAACTTCGGCGCGCGCCCGAAGCCACCTTGGTCGCCGTCGTAGTGCTGCTCGAGATGCTCGACCGCCTTCTCGATCCAGGCCACGCTCGGCTCGCGGCTCCGGTCGACCTCCACCTGCGAAAGCGTCCGAATGAACTCCGTGATCTGCGAGGCGTTCTGCGTCACCTGATCCCGACGCTGCTTGTAGAACTCGGCCACCGAGACCAAGACGCGCTTGAAGCTCGGCATGCCGTGCCGGTCTTCGGGCGGGAAGTACGTGCCGCCGTGGAAGGGCTCCAGATCCGGCGTCAGGAATACTGTCATCGGCCAACCGCCGTGCTGCGTCAGCGCCTGGACGGCCGCCATGTAGATCTCGTCGAGATCCGGTCGCTCCTCGCGATCGACTTTGATGTTGACGAACAGCTTGTTCATCAACGCCGCCGTCTCGTCGTCCTCGAAGCTCTCCCGCTCCATCACGTGGCACCAGTGACAGGCCGAGTACCCGATGCTCAAGAGGATCGGACGATCCTCCGCCTTGGACAGCGCCAACGCCTCTTCCCCCCACGGAAACCAGTCCACGGGATTGTGAGCATGCTGCAGCAGATACGGGCTCGTCTCGTGGGCCAGGCGATTGGTCGGACGGGACTCGGACACGGGACACTCCTCGGGGCTCGACGGCAAACGCGGGCCGCCCCGAACGTCGGGCGACGACTCGCCCAGTCCTTAACGCCCCCGGCGCGCGCTGTCGCCACTTTTTTCGGCCGAGCAACAGCTCCCGGACTCGCCCAGCGACTTGACGCACCGGCGGCGTCACGTTACGAAGGCGCCCCCGCGAGAGAGGGTCGCAGGACGACACTCTTCGATTCCGAGGAATGACCATGACCAGTGACCCGAGCACCCAAAGCTTCGCCGCCGTGCGAGCCGCCTTCGAGACCGGTGACTACGACGAGGGCATGGACGCCCTGACCTCCCATCTCGAGGCACACGGCCCGCCCGCGGACCAGGACGCGCTTCAGCGCGAGCTCGCCGATGCCTTGGTGGCGGGCGCGCTGACCGAGATCACCGGGACCGGTGAGCTCGAGGAAACCGATCGCCGACTCGAGCAAGCTCTCGAATGGGGAGTCGATCTCGAAGCCCTGCTCGAGAGGATCGAGAGCTCCGTGCTCGCCGATCCCACCAATCTGCACGAACGCCGACGAGCCAGCGCTGCACTCGGCGAGCTCGCCCTCGGGCTGCGCGATCCGCGATCGCTGAAGATTGCCACCGCCCTCACTCGCCTCGATCCGGCCCGGGAGTCCATCTGGCTGGAGCTCGCCCTCTCGGCCCTGTCGGTCGAAGACGGCGAGCTCGCCGATCAATGCTTCGCACACTATCGAGCGATCGACCCGAAGAGCTCGGAGCGCCTCGTTCCGATCGTCCAGGCTTGCCTCACCCAAGACGATCCCGAGCGAGCGATCGCGCAGATCTCCGATGATCACGAGTCCCTCCCGGCCCCGACCGCCCTCGAGCTCGGTGCCACCTTGCTGCTCGCCGGCCTCGAGGAGCCCGGATCGTCGCTCTTTCGGCTAGGCATCAGCCGATCGGAGCCGGCTGATTTCCTGGCAGTGGTCTTCTCTCTCACGGCGATCGATCTCGCCCTCGTCGACGAGGCACTCGCCGAGCTGCCGGTCGAGAAGCAGTCCGGCCCCCACTATCCTCTCTGCCGAGCGCATCGGCTGATCATCCAAGGCGACATGGTCTCGGGCGCGCGCTGGCTCGAGGAAGCCGACCGGCAACGGACGGGATACCGAGGCGACGATGCGGAGCAGCTGCAGCTGCTGGGCGCTTTGCTCCACAAGGGTCTGGTCGGATACGAAGAGGAAGAGATGGTCCGGCTGGTGGCGTTCTCAGGCGCCAGCCTCGAGCGCACCCATGCCTGGCTCGACAGCGTGCGTCCGTAGAGATCGCTGGCACGCGGGGACCGTCGTGCTCGGGCGCCAATTGCCAACCGCGGTCCGAAGGCAACTTTTGCGAGCTGCCGAAGCCGGCGAGCGCCGGCCAAATGTCCGGCTGCCATTGGGCAACCTCGACTACGATCCCAGCCGAGTGGAGATGTCTGCTCAACCTCCAGGAGTGATGGCTCCTCTCGCAATACAACTATGATGAAACACTCTCTTCTGCATCCGGGCGAAGTCGGTATTGGCGTGGTCAAGTGCGAAGCGGAAATAGGGGATTGACGGGCGATCATCGTTCCTCTCAGATGGTCTCGAAAGCCGTGGGAAGCTTTAAGGTCATTGGAGAGGATTTCACCATGTTCACGATCCTGTCTTTATCTCGTCGCCTCCTCCTCGTAGCGGGAGCGCTAATGGTCGCCCCCCCCCCCTAACTTACGCTGATGGCGTCGCCTCGACGCCAGATGACTTGCAGACTGTTCCTTCCTGCAGGCAGGCTCTGGGTGGTCTGCCGCTCTCGTTCGTCGAGAATCGAGGTCAGTGGATTGGGGACGTCACCTTCGGCGCGCGACGCGGTGCGACCTCGTACCTCATGAGTCCGGGGCAGACCTCGATCATCGTTCAGGAGGCCGACTCCGAAACGGGGGCCAGCCGGGGACTCCGCCTCGACATCGTGTTCGAGGGCGCCCGAGACGTCACGCCGACAGGCCACGACCGACTCCCCGGAATCCACAACTATCTCCGAGGGCGAGACTCGTCGGCGTGGATCACTCACGTGCCGCTCTTCGCGCGTGTCGAGTACCGGGACTTGCGGCCCGGCGTCTCGGCTTACTTCTACGAGTCCGAGTCCGGCGCGCTCGAGTATGACGTTGTCTTCGATCCCGATGCCTCCGTGGAATCGTTCGTCGTTCGATGCGAGGGGACGGACGGGCTGGAATTGTCGCCCGAGGGTGCGCTTCTGATATCCACGGAGCTCGGCACCGTTCGGCAGCACATCCCGGCCGCTTGGGAGGAGACGGCGAGCGGCGAGCGCCGAGACATTCGATGCTCGTACGAGATTCTCGATGGGCAACGCTATCGCTTCCGAGTGGAAGGCCGCGATCCTTCCCGGCGCCTCGTCGTCGATCCCGTCTTCTCGTTCTCGCTCTTCCGCTCCCTGCAATGGTCCACTTACCTCGGTGGAAGCAGTGAGGACCGCGCCTACGACGTCGCCGTAGCGGACTTCGGCGCCGCAGCCGGAGACGTCTTCATCGTCGGGACGACCGATAGCTCAGACTTCCCGGTCACGTCTGGATCATTTCAAACCACGAAGAGCGGGTTCAAGGATGTCTTCGTCACGCGACTGAACTCGACCGGGAGTGCGCTCAAGTACTCCACCTTCTTCGGAGGGTCTTGCGACGACGAAGGACGGGCGATCGACCTCGCGATTGGCCCCAATCCGGACAACGAGAACGCTCTCGAGCCTGTGCTGGCAACCTTCACCGGATTCACCAACACGGTCAGCACGTGTATCGGATTCCCGTTCAGCACGAATCCGTACGACGTGGCCACGAAGTGCAACTTCGTTCCTCCGCCGTTCACGAATCAGACCGACGCCTTCGTCGCCCAGCTCGATGCCCTCGGATCGACACTGATCTACTCGTCGTACCTGGGGGGCGACGGGGCCGATGAAGGGCACGACATCGTGGTCGACCGGAGCGTGTCGCCTTCTTCACCGACTCAAGTCTTTCTCACGGGTTGGACCGGGCCGATCGACGCGGCGGCGTGCGCCCCGGTGACCGTCTTCCCGATTGCCGGCACTGTCTTCGATCCCTCATTCAACGGCCAGAAAGACGTCTTCTGCGCCCACATGTCGCTCGGCAACACCGGGACGACCGATCTTTTGAATTCGACCTACCTCGGCGGTGACGACGAGGAAGAAGGCCGCAGCATCGCGCTACATTCGTCCGGTGACGTCATCGTCGCCGGCCTCACGCAGTCGAGTGCGAGCACGTTCCCGGTGAGCGGAACGGCATTTCAGCAAGTGCTGCAGGGGTCTCAAGACGCATTCGTGTTCAGATTCACAGGCGGAACCAACCCACTCGCGATCCGAGCCTTCTGCACGTACCTCGGCGGCTCGGACACCGAGGCCGCAAACGCCGTCGTCGTGAACGAGGATGCCTTCGGAGGTCAGGTGACCCTCGCGGGAAGCACCAGCTCCACTGACTTTCCGCTGGGAATAAGCCCCTTTCAGGGCACCTATGGCGGTGGGCTCAACGACGGCTTCGTCTCCCGCCTCTCGGCTAGCGGAGCCACACTTGCTTGGTCGATTTACGTCGGCGGCTCCAATGACGATGTCGTCTGGGGAATGACGGGCGTGCCCGGGAAGACGAGCGTCGACATCTGCGGTCACACGGCGTCGGCGAACTTCCCGACCACGACGGGCGCCTACGACACGCTCTACAACGGCGGCACCTTCGATGCCTTCGTGGCTCGAGTTCGAAACGACGGCGGTGCGCTGAACTGCTCCACGTTCCTCGGGGGCGCCAAGCAGGACGTGCCTCGCGGAATCGCCTCCGATGGCACCTATGAGGTCGTCGTCGTCGGTTGGACCGAGTTCGTGCCGGAGCTAGTTGTTCCGCACTTCCCGACGACGCTCGGTGCGTTCAGCCGGACTCACAGCGGCCCGAGCGGAGGCATGGATGCCTTCGCGTCCAAGTTCCGCGTCGCCAATATCATCGGACTGTGATGGGCGGCCCGTATCGAGTGAATTCGCATTGATCTCATGGTTCAGAGGGCCTCCTCGGCTGCGCGCCGAGGAGGCCGCTCTCAACAACGCCGCGGAAGAGACGACTCCCGTCGCCAGCTCAGGCTCGGAGGTGATCGATGTTTCAGGTAATGCTCGCCGGGATTCTCGTGATGCTGGGCACGTGGCAGCGAGACCCTGCCCAAGGTAGCGAAGGCATCGCGTCTGTCTCTGCCATCCAGGCCGGCAACAGCACCGACTCGTCCTCGCGGCCCTCCCATTCGTGGGCCTTTGTGGAGAACCGGGGGCAGTGGGACTCTTCGACGCGTTTTCGAGCCGACGCCCCGGATCAGGTCGTGCACGTCCGGTCGGATGGGCTGCTTCTTCAACTCCTGACGAAGCCGTCATCGGAGCGCCGAGTCCAAGGAGCGAACGTCCGGTTGACATTCGAGGGCCAGAGAGAGCAGGCGCGACTCTCGACGCACGGGCGCCTTCCCGGGCTGCGCAATTACTTCCTCGGCAACGATCCTTCGAAGTGGGCGACGCGCGTCTCGGCCTTCGAGCGCGTTCGCTGGGAGAGACTCTACGCAGGAATCGATGTGGGTCTCCGCTCTGACCCGGGCCACTTGGAATACGATCTCGAGCTCGAGCCGGGCGCCGACCTCGGGCAAGTCGTC
>JAJDCO010000005.1 GCA_029260795.1 Planctomycetota bacterium | reverse complement strand
AAAGGGGTGGGAACTGGCGGCGTTCGCGGACGGAGTGCCGCATTCCTCGGGACCAGCGCCGCCGAAGACTCCTGTCCGTCCCAGCCGATTCGTCGAGGTTTGCCTCTCGGCCTTGACGCCCCTCCAGCGAGAAGTCGTGCGCGTGCACCTTCTTCAGGGCCGCACACTCGAGGAGACAGCTTTCTGCCTCGACACGACGCGGAACGCGGCCCGGCAAGCCTACCGCCGAGCGATCGCTCGGCTCGAGCGCCACGCGGACGAGCTCTGTTCGGCGGCCGGCCTGGATCCCCCCCCCCGGAAGCGTCGAGTTGAGCAGGCCGAGCCGAGAAAAAGTGCTGAGCCCGGCCCCCCCGACCCCACTATCGGATGAGCGGGGACGCTCGGTCAGCGAAGTGGCAGCGCCAACGGGCGGAACCTGACCTGTCTGCACCCGACGGCGGGCCAGATCCTTGCCAACACAGAGCCCTCCCGGGTCACATCCCCTGGTTCAACCAGATGCTTGAGAAAGGAGACGAGACCATGACAGGTAAGCGGTTCACGACCATCGTCGTGGCGGTTGTCGCATACGCTACCGTCACGATCTGGATCGCGATGGACACGCAAGCATCAGCGGGCACCGAGGCTTCGCCGGATGAAGTGTTCGGCGGAGCGCCTATGGCTTTCAGCTACTGCTGCACGCACGCATGTCTCAAGGCGGACCAGACGGCATGCCCGCAGAAACACAACTGCTTGCTCGTCAGCAATGGCGAGGAGGACATCTGCGTCGAGTGGAAGGACAACACGCCGCCCAGCAAGCTCTGCTACACGGTGCCAACGGGCACTTGTGTTGGTCCGGTGGGGTCTTGTATCAATCCTGTAGACCCGACAAGAGTGTGCCAGACAAAATACGTCGGCACTCCTGATCCTGTGACTGGCAGTTGCGATGGGAAGTGCATCTCCGTGTCGGACACCTGCGGTGAGTATCACAAGTGTCCTCAATGAGTCGCGGGAAGGTCGGTATCTGGCTCGCAGTTTTTGCTGTCCTCGTCGCGGCTGCTATGGTCACGGTAGGACTCTGCTCGGAAGGCGAAAGCGCCTCGCCGGGAGAGCCGGCGAATGCACTCGTGATCGATGCTCGCCGAGACATGGAAGCGGCACCACTACCGAGGCTGGAAACGCGAGCTCCGGAGCCGGAGAAGAAGGCCGACGGACCGCAGGAATCCGCACCTGTCCGGTCGTCGAAGCCTTCGGAGTCAATGGCTGCACCAAGAAAGCCGTGCGAAGATTGGCAGCACTCCGAGCTTCCCCATATCGATGACGAATTCTACGACATCAATCATGATCACCAGAATGATGTCTCCATGCTCAGCGACATGGCGAGGGAGTATGACCTGGCGCAACTGCTTCGATTCACCGAAGTGAATCCAGATTCTCTCGAGTTCACAGAGGATGCCTTCGCTGCGATCACAGAGGCCGTAGGCCCCGAGCTTCAGGCCTACCGGGCTTTGGACAAGCGAGTTGGCGAGACTACACATGCGGCCATCAGGCGCAACGTCGAAGAGGGTCGCTGTGAAGAGCCTCGTTACACCGAGAGTGGTTACCCGTTGATCCCACGCGCGTTGTCACCTGATGAGCAGTGGACACACACACGCGGAGATCTCGGAGACTATTTCGTGCGCTTCGACAGAGAGCACGATCCGGAGGTCTTCGAGATGCAGGAGCGTCGCAGGAGAGCCGCCGAGGCACTGCTCGTCGATCTTCGTCGTCTGGTCCAGCTTTATGGTCACGAGAAGAACTGATTAGGCAAGAGGCCGGCCATGCGCATGAGGTCGGCCACGGGGAGGAAGGACACGAAACGGTCGGGTGATGCTGCACTTCTTTCTGGTCCTCTTGCCGGCACTGTGCCAAAGCAACGTCGAGGTCGAACGGGTCTCCGAGTCCTTTTCTGTCGCGCCCAATGTCGATCGTGCCGTAGTACAGTCCGTGCACGGCGGATTGCTCGCTCGGGAACGGTTGTACTTCCGCTCTTCGGGCCGCTACACCCGGGACGTTCGTCAAGGAGAGCAGCACGAATCGGCTGCGGTCCGACTTGCCGGTTCGCAGGGCGGAGCGGCAATGCGGTCAAGAGGCAGCCTATTCGTAGACAAAGGTCGCGGAAAAGAAGTTGAGTTGTGGTCCGTGCGTGGGGCTCGGGGGCGGTTGAGGAAGGTCGTCAAGACTATTCCTCGCCTCTTGCTGGCTCAGGGGGACGGATCTGGATGGCTCACCAAGGAGGCTGGATGACTAAGCTTATAGCCCTAGCAATCGCTGTGATTGCAGTGGCTGCTGCCTCGCTCATCGTCGTCTTTGGAGAGCCCGGTTCTTCTCCATCGGTTAGAGTGGCGACGGGCTTGAGATCTCCGATCTCTGAGGTGCCCAACCTGAAAGTGTTGCCGCCCCGCGAAGTTACTGCGGCTTCCGATACGCAAAGCGATAAGCTCAGTGTGGCCTCGACCTCAATTGATGCAGACAAGGGAATTGGTAGCGTTGAGCTGAATAATCCCCCGGAATTCTGGGAGGAGTTCTTCGAGACTCACGATGTTCTCTGGGGCGTTATGACTGGTCACTACGAGGGTTATCCGTTTCCCACCACCGAGCCGCCCGAGGACCAGGTTGACAGGTTTGCAAGAGACCCGAGATTCAACACTCGAGACCTGGCATTACTTGACCAGGAGAGAGACGAATTGCTGAAGTTGATTGGCGCCGGCGGACAGGAGATCTTAGGGGCGCGAAAGGTCATTCATTCGAAGTTTGTGTCCACGGCGATACAGGAGATCACCCGGAACGAAGGAGGCATCGTTCCGAGGGGGCCGTCTGGAGAATACCTGGTGCCTGAGCCGAGTGTCCCCGGGCAGCGTGTGATTACTGCGCTTGTTGGCCGAGATCAGCGATTAAAGTATGCACGAATAGACCAGCTTGAGCACACGGGCATTACGGAGCTGCAATTTGATGCGCTCGACTTGCGAGAGCTTTGGATCGGGAGGATTCTCGAGTTCTTTGCCAACCTTCCGCCTCGGTAGGGTCACGAGATTTCGTTGGCCGTGCCTCCGGCAGCTTGCAGTCGTATTCGCCAGAGCCGAGGTGCCGGATTATCACCGTGCCGTTCGCCAGGCCCTTCTGGAGGTGGGGTGGCGCACTATCGCCACCTTACAAGTGTGGGCCGGCACGGAGTCGCTTACCGCGATTTGAGCGGCACGACTGCACCGCCGCGTGCCGAACCGGCACAACCGGTCCTCGCTTCTCGCAGCGATGATCACGCGTCGCGGTCCGTGGTGCTGTTGATCTCGGCGGACTTGAACCTTGATGGGCCCTGCAATAACTCGATGTCGGTCCGTCTGATGGGAACTGGAGGAGGGGGAAGCGCCGGCGAGAGCCCCGGTTGCCGCGCTTGGGTTGAAGGGGGGCACGCCGGTCGATGAGTCTCGACTTGAGGCGGGCTTGTGCCCACTGGGCGGGGCGCAGCCCGAGATGAAGTCCCGGGCTCCGAAGCCGGGTGCCTCGGAGCCCGATGCGGTGCAAGCTCTCGCTACTTCTTCGCGAGCACGGCTTGCGCGGCCGCCAGTCTTGCGATCGGGACGCGGAAGGGGGAGCAGCTCACGTAGTCGAGACCGACCTCTTCGCAGAAGTGGATCGAGGCGGGGTCGCCGCCGTGCTCGCCGCAGATGCCGAGCTTGATGTCCTTGCGAGTCGAGCGGCCCTTCTCGCACGCCATCCGCACGAGCTGTCCGACACCTTCCACGTCGATGCTGACGAACGGGTCCCGCTCGTAGATGTCCGCGTGGACGTAGTGCTCGAGCAGCAGCCCGGTATCGTCGCGGCTCAGGCCGAGGGCCATCTGCGTGAGATCGTTCGTTCCGAAGGAGAAGAAGTCGGCTTGCTGCGCGACCTGGTCGGCGGTCAGCGCGGCGCGCGGTACCTCGATCATGGTCCCGATCAAGATCGGCAGATCGGGCGCGATCTCCTGGACGATCTTCGCGGCGCGCTCCCGCAAGAACGACAGCTCCTTCACCGAGCCGATGAGC
>JAJDCO010000040.1 GCA_029260795.1 Planctomycetota bacterium | reverse complement strand
GGCTGAGAGCTAACCAGCTGTTACCGAGACACTTCCGCACCTGGAGCCGGTGGGGAGTTCTAATTGTCGTTGGCCATCCAGCGAGTCCAAGCTCTTGAGAGACCACGATCTCGGACTCGCATGGCGGTGGGGAATTCTAGTTGTCGTCAGCGACCCGCAAAACCTCGGTCACTGACCCACCACCGCGGCCGTCAAACCTTCGTACGTGGGGAAGAAAAGTTGTCGTCGGTGGGGAGAAACGATTGTCGCTGGGCACCTTGCTACCGGGACAAGCGCGTACGAGCCTATACCGCGACCGAGCTGGTCTCCGAGCTGCAAGCTGCCCAAGAAGCTCACCAGCTTCATCGCTTCCTCGAGCGATTCGCTACCTGGGATCTCGTCTTCGTCGATGAGCTCGGGTACCTGCCGATCACCGAGCACGGCGCTGATCTTCTCTTTCAGGCCTTCAGCGAACGCCACGAGCGCGGAAGCGTGATCGTCACCACCAACCTGCCCTTCCAAGATTGGGCGCAAGTCTTCCAGACCGAGCGGCTGGCGGTCGCCATGCTCGATCGCATCACCCATCGCGCTCACATCCTGGAGATGAACGGCGAGAGCTACCGGCTCAAATCCGCTCGCGGCCAGAAGAAGAAACAAAGGAAGGAGGACTGAGATCTTCGAGCGGCGTCGCGACTGGCGCCACCGACACCCCAAGGCTCGGTCGACGTCGAGGTCGGAAGCTGCCTTCCAGATGCGGACGGCCCCTCAGGCCGACTCCCCACCCAGTTGTACCGGCCCTCCCCCCGGCGCCGAAAAGAGCTCAAACCAGAATGAGAGAAGGAGCCACTCAGATAGGAGCTCGCCCCACCCCAATCGGCTGGGCCGGGCTGGTCAAGCAACCGAAGGCGGGTAGGTCAATTTTCGAAGAGCAGGGTGGGTCACTTTTCGCTTGGCGTTTCCAATGACGCCAGCAGCGGCTCTTAGCCGCTGCAGCACGCACATCTTCACCGCCAGATTCACGCGGTTTGGGAGCGCCATCGACATGCGCTTTGCTTGGCGTTTCCAGCTTGACGCGAAACGGTCAGAAGAGCGTGAGGCTCGTGCGCATTGTGCGCTCTTCTTGCCGGAACTCCACGCTGAGGACTCCCACGACGTGACTGGCCGAGTTCCAAGGGCTCCCTCGCCGACGGCGGCGAGGGAGCGCAGGGCCGCATAGGAGCTCCTGAGTCTGAGGTCGAGGAAAACGCTCCTTAAGCGACTCGGTAGATTAGGAGAGCCACTTTTTTGACAGGATCGTCAAACGTCGAACTCGCAGGCACGGGCTGGAAGTTGATCCGGTCCGACCAAGTCGTGGCTCAGCGATGGGTGCCTACATACTCGAAACGCACCGCGTCCGAGATCACGGGCGCATCGGCTCCATCGGTCGAGAGTATCAACTCAGCCTTCTGGCCCGGCCGCAGCCAGAAGGTCCCGAGATAGTTCCATTGGCCCTTGCCAGTCCTCTGGTCGAGAGTGCCTGTCCCCCTTTCCTCACCGTCTATCGACAGAGACCAGGGGACGTTGCTGGCTTCGGGAAGATCGGTGTCACGATCGCCGCGGAAGCCGTGCCATTCGGACACGTGGTAGAAACCGGAGTTCCGAATAGTTGGCGAATAAACTGCGCTCGCCCCTGAATTAGGTTGAGCTTCCTTGTAGCCGAAGGCGAAGAGCGATCCTGCGCCACCGACGAAGCCGTTCCACGTTAAGGTGGCCCAATAGGGATTCTCGGTCCGCGCGTCGCCGGTTTCGACGGCGGACTTGTCTGACCAGTTCCCGACGTACTTCGCTTCCGGCGTGCCCGGCCACGTATCTTGCACGGGGTAGTTTCCGATGATGATCGGCTCGATGCTGTGCTGTGCAGGCGCCTTGGTCAAAATGATGCCATCGCCGACGATGTTGCGGTACCCTATCGCAGAGTCAATCCCATCGAGGCTGGACGGTCCTCCAAACAGCGCGACCGAGTCGAACTGCCGGCCGTCGTTGTAGGGTGCGTGAACGGACTGGAGGTAAACCGAATCGGCATAAAGCAAGCCATCCGCGGCGTCTGAGAGCTCAATGCTGTAGTTTTCTCCGTCGCGGAAGTAGAAGCGGCCGAGATGGATGCTTCGATAGCTTTGAGACAGATTTGCTTCTCGTTCCGTTGTTCCTCCATCATGCTGAATTCGGTAGCGAGCATTGCTTGCGAAAGTGGAGGCACCAAAGCGGCTCGGATCAAGAGCTGAGGAAACCAGGCCGCCGTCGGTATGCGCCACCGTTGCAAAGACGTCGTAGACATCGGATGTCGTCACCTTCACTTGCCAGCGCGCAGGATCGGAGCCGGAGCCTGGCGTGCGAACACGAGCGCCGCCGCCCCACACGCCGACTTGAGCGCTGCGCCATTGGCTCGGCTGCACAGAAGCCCAGCTTCCGCCCGCCTGGAAGGTCGGGCTCGAGTCGTCTGAGAGCGCAATCACCGGCGCCTGATTACCGAGGATGCGGTAAACCTTTCCTTCGGCATCTGCAACTCTGCTCCAGGGAACACCCGCTCTCGATGCCGCCTCGCGCAGGTGCTGCTCAGTCACTTCGACTTCATACACCCCTTCGTTTGGCGGAGCGTAGTGGATCACGGTCCCCTTCTCGAAGAAGCGAACGAATACCGATCCGAGATCTTCGGTCCAGGACGTCACCTGTTTCTGCTGGGCGCCGAGCCGAAGCTGGACCGGCTGGCTCAGTGGATAACCGAGCGAATGCGCATATTCGTCGTAGTACCACGAGAGATTGTGTTCGAAGAAGTCATAGGTGAAGTATCCGGATCCGAGCAGCGTCATCGTCAAAGCAAAGCGAAGGCGCTGAAAGTTGTTTTGCATGTTCTTGTTGAACACGATGGCCGAGTCCGAATGAAACGTCGAATCCTCATCCGTCGGAACGAAATTCATCTCGCCTGACCGAAAGCCGTCTGCCTTGAGCGTGAACATCATGCCGAGGTCGAGAGCGGAAGACCGTCCATCTTGCCAATCTCGCTCGTTGCGGAGAACTTGCGACCAATGGCCACCCCACTGAAAGCCCTCGGCCATCGCACCGCTACAGAGGTCGTTGCTCCATGACTCCAGCTTGCCATTATTGTAGTAGAGGATCGGATCCTTGCCCGACTGACGACGGAATTCTCCGCTGAGCGCTTCCAGAAAGCTCCGTTGGCTCTGTTGGTGGACGAAGTTCTTATCCAACCCTTCATGGGCATCGTTGATGCCGTTACGGTTGAAGTCGGTATCCCCCTCGTACATGTTGATCCAGAACCAGTCGTGGCCCAGACCGTCCCATGGCACGTTCGCTATATCCAGGCGCTCGACAAAGATCCGCCCCATGTGCTCAGCCGCGGTCTCTCCGTTCACGACGGCACCGAATTGGGATGAGTTCGGCAAGAACTGGCTTTCAAACTGGATCCGGAGCGGCTGGCCTTTGGAATCGCGTAGGTAGAATTCGTCAGGACTCTGGTTCTGTCCTGACGCTGGGTCGCCATGCAAGAACTCATCCCACGTTGCCACATAATAGGTGCCGGGGTACCGCTTCTTCGCCTCGGTGACGTGGCTGTTGCCATAGGATTCTCGCCAGAGCACAACCTGATTGTGCTCGCTCTCGATCATGTACTTTGCGCCTTGAGACCAGTAGTGGCCCTGGAAGCCCAGAGTCATCAGTCGTGGAAAGGGTGGGTTCAGCGAGCGCTCCGCCTGTACCCGCCGCATGACCGGATTGGAGGCCTCCAGGTGGTCCGACTGCGTTTGGACGAATGCCTGGATGTGCCACAGGCGGCCGACCTGCTCGAGAGCTTGCCCTACTGTTACCCGCACTTCGGCCGTGCCGTCGGGGCCAGTCACGAAACTCTGCAAGTCAAGGAGCTCGTGGCTAAAACCGAGGAACACTTGACCGACCCGTGGGACGTCCGTTGGTCCGGGGTTGGGATCGGCCAGAAGGACGCCTCGCGCGTTCGCTACTCCGCAGTCGATGACTGCGACTGCTTCACGGCCTGTGTACAGCTGACTTACTTCTAGCCGTACTTCCGAAGCCAGACCTCGGCTAGCCAGCGTGACGGTCGCCATGATGATCTGCATCCACAAGATCACATTTCGTGCGCCGCGACTCGGACTTGTATCCTGGGTCTCACGTCGAGGTTGCATACCGAACTCCTCAGCAAGCGTAGTTACCCCAGTCCCAGGTTTAGTGGGATGCGGGGAAACGAGATCTGAACGGGGATCCTTCCAGCTCGGAGAGCTGCAAGTCTTAGGCTTCGCGTTCAGATCGGCAGGACGGCCTACTCGACCTGAGTGCCTTTGAGCATCGGTAGAAGAGGTAGACTCGGCAGGAGAAGCCGACTCCGGCACCCACTCTCGATTCCTACGGTGCTTGCTCGATGGACGGGCGAATTCCATCCGCGGTGATACCTCCTAGAGACTCGACGTCCGTTCCGCGCCTTTTCCACCGGATGGCGGGTCTGAAACCGCGGGCAAACGGCTCTGCCGTCTCGCGGCTTGCGCGTTCCAGCAGAGAAGTCCGGCTTTGTGACGAGTTTGATTCTGCTTCGTGTTGCGGCAGGCGTCGCAGCAGCTTGCGCTCTCTGGAGTGGAGGCCCGCCGGTGTTCATCCCTAGAACCGGCTCACAGCGATCTGCTTGGGCGGCCGCGAGCCGGAGAGGTGGAAGACTAATGATCACCTGGCCGCGTTACAAGCCCGATCCGCCCGCCTTCTGAAGGAGCCTAGATGGCACGGGCGTTCTTCGCGGGTTTTGCGGCTCCCCTGTGTGTCAACGTGAGGTGAGACACTCAGGCGTGGTAGTTTACTGAGCAGGGCGTCAGTGAGATCAGAGCCCGCTTGTCTCGAAGACATCGACTATCGTCATCCGCCTGGCCTGGATCGCTCGCTCATCGAGCGGCTCGCCACCTGCCGGTGGATCGCGGTGCACGAGAACGTCCTTCTCATCGGAGCGACCGGTGTCGGCAAGGCCTGGCTCTCGTGTGCGCTCGCCCAGAAGGCGTGCCGGGAAGGACGGACCGCTGTCTATCGCAGGGTGCCGCGTCTGCTCGACGAGCTGCACCTGGCCCGGGTCGATGGCTCCTATGGCAAGGTGCTCGCCACCTTCGTCAAGGCCGATCTCCTGGTGCTCGATGACTGGGGGCTCGCGCCTCTCACCGAGCCGCAGCGCCGGGACCTGCTCGAAGTCCTCGAAGACCGGCACGGTCGCCGATCGACGATCGTGACCTCGCAGGTCCCGCTCGCGAAGTGGCACGACACGATCGGCGACCCCACGATCGCCGACGCCATCCGCGATCGGATCGTCCACAACGCCCACCGAATCGAGCTCAAAGGCGCCTCGATGAGGAAGGGCCGTAGCGAGTCTGGCGACAAGGGTCGGAAAAAGGAGTGAGCGCCCGACACGGCCCGAACTCTCCACAAGGCGATTGCCCATGTCCGAGAGCACCAGACCTGAAGACCTGCCACGCCTCCCCTTCGGAGAAGAGAAAGGAGGACCTGACCGCCACCCCGACCTAAACGGACCCATCCAGCGCCGTCCCCGGACCGATCGCCATCAGTGGAACAACCACTCGGCATCGTCGGAACAAATGATCGCCTTCACCCGGAACGGACGATCGGCTTCGCCGGAATACGCACCTGATAGCGGACGTGCCGAGAGTCGACCGCGAAGAGCAGGGCATCCTTCGAATGAAGCTCCATTGGGCGGAGCCGCGATCGCCGTTCACCGCGATGTTTGAAAGCCTCGTCATCAACCGGCTTCTTGCAGCCAACACCAGCGTGGTCGCCGTTTCATTGAACTTGACGTGTGATGTGGTCGCGCGGAATACGCACTCACGGAAGGCGAGGGCTCCAAGAGCCTGGATGAGAACCAGCTCGATGCGCTCCGGGTCGTCACCATGGACATGTCGAAGGCGTAGCTCAGCTCGACCCGAAGGAAACTTGCTCTACGCCGAGGCCAAGATCGCTTTCGACAAGTTCCACGTCGCCCAGCTCAGAGAATCCACACGCCACGCCTACGAACGTCGGTGCCTCGGTTGGGTACCGATCTGCCCGTCGATCGCGACGCCTCGGCTCCTTGTTCCAGCACTGCAGGGAGGTGACCAACATCCCGAAGCGACTCGCAGAAGCACTCCTGCGTCCGGATCTCATATTATCGTCGCGCTTGCAGACGATATAGATCGGCACCCTCAACTGCGCGTCTATACGTGATCGTGAAGTTCATCGTCAGCTCGCGTTCAACGGATCGGTCGAAGTCCCTTGCTACCAGGAGCCAGATCGATTCGGGGGCTGCCATTTCGGTACTTGCATCGAGCTGCCGTCGTCGCTCGTCGGGATCTAGGCTGAGGCCCTCATGCAGTGTTCTGAGCTCGGTCGACAGATAGTGGAGTACTGGAGCAGATGCCCTAAAGGAGAACAGTCGTTGGCCGGTCGCGCGCTCCCGCGTCCAGATTGCCACGGCGCCACGGACGTTCTCCTGCCCGTAGTGCAGCGGGGCGGTATATAGATTCGCCAGTGAAAGGACCGTGATTACCACGGTAGCTAGAAGGGCCGCCGCCGCCCGGTAACGACCTCGGTTTCGAAGGTGTCTCCAGCCAAGTACTTGAACGACACAGAAGAAGGGAAAAGCGGCGGACACGTACCGAACGTTGTAAGTAAACCCAGGGACAAGGGAAAACAGAATAGCCGCGACAAAAGGCACAAACAGTCCCATGAAGAGAAGGGCAGCCCCGCCGCGTGGAAGGCGGCGCAACTGGAGTAGTCCTTCGATCAGTAGCACGGTACCTACCAATAGAACGACAGTAATCAGGAATGCGTGTGTGAGAAGGGTGTCAAAGCCGCGGCTCGCATGAAGTTCTTGAACGGTCGGGCCCAGGGTGAAGCCTGCGACAAACGTGTAAAGGGAATACGGAAGAACTGCTAATGAGAAGGGGCGGCCTTCGAATGGTGCTCCGGCTCTGAACGCAAAGAAGGCGAGCAGCGGCAAGGTCAAGATCGCTCCTAGGATGCCACCAGCCAATATGGACCGACGAGCAGCTTTCGAAAGATTCGGCCGTTCCGTCCAATACCATGCAGCATGAATTGGAAGGACCAGAAGCCCGAATGCGTGTGTATATCCGGCAAGAGCGATGGAAGAGACGTACGCTGTGAGTCGAGCGCCCGTCGGATTCTCTGAGAGCCTCAGAGCGCAGATTGTAGCCAGTAGCGTTGCAAGACAGAGAAGCGCATACATTCGAGCTTCTTGACTGAACCAGATGTGAAACGGGGAGACTGTCAGCACTGCGGCAGCGGCGAGGGCGTACGGCGAAGGGAGGTACCTTCGGGCAAGATGATAAAGTAGTGGCACCGAAAGCGCGCCCAAGATGGCGCTAGGGAGGCGAAGCAGCCAGTCTTGGTCACCCAGTCGAAGGAAGCCAAAGCTGATGAGATGAGAAAGGGGGGGATGGGTGGCGGCCGGGTTTGACCACCAGCGATCGACCATCTCGGACAGAGATGGCGCGGAGGCGATCAGCCACTGATGACCCTCATCCCACCATAAACTACGTGCGCCAAGGCCAAGCAATCGGAGCCCGAGTGCAATTGCGAACAATACTGTGATCTTGGAGGGCTTCTGCATGCTGCTTAGAGTTCTTCGTTCTCTTGCCGAGCGATCATTTGGGTCCGATGAGACACCCGGCCTGGAGAATGAACTCTGAGATACATTGAGCGGCGAGTTCGTGCCCTCTGGCACTCAGGTGTACGAGGTCTACAGTTCCCAGTCGGTGCGAGAATTCGATGTAGAGGCCCTCGCGCCAATGCGTTTCAAATGGCTCGAAGAGATCGAGAACTTGAATGCCTTCATTTGCGCAGAATCTCCGCAAGTCGTCTTGTGGGCTCGAGTCGGGGATGCGGAGCTGCGGCTCCATTGGAAAAAGGATGATCGCCAACCTGGCGCCATGAGCCTCTGCTATTCTCTGCATCTCGCGAAAGGCTTCTTTGCACGCGGTCCAACCGGGGCCCTTGTGAATGTAATGGAGATAATGAAGGCGTTTCGGGAACCACTCGGGCCGAACCTTCTGAAGGTCTTTGAGTTTCTCTTTCAGGAAAACGACTGCCTTACTGCGATAGAGTAGTCCTCGCACGCTAAACCCTGCCTCTCCAGAGAATCGCGTGACATCGAGAGTCCCGTCCCCCTCGGCGAGGACGGGCGGAGGCAAGTAGTCGTTCATGCAGAACTGGACCAAGATCAGTTGCGGTTGGACTTCTGGCGCTTTGATTCTCATCCAAGCTAACTCCTGCTGTGAGTTGAAGCCAGGGATCCCGGCATTCCACACCGCAACAGGAGTGCGCATCTTCTGAGTCAGGTCTTCTTCGAGGAGATGCGAGAGGTTTTGCTCGTAGGCAACCGCGCCTCCGAAGAGGACTGAGTCGCCTATGAACAGAATTGTATTTGTGGGCGTCGTCCCTGTATTGGTACGGCAGCGTAGACCGCGAGCATCAGTTTGGACATGTCCTTCCTTGTCGTAATTTGGGCGGAGGGCGTAGTAGAGGCCGGGTTGATCACTCGGGACCAAAAAGCCGTCCCTGGGTGGCTCGGATATGCTGAGAGCGATTCGAAGGTAGATCTCAAGAGCGATTAGCGCGCAGACGCCGGAGATTGCAAGCCACAGAAGCAGCTTGAGGAGCTTTCGCAGTCGGGGATTCCAGCGGGAGACTTCGGCCCTGATTCTGGTCACTTAGAACTCGCAACTCTTTAGACGCCTGCTTCTTGGATCCTGGGCGAGCCGAGAAGCTTGTCGCATTGTAGAAGCTTGCGCCCACACCTCATTCGGGGGAGGCTCGCTCGACAAAGCAGCACAGGATGGGCTCGCGTTGCCGGTGGTCCAGCGGACGATCGAAACGCGATAACTTCACTCTTGCCACAGTCGCTGTCAACAGGATACTTGGTCCTCGGTTTCAGCGCAGCGGAGTGTTCGCCTGACGCCCGGTCGTCTCTCCCGACTCCGAGATTTGGAGCTGTAGGCAAGGAATGATCCCGGTTTCACGATGGCTCTACGTGTCCAGCCGGTTAGCGAAGAATCTGCTCTTGCGTAGCGCCGCGCTCAGCAAAGTTCTTCGGCACAGGAGGGTTCGGGCGAGCGGCCCTATGCATCAGATCGACTACGTGGTCGGTGTCTACGAAAACCATCGAAAGCGGCTCGAGCGGCTGCCCGATTTTTTTTTAGAGGGCGCCGACGTCGTGGAGCTGGGACCTGGGCGTTCGCTGGCGCTTGGGTTGCTCCTGCTCGGCAAGGGGGCTCGCTCTTACACCGGTATCGATGCGGAGTGCCTCGTCGATGGCCTGCAATCTGCTCGTGTGTACCGCGATCTTCGAGACTACCTCGAGAGGGAAGGGGCAGCGAAGGATGTCGATCTTGAAGCGATCGATAGTCAGCTCCGTTGCGTAGGGCCAAGCGAGCGACTGCGTTCTCTTCTCGTCAGTCCAGATGGTCGGTTGCCGCTTGATGATAGCAGCGTAGATCTGGTGCTCAGCCAGGCTGTTTTCGAACACGTGCACGATGTTGAGGGTAGTTTTCGCGAGATCCATCGAGTCCTCAGGCCGGGATGTCTGACGTCTCACGAGATCGACTTGAGGGATCATCATCACGCCGAACCGTTCGACTTCCTTCGATACTCGGACCGGCTCTGGCAGTGGATGACCTCCGAGTCTTTTGCCTGGACGAATCGCCTGAGGATCAGCGATTACCTTGAGGCGGCGGAAGGAGCCGGTTTGGAACCGATCGGTCTTGAGGCGACGGTGCAGCCTACTCGCCGGCTCCCGACGGCGGCTCTGGCCACGCAGTTTAAAAGCTACTCGGATCACGACCTCAGCTGCAGCGGTTTCCACCTGGTTGCTCGGAGATCTGAAAGGCATACGTGATGGCTTACTCATATTGGCACGCGTTCTCTCTTCGGGTCCGACCGGTACATGGATGGGGGTTCTCACTCTCCCAAGGTGGGGGATAGATGTCCGAACGTCATATCGGCTGGCCCAAGAAGCTCGTACTCTCGGCGGTAGCGGTGTTCTTGATGTTGTTGCTCTTCGAAGGCGCCGCCAGCACGATAACCGTCGCGTATCGATTCTTCCGCTCGGGGGACCCTCCACAGCTCGCCGAAAGCTCCCACACCCGCTACGACCAGACCCTCGGTTGGAGGAACGAGCCCAGGTATGCGGATCCTGATCACTACGGACCGGGGAGAGGATTGACCGTCGACGGAGAAGGATTCCGCACTCATTTGAAAGGCCGCCAGGCCTCAAAGAGCGTGCGGGTGCTGTGCTCGGGAGACTCCTTTACGCTTGGTTTCGGCGTCGACGATCTCGAGAGCTGGCCGGCCGTCCTCTCGAAGCTTGAGCCGCGGTTCGAGACGGTGAATCTTGGGCAGGGGGGGTACGGCGTTGGGCAGGCCTACTTGTGGGCGATTGAAGAGCTCGAGGGCGTCGATCCCCTCCTGCACCTCTTCGCCTTCATCGGATACGACTTCGAGAGAATGAGAGATGATCGCTTTCTCGGTCATGGAAAGCCCTTGCTCAGAGTCATTGAAAATGGCTTGCAAGTGACGAACGTGCCTGTGCCGCAAGAAGTCATCTCCACAGGCAGCCGTTGGGGTAACTCTCTCGGAGAGCTGCGCCTCGTCCGGGCGCTTCGCTGGCTGCTACCCGGTGATCCATCGAGTTCCGGCCATCGGCTTTCACTCCCCGAGGCCGAACGCGTGGCGCGGGCGATTCTCGAGGATCTGCGCGATCGTCATCTTGCTCGGGGCTCAGTCTTTGTCTTGATCTGGCTCCCGCTCGAGAGCGAACTCGGGACCACCGATCCACCCTGGCACGGCTTCGTGCGGCGCACCGCAATGAGCCTGGGCATTCCGTTGATCGATGTGAAACCGCACTTCGAGTCCATTCCGAGCGAGCGGTGGTCCGAGTTCTTCAGTGATTCTGACCAGCACTACTCGGCGTCGGGTTATCGCTTGGCTGCCGAAGCAATCCTGGCTGCACTCCGCTCGCTCCCTGATGTCCATCGGATCCTGGACGAGCGTTAGGCTCCGTTCGTCACCTTTATCGCTACAGCGACACTGGGCGCGCCTGGGCGTTTGACCCGACCTCGATCGGGACTTAAGATCGTCGAGCGGAGCGAGTTCGCGAAGGCGATCCGACGCACGTGTTTTTCGAGTCGCCTCGCCCTTCGGCCGGAGGGGCTCCAGGTGAAGTCAGGAGCCTCGCATTCCCATGAAGAGTCGCGAAGCCTCCTCGAGCCGCTCGCTCTCTCAAACCGCGGAACGTCCTGCCGGGTTTTGGAGGCGGCTGCGCCGCCAGCAGCACGAGTGGGCCGCGCGCCGCCGGTCTCGCTTTAAGCACACGCCTCCCGATCCCTTCGCCGACTTCCGCGAGCGCGTCACCGAATCGCTTGTGGCCGACGACGTCGTCCTCGACGTCGGTTGCGGTCGCTCGAGCCACTTCGATGCGCTGCGACGACGTCTGCCCGGCCTGGCGATCTACGGCCTTGACGCCGACGCCGATGAGATCGCCCGAAATCCTCACGTTGACCGCAAGATCGTGGCGGACGCGACGCGTAGCCTCGAGTTGCCACCCGAGTCCGTCACCGTCGTCTACTCCCAGATGTTTCTCGAGCACATCCGGGGGGCGGAACGATTCCACGCAGCGTCTTTCGAGGTGCTGCGTCCGGGGGGGCGTGTCTTCCACCTCTTGCCGAACGCGCTCCATCCAGTCTTCTGGGTCAACCGCGTCTTGCCGCATCGGGTCGCGCAGCGACTAGCCGAGCTGAACTCCGACGATCGACCCGCCGAGCAGGTCTTCCCCGCCTACTATGACCACTGCGCGCCCGGTTCGATTCGGCGCTTGCTCGAGCGCCTGGGCTTCGTGGACATTCAGATCCAATCGCTCGGCAACTACAGCTACGGGAGCGCCTGCTATCCGCTCTTTTGGACCTTCTACGCCTACGAACGCGTGACGGGCGCGGTGGGACTGCGAAACCTGTGGCCCTACCTGTTCGTCACGGCCCGCAAGCCCGAGTCGGCGTCGAGCTGATCCACCAACGAGAGGTCCAAGGAGCCTTTCTCTGGTGCTCAAGCAGCGCCGCAGAGGATGCGGAAGGCTTCTCCGATACCGATCCACATCTGCCCGAAGGTGACGCTCTCGGAGTGCTCGATCGTTCGGAGCCCAAAGGCCAGGGCGAGGCAGGCATTCCAGATCACCGGGACGACCAGGACCGGAGCCCAGGTTCGCCAGGCCACGCCGAGGGAGGCTTTGGGCAACAGCACCGCTAATCCCAGGGCAAAGAAAGGCGTGCACTCGACCAAGTATCGCATCCCGAATGAGGATCCACCCCACCATTGCTCGATCGAGCCAATGAGGAAGACATTGGCCGCGAGAATGGCGAGGGCGAGGCGGGCCCAACCGGTTCGTCGAGCGGACCACGCCAATCCGAGGGTCGCGATGAGCAGGAGCGGGCTCCAGTAGAAGGCTCCATGGCGGGCGGAGGTGAGCGTCGAGAGCCAATGTGGCGAGCTCAGGTCCAGGCTCTGAAAACCAGTGCGCACGATACCGTTCTCGACGACGGCGGTCGCTTCCGGAGTGGCTCCGAACGCTTGCAGGTGCCAAGCCTCGAGCCCGAGCGGGAGGGCGCACCCGAGCAAGCCGATTGCGGCGAACCGAGCCGCAGAACGCCAGCCTGCCCTCCGGAGCTCGCGCAACGTCACTGCCACGAGCAAGAGGCCGAGCAAAGCGTTTTGGTAGCGAACGATCGCGAGCATCCCGAGGAGCGTGCCCAGCAAGAAAGGGCGTTGAGCCCGATCGTGCCATGCGGGCCACCAGATCGTCATCAGCCCGGCCGTCAAGGCAAAGGAGGCTGCGTGAGACATCGACGGGTGGAAGAATACGTAGAACATCGCCGGTGTCGCGAGGAACACCGCAGCCGAAGCGATCCAGGCCGTCGGGCCCGGCACGCAACGAGAGACGAGGCGCGAGGTCAAGAGGAAGCCGAGCCAACCGTAGACGAGCGAGCCGAGGCAGAAGAAGACCTGAGGTATCCAACCGTAAGTGTCGGGTGTCGTGCCGGTGAAGCTCGCTCGCAGGCACTCCGCCAGGAACCCGACCAAATAGAAGGGGGCATGGAGCAATCCGGCTCCGATGGGCCAAGGCAGCTCCGCGGTCTCGTGGATCGGGTCGATGCGAACCAGGTCGTTGACGGCCCAAACGACCGAGGACGACGCCGGAAATCGGCGATTGATCGCTTCGATGTCGTTGAGCAGGTTGGTGTCCAGGTCGACCACCATCGAGCGGGCATAGAGGAAGTATGCCAACCCGTCTCCCCCGACGAGCCCATCGCGCCGGGTCTGCGCCGAGAGCCAAAAGGTCAGTACCCCGACGCCCAGAGTGAGAATCAACGAGCGCTGCACCCAGCGTGAGCGAGGCCGCGTGAACTCGGAGGGGTGTACGGCGGTGATCGCCATGTCGACGGGCTCTGTCTGGAGCAAGCGGGGATCGAGACCAGCAACGCCGGAAACAACGACCGGGCTTCAAGAAAGGGCAGCATCGCCGCAACCACGTAAAAGCGACGAGGCCCATTCTGGGAGCCCGGAAGGCAGATTCGGGTTTCGAGATAGGAGAACCGGAGAGAGGTGGCCGGAAAGCACCAACTTCTCGCTTGCGCCTTTGACTGTCAACGGTTTAGTTGGGGTCCACCCACCAAGCGCCTCGGAATGCCCATGCCTTGGGCAAAATGGGGCCGGTTGGGAAGTCTTTCTCGAAGGCCGAACTTCATCTCGAGAACAGTCAACTAAAGCCGGTCGAGTCCCGCTCGCCAAGAGCGGCGGACAGGACGCGAGCGAACACTCGTTTTCGTCGACCAGTTCCTAAGGAAGGAGGAGCAACTCAGTATGGCGGGTCTTGCGGCGACGCTGCTCGGATTGATGATGTTCGCTGGGGATACGGGGACGGGAGGGATCGAGAGCGAGGTGCTCGAGCCGGTCGGTAGCTATCGACCGGGCCGCAACGAGGTTCGACTCGAACCGACCACGCGGCGAGTCGAGTTCTCGTTCGAAGGACAGACTCTCTTCTCGGTCGACATCGACAGCTGGGCCACCAGTCGGGGAGTCTTGGAGATCGCAGACGAGCGATTCGGATCCCGACCCGTCAGCTCTACCGGTCTGCGCTATCGAGCTTCCGACGGTCGGCTGCTTTCGCCTCACAGCTTGGCGGCCGCGAACCCGGACGGGCAACCCGGCTTCGATTGGAGCTTGGCTCCCAAGTCCTTGATTCTGACCTACACCGATCGCGTCGACGGCATCACGACGAGCCGGAGGACGACGATCGAGGTTCGCGGTATCGCGTTGATCGTGACGTTCGAGTCGCTTTCCGATCGCCGCATCGCGCGGAACAACTATGCTGGCGTCTTCGTGGGACCGGCGGATGGGCTTCGCTCACCGGGCATTCTCGCGATTCCGTTCCTTCAGCACTTTCCGACCTTGCATGGTCGAGTCGGCGATTCGGCTGAGCGCTTCTTCTTCTCGCGCTACGTCGACCCGACTCAGTCGGCCTCTTCGAAGCTCTTCCATCAAGTGCCCAAGGTCGGCGCGGCCGACGAGATCCTGGCGTACATCTCCTCGGAGATCGAGCCGCTCGACGACGGGTCCATCACGGACCCGGCGCACGAGGTGCTCTACGTCGTCTCGTCTCGGCACGTCTACCAGACGTTCCCGATCTACCGAGTGCCGTTTTCGCCTTACACCGACGAGCTCAAGACGCGGCTGAACGCCGACACCTGGACGCTCTTCAACTATCTCCACAATCACTTTCGAAATGACCTGGGCTCGAACGATGCCTTCGAGGCCGGACGAACGTTCATGGGGCGACTGGCCGAGTTTGGCGTCTCGGGCTTGACGTTGCTCTACGAGGCGTCTTGGAATCGCACCACCAGCCTCGATTACCCGAAGCTGTGCCTCGACGGACCGGATCCGTTCACCTGCTACCCGACGAATGATCCCGGCTCGGTGGCGTCGCTTCAGGCCTTCGTGGACAGCGTCACGGCACGTGGCGATCGCATGGGACTGGGCGGCAACCTGATCCACATGTCCGCGAAGAGCCCGTACTTTGCGACGGGCCCACTCGCCCGGGACTCGAATGGCAAGCTGAAGAGCGAGACCACGTCGAAGGGCGAGACCTTCTATCTGATTCGACCCGACGCGCAGAAGAGCTTCTTGAAGGACGAGTCGGCACTCGACCGGAGTGAGCTCTGGAAGATCAAGCGCACGTATCCCTCGCTGAACGCCTTCTACTACGACGCGTGGGGCAAGCAGATCCCGTGGCGGGAAACGACCCGAGAAGCGGCGGCCCCGGGCTCGCAGACGCTGCGTGACTCGATCCGGGAGACGAAAGAGACGCTCCTGCGCGTGCGGGAGATCGTGGATGGGCCCGTCTTCACTGAAGGCATCGCCGTCAGCGACGTCTTCGATTTCTCGGGCTACGTCGATGGCTACGAGCGTGAGTTTCCGAACGGAAACCAGTCACTGATCGTGCCGGACTTCGAGCAGGTCGTGGTCTCGCACTACGCGGCGCATCACGGCGTCGGGTACCTGAATCGATTCTACGGTGGATCGCCTTGGGTGCCGATGCCCAAGAGCCGATTCGACTTCCATGAGGTGCGTGCGTTCACGGTCGCCTTCGGGCACGTGGGGCAGCTCTTCGCCTCGGGCGTGGAGTTCGATACCGTCGAGACACCTCTGAACTGGTGGACCTACCACGTAGTCAACGAGTTTTATGCCCTCGAGCAGCTCCAGCAGCTCTACACGCAACCGGCGCCTACGATCCAGTACCGAGACGCTGCCCGGGACGAGCGGGTCACCATCGAAGTCGCGATCGAACGCGGACTGGACCTGCATCGCTCGCAGCTGGCGCTCGAGTACACCAACGGGCTCCATCTGCGATTGAACTTCGACGAGAAGCCCTGGACGATCGACACGGGAACCGGCTTCGGCCCGGACCAAGGTCGCTTCACCCTGCCGCGCTTCGGCTATGTCGCTTGGATCGAAGGTGTCGGAGCTCCGGTCTTCCTGGCGTACTCGGCGACCGTCTCTGGGGGCCGAGTCGACTACGTCCGATCACCCCGGTATCTGATGGCGAACGGACATGGACGAAAGGTGTCGCTGAGCGACATCGAAGCGACCTGGCTCAAGGTGCTCTGGAACGGCCGGACGATCGAGGGAGACCCGGTGAACGGCTGCACGGTCCGCTGAGGATGTTGAGCCATAAGGGATTACAGATAAGTGGCTAACGCTACAAAGCGAGCCTCGGGGCGGGGAGAGACGACCCCGGGGCATGTTCCTTTTTTTCATTTGAAGCTCGGGGTAGTGCTCTGTTAGGCTTTGCATCGAGTACGAGAAGTAGGGGAAGACTTCGGGCGCGGCACTCCATTTCGGTCTGCGCCTGCGCTTCGACCTCGCCTCGACCTCGATCGTCTTCCTCTCGACCGTTCAACGGTCCACGCCCCAACCCTTCCTAGCCTTTTTCGTCTCAGACAACTTGTATCAGCCGGCGCTCCCTTTCGAGGGGTGTTTCGGTTGGCTCGATCCCGGATCGGTCGCAGGATCCGGTGCTCGATCAGTTGCCCTCTCCCCCTGATTCCTGGGCCTTCCCTACGATGTCATTCGAAACCTCCCAGCCCTCGCGATCCGATAGCTCGCATTCTGCGCGTTCGGACTCGGCGCGTCTGCCGCTCCCTCGATCACGAACCGATGCTGCTCCGCCGCTTCGGCGAGAGTCGATGTCATCCGAGCCTCCGTCCCGGGAAGGGAAAGCCCGTCAAGACATGCGGACGATTCTGCCTGTTCTCGAGAGACCCTCGCCCCCGCGATTCGAGCCCCGACCGGAGCGCGAGGACGATCTGTTCGCCGTCAGTCGGCGTCCTGCGCGCCGGGCGGCCGTGCTCGGTAGCTCGGGCGCCGGTTTGGTGATCGGAAGCCAGCTCTTGGCGACCTTGGGGAGTACGAGCGCATTGTGGGTCGGGCTGACGGTCCTGGGCGCTTTGCTGTTCGTCGGTTCTCTGCTCCAGCTCGGCTGGGTCACCGCGCGACGACGCGATGGTCGTCGACGCCGCGTGCTCGTTCTCGGCAACAACTGGCGGAGCCACACGATGCTCCGACGCTGGCTCGACGCCGGGGATGCCCTCACTCTACCGATCGGATACCTCGACGACGATGGGGCCGAGCGCCCCCGGAATCCGGATCTCGACGAGGTGCCGCGGCTGGGGGGGGTGGATGCTCTCCCTTCGGTTCTGTCGGAGTATCGGGTCGGTGAGGTGCTGGTGACCCTTCCGATCCAAAGCCAGCGAGAGTCCATCGAGCGTACGCTGCGGGTTTGCCGCGAGCGGGACGTCCCGGTCTTGCTCCCCGGCGAGTTCTTTGCCCACGACGCCGAGGAGATCTACTCGCGTCAAACCTCGGGAGACTCGGACACGAGCCGGTTTCGAGTCGACTTGGACCGCGTTCCGGCCCGCCTGACGTCTCGAGTGTTCAAGCGACTGCTGGACTTGTTCCTCGCGGGCACTGCGGTCTTTCTGCTCTCGCCGATCATTGTCGTGATCGCCTTGTTGGTGAAGCTCACGAGCCCGGGTCCCGTGTTCTTCCGGCAGGTTCGATCGGGAGTGCACAACCGGCCCTTCATCGCGTTCAAGTTCCGGTCGATGCGTCCCGACGCGGAGGCTCAGCTCGCCGAGCTCATGAACATGAACGAGGTCAAGCCGCCGGTCTTCAAGATGCGGAACGACCCGCGCCTCACGCGGGTCGGAAAGCTGCTTCGTCGAACGAGCCTCGATGAGCTCCCCCAGCTCTTCAACGTGCTCCGTGGCGAGATGAGCCTCGTCGGTCCTCGGCCTCCTGTCCCGGGCGAGGTGGCTCAGTACAGCTACGCTCAGCGGCGCCGGCTCTCCATGAAGCCGGGACTCACGTGCATCTGGCAGGTGAGCGGCCGGAGCGAGATCCCTTTCGATCAATGGATGGAAATGGATCTCGCGTACATCGACCAGTGGTCCTTGTGGCTCGATGTGAAGCTTTTGACTCTCACGATTCCCGCGGTCCTCTCGGGGCGCGGCGCGATGTGATTCCAAGCCCGCCTTGGGTTTGCTACACTTCAACGATCTTCGAGCCTGACCCCCAAAATCCCTCCCTCCATCCCCTTGGTGTGCACCATGTCCGTTCCAGGCGCCATTCCGCCTCCCCCCCCGGATTCGCCTCGCGAGTGGCAATCCCCACGCCTCCGCGAGACCGCTCTTTGGATCCCGTTCGCCTTGATCGGGCGGCATCCCTTGGTCTTCTTCCTCGTCTTCTTTGCGGTGCTCTCGATCGGTACTGCCTACATCGCGGCCATTCCGCGCGCTTATGAGTCCCGGGCCGCCGTGTTGGTCCGTATCGGAAGCTCCGATCCGACCGACGAGCTGGGCGTGTTTCCGTCCGATCGCCTCTACCAGATCACGGTGAACAACGAGATCGAGGCCATGCGGACGGACGACGTGATCCTCGGGATCCTGGCGCGACTCGAACCCGAGACCCATGCGCAGCTCTTCGACCGGACGGTGGCGAGCGGACGATCCGAGGGGTTCGGTGCCGTGCTCGACACACTGGGCTCACGCGTGCGCTCGTGGGGTCTTCCCGGCTTTCCGTCAGACGGCAGCTCCGTACCGACCCGAGAGGCGGACGTGATTCAGCATGTGCGCGACAGTCTCTGGATCGAGCTGCGTCGCAACAGCAGCGTGATCGGGTTGAGCTACGCCGCACCCAGCCCCGAGCTCGCTCAGCTCATGCTCCGCTTGGTGCTGGAGAAGTACCAGGAGATCCGCGCCGAGTACTCCACGGGCGTGAGCAGCTTGGACTGGCTGGCCGTGCTTCGAGGCAAGAAGTCCGAGGAGCTCAACGAGACCGAGCGAGAGATTGTGGAGTTTGGACGAGAGCATCAGCTACTGGCCAGCCCGGAGCTCGAGCTCGAGCGGATCGGTGCGCGAATCGCGGCCCTCGAAGGCCAAAATGCCGGGCAGCGGATCACGCGGGCGAGCCTGGCCAAGCAGCTCGAGATCCTGGAACGCCGCCTGCAGAGCTGGCGGCCATTCATCGAGCACGATAGCGAAGAGCCGAACGAGCAGCGTGTCAAGATCGAAGAGAACATCCGACAGCTCGAGCTCAAGCTCCTGGTCGGACAGACGGACGAGGGCAAGCTCTTGTCGGCCGACGCGCGAAAGCGGCTGGAGGATGCCAAGGAGCGCCTCGAGGCCAACCTCGAGGAGCTTCCCGAGACGCTTCCCAAGACCGTCACCGAGCCGGACGTGGCATTCCACGATCTGCGCATCGTAGTCGCGAAGCTGCAGGCCGAAGTCGCGGCTGCGGATACGCAGCTCGAGCAGATCGATGAGCAGCTCACGGCTCAAGTCGAGTTCCACGAGCAGCTCCGCGGCCTGGTAACCCCTTTCCAGCAGCTGATCCGGGCGCGGGACGAGCGGCGCGACGACTACGAGCGTCTGTTCAAGCCACTCCAGAGGGCCAACCTGGCGGGTCAAGCCGACGACTCGAAGGAGACGGGTGTCACCGTCATCGAGAAGCCGACGCTGGCCGACAAGCCGAGCAAGCCCAAGCGCACGATTCTCCTCGCGGTCACCGGGGTCCTTGCGCTTCTGATCGCGCTCGTGACCTCGTTCTTGGTGGAGAGCTTGCGATGGAAAGAAGGACAGCGAGTCCGCAACCTCGCTCCACCATTCTCGGATCTGCCACTACCGCGACCCAGTAGCCCTCCCGGTGTTCGGAAGCTCTGAGAGGTTCGCATGGTTCACGGAGCCATCTTCCTGCTGATGATCAGCCTGGGGTTCAACCAAGGCTGGTACCACAACGAATTGCAAACGGACGTCATCCGCGTGTCGGACTTCTTCTGTGTCTATTTGCTTTTCGAGGGGCTGAATCAGAGATCGCGGAATCCGAGAACCGGCCGGCTTGTCGGTCTGGCGACGGTGATGTTGCTGTGGGCCTTCGTCGGTTACTTCCAGAGTCGCTACAACTACTACTTCTGGCGACAGTGGTTGGACATGTTCCGAGGGATCGTCACGTTCGTCGCGCTGACGTCCGTCCTCACGACGCCGAGGCGGTTGAGGCTGGCCGTCACTGCACTCTTGACCCTTGGTGTCATCGAGGTCGCGCTCGGGATGCTCCAATGGAAGTACGGAGCCATAGGGCTGGAGAGCTTGGGCTTCGAGAACTTCGGCGGCGGCCGTGTGACCGGTACCTTCGTCCATCCGAACATGATGGGCACCTTCTTGGCGGTGATTCTGGCGCTCTCCATGACCGGCGTCGTCGGCAAGCGCCATCGACATTGGTTCGTCTATGCTGGTGTCACCGTCTTCTTGGCGGCCGGTCTGATGCTCACCTTTAGTCGAACGGGATGGGTCGCTGCCGCGGTCGGCGCATTCGGAATGTTGGCCGTCGCTCTTTGGAGCCGCCGCATCTCGATTGCGACCGTCGCCGTACTCTTGATCCTGCAGGCAGGCGCGGTGGGCTTCCTCGTTCTCAAGTACCCGCAAATGTTCCTCGATCGCATCGAGACGGCTCGCAACGAGGTCGACACGACGCACGCGGCTTCGAGACTGAGCCTGGCTCTTGAGGCGGTCGAACTCGTGCGCGAGAAGCCGGTGACGGGAGTTGGGCTGGGGAACTACGAGTTCGAAGTGGACAACTGGCTCTCCCTTCGGACGCACACGACGTATTTGTACGTCGCCGCTGAGACCGGTCTGATCGGCTTGGCTATCTATCTCTTGATCTTGGGAAAGGCCTTTTTTCTGGCCTTTCAGGATCGGAGGATCCTGGATGATCCCGCTGCGCTCCTGGCGTGCGGACTCGTGGGGTCTCATCTGGCTTTCGCCGTTGCCAGCCTGACGGACCTGTCACCCTGGGCGGACGCGACGATCATGCAGCTCCTGTGGGTCATTCTCGCCCTGACAGTGGCCAATCATCGAATCGCACGGACAGGGGAGGAAGCACCGGATAACTTCGGTGCGCTGGTCGCCGCATGAAGATCGCCATCCTGGGAACTCGAGGCATTCCGGCTCGCTACGGCGGCTATGAGACTTTCGCTGAAGAGCTTGCGGAGCGGCTGGTGCAGCGCGGACACGACGTGACCGTCTACTGCCGGCCGCACGCCACACCGGATGTCGGTAAGCGGTATCACGGCGTGCGCTTGGTGAAGCTCCCGACGATCCGACAGAAGTACCTCGACACGGTGGTTCACACGGGGCTCTCGGCGATCCACGCCCTGTTCCAGGGCTACGACGTGTGCCTCTTCTGCAACGCGGCCAACGCCGTGTTCACGTTGCTACCGCGCCTGACGGGCAGCCGGGTCGTGCTCAATGTCGACGGAGTCGAGCGCAAGCGACAGAAGTGGGGTCCGCTCGGGCGATTCTGGTACGGCTGGGGAGAGCGATTCGCCACTTGGCTCCCTCATCGCATCGTCGCCGACGCGCGGGTCATCCAGGAGTACTTTCGTGAGCAGTATTCGGCGGACTCCGAGCTGATCACCTACGGCGTCTCACCGCGGCACCTGCCGCCGGGCCCGACGCTCGCCGAGTACGGACTCGAGCCCGACCGATACTATCTCTACGTCAGCCGCCTCGAGCCCGAGAACAACTGCCATCGCGTGCTCGAGGCCTATCGCCAGGTGAAGACCGACTGGCCCTTGGTGGTGGTCGGCGACGCACCTTACAGCTCGCGATACATCGCCCGCTTGCACGCGATGGCCGACGATCGAGTCGTGTTCACCGGTTACGTCTTTGGTGATGGCTATCGCGAGCTTCAGAGCAACGCGCGCGCCTACGTGCACGCTACCGAGGTGGGAGGCACGCACCCGGCCCTCCTCGAGGGCATGGGGTTCGGAAACCCGGTGGTGGTGAACGGCACGCCCGAGAACGTCGAGGTGGTCGGGGACGCCGGCTTGACCTATCGCGTCAACGACGTCGCCGACTTGGCGATGCAGCTCCAACGCGTCGAAGACGACGCCGCCTTGCGTCGACGACTTTCCGAGGCGGGCGTCCAGCGCGTTCAGCGTCTCTACAACTGGGAGAGTGTTTGCGACGCGTACGAGCGCTTATTCCTCGAGGAGCGAGGTCTGGAAGAGGAGCCCGAGGTCGCGGTCGACGAGTTCGTCGACGAGCCGGTGCTCCAGCCGGTCGCGGAGGAGAGGCGATGAAGGTTCTCGCCCTCAACAAGTTCTATCGCGTCGTGGGTGGCTCCGAGCGCTACCTGTTCGCGACGCGCTCGATTCTCGAGTCGCAAGGCCATGAGTTCATCCCTTTTGCGATGGACTGCGCAGAGAATGAAGCCACGCCGTGGTCCCGGTTCTTCGTGAGCGAGATCGACTATCGAGCCCGCGGTTGGAGATCCCGGATGTCGGCGGCCGTTCGAGCACCCGGGCGCATGGTCTACTCGCTTCAGGCCAGGCGGCGTTTGACCGCCTTGCTTGACGAGGTGCGACCGGACGTCGCCCACGTGCACATGATCGAGCATCAGATCTCACCGTCGGTGTTGCCGCTCCTCGCCGAGCGTGGGATTCCGATCGTCCTGACGGCGCATCAATACAAGCTCGTCTGTCCGAACTACACACTCTTCAACGAACGGACCGGACAGATTTGCGAGCGCTGTGTCCGGGGCTCGGCCATCGGCTCCTTGCTGACCCGTTGCCATCGGGGCTCCGTGGTCATGGGAGGGCTGCTGTCGATCGAAGCGACGGTACATCGGACCTTGGACAGCTATCGGCGTTGCGTTCGACTGTTCCACGCGCCGAGCCGGTTCATGGCCGAGAAGCTCGTCGAGGGCGGATACCCGGCCGACCGTGTGATCCACTGCCACTACGGTGTCGAGATCGGTCCGGCACCGGCTCCGACGCCCGAGAGCGGTCCGATCGTCTATCTGGGGCGCCTCGCATCCGAGAAGGGGATCGGCACGCTGATTCGCGCCGCCAGAGGATGGGCGACGCCCTTGTGGATCGTCGGGGACGGGCCGATGCGGGCCGAGCTCGAGAAGATCGCCCGGGACAGCGGCGCGACCTCGGTCCGATTCTTGGGTCGCAGGACGAAGTCCGAGATTGAGAAGATCCTGGCGGAGGCCCGGTTGGTAGTCGTCCCGTCGGAATGGTATGAGAATTCGCCGCTCGTGATCTACGAGGCATGCGCGGCTGGGCGGGCCGTCGTGGGATCCCGATTGGGCGGGATCCCCGAGTTGATCCGGGAAGGGGTGACGGGGCGGCTCTTTACCGCGGGCGACGCGGAGGACCTGCGTCGAGTGATCGAGCGGACGCTGAGCGACGACCTGGTGCGTTTCGGCCAGGCCGCACGAGAGTTCGCCGAGCGCGAGCTGTCGTTCGAGGTTCACGCGCCGCGTCTTCTTGCTCTGTACGAGCGAGCTCGCCAAGGAATGGCGGCATGAAGAGCACGATAATTGGGAAAGCTCCAGAGGTACGGATCCGGCCCGAGCCGAGGTCCGACAGACGAGACCGGGCGAGAAGCACGGCTTCGATTCCGGAGGAGAGGTGGGTCATGAAGTTCGAGAGATTCGCGCATCGTTGCATCGTGATCGGATTGTTCGTCACTCTCAGCGGCCACGTCGCCGCTCAGGACACTTGGCGATTGAACGTCGGAGGTCCGGAGATCGCGGCCTCGCCGAGCGAGGAGGGTTGGCAGCCCGACGCGCATTACCTGGGAGGCGCCGTCTCGCGGAGCTTCTCTCCGGCAGTCTCCGGCATTGAGCGTTGGGAGCGGCGCGGTGACTTTGCGTACCAGATTCCTCTGAAGCCCGGCCGCTACCATCTGACTCTGCTCTTCGGGAGTCTGGCTCCTTGGGATGGGCTGATGCCGAGCGACACGCTCGCCTTCGAAGTGCGGGTCCAGGGAAAGTCGATCCGAGCTTGGGTGGACGCTCGTCTGCACACGTCAGGACAGAACGGATGGCCCTTGGTCATCCCGGTCGAGATCGGGCGCGAGCGAGAGCTCACGATCGAGTTCGAGACCGGTCGAAAGCGGGCCCGCCTGGCGGGACTGCGCGTGACGCCCTCGCGGGAGCGCCCGGTGACGCGGGCGTCACAGATGCCGGAACCAACGGCTCAAGTGGCCGTGCCTCACCGAGTGAATGCCGGGGGGCCGGAGGTGGTCGGCTTGAAGGGCGTGCTTTGGCTGGCGGATACCGGGTCGGAGGGCGGAGACGTCTACACGGCTCCGGATCCGATCGCCGGAACGCGAGATGACGCGCTCTATCGGAGCGAGCGGTACGGGGACTTCGCCTATCGGATTCCAGTCGACGACGGCACCTACGAGGTTCGGCTGCACTTCGCGGAGGTCTACTACGGCGTCCCCAGCGGAGACGCAACCGGGGGACCGGGCTCGCGCGTGTTCGACGTGCGCGTCGAGGGCACCCTCGTGCTCGACGACTTGGATCTGGTCGCTCTGGTGCGTCCAGCGACGGCCTTCGCGCAGTCCTTCTTGGCCGAGGTGAAGGACGGTGTACTTGACATCGAGCTGACTTCGATCGTGGATTCCGCGAAGCTCTCGGCTCTCGAGGTACTGCCGATCCAGCCCAAGGGGATGCGCTCTGAGCTGTCCGTCCTTCGACCCCTCGAGGATTTTCCGCCGACCGAGGTGGACTCGTCGAGCGCGCTCATGGAGTTTGAGGTCCGCAATACCGGCCTGGTGGCTGAGAAGCTTCACATGAAGGTCGTGGGGCCGCACGTCGACGAGTTCCCTTTCGAGCCCGGAGCGACACAGACCCTGTGGCTCCAACCGGGTGAGAGCTGGATCGCTCCGGTACGCTTCACTCCTCGCGATGAAGGGCAACGTCGAGCCAAGCTGGTGTTCACCGGCGGACCGGTCGCCAGTGAGGCGGTCGATCTTCGGGGAGAAGGCCGAGCGGCCTTCGACCGCCTGCTGCGCATCAATGCGGGCGGTGCCGAGTATCGTGATCAGGCTGGCAATGACTGGGAAGCCGACACGGGGTTCTCGGGCGGCGAGGCCAACAGCTACTCGGGTGAGATCCAAGGCACTGACGAGGACGGTCTCTATCAAGTCGAGCGCTTTGGCAACTTCTCGTACGCTTTCACGGCTCCGAACGGGCGCTATCTCGTCCGTCTGCATTTCGCCGAGGTCTACTGGGGAGCGCCCGGTGGAGGACCAGGCGGAGCGAACCAACGACTCTTCAACGTTTGGGCCGAAGATCAGCTCGAGGTTTCGAGCTTGGATCTGTGGTCCACCTACGGCCCCGTCACGGCCGCCGTCATCGAGTTCGAGCTGACGGTCGGTGATGAGCAGATCGACCTGCGTTTCGAGTCTCTCACAGACTTCGCTACGGTATCGGCCTTGGAGGTAGAACGTGTCTTTTCGATTCGTTGATCACAAGGAGGGCGAACCGGTCTAGTCTGGAATCCGAAGCTTGACTGACGGCCGTAACTGGCCCGAGCGACTGACCGGCTTGTCGCACGGACCAGGCGATGGCCGCCGAGTGGAACCCTTCCAAAGGCCACTCGTTCGATTGACCGCCACCCTGTCTCACTCAACCCTTCTCGCACTTGCCGAGCGTCCCCGCTTTACCCGCTTAGTTCTGCACCACGCTTTTGGTGAGCGTCTCTGCCCGTTCTCATGGAGGATGTGCCGAAAATGCTCTCGACCCGTCGGAATCTCGTACCTTTCTTTTCGACCTGGCTCGTCATCGCCTGGCTCGGATGGATGTCGGACTCTGCCAATGCCCAAGACTTGATCCGCATCAACGCCGGTGGCTCCGAGACGGTCGATGATCAAGACCGTCGGTGGAGTGAGGATCGGTTCTTCAAGGGTGGCTCGACTCAAACGGTTCCCGGTCGCTCGGGAATCTGGGCGACGGAACGCGTCGGAAACTTCTCCTATCACTTCGAGCTCGAGGAAGGGCGCTATCAAGTCATGCTCTTCTTCGGCGGACACCTCCCATGGACCGAGTACGCCCGGTCCGGGAAGCCGTCCTTCTCGGTTGCAGTGAACGGACGCACCGTTCTGGACGAGGCCGATCTGCGGCTCGTCGATCCCGCTGGCCGCAGCTGGCCCGTGGTCGTCCCGGTGAAAGTGGACAAGACGGGTCGGTTGCGTATTCAGCTCCGCTCGGCGAGCGAGAGCGCCGGGCTGGTGGCGATCCAAGTCGCGAACTCCCAGCCGCTCGAAGAACGCTCGCCGGGAGACCAGGGGCCGACCGGACCTCCTTCCGGCTCGTCGGGCCAAGGCAAGGCGTCCAAGCGGTGGGTCCAAGACGGTGTGCGTCTGCTGGTGAACGCGGGTGGAAATGCGACGGTCGACTCGCGCGGACTTCACTGGCTCGGCGATCAAGGCTTCGTGGGTGGTGATTCGTTCTTCTCGGGTAATCCGATCGAATTCACCTCGGATGACACGCTCTATCAGAGTGAGCGCTTCGGCAGCTTCGCATACGAGATTCCTCTACCGAACGGGGCGTATCAGGTTCGCTTGCACTTCGCCGAGATCTTTTGGGGTGCGCCCGGAGGGGATCCGAGGGACTTCCCCGGGCTGCGCGTCTTCGATGTGACGGCCGAAGGACAGCTTCTGCTGGACGATTTGGATCTCGCGGGTCAGGTCGGCACTCTGCGCCCGTTTTCGCAGGCATTTCAGGTCGACGTCGTGGATGGTCGCCTCGACCTTGGCTTCGTGCCGAGCGTCGACACGGCCAAGCTCTCGGCGCTCGAGATCGTGAGCCTGCCGATCGCGAAGCCGGGACCCGAGCTGACGATTCTCGAGCACCAACTCGAGTTCCCCGTGCAGCTCGTCGGAACCACGAGCAATCCCCGCACATTCGAGCTGCGGAATACCGGCCTCGAGCCTCTGACCATCTCGACTGCCTCCGTCGTCGGTCCCCAGGCCACCGAGTTCGGATTCGAAAGCCTCGCCTTGCCCGTGACCCTGATCGCCGGGGAGTCGCTGTTCTTCGACGGCGTCTTCAGTCCGTTGGCAGCCGGCATTCGAGTCGCCGATCTGAGATTCGAGAGCGACGCGCCGGGGAGCCCGGCCGAGATTCCGATCGTCGGCCTCGCGACCGAGGAGCCCCCGGACCCGCAGACGATCCGCGTGAACACGGGAGGTGATCTGTTCTTCGACCAAGCCGGGAAACTCTGGCAATCCGACACGGGGTTTCAAGGCGGTTGGACGTACAGCTTCGCCTCTGAGATCGCCGGGACGGACGAGGACGCGCTGTACCAGGACGAGCGCTACGGGAGCTTCGCGTACTCATTCCCGCTCGTGAATGGAGCCTATCGAGTCCGCCTCCACTTCGCCGAGATCTACTGGGGAGCCCCCGGTGGCGGTGAGCCCGGAGCCGGGAACCGCGTTTTCAGTGTGACGGCGAACGGCGTTCAGATCATCAGCGACCTCGATCTCTATGCGCAGGTCGGTCCCTTGACGGCCACGATCATCGAGTCGATCGTCTCGGTCGAGAGCGCACAGCTGGTGCTCGAGTTCTCGGCGTCGGTCGACTTCGCGACCGTGGCCGCGATCGAGATCCTGCCCGTGACGGGCACGCCGAAGATGACCGTGACTCCGAGCGTGATCGACTTCGGCTCCGCACTCGAGGGTCAGGAAACAATGCTCGCCGTGGAGCTCCGGAACATCGGCTCCTCCACGCTCGACATCTCGGACTTCTCGGTGGGAGGTGTCGATTCGGGCTCCTTCGCCTTCGACACCGCATCGAGCTACCAACTGCTGCCGAGCGAGAGTGTGTCCATCACCGGTACCTGTGATCCACAGCGTCTCGGCGTGCTCTCAGCCCACTGGAGCATCACGAGCAACGACCCAGCGGACGCCGGAGGTGTGCGGGAGGTGTCCGTCGCGGCAGTCGGGGATCCCGGCTTGCCGGTGCTCGTCGTCGTCCCGAACCCGATCGATTTCGGGGCTGTCGTGCTCGGCCAGACCAGTGCGGACGTGACGATCACGCTTCGGAATGACGGTACCGGCCGGCTGGACATCTCGGACGTCCTGATCGAGGGCCTCGACGCTGGCGACTTCTTCTTCGACCTGACGCCTCCGCTGGCGATTGCTTCGGGCGAGGTCGTCAACTTCGAGGGCCGCCTGTCACCGACGACCGTGGGCGTGCTCGATGCCCAGCTGGTCTTGGTCAGCGATGATCCGGCGGACTCGAATGGGCGGCGAGTCGTTCCGATCGCGGGCGAGGGCTTGGCGGCCGAGCCGGATCTCTTGATCTCGCCCGCTCCGGTCTCCTTCCCGCCCACTCACGTGGGACAGACCAGCTCCGCTCTCGATGTGATCTTCCGGAACATCGGGACCACCTCGCTCACGATCGGAGCCATCACGGTCGAGGGCTCTCACTCCAGCGAGTTCTCGTTTCCGATCGACACGGCATTGCCCTGGATCCTGGCGCCGAACCAGTCGCGCACGATCGCGGCAACCTTCTCGCCGCTGGGAGAAGGGACGCGATTGGCCGAGCTGGTCGTTTCCAGTGACGACCCCGACGATGGCGGACAGCCAAGGCGCGTCGCGGTGTCCGGAGAGGGATTCATTCTGGCGCCCGACCTGGTCGTGACTCCCAACACGGCGGCCTTTGGTGCGGTGCGCCTGGGCACGACCAGCGCACCGTTGGTCGTCAAGCTCGAGAACGTGGGCGATGCGACGTTGACCGTCAGCTCCCTGCAAATGAGCGGGCCAGCCGGCGGCGACTTCCTCTTCCCAGCCGGACGCTCCCTGCCCTTCGATCTGGCACCAGCGGAGAGCTGGCTGATCTCGGCGACGTTCTCCCCCTCGGCCCTCGGCGCACGAGCTGCGACCTTCGACATCGTCAGCAACGATCCGGACGACCCGGCCGGCCTGCGTCCAGTCGATGTCTCGGGTACCGGCATCGCCCCAATCTTGACCGTGACACCGAGTCCGGTCGACTTCGGAGGGACGCCAAGTGGCGAGACGAGTGCTCCCTTGAGCGTGCAGCTCGAGAATACGGGCTCGGCGCCCCTGGCGCTCGCGTCGGTGCAGCTCCAAGGAGTAGATTCCGTCGCATTCGACTTCGTCACACCTCCTGGCGTGCCCGCGATTCTGCAACCAGCGGAGACGCTGGCGTTCGAGATCGTGTTTGCGCCGAGCTCGGGGCGAGCCTTCACGTCCGAGCTCCGTATCGTTAGCGACGATCCCTTCGATGTGGGAGGTGAGCGGCTCGTGACCGTCGAGGGGTTGGGAACGCTTCCGCAACTCGACGTGCAGCCGGGGGCCTTCGACTTCGGCCCCACCCAAGTCGGTGCGACCAGCTTGCCTCGCACGATGACGTTGACCAACGTGGGAGGCGCGCCGCTCGAGGTGACGAACTTCCAGTGGACGGGGGACGCCTCGGGAGATTTCTCGTCCGACGCCGTCCTTCCGTTGACGCTCGGTCCCGGCCAGTCGATCGATACCGCGCTCCAGTTCTCGCCCTCCATGGTCGGTAGTCGGGAAGCGGAGCTTCAGATCTTCAGCGACGATCCGGGCGACAGTTCGGGGTATCGCACGGTTCCGGTTATCGGAGAGGGCTTCGAGGAAGTGCCGGTGCAGTTCGACCGTCGAGTGATCGTCACTTGGTGGGGAACGCCTGGAGCCGGTGAATTCGACAATCCGACCTCCTTGATGTTCGGTCCGGACGGGCGACTCTACGTGACTCAACAGAACGGGCTGATCCACGTCTTCACGCTCGATGCGAATCGGGACGTCACGAGCACGGAGGTGATTCGCACCATCTTCGACTCGCCGACATTCAATCAGGACGGAACGCCGGCCGTCGGCGTGATCGGCCGCCAGGTGACGGGTATCCTCGTAGACCCAACGAGCTCGCCGACCGCTCCGGTGTTGTACATCGGGCACTCCGATCCTCGGATTGGACAGAACAGCGATTCGACGGCGTTGGCGATCGACACGGACGGTGGAGTCCTCACGCGGCTGACCGGCCCGGTGTTCGACGATCCGCTGAACCGTGAAGATCTCGTGACAGGCCTTCCGCGGTCGCGAGAGAATCATGCCACCAACACCATCGTCCGAGGTCCTGATGGATGGCTGTACATCACCCAAGGTGGCAACACGAACTTCGGGGCTCCGAGTCAGTTCTTCAGTGAGCTTCCGGAGGTCGCCCTGTCGGCCAGCGTGCTTCGCCTGAACGTGGCTGCCTTGTCGAGCCCGATCGATGTGAGTGCCGGTTCTCAGGTGGAGTCTCAGGCCGGTGACGGCGAGATCCCGGGCGTGTTCGAGGTCTACGCGACGGGATATCGCAACGGCTACGACATGGTCTGGCACAGCAATGGCCGCCTGTACCTCAACGAGAATGGTGGCAACGCCGGCCTGGGCAACACGCCGGGGCCGGTCCATGGATGTGGAACCGGAGTGGAGATCAACGCCGGTACGGAACCGGACGAGCTGCTTCTGGTCACCGCCAACAGCTACGGAGGCCACCCGCAACCGGTGCGAGGCTTCTGTGTCTATCGAGACGGCTCTGATTACAACCCGTCGTTGCCTCCGGAGCCCGGATACCGGGCACCGCTCTTCGACTATGGTTTCTTCACGTCTTCGAATGGACTGACCGAGTACGAGTCCCTCGCCTTCAACGGCCAGATGCTGGGTGATCTGCTCTCGGTGAACACGTTCGCTCAGAAGAACATCGTGCGCCTGCAGCTCGCGGCCGACGGACTCTCCGTCGTCGGCAGCGAAGTGCTGGTGAGCAATCTCAACGGTCCGATCGACCTCGTTGCCGCACCCGATGGAGCGGTCTTCGTTGCCGAGTTCTTCAGCGACGAGATCACGCTCCTGACGCCGAACACGCCGGCCGACCCGTTCGACAACGACGGGGATGGCATCGACGATGATGTCGACGAGGACGACGACAACGATGGCTACACCGATATCGACGAGCTCGCAAACGGCACCAATCCCTTCTCGCCGGCCGACTATCCGCCGGATCACGACGGCGACTTCGTGAGCGACCTCCTCGATCCCGACGACGACGACGATGGTATCCTCGATACCGAGGACGACTTCTTCTTTGATCCGACGAACGGTGACGGCACCCAGCTTCCTCTCGTCTACGACTGGAATCCGGGCGATCCGAATCTGGGTGGGATTCGCAACAGCGGATTCACCGGGGTTCAAAGGACCACGAACGGACAAGGCTTGGTCTCCGGTCAGATCAGTGCCGGAGCCGCCGCCGGTTTCCTCTCGATCGTCTCGACCGAAGGCGAGATGCAGTCCTCTCAGAACGATCAGGACAACGCACTTCAGCTCGGGCTGAACGCGACTCCGGGACTCGGCGTCGGGCCGTTCACGGTGATGACCCGACTCACGGCTCCTTTCGCCAGCCCGCCCGTGCCGCCGCTGGGTGGCGAGGCCGCCGGTGTGTTCGTGAGCGTTGGTGAGGACGACTACATTCGTCTCACGGTGACGGCCGAGGCGGGGGGGCAACCCGGTCTCGCCTGGGCGTCCGAGTTCGATGGCGTCTACGACGATCTGTTGCCGGGATCCCCGATTCCGCTCAACTTGCCGGGTCCAACTCGCCTGGATCTGTTCCTGACGCTCGATCCGGAGATCGGAACGATCACGGCGCGCTATCGAATCGACTCCGATGACCCGACCGCAATCCTCACTATCGGAAGTGTCTCCCTGACGGACCGGCCCGAGCTGGCGAGGCTGTTCGTCTCGGGTCTCGGAGTGGGCCTCATGGCCACACGCTTCGGGGCTCCGAGCCAACAGTTCATCGCGGTGTTCGACTACTTCCGGATCTTGCCAGGAAGTGGTGGCGATCTCGATCGCGGGTCGGCGGCGGTACTCACCGTCGACCCCGGTGGAGAGCTTCAGGAAAGCGGGACGGGCTCGGCCAACTCGTTTGTCCTGACGAATGCTTCCACCGAGGGCCAGGGAATCACGCGGATCACGCTGGATCTGCGCTGGTCGGTGCTGCGCGATTTGGTCTTCGATCCCAACGGCCTGGCCGGTGATGACTCGAGCAAGCCGTTTACGATCGATGTCGATCCCGGAGTGGGCTGCCGAGGCGCCCGACTGCTGAGTCCTCGGGACGGTGGCTTCGATCGACTCGAGATCGACTTCGACGACTTCAGTCCGGGAGAGGTTTTCGGATTCTCGATCGACGTCGATCCAACCAGCATCCGAGGTGCCTCGGCACCGGGACCGGGGCAGGCGGGAGAGATCTGCGGCCTCGAGCTCGTCGGTGCGCGCCTTTGTGTGCAGTTTTCCGATGGGAGCTTTCATGACGCTCAGCTCGCCCCTCTCATCGGAAGCACGACAGGCGCGGTGGGGCGTGCCGTGGCAGGCCCGCCGGCACGGCCTTGTCTCGGAGTGCTCGGCGTGACCCCTCCGGCCGAGGTCGCCGGCTCCTCTCAGATTGCTCGAGTTGCCGGCCCAATCGGGGCGGCGGTCGAGCTCCACTTGTTGGAGGGAGCGTTGTTTGCCGAGCTGCCTGGCGAAGGCTTCGACTTGGAGCCATTCGAGGCAAACTCGGTGATCGGCTACCAACTGTATTCCGCTACGATCGGGAGTGCGGGATACGTGGAGATTCCCATCGAGCTAGTGCGAAGCGCTCCGGAAGGTGGGCTGGTGCACTTGTTCGCAACACTTCGACGTGAGAACGGCTCGGCAGCGGTTTCTCCCGTTTCGATCCTGCAATGGGTGCCTTGAGGCACCTTCCTCCGAAGGAAGCTCAGATGATTGTTTTTGTACTGCCTGCCTACAACGAGGGTGAGGGCATCGCTCAGCTCCTCGGGCTGCTGGCCGATCGCATGCGCGATCAGCGCCTGGAGTATCGGGTTCTGCTCGTCGACGACGGAAGCTCGGACGACACGCTGTCTGAGGCCCGGCCGTTTCTCGAGCAGCTCCCGTTGACGATCGTTCGTCATGAGCAGAACCGCGGCCTGGGTGTCGCGATCTGGACCGGGCTGTCGACGGCGGTGGCCGAGTCTTCCGCCGAGGACGTCATCATCACGATGGATGCGGACTGCAGCCACGACCCGATCTTGGCGGGACCTCTCGCCGAGGCCGTGGGAAGCCGTGGCACCGACGTCGCGATCGCATCGCGGTTCGTTCCCGGAGGCTCGGAGGTCGGAGTTCCCTTTCACCGCAAGATCCTCAGCCGTGGCGCGGGCCTGATCTTTCGCACTCTCTTCCCCACTCGCGGTGTTCGAGACTACTCGTGCGGCTATCGTGCCTATCGAGCGGATACGTTGGGGCGCGCGATCCACTCCTACGGCCGGAGCTTCGTGACGGAGTCGGGATTCGGCTGCATGGTCGAGATCCTCGTCAAGCTGCGCGCCTTGGGCGCCCGGTTCAGCGAGGTCCCTCTCGAGCTCCGCTATGATCAGAAGCAAGGCGCGAGCAAGATGCGGATCGTTCGAACGGTGCTCCGCTACGGTGTGTTCATCCTACGAGCGATCACACTGTCGCGACTGCCGGAGCCGCAATCGGTCGTGCGGTTCGAAAGCGAGCTCGCCGAGCCTGCCGAGATGGAGAGCGGCATCGTGCATTTGGCCGAATCCTCGGCGGGAATGGAGAGACTCGGCTGAGCAGGATTCGGGGGTTGGGATTGGCCGGAGAGGCTGCTCTGCGGCGAGATCGGGGAAAGGAAGTGCTCAGATGGATAACCACGAACTGCCTTCGGAAGAGCTCCGGCGAGTCGCTGTGCTCGGGGGCGGCATCAGCGGCATGGCGACGGCGTTTGGCCTGGCTCGTGCCGGCATTGCCGTCACGCTGATCGAGTCCGAAGCATCACTCGGAGGGCTCGGGCTCTCCTATGAGTCTCCAGTCGGTCGGATCGACCGGTTCTATCACTGCATTCTTCCGACCGACCGCCATCTCCTCGGGCTCCTCGAACAGCTCGACTTGATGGATCAGGTCGATTGGAAGCGTTCCGGGATGGGCTTCTTCCACCGCAAGCGCCGCTACTCACTCAACACTCCTTGGGACCTCCTGAGATTCGGAGCATTGCCATTCGCGGATCGACTCCGAATGGGATGGGGCACTCTCGTCGGATTGCGTCAGTCTCGGCCGGAAGCGCTCGACGACATCACCGCCGAGTGCTGGCTGCGAAAGGTCTTTGGGGACCGCTGCTTCGAGGTCGTCTGGCGGGCCTTGCTCCAAGCCAAGTTCGGTGACGCGTATCAGGAGATTCCCGCCCTGTGGATCTGGAGCCGGCTGACTCGTGAGAAGGACGGCGGTCCCGAGGTCAAGGCCATGCTGCCGGGCGGACTGAAGACCCTGATCAATCGGCTCGAAGGAGAGCTCGTTCGGCTCGGTGTGGAGATCGAGAAGAAAGCCCACGTCTCAGCTGTCGAGGCGGTCGAGCCCGGCGTCCAGCTGACGGAGAGTGGGGGACGCGTCCGCCGCTTCGACGCGGCCGTTCTGGCGATGGCGACCCGACCCGCCCTGAAGCTCTTGGGCGACAGCGAAGCCGGCCGAACGCTCTCGCGCTTCGAGCTCCCCTATCAAGGCGTGGTCAACGCCGTCTATGCCACTCGCGAGCCGCTCGATCGCTTCTACTGGACAGCGGTCGTCGATTCGGGAGTCGGATTCCAAGGCATCGTCGAGACGACGCAGCTTGCCGATCCCAAGGACTTCGGCGGACACCACCTCGTCTACGTCATGAACTATGTGCCCGCTGAGCATCCGCTGTTTGCGCAAGAGGACTCGGAGATCTCTGAACGCTACTTGACCGAGCTGAAGTCGCTGTACCCGGGATTCGGTGAAAGCGGAGTCGGTTGGTCGGGAGTGTTTCGGGCACCCTACGTGGAGCCGGTCTACTCGGTAGGATACTTCGGTCGGCGACCGCCCGAGGTTCTGGCCACCGACTCGATCTATCTCTGCAACACGAGCCAGATCTACCCAGACATTACTTCGTGGAACAGCTGCGTGGGTCGAGCCGAGCAACTCGTCAAGCGCATTCGCTCGGAGGTGCGAGCCGCCTGCTTTCCCGGAGAGCTGATGCAGCCTGCCCAGCAACGGTTGGTATGAGGACGATTCCGCGGGCCTGTCTCAGCTTCGATTTGGACACGGCCGCGGATCATCTCCAGGGCTACGGTCACGGAGAATCGACACCGTCGAAAGACGATCCGGTCTATGCCCGTGCCTTGCCGCGAATCCTGGAGTCTCTTGCCAGCCACCAGCTGCGAGCCACCTTCTTCGTCATTGCCCGTGACGCTGAAGCGCAAGCACGGCATCTTCGGGAGATCGTCCAACGGGGCCATGAGGTGGCGAGTCACTCGTTCCAACACCAGCTGCCATTCTCGGCTCGTCCGGCCTCGGAGATCGAGTTGGAGCTGCGACGTTCGAAGGAGACGCTGGAAGAGGTCATCGGCAAGAAGGTCGTCGGGTTCCGAGCTCCGGGCTGGGATCTGGATCCCGCGACCCTCGACATCGTGCGCCGGGTCGGCTTCCAGTACGACGCTTCCATCTTCCCAGGGCCGTTTCTCCCGCTCTTGCGTTTCGCGACCTGGTGGAAGGGGGCGAGACGGCGAGAGCACCTCCGGATGACAACCTGGCGCTGGCTCGCCGCACCTCGACGGTTTCACATCCGGTCGGTGGGCGGGAGCAACATTGTCGAGTTTCCGTTGACCCTGGCTCCGATCTCGGGGTTTCCGCTGTATAGAACCATGGCGGCCTATATCGGTGATGCGCGGCTGGCACGCCTCGTTCGTTGGTCCCGTCGGTTCGGGAGGGAACTGAGCTTTCCCGCTCACGGAGTCGACTTCCTCGATGTCGATGAGGACGAGCTCGATCCACGACTACGGGTCCATCCCGGGCTCGGGGAGGCCTTGGCCGCTCGGAGCGCTCGTTGGGAGCTTTGGCTCGAGGAGATTCGCGACCTCTATCGATTCGCTCCCTTTGCAGAGCTAGCCCGAGAGCTCCGATCCAAGTCGGAGGTTACCCGAGAGGATTCGACTCGGAGCCCGAGCGACTGAAAGGTATCCTGAGCCCGTTGAGCGGGCCCGTTGGCCCGAGATCGGCGAGCAATGGAGACCCGATCACCGAGGCCGGTGGAGTTCGAGCAGCACGGGTGAGGCGGTTGGGATGGCCGAGGGCATCACGAGTCGAAGCGTGATGGTGGTTGCGGGGACGAGACCCGAGGCCATCAAGGTGGCGCCGGTCGTGCTCGAGCTTCAGCGTCGCGGCTGTCCTCATTGCTTCCTGGTGACGGCTCAACACCGGGAGCTGCTGGATACCGTCGTCGATCTCTTCGGTCTCGTCCCCGATGTCGACCTGGACATCATGCGGCCGGGGCAGCAGCCTGGCCGTGTGCTCGCCTCAGCGGTCGCCGGCATCGACCGGGCGATCGAAGACTTCCAGCCGAGCATCCTGCTGGTGCAGGGCGACACGGTGACTGCGCTCTCGGGTGCTTTGGCGGCGTTTCACCGGCAGGTTCCGGTCGGACACATCGAGGCCGGACTGCGGAGTGGCGACCTGGAGGCTCCCTTTCCAGAGGAGGGGGCACGCCGAATGATCTCACAGATCGCTCGACATCACTTTGCACCCACCGAGAACGCTCGCCAGCACCTACTGCGAGAGGCCGTTCCGGACGAGTGGATCTCGGTCACCGGCAACACGATCGTCGACAGCCTGCTTTGGGTGAAGCAGCGAGTTCGGCTGGATGCCAACGCCCTGTTCGGGGACGGTGGCGACACGGGAAAGAGGTTGATCCTCGTGACGCTGCATCGGCGAGAGAGTCTCGGCAGCGCCTTGGGCGAGCTGGCCGGTGCCATTCGAAACGTGGCGGAAGATCATCCGGAGGACGTATTCGTCGTGCCGCTGCATCCGAATCCGGCCGTCGGCGCTCAAGTGCGGCCAATCCTGGGTGATCTCGCAAACGTTCGCCTGCGGCCCGCGATGGCCTACGACGAGTTCGTGGGAGCGATGGCGAGGGCGTTTCTGATCGTGACGGACTCCGGAGGGATTCAAGAGGAAGCTCCATCATTGGGTGTCCCCGCTCTGGTCGTGCGCGATCGAACGGAGAGGATCGAGGCGATCGATGCCGGTTGGGCGACCCTGATCGGGCGCAGCGGTGCTCGCCTCGAGCAGGAGTTGCGCGAGCGACTGGCGGTAGGAGCGACACAGAAGCCATCGAGTGAGAACCCATTCGGGGATGGCCGCGCCTCCGAGCGGATTGTCGACCTCCTCCAGAACTGGCTCGGTCGCTCCGCCTCCGACCTCTGACGATGCGCGTTCTCTACTTCAACTACCTCTACGACGCCGACGGAGTCTCGCTCGGATCGAGCGTCAAGATTCGGCGCCTCGTCCGTGGGCTGGAGGAGCTCGGACACCAGGTCCAGACCGCCTGGCTGAATCCACATGCGTGCCTCCCTTCCGGCGGCGTCGCACCCCATCGGCGTCCCATCCGGCACTGGCTTCATCGATACTTCGCGGTCCCAAAGGCCTTGCTTCGGAACGTGCAAGCCTTACCGCGCGAGCAACGGAACCTAAAGCGGGGCCGTCCCGACGTCTTGATCGTTCGATTGGACTTCTGCCGATTGTCTGCGGCCTGGCTGGCTCGCCGCTTCGGCATACCGCTCGTGATCGACGCCGATGCGCCCGTGCTCGAAGAGCTCCGCCGATTTCATCCCGAGATCCGCGTCGGTCGATTCGTGGCTCCCATCAGCGAGCAGTGGGTACTGAAGAGGGCCGACAGGGTCTTCACGCCGTCCGCCGTGGGACGCGAGCTCTTGATTCGCTCAGGTGCTTCGGCGGATCGAACGATCGTGATTCCGAACGGCGCGGATGTGCTAGAGCGCGATCCCGAGCTTCGGGTCGTGACTCGACGGGAGCTGGGCTACTCGAGCGACCAGCCAGTGATCGGTTTCGTCGGCGCCTTCAACCGATTCCACGGAATCGAGAACTTGCTCTCAGCCTTTCGACAGCTCAGCTCGAGCCATCCGAAGGCGAGACTCTTGCTGGTCGGAGGAGGGGGAGATCACGAGCCGGCCGTGCGACGGGCGGCGGAAGGGAACCCGGCGATCTTGGCCACTGGGCGGGTCGGTGCCGATCGAGTTCGAGAGCTCCTGCAAGCCATGGATGTCGGCGTGGCGCCGTACTCGCCACAGTCCGACTTCTACTTTTCTCCCGTCAAGCTCTTCGAGTACATGGCCGCCGGATTGCCTGTCGTCGCACCACCGCTGGGGCAGATCGGTGAGTTGCTCGAAAGCGGGCAGGCTGGGATCCCCTACGACCCGACTCGGCCGGAAGCACTTGCGCAGGCTCTTCGGGCGGCACTCGACCAAGCGGGGTCCGAGCGGGAACGGATTGGAGCTCGGGCGCGACGGATCATCCGCGAGGGATACACCTGGGAGCATGCGGCGGAGCGACTGAGTCGGGTCCTCGAGGAGGCGAGGTCGAGCCGAGCTCAATCGGCCAGCAGCGATAGGTAGAGATCCTCGAAACGCTTGACCTGGCGAGCGAGGTCGAAATCGGCCTCGACGCGCCGCCGGCCTGCGGTGCCGAAACGATGCCGGGCACTTTCATCTCCCAAGAGCTCGTTGATTCGATCCGCCAAAGCCTCGGCGTTGCCCGGTGGCACGAGCCTCCCGGTCTCGCCGTCGACAACAGCTTCGGGGGTCCCATCGACGGCCGTTGCGACCACGGGAACCGCCGCGGCCATCGCTTCGAGGACGGCGTTGGGCAACCCCTCATAGAAGGAAGGGAGCACGAAGATATCGGCGTTTGGAAGGACCTGGGGAACATCCGTACGGAAGCCGAGCAGGTGGACATGATCTTCGAATCCACCGGCTCGGGCCTGGGCGATGAGCGCCGGTCCCAAGGGACCATCCCCGAGGAATACGAAGTGCGCCTCCGGCTCGGTCTCGAGGATCTGGGGAGCGGCCTGCAGAAGGACGCGATGGGCCTTCTCTTCGACGAGGCGGGCCACCGTGACGAGGAGTCGAGAAGAGTCCGGCAACGCGAGCTCGGCACGGAGGTCGAGTGACGAGCTCGGGTCGAATCGCTCGAGATCGACACCATAGGGGATGACCATCACTTGGGACTCGGGAACGGAGCGCTCTTCCACGAGGTGGCGGCCCGTGCGCTCCGAGACGGCGATGACCAGTCTTCGCCAGCGTTGGGTCCAGCGGTAGGCAAGACGGCGATCCCACCGAAGCCACTTCGGCGACGAGACCGTTTCCCAAGAGATCACCCTCGACACTCCGGCACGTGCGGCGGCCCACGCACCGGCCACGTCCGCGTAGAACAGCGTCGTCTGAACCACGTCGACGCGTTCCTTTCGAATGAGCTGGGTCAGCTGACGGACGAGCTTCCAGTCGACGAAGCGAGCTCGCTTGGGAATCAGATGGATGTCGACTCCCAACCGCTCGAACTCGCCGCGACGCGCTTCCCCGAGGCCCAGAGAGCAGACGATCGGTCGAAAACGCTCTCGATCGAGACGCCCGATCAACTCGCAGAGCTTGCCCTCGGCGCCCCCGTCGGCGAACCCTTCGACGACGAACAGGATCGTCACGCGATCAGCCACGGGCTGCCTCGACCCGGGGGCTTGCTTGCCCGGAGAGGTCACTAGTCAATGATGACGCCGGCGCTGACACGGCTGACCGGAAGGAGCTGATAGATGTGCTGGTCGACCCACACGTCGATCTTGTCGATGGTCGAGTTGGGCACGAAGACCACATCATTGGGTGCCAACGTCACCAAGGGCACTGGCCCTTCGGAGTACAGCATGCGCTCTAGATCGATGACATACGCCATGCTCTCGCCGGAGGGGAAGGTCCGCACCAGAACGACATTCTCGAGGTCAGCCGTGCGGTGGATGGGGCCGCCCGAAAAGAAGATGGCTTGGAGGAGGCTGATCTGAGTCGACCGGAGATCGATCGGGCCAGGAGTCTCGACTTCCCCGCCCACGTACGCGACCTGGTTGTTCAGCTTCCGAACGATCACCGACAACTCGGTCGTCGGAATCGAGCTCGCCGACTGGAATCTCTCCGACAGCACCTCATCCAGCTGCTGAGGGGTCAGGCCGGCCGCTTGGACGTCATCGATCGGCACTAACGTGATCTTGCCGTCGGGTCGAATCGTCTGCACGGTTTCGAGCTCCTTATTGTCGAGGAAGCGAACCTCGACTTCATCACCGGGAGCGAGCAAGACCTCGCTCGGGAGCGGTGGGATGGTCTGCAAGGGGATCGCTCGCGAGGCCTCGTCGGTCGATCGGCAGCCGATTCCGATGAAGAGGATCGACACACAGGCGAGGAGCACCTGAGAGGGCTCGAGGACCAGATTCCACCAAGACCGATACAATGACATGTGAGGGCTCGCCGTGACTCGAGTTTCTTCGCTGACCTCGGCCCGGGCCGCCGAACCGAGCGCTGGATTGTAACGATCGGAGAGAGGGTCTCCCAGCTTGCGAACTGGATCGAGCTGGGGGCGGCATCGGACGTCACGAAAAAAGCCCACTCGGCGGATTTGCCGAGCGGGCTTTGCCAGAGAAGAGGAGTCGAGACGGTTTCAATGTCTGTGGTGGCCGGTCGAGATCCAGACGCGACGCTGGACGTTGTCCCAGTAGCCGGGCACCCAGATGCGTCGTTCGCAAGCCGGAGAGATCAGGACCTGATAGGGGCGTCCGCACTCATCGAATCGCGTCGCGTATCGCGCCGGGATGTGCTCGATCCGGTAGCGGCCTTCACACCAGACGCGGTCGACGACGGTCTTCCAGTAGCCATTCCGATAAACCGGTTGGCAAACGCCTCGTGGAACGTCGCGGCGGGCGCCCTGTCGCCAGCCGAGGGGCTGAACGGTGGCCGCGATGCGTTGGATCGCCGGGGCGCGCCTGGGAGCGTGGCGTGATTGAGCTTGGGCGACTCCGCCAGTGACGAAGGCGAGGGCCGCGATCGAGGCCAGGGAGAGGATGGCTCGTTTCGAGTGCTTCATTTGAGTGCCCTCCGAATGCTGCGAGAGGATCGAGCGACGTGCTCGACGGGACGGGGGAGCCCTAGAACAATCGCGATGCCAAAGAAGCTGGGGCACGAGATCTTTTTTGGCCAGCAGCACGCAAGGCCCGGTAGGCGGGGCGTTGAGCAGTTTGGCGGCTCGAAGGCGAGGCGCTCGACTCGACGATCGGCGTCCTGCCTCAGGGGTCTCGGATCGTCCTCGTTCGGAGCCAGGTCTTCGGGGCGATCTCACACCAGGGGCTCAAGTACTCGAGATTCCGGCCGACAATCTCATTCTGGAGGGATTGGAGATCCGCGCGGCTCCGGATTCGGCCTCCGAGGACCTTCCGACCTTTGGAGCCCTTGACCATGGATGCTTTGGAAAGCCAGCCCCGCTCTCCCAGCCGAAGGCTGGCGGCCTGGGTGATGCCGTTGCTGATCGGCGTGTTCTCGGCAACGCTCGCCTCGGCGCAGTCCACTCCACGTCCGGACGCGATGCGTCCCTTGGGTCTCTATCAGCCGGGCTTGAACGGCGTTCGATACGACTCCGCCTCGCAGGCCGTCCTGTTTCTCTTTCGCGATCGCCCTTTCGCACGCATCCGACTCCATGCTCAGGCAACTCTCGGGGGCGTTCTCGAAATCGAGGACTTGGTCTTCGGCGGTCGAGCGGTCGAAGGGGCCGGGCTGCTGTATCGGACAGCCAACGGCTCGCTCATCGGTCCCCGGGAGCTCGCCGAGCGCAATCCGACCGGCCGGCCCTTGATGAGCTGGACGATTCGGGGGAGCACTCTCGAGCTCCAATACTGGGACCGACTCGAAGGAGTCTCGTCGTCACGATCGTATGCGGTGACGGCCATCGGGGCCGGCCTCGAGATCGAGCTCCGCAGTACGTCGAGCCGATTGACGGCGCGGAACAACTACGCCGGCTCGATCCTGCCAGCGCTTTCGGGTCTGGAAAGGTCGCACAGCCTGTCGATCCCGTACCTTCAACACGTGCCGATCGTCGTTGCCGAGTCCTCAGCTCTCCCGAAGCGAATGTACTTCACGACTCGCCTCTTCGATCCGGCTCGCTCTTCGGCCAGTCGGCTCGAAGTCTTCGAGCCCGAGACAGGCGTGGGCAAGGGGGGCTCCCGCTTCCAGACCGAGATCGAGCCTCTCGATGATGGCACTATCTCTGAGCCCGCCCGCGACATCGTCTACTGGATCTCGGACCAGATTCCGTGGACGGCGTTTCCGGTCTACTCTCGCCCGCCTTCCCCTTACCTCAGTGAGCTGAAGGCCCGGGCGAATGCGGACACCTTCGTCCTCTTCAACTTCCTCGCGAATCACTTCGGTACTCACCTCGGGAATGCGGACAACCCGTTCGACGCGGGGCGAGTCTTTCTCTGGGGGCTTCGAGAGTTCGGTGTCGACGCCCTGACCGTGCTGTACCAGACCGGTTGGCGAGAGCACCTGGATCCGAGCTTGCCTCGCCACTGCTCCGAGGGACCGGATCCCCGGATCTGTTACCCGAGTGCCCGGCCGGAGGACGTCGCCGCTCTGCGGGCCTTCGTGGGCGACGTCACAGGTCATGGCGCTCGACTCGCCCTCGGCATCAATCTGATGCACGTGGCTCCCGATAGCCCCGAGGTGCCTTGGAGCGCGTTGAGTCGTGCGTCGAACGGTGCTCCCCGGGTTCAGGTCATGGAGTCTGGCCAGTCCTTCTTCTTGATTCGGCCCGATCGGCAGCGCGACATCATCTGGAGACCCGGCCAGCCGGATCCGGGAACACTGTGGCGCCTTCGGTTCTCGTACCCCTCACTGAACGCGGCCTTCTGTGATGCGTGGGGAAAGCACGTACCGAATCGCTCCACGACGCGCGAGTCGGCGGCACCCGCTGCGCGGACGCTCAGGAGCGCCATCGAAGAGACCAAGAACACGATGCTCTTCGTTCGCGACAAGATCGGTGGACCGGTCTTCGCCGAAGGTGTGGGAACGCGCGACGTCTATGACTACTCGGGCTTCATCGACGGGTACGAGCGCGAGATCCATCTCGATCGAGAGTCGCCGATCATTCCGGACTTCGAGCAGCTCGTCGTGAATCGCTACGCGGCTCATCATGGTGTCGGCTACTTGAACCGCTTCTACGGAAACCACCCGTGGGAATCGATCGACGTCGATCAGGTCGACTTTCACGAGGTGCGTGCCTTTACGCTCGCCTTCGGACACGTCACACAGCTGCTTGCGACGGGCATCGTCCATGACCCCGTCAAGACACCACTCAGCTGGTGGACCTATCACGTGGTCAACGAGTACTACGCGACTCATGCACTGCAGCGGTTGGCTACGGATGTGGTTCGGTTGATTCTCTACCGAGATCCACAGACGGGAGATCAGGTTCTCCTTCACAAGGCACTTCGGCGGGGCCTCGACTTCCGCCGGTCCCAGATCACCCTCGAGTTCTACAACGGCCTTCGACTGTGCCTCAACTTCAGTGACCAGCCTTGGGAGGTCGACACGGGCACGGGACGCGGACCGAGCGGCGGGAGATTCACGCTGCCGCGCTTCGGCTATGTGGCCTGGCGGTCCGGGACGCCGGCGACCGAGTTCCTCGCGTTCTCGGCTCTGATCCAGGGTCGACGTGCCGACTACGTAGGCTCGAGCGAGTACCGAATGCTCAACGGATTCGGCAGTCCGCTTGCGTTCGAGGGCCTATCGACTCGCTGGCTGAGCGTCGAGCGCTCGGCATTCTCACTCTATGGTGATCCGAGCCAGGGCGTCTTGCGTTACTGACGAAGGTGCTTGCTGCAGCTGCGTCTCCAGGAGTTCGCTATGGCTCTTGCACTGCTCGCGGCGCGCGGGCCGAGAGAACGTGCCGATACTGGGTCGCCCCGTCCATTCGCACGAACTCGAAGATCAGCTGGTCCCGACTCGCTCGCCCGGTGACGAAACCGCCCAACGTCGCGGCGTAGTACGATTCCTCGGTCCAGTCGACGAAGTAGGCCTTCTCGGGCCCAGCCCCGCCACCCGAGATCACATAGTGGACGCCCTGGATGGGCTTGTGCATCTCGAGGACGTGATCATGACCGGCCAGGTAGACGTCCACGGCTGCGCTCGCGAGGAGCGGCTCGAGGCGTTCCTGCAGAAGAACGTTGCGACGGGTCTTGCTGTGCGAGTAGATCGGATGGTGACCGTACACGATGCGCCACCGTGCATTCTGGGCAGCGGCCAAGGCGTTCTCGAGCCATCGGAGCTGCGCGTCGGACTTTGGCCCGGCTTCGCCCAAAGCCGTCGTGTCGATCGCGAAGAAGGCGACTCGTGTCCCGTCGTCCAAGATCTTCTCGAAGGCGAAGAATGGGGCGGGCATCGTCCAACGGTCACTGTGCTCCGAGTACGCAATCTGGGCGGAGGCATCGCCCTTGTGATCGTGGTTGCCGAGAGTCGGGTAGAACGGGACCTGGAGCGCCGGATCGGCGTAAACCTCCTCGAACTTGGTCTGCCACTGATCGTCCTGGGCCGAGGAGACTCCGCTCGGATAGAAGTTGTCGCCCACGGTCAGGACGAAGTCGAAGGCGTCGGATCGCGCGCGAGCGGAAAGGACTTCGGCAACCTGGAACTGGCCGGAGCCGCCGGTTCCCATGTCTCCGAGGATGGCAAAGTGGACGGACGGCCGGTCGGGAAGGAGGGGCAAGAGGGTGGGGAAGGATCTCCCTGCGGCGGGATCGTGGACGAGAGGTGAGCAGGACGGCAGCAGCAGCCCCGCGAGCACGAGTGCTCTAAGCGTTTTCGATTTCATGGCTTGCTCCGGCCTCCTGGCGATTGGGTGTCCACTGGCCGATCTGAGAATCCACCTCGAGGCCTTTTCCTTGGAATCGGCTCGGTGATGCCGGCAGGTCACCCGGGAATTATTCGAAAGACAAGGCCCATGCGAGGACTAGAATCGGACGCTTCGGCTGCGCACCGCCACCGGAATGAGGAGCGGCGTGTCGCCGACGAAATCGAGCTTCCGGCAATCGACGCCTGCGCAGTACGGTGCCGGAGAGAGAAACACAAGACAAGGGGTCGGTCGAGCCGATCGCGCAGCTGGTGCGTTCGCCGGCGTTGGCTCCCGCATCTCCAGAAAGTCAATCCTGCCAAGGAGAGAGATTTCCATGTTGCTGAGACGTTTTGCGAGGTCGTTCGCGATCCTCACTTTGGCCTCGACGGCTCTGGCCGGAAGCCTCCGTGCCGCGGCCGACGAGGATCTGGCCACGATGTTGCCCGCTGACAGCCTCCTCTACGTGTCGGTCCCCGACGTGGCGTCGACCCAGAAGGAAGGCAAGAATACGGCGATCTGGAAGATCATGCACGATGAAGAGGTGCAGGCCTTCTTGAAGCCGCTCGAGGACATGGCCAAGGAGCAGGGTGAAGCCCAGGGCCTCGGGGCGATGATGACGGAGCTCGAGAGCCTCCTCAAGGGTGTCGAGCTCAGCCACTTCGGGCTGGCGGTCACCCATGTCGACATGGCGGAGATCCAGCAGGGTCCCGAAGGCCTTGGCCTGGTGATCGACCTGGGCATCGCAGGCAGCTCGAGCCGCGACGAGGTACTCGGCAAGCTCGAATCGATGATCAAGGAGTTCGCGTCGAGCCAGGGCGAGGAACTCGAGTCCGGTGAGACGAAGATCTCAGAGAAGACCATCCGCACGGTGGGTAACGATGAGGGCCGGATCTATCGCTACGACGCGACAGCCACCCGGACCTTCTTCAGCTTCTCGCGAAAGAGCGTCGAAGGCCTCATCAGTGGTCCGGCGGGTGGAAACTCGCTCGCGAAGTCGGCCGGATTCCAGAAGGTCTCGGCCCGCACTTCCGCGAGCGGCGACGAAGTACGCCTGTTCATGAACACGCAGGCGATCGGGACGATGATCTCGATGGTCGCTCCGATGGACAACGTCGACAAGATCCTCGGATACTTCATGCCGGGCGCCCTGTCGATGGGCATGAAGTTCGACGGAGACCTGGTCCGGACGTCGACCTTCTTGAGTCGTCCTGCGGGCGGCATGAAGGTGCTCGATCTGCTTCCGAGCAAGCCGATTCCGGCCGACTCGCTCAAGGCCGTCCCGAAGGACGCGATGATGGCCGGGCTCTTCGCGATCGAAGCGGAGAAGGTCTGGCCCTTCATCACCGGCTTCGCCGACACCGTGGAGCCGGGCGCCAGCAAGCAGCTCGAAGAGCAGCTCGCGGGCGTCAAGGAGATGATCGGCGTCGACATCAAGGCCGATCTTCTCGAGCAGCTCTCGGGCAGCTTCATGTACTACGCCTCGGCCCCGAAGGGCCCGCTGCCGATTCCCGGTCTGGTGATGGCTCTCGGCATCAAGGACACGGCGAAGGCCAAGAAGACACTCAACACGTTGCTCGAGCTCGCCGGTGACGAGATCCAGGTGCGCGGCGTGTCGTACAAGGAGAACACCTTCTACACGGTCACGGCCGCGGGCGGCATGATGCCGGTTCAGCCGGCCTACGCCTTCACCGACGATCACCTGCTGTTCGCTCTGAACTCGCAGGACATCAAGATCGCCCTCTCGCGTGCCGGCGGAGACGCCAAGTCGAGCCTCCTCGATAGCGATGCCTTCAAGAAGGCCAAGGCGAACGCGGGGCTGCCGGGCAGCTTCACGGCGCTGAACTACATCGACATGGAGACCTTCGGCGGTATCGTCTACAACTCGATGCTTCAGGGCATCCAGATGCTGGCGATGAGCGGCATGGCCGATCAGATCCCGCTCGACTTCGCCTTGCTCCCGTCCTCCGAAGCGATCACGCAGCACCTCTTCCCGAGCCTCTCGTACTCCGTGTGCGATCAGGATGGCATGCTCCTGAAGAGCGCCAGCCCCATCGGCGACGAGATGCTCATGCTGACGGCCGTCAGCACGATGGCGTTGCCCGCGGCCTTCATGTCTGGACGCAGCATGGCCTACTCCGAGATGGAAGCCGCCGAGGCCGTCGAGATGGCCGAGGCGCTCTCTGCTGGCGAGATGGCTCCGGATTGGAGCCTGAAGACGCCGGCCGGTGAAGGGATCAGCCTGTCGCAGCTTCGCGGCGAAGTCGTCGTGATCGACTTCTGGGCGACCTGGTGCCCGCCTTGCCGCGAGGCGATGCCGAGCGTCCAGAAGCTGCATGAGAAGTACAAGGCGCGCGGCGTCAAGTTCTATGGGATCGCGACCTGGGAGAGCGGCGACCCGGCCGCTTTCATGAAGGAGAACGGCTACACCTACTCGTTGCTGCTCGGGGGTGACGACGCGGCGAACGCCTACAACGTCTCCGGAATCCCCGCTCTGTTCGTGATCGACAAGAACGGCCGCATCGCGCTCGCCGAGTCCGGTTTCAACGCCGACTCGCGTGGCGACTTCGAGGCCGGGATCTCCGAAGCCATCGAGGCTTCGCTCGGAAACTGATCCCTCTCGGTCCCGCATTGGATTCGATGACGGCCCGCGCTTCGGCGCGGGCCGTTTCTGTTGGCGCTCGTTTCAATCATTAGCCAGGGTGATGAGAACTATCGAATTCGATAGATCGTGCTGAAGACGCTCTCCTCCGATGATGTCGAGTCGAAAGAGTGGTCGAGCACGGTCACTCGGATTCAACCGACCCGGCATCCTTGGGAGGATCCCCCGATGTCTCTGCTTACCTCGTGGCTCTGTACCAGCCTCCTGATCGTCGGTCTCGGTGAGCTCTCGCCGACCGATTCCCCCGACTCGTCTCCGAGCATTCAAGCCAAGACCCTGCGTGAGGCACTGCCCGAGGGCAGCCTCGCCTACATCGCATTCCCCGACCTGGCCACGACGGCGCGGGAGTACCGAACCGCCGCCATCTATCGCATGTTCCAGGACGAGAACGTTCGCAAGGCCATCGCTCCGCTCTTCTCGACAGAGGGCCCCATCGAGGAGATGCTTCGCGAGCTCCCCGTGCCTTTGGATCTCGACCTGCTTCTCGAGCTGGAATTCCAGCGAGTCGAAGTCGCCTTGACCCACATCCATCCGGCCGGACGTCATCAAGAGCCCGGTGCCGAAGGGGAGCCCGACCTCGGTCTGGTCATCGATGTCCAGATCGGGGACTCCGAGGAGGCTTGGGACAAGGTCATCGACTGGTTCGAGGAGGTCATGACCGAGCTGGCCGGACCGCTTCCGGAAGGACGTCCGGCGAGCTTCGAGGTTGCCGGTATCGCTGTCGAGTATCACGGTGGCAAGCGTGGCGTCTATATCGCGTCTCCATCCGAGGGACGCACCATTCTCGCCTTCTCGCGTCGTACCGTGGAGCTCGTACTCCCTCGGCTGGTCACCGGCGGTGGTGAGCTGAACAAGGAGCCGGTCTTTCAACGATCGTTCTCTCGTGTGACGGAGCCGGGAGACGACCTTCAGCTCTGGGTCAACTTGGGCGGCTTCGTGTCGACCGGACGAGGACTCTTGGAGGCGGAGCTTCCCGAGGATGAGAACTCACTCGAGATCTACGACAACCTGGTCGTCGCTCTCGGCTTGGATGAGGCTCAGTCCTTTGCTTGGGTGCACCGCCTGGTGGCAGGACAGGTCGAGTCCGCCAGTGCCCTGATCGGCGGCGAATCTCGTCGAGGGCTGTTCTCACTTCTTCCAGAGAAGAACATCACGAACACCGCCTGGCAGTATGTCCCCAAGGACGCGCTGCTGATGGGACATGCATCCATTGGAGCTCGCCATCTGATCCAGCTGGCGCGCGATGTCTCGAAAGCGATCGACTACGATTTGCTCGACGACGATCTGGAGAAGTTCCATCAGAAGACGGGCTTCGATGTCGAAGCGGACTTCGCTGCCAAGCTGACCGGCGAGGTGCTGTACTTCCAGACGGCGCCGACCGGTATGATCCCGATCCCCGGTACCGTCGTTCTCATCGGCATGAGGGACGCCGGCGTTCTCGTCGCGCACGCCGAAGACATCCTCGCCGAGATCTCACCCGGCGCGAGTCTGGCGCGGACCCGCTTTCGGGATGTCGACATCTACGTTCTCAAGTTCGATGACCAGCCGTTGCCCATTCAGCCTGCCTGGGCAGTCATCGATGGCTACCTCGCCTTCTCGGCTCACTCCCAGGACATCAAGGGGTTGATTCGGCGGCGCGGTGACGCCTCTCAGAGCATCGTTTCCAACGAGCGATTTCGTCAGGCCACAGCGCGCACCGGTGTCCCCGAGGAGTTCGCCTCGATGAGCTACTACGACATCCCGGCGCTCTTCGAGGTCCTCTTCACGACCGGTCAGCAAGTGATTGGGTTCCTCGGCGAGAGCGGCGCCATCGACGTGGCCCAGCTCCCGACGGCGGCGGATCTGGCGGTGTTCCTCACCGGCAGCGCAAGCTACTCGACGTGCGAGAAGGGCGCCTGGCAGTTCAAAGGTGTCTCTCCAATCGGCCCCGACTTCTATGCGGGTGCTTTCTTCGGCTTTGGGCTCTTCACCTTCGGGGCACGTGGACCCGGCATGTTGCCCGTCGATACTAACGAGTACGCGCGCTCGCAGCTTGCCCAAACCCGAGCTCTGCTCGAGGTGTATCAGGAGCAGCACGGTCGGTATCCGAAGGCCCTCGATGAGCTCGGTGATCCCAGCTCGGACTTCTTGATCGACCCGTGGGGGAATCTCTTCGTCTACCGGCTCGAAGAAGGACGGTTCGAGCTCTACAGCATGGGCCCGAATGGCGTTGACGACGACGGGATCGCAGACGACATTCGCTGACCTTCGGTACGGCCAGCGGCGGGAGCGAGGCTCCCGCCGCTGGCTCTACTCGGCGAGAGGACGATAGGCTTCAATGCCCTCAGGGCGCCGACGGGCCAGCCACACTCCGCGGCCGCCCAGTCGACTGGCGAGCTCGGCGAGGGACTCTGGTTGAGTGACGAAGCCCGCTGAGCGAGCAAAGGCGACTCCTTCTAGCCCGGATTTCGTCGCCACCGCGAGCGTCCAGGCCTCGCCACTCTCGTCGTCTTCCAAGCGCGCCGCTCGACGGCAAACCGTCAGCACGCCGGAGGCGAAGCGAAGCGGTACCCGCAGACGTTTTCGTGGCGTCAGGTCGGCCGTGATCTCCAAAGGCCACGTGTCGTCGAAAGGCGGAGGTCCGAGGGCGGTCACGTGATGTTCACCGCTCGTCAGCAGCCCGCTTCGAATCCGCTCTCGGCCAGCCCGCTGCAGGAATCGGTCGTGCAGCCAACCGATGCCGAGATCCGAGAGGTCGAGTCGTATTCGTTCGCCGCGGATTCGAGCCGTGCCTCGGTGGGGATCGAGCTCGAGGCGTCGAAACGGCGATAGCCGACGCGTGCTCGGCCAAAGGGATCGAGTCGGTTGATCCATGACGGGTTCATAGGCCTCGTGTGTCTGCCGCCACAGGTGCTTCGCCGTCAGCAGCAACGCATAGAGAGTCGGGCTCACTCGGACTCTCGCCGCAGCACCGAAGTCATTGAGGACGTCGAGCTCGTTTCCGGGCTGGCGGCCGACGCAGCGCTCGACATCGAGGGAGATCTGACGCATCTCCTGGCAGAGCTTGCGAAGCCGCGCTCGCTGCTCGCCATACACCTGAATCTGGTGCTCCATGCCGAAGCAATGCCAAGTCAGGCCGTGGCCGTTCTCCGTCGGGAGGTCGGTTCGATCGGAGAGCCCGATCAGGCACCGGGAGGGGCCGGTGGGAATGGGGTCGGTCATCGGAGGTGGGATCTTCGGGAGAGGGGGGTGATTCTCCCAACCGCGTCGGCCAGGATATCGGCGATCTTATGTATCTGTCAATTAAAAAGAGACTTCTGGCAGGTGGGCCCGAAGGCTCGGACTCTCGTCTTTCAGATGTCGAGCCTCTGTGGGACCTTGATGCACTCAGGTTTTCTCCCCCGACAGGAGCCGAAGATGTCCCGATACTGGCTGGCGTTGACTTTGGGTCTCTTGATGTCTTGTGGATCCGACCCGCTGCCCGAGACGGGCTCCGAGGATGCACCGAAGACGATCACCCGCTCGGCCGGCGAAGCCCGGGTGCCCGAATCGTCCACGCCGCCAACGACTGGAAAGGCCGAGCCGGCATACGTCCGACTTCTCGACTTGCTCGAGTTCGCGACGATCGACTCGCCGCTCTCGGGGGACTCGCCGCAGGAATGGCGTGAGGTCTCGGTCTGGTCACTCGACGCGGAGTCGCTGGACCTGCCCGAGGGCCCGGATGACGAAACGATTCCGAGGTGGAGCTGGAGCACCGCGGAGGAAGGGCCGGCTCGGCTCCGAGCCGATGCCGGGGCGACGCCCTTGACCATCGAGCTGCCCGACGTCGTTTCGAGAGCAGGATCGTTGACCTTGCGTGCACGTGGTCGATGGACCGGAGTGATCTCTCCGCTCCGCGTCGAAGCCACTCCCAATGGGCAGCCCAAACACGGAGAGCCTCAGCCGGAGACCTCGACCCGAATCCTGCCCCAACCGGGAGGTGACCACCTGGTCGAAGTGTTCGTGCCCGACGGGTTGACGGTGTCCTCGCTCGAGCTCTCTCTGCCCGACGATGCCGCTCGAGTGAGCTGGGAGCGAATCGAGCTCTACCGCCGAGAGCTCGAGAGCAGCTCTCTGCTTCCGCGAGTGCGATCCATGTACGGTCTCGACGACCTCGTCGTGCCACCGTCTTTCCGGGATCACGTCAAGCGAGTGCCTGCCGCCGTCGCGCAGGGAGCCCGGCTCGAGGAGCGGCATTCGCTGTTCTTGCCCTCTCCGACGAGCGTGACGTGGCCGTTGACCGTTGCCTGGCCGGCGCATCTCGAGCTCGCGCTCGGGTTCCTTCCATCGGCCCATCAAAACTCCACCGATGGAGTTCGCTTCGAGGTCGAGTTCGTCGCACGGGGTGGCGAAACCACTCGTTTGTTCGAACGCTACCTCAATCCTCGCCGGAGTCGCGAGGCAAGAACCTGGACGCCCGTCAGCATCGACCTGCGGAGATTCGAAGGTCAATCGGGCCGGTTGGTGATTCGCACCGACGGCTCGGAGAATCGCTACGGACCCCAAGACCATCGTTCGGATCTCGCGGTCATCGCAAACCCGGCTCTGGTACCGATCGAGCGTCCGCAAGATGCCCAGCGACCCAACATCGTTCTGATCGGAGTCGACACGCTGCGCGCGGATCATCTGAGCGCCTTTGGATACGAGCGACCGACCTCCCCACATCTCGAAGCCCTCGCCGCCGAAGGCATCCGTTTTCATCGAGCTCTGTCGCCGGCGCCGTGGACGCTGCCCTCCTTCACCTCGGCGCTCACCTCCCTCTATCCCTCGCGACACGGAGCCGGTCGGGGCGGTCGGGGAGGCTGGACACGAGTGCACCCCGACGCCGTGTTCCTGTCGGAGATCCTCTATGGCGAGGGCTATCGAACGGTCGGCATGGTGGCCAACCACCTCATCTCACCGAAGTACGGCCTCGAGCAAGGCTACGAGATCTACGCCCATCCGTATCGAGGTGGCTTCGAGTCGGTAGCGGTCGAGGTACCGAGGATTGAGGAGTTCCTCTCGAGAAACGGCACGGCGCCGTTCTTCTTGTTCTGGCACATCATGGATCCGCACTTGCCCTACGACGTGCCCGCCGACATCGCCGCACGATTCCTCGACCCTGACTATGAAGGGAGATTCCGGAAGGAGGTCTCCTTCAACTACCTCGTGAGACGCCCGGGCCGACGGCGCTATGCCCATGAGGGGCATCCCGAGATCCCTTCCGAGCTGACCGACGCCGATAGGAGACGGATCGTCGACTTCTACGACGCCGAGGTGGCCGAGGTCGATCAGGCGATCGGAGCCGTCGTGGCCAGCCTGAAGAAGAATGGCCTCTGGGAGAACACGATCGTTGCCGTGCTGGCCGACCATGGGGAAGGCCTGGCGGATCACGATCACTATCATCACGGCTACACGCTCTACGAGGATCAGATTCGGGTGCCGTTGATCGTTCGATTCCCGGATGGCCCTCGGGGGGAGGTCCACGAGGCTCCCGTGAGTACCATCGACCTGGTTCCGACCATCTTGGCACGGCTCGGAATCGAAGGGCCCGACGACTGGCAGGGAGTCGATCGACTGGATCCCGCTCGTCGGGACCATCCCGTCTTCAGTGAGTACGCGACCTACGACAGCAGTGCACTGAAGACGGTCTATCTCGAGGGTGGGAAGTACCTGCATGATCCCGTGTTTGGAAAGTCCGCCTTGCTTCGACCTGCCGTAGATCCGGCCGAGAAGGTGGACTGGGCGAACGAGGACGCAGCCCTCGTCGCCCGTGCTCGGGCGGCGCTCGACCAGTTCCGCCGGGAGAGCCTCTATTCGGGCCGGTACCACCTCCGAGTGAGAGGAGAGGAAGGGGCGGTCGTTCGTGGGCGGCTTCGGTGCTCGGAGGTCTTCGATGCCAACGCCGTGTGGTTGGCGAGTGATCCCTCCAGTGGCATCGACTTCGATCTCGACCGTTCGGAGCTCGCCTTCGAGACTCGCCTCTCGGGAGGACGGGCCGAGCTGATCTTTTGGTTCCGAGGCGATGCCCTCACGGTCGAGGTGTCGATCGACGACAAGCCGATCTCACCGGGGCGGATTCGCTTGGCGGGCTCTCGGGAGACACTCTCCGAAGAAGGCCGCGTGAGCCGCAACGGGATTCCAGATCGAGAGGCTGCCTCGCTCGGCTGGCCGGATCGGGGATCCGCCTGGCTCTGGAACGAGAGCAGCGGCCTTCGGTCGCTTCCAACCGTCGACACTCCCGAAGACCTCGCCCGCCTCCGAGCGCTCGGCTACGTTCGATAAGGGCCGGGACCGTGATCAGCACGCTTCATGCTCGGTGCAATCGGATCGCGGTCCACCCTTCTTCGGTGCGCTGCTCGACGATGTGCGCGCCCTCTGAGACGAGAGCTTCGGCGACGCTCGCCTCCCGACCCGACTGGATCCCCGAAACGATGAGGTGTCCGCCTGCTCGAGTGAGTGCGACTAGCCGATCAGCGTGATCGATCAGGATTCCGGCATTCAAGTTGGCGACCACCAAGGGACAGGGTGAGAGGTCAGCCTCCACAAACGACGCCGTCAGCACCCGCACGTCGGAGGCTCCGTTTGCGGCGGCGTTTTCCCGAGCGATCTCGGCTGCGACGGGGTCATTCTCGATCGCCGTCACGTTCGGCACGCCCATTCGCGCCGCGACGATCGCGAGGATGCCGGTGCCGCAGCCCAGGTCGAGGAGCGAGTCGATCGATTCGGCGTTCAATCGATCGGCCAGGAGAGCGGTAGCGAGACGCGTCGTCGCATGCTGTCCCGTTCCGAAAGCCATGCCAGGATCCAGCTCGATCACGAGTGTCGGCCGGCATCCTTCCGGCAGGCGTGACCAGGAGGGCCTCACCCAGATCTCCGGAGTGAGCGCGAGTGCTTCGGTGAACTTTCGCCATTCCTTCGCCCAGTCCCGATCTCGGAAGTCTCGCATGTGCACGATGCGGATCGTGGGCTCACGAGTCGCCACATCCAGTGCGCTTCGAAGATCGGCGAGCTCACCGAACGCCTCGGCGCGGAAGAAGGCCCTCAGCTCCAAGCGATCGGAGTCGAGGTCACTTTCTTCCAAGCCCACTACGTCGAGGCCGTCGAGCAGCCCGTAGACCAGCTCCCCCTGGTCGACCGCCGCTACCAAGCGGACCTCGAACCATCGTTGCCCGAGTGAGGTCGGGCTCACGCGTCACCCGACCCGGGTGCGTCCCAATTCGTGTGGGGCGCAGCGTTGCGAACGAACCAGCTCACGAGGAGGTCCCGATAGCTGTGTGCCCGAAGGCCATGCCGTCGAAAGAGTGGGCGCAGCTCCTGATGCAGTGCGCTGAGGCGGTACATCGGGACGTTGGGGAAGTAGTGATGCTCGAGATGGTAGTTGGACCACAGGAATGCCCGATCCCAGAACAGGCTCGGCCTCATCAACGTGCTCCAACCGGCGGGATCATCGGGCGAGATGTCATAGTGCTGTCCGAGTCGGTTCAGCGCGAAGGCGATCGGGAATACGAGAAACACGGGAACAACGTAGAGGCGCATCGCCAGCTCGAGGCCCCCGAGGCCAGCGATGCTCGCGAGCAGCGACAAGTGGACGACGATCGTGATGAGGCGCTCGATACCGATCCGGCGTTGAAGCGCTGGCTCGTACCCTCGCGTTTCACGCCCGGCCGCACGAAAGTAGAGGAAGAACAGCGCGGGTGTGAAATAGAGCGCCTTCAACCAGCGGGCGTTGCGCTTCGGCGAGAGGTGGTGACGCTTCGGATCGCCGGTCCAGGAGCCGAGCTCGGAGTGGTGGTCGAGGTGCCAGCGCTCGAACTGAGAAGCGGAGATTCCACTCGGGATACCATAGGCGAGTCCGAGCACACGCTCCCAGAATGGGCGTCGCTTCGCGAAGACCGCGTGGTGAACGACCTCGTGCAGGAGCACCGTGAAATTGAAGACGGTGAAGCCGAGCACGATCGCAGCCGGTAACCAGATCCAAACGGTCTCCCAGCGAGTGATCGCCCACCCGCTGAGCCCGAGCAGGAGGAGCTGCCGAGCGAGCACGAGAAAGTGGCGACCGGCCACGATCTCGTGGAGCGCTCTCAGCCGGTCCGGCTCGAGCGACTCCTTCAGCTCACGCTTCAACGCCCCGGCGTGGCGGGCGTAGTGTGAGCGCTCGTTGGTGACAGGGGAGTCGGGTGCGGGCAGGGCCATCCCAGAACCGATGGTGGAGCTTCGGGGCGCGGGAGACGTGACGCGGGCTTCCGATCGGATTATGAGGCACTCCGGGGTGGTCGTCAAACCCGGCCGCGCTAAATGTTTGCCATGTTGCTGTTTGCGGGCTGGCGCGCTGAGGCGACGTTCGGAGTGGGCTTCGTCAATCGCCGCCGTCCGGGACGGTCTTTGGCTCCTCGGCCTCGTCCGGTTTCTCCGCTTTCTTCTTCTCGAAAGGCTCGCCGCTCCAGGCTTCGAAGATCTGCTTCGCTTGATCGGAGGCATCCGTCCGCTTGACGAGAGATCGATTCTGAGCACGCGGCTCGAGCCACAGCGCCTGGCGCTGGAGCTCGCCGTGACGATTGATCAGCAACCAGACGGTGTCGCCCGGCCGATGTGTGGCGAGCAATCGGCTCCAGCTCGTCGGGGTGATCCGGCGATCCCCCAGGGCGATCAGCTCGTCGCCCATGGCGAAGCCGGCCTGCCAGGCGACCGAGTCGCGCGGGATCGTGCCGACGAACAGGCGATCGCCTCGCGTCTCGGTTCGTAGCTCTACCTGGACGTCGGATTCTCGCTCCCAGGGTTTCTTGTCTTTCTTGTCGGACGCCGGGCTCTTCTTGGCCCGAAAGTCGAGCCCGGCGCTGGCCATGATCTCCGAGAAGGGAATCTCCTCGGTGCCGATGATGTGGCGATCCCAGAACTCACTGGCCCGTTCGCCACCGTGCATCACGAGGACCTCTCGGACGTCGGTAGGCGTGATGCCCTGTCCCAGCTTGGCGAAATCGTTGTTGAGCGTCCGAACGACCTCATCGAGCGACAGACTCGACTGGCTCTGCTCACGGATGATCAGGTCGAAGCACAAGGCGGCGAGGGCGCCGTGGCTGTAGTAGTTCACGGTCGCGTTCGATGAGTTTTCATTGGTTTGATAATACTTGATCCAGCTGTCGAAGCTGGATTGCGCCAGCGACTGGACTCGCCGTCCGGGGCGCCGGAAGTAGCCTTGAATCCGGCTCTGATTGGCATCGCGATACTGCTGCGGCGTCATGAGCCCGGCCTGGAGCAGGAGGCGATCGGCGTAGTAGACCGTCCAACCTTCATGCACCCAGAGCAGTGCGGTGTAGTTCTCTTTGGCGTAGTCGAAGGGACCGAGCGCGACGTCGCGGATGCGCTTGACGTTCCACAGGTGGAAGAACTCGTGGGCGACCAGGCTGAGGAAGGAGCGCCAGCCGCGTTCCGAGTCGAAGCGCCAGGCGCCGGCCTGCAGGCTGGTCGAGTCGTGATGCTCGAGGCCGCCTCCTCCAGCTTCGAGGAGCTGCGTGATGAAGACGTAGCGCTCGTACGGGAGCTCGCCGAAGAGCTCGGCAGCAGCTTCCACGATCTTGGCGATGTCTCGTACCATCGCCCGCTCGTTCATGTTGCCGTCACCGAAGACGACAAACCGGTGGGGCTTGCCTCGCACCATGAAATCGTGCCGGCGGTGGCGACCGATCTCGATCGGACTGTCGACGAGATGGTCGTAGTCGCGAGCGCGGAATCGTGTCGGGCCCACGGCCGGTAGCGCGGTGTCGACATACCAATTCCACACCGGATGCAGCTCGAGATGGATCGGTCGGTCCAGGTGCCCGACGACGTACATCACGACCGATGCGGGATTGATGTATCCATGGCGAGTATCGAGGAAGCTGGTTCTTACCGAGACCTCGTAGGCGAAGACCTCATACTCCACCCGCACCTCGCCGGCGCCCTTCCGGTCCACCTCCCAGGTCGACTTGTCGAGCTTGCGAATCGACAAGGCCTCGCCGGTTTCGCTCGAAGCGCGCACCTTCTGGATGTTCTGGGCGAAGTCCCGCACCTTGTAGGAACCGGGCGTCCAGACCGGAATGGCGAGCCGGAGGCGGTCTTCCGAGAAACCGGTCAAGGTGAGGGTGACCTGGAAGAAGTGATGCTCCGGACGCTCCATACGAACGTCGACCAGAATCCGTTCTTCCGCGCTCGTGCACGGCATCCAGGCGCTTCCGAGGAGCAGCAGGGTGAGCAAGGAGCTTGGCATGATGGATCTTTCCGGCGGGTCGGCCGGCGCGATGATTGGCGTGCCGGCAATCCGAGTCGATCGCGAAAAGGGCTCAGTATAGGGTTTGCACTAGCGGGCCGCGATCATCGATCGATCGCATCGCTCTGGGTGACGGGTGCCGTCGATTTCTCAGAAGATGATCTGCAAGCCGAAGTTGACGAGGGTCACGGCGATGGCGGCTTTCAATAGCGAATCGCGCTGGATCTCGAAGTCCTCGAAGAACTGATCCACTAAGAAGAGCCCGAACGCGTTGATGAAGAACGCCGCGAGGCCAAAGGTCAGCGCCTTCAGCACCTCCGACAAGCCGCACGTGATCAGCGTCACGGCGGTTTGAATGAAGCCGAGGGCGAGCGCGACCAGGAAGGCCGTCAAGAAGCTCTTGATCCGAATCCCGTCCATGAGATGGGAGACGATGAGGATGGCGACGGTCAAGATGAGTGAGGAGTAGAGGAAGTTCATCTCGAGGCTCCTGGGGCGATGGGCGTTGAATGGGAAGTTGATGGATCGTTCGGCAAGTGCCGCATTTCTTTCAGTGTGCCTGCACGAGTCGCTCCAGCTCGAGGCTCGTCAATACGCGCGCGCCGTCGATGAGAACCGTGAGGCCCGGAGCTCGCTCCGGGAAGACCGGGTCACGATCCGGACGTTGCCAGACGATGTCGATTCGTTGACCGCGATACGGTGCATTCTCCAAAGCGAACCAGTCCAGCCCCAACGGGAGGGGATCGACCTCGAGAGCACCGTCTTCCCGGGGAGTCAGCCCGGCGACATGGCGAATCATGATGTCGATCCACCACGAGTGCATGTAGTCACGGAAGCGGCTCAGGCCGCGACCCGTCAGGGGCTGGTAGCGCTCGTAGAAGTCGACTTCGGGCGTGAAGAAGACACCGATGCAACGCTCGAGGAGCTCTGCCGCTCGCGGGAGCTGCGCTCGATCGTAGCGCTTGGTGGCTCGCGCGAAACCTTCCAGCACGTGGCACGTCGCTGCCGGCCAGCTCGGGCCCATCCAAAACGACTCGGGATCGAAGCCCGGCTCGCTGAGTGCCAGAGCCGGGATCGGGGCGGGGGCCTCGAATCGATTCGGATCGAAGAGGTGCTTGAAGATCCCCATTTGCTCCGCACCTGCCGCATCGGCGAAGAACGGGTAGAAGCCGGCGATCGTCATCACTTTCAGCGGCGCCTGGTCCTTGGCCGAGCGGTCCCAGAAGAACTGAGCCTCTTCGTCCCAGCACCTCTCTCGAAGAGCGTCGCGGCTGCGTTCGGCAACGGCCTCCCAGGCGATAGCCTCTTCGGCCCGTCCGAGAGCCCGCGCCATGCCCGACAGCGCGAGCGCGTTCGCATGCAGATAGCTCGTCGCGTCCACCGCCAAGATCGGTGCCTCGCCGCGGGCGAGATCGTCCATGCCCGTCTCGAGCAGATGATCGATCCGATACAGCCCCGTGCCCTCGGGATCGCGCTCGCGCAACCACCAACGCAGGTTCCGCGAGAAGGCCGGGTAGACCTCGCGAATCGGATCGAGGTCGCCGTGGATCAGGTAGTGCTGCCAGGCGGCATGCTGCAGGAAAGAGGCACCGGTCGCGCTCGCGTGGTGAAGTGGGACGTGATTCGTGTTCGGGGCGGTGTACCAAGGGAATCGGCCATCCTCGTACGTACAGTGCGCCATGTTGGCCCAGTGCCCGGCGCCTTGCTTCGAATCGACCGACCAGTTGAGGTCGAGCGCCATGAACGGTGCACTGAAGCAGCAGTAGGTCTGATAAGCATCTCGGCCCTCGAGGACGATCGGATAGCGGAAGAGGCCGAGATCCCCGCCCGCCGTCGAGAGACGCAGCAAGAACCAGCGAAAGGCCCACAGCTCGTTCCAGCGCTGGTTCGAGCACGCGAAGCGGGGAATCTCATCCTGGTAGAATCGGCGCCAATCCGCTCGGTTCTGCTCGATGGGATCCTCACTCGAGAGCACTCCGGCCAACCGCTCGATCGCAGCGGTGCGCTCCGTGGCAAAGGCCGCAGCCATCAGGAAGCGGCGAGTCTCACCGGCCGGCACTCGCGCTTCGTAGTGCAGCGCGTAGCGACCGGGCTCGTCGACCGATCGCGCGACCGGTGCGGTCGAAGAACCGAATGCCTCGATGAGGCCACCGGCGAGGACGTCGGGATAGACCAGCCGATCGTGGAGGAGGACCTCGTGCTGACCGACGGTCTCCGTCGTCTGTGCGCTCGGGTCGACCTCCCCGCGCCAAGCCTTCGAAGAACGCCCGTCCCCTGTCACCGTCCAGGCAAGCTCGAGATCGGTCGCTTCGGCCGTGACCGTCCACTCCACGACCACCACATCGTCCGCCGTGACGGCGATTCGACGGCGACCCGGTAGGTCGGCTCCTGGACCGCCCACCAGCTCGACGTGGTCGGGATACCAGGCTGCGATCTCACCGGCGAGGGGTGAGAAGACCGGGCCCAGCTCGTGGGTAGCGAAGTGGACCTCGGGCTCGGGTCGGCAGTAGATTGCGATCTGGCGACCATGCCCGACAGCGCCCTTGTCGGTCCTTCCCCCGATGGTGGACACGGGGTCGTAGCCCGGATGAGCGAGTGCATCCATCGACTGGCTCTCCTGCGCCAAAGCGCTGTTTGTCGTGGCGAACAAGACGAGTCCGAAGCAGCACCAAGACCTCGACGAGCTGGACATCGGTTCCTCTCGGATGGGGACGGGACTGGCGACGAGCGGGTTCATTAAGGCGAGCCACTCGGGGAGCGTCAACTGCGGTAGCGTCCGGAGTGCGAATCCGATAACGTGAGGCGCTTTCGCCGCAGCGTCTGCGGCCGGACCGGACGGAGAAGAGGACCATGAGCGATTATCGGATCGAGCGCGACTCGATGGGCGAGATGAAGGTGCCCGCGAGCGCCTACTATGCGGCGCAGACCCAGCGCGCGGTCGAGAACTTCCCCATCAGCGGCATTCGATTCCCGCGTCGCTTCATCCAGGCGCTCGGGTTGGTCAAGCGCTCAGCGGCTCGCGCCAACATGGACCTGGGGCTTCTCGACAAAAAGCGCGGAGAGGCAATCGTCCAAACGGCCCAAGAGGTCGAGAGCGGCAAGCTGGACGGCGAGTTCGTGCTCGACATCTTCCAAACCGGCTCGGGCACCTCGACCAACATGAACGGCAACGAGGTGATCGCCAACCGCGCCTCGGAGCTGCTCGGTGCGGCCATTGGCTCGAAAGAGGTGCACCCGAACGATCACGTCAACATGAGTCAGTCCTCGAACGACGTGATTCCGACCGCCATTCACGTCGCAGCGCTGCTCTCGCTGCGCGACGACCTCCGGCCCGCGCTTCTCAAGCTCCACGGATGCTTCGTCGAGAAGGCGCGCGTCTTCGACCACATCATCAAGTCGGGCCGCACGCACTTGATGGACGCGACACCCGTCCGCCTGGGGCAGGAGTTCGCTGGCTACGCCAGCCACATCCAGCACGGGCTCAGCCGACTCGATCGCGCCGAGGCGAGCCTGTCCGAGCTGGCCCAGGGCGGAACGGCCGTCGGGACGGGCGTCAACACGCCGAAGGGATTCGCGGCCAAGGTCATCGATCATCTGAATGCCGCCAGCGGACTCCAGGCCCGTGAGGCCGACGATCACTTCGAAGCGCAAGGCGGCAAGGACGCCGTGGTCGAGGCGAGCGGGCTGCTCAAGGTCATCGCCTGCTCGCTCATGAAGATCGCCAACGACATTCGTTGGCTCGCCAGCGGACCGCGTTGCGGGCTAGGCGAGATCGCACTGCCCTCGATCCAACCCGGCTCCTCGATCATGCCAGGCAAGGTGAACCCCGTCGTCTGTGAAGCGGTGACCATGGTGGCCGCGCAAGTGATCGGCAACGACACCGCGATCACCATCGGCGGCCAGGGCGGCAACTTCGAGCTCAACGTCTACATGCCGATGATGGCCCACAATCTCCTGCAATCGATCGAGCTGCTCGCCAACGTGAGCCACGTCTTCGTCGACAAGTGTCTCGATGGCATCGTTCCCGACGAGGATCGCTGCCAAGAGCTGGTCGAGAAGAACTTGGCGGTCTGCACCGCCCTCGCCCCGGCCATCGGGTATGACAAGGCGGCCGCGCTCTCCAAGAGGGCCTTCAAGGAGGGACGCAACATCCGTGATGTCGCCCGCGAAGAGAAGGTGCTCTCCGACGAAGAGCTCGACCGCCAGCTCGACCTGCGAGCCATGACCGAGCCCAACCTTTGATGTGGAGGAGGAGGTGGCTTCTCGATCGCCTTCCGAGCCTCGGTCAGTGAGCTCCACCCGGGCATCCGTCGAGCGCGAGCTGCTCGAGAGCATTGCGCTCCGAGCGCTCGCGCAAGCGACCTGCATGATCGACGAGGCGAATCATCGCGACGACATCGAGCCCGGCGATCCCAAGGTGGGCGGTCATCCGGCGGCGTCCGCCTCGAGCCTTCATCTGCTCGGAGCCCTGCACCTCCTCGTGCGCGAGCCGCAGGATTGGATCGCGTCCAAGCCGCATGCTTCGCCGACCGACCATGCCTACCATCACCTCTTGGGTCTGCTCCGCGAGCCCGAGAGTGGGGAGTGGATGGAAAGCGAAGCCGCTGCGGAGGTGATGAGCCGCCTGCGCCGCTTTCCGAGGAACGGCGAGGCGGTGTTCCAGTCCTACCACGCGGAGAGCGATCCCGATGCTCAGGGACTGCTGCCGAGCGGGTCGGTTGGCATCCCCGCCGTCGCCGCGCTCTTCTCCGCCCTGGCCTTTCGCTACCTCGAGGATCGGGGGCTGCGAGAGCCAGACGGTGCTCACTTCTGGTGTCTGATCGGAGACTCGGAGTTTCGGGAAGGCTCGCTGCTCGAAGCGCTGACCGAGGCCTCCGAGCGCGAGGTGGGCAACCTGACGTGGATCCTCGACTACAACCGTCAGAGCCTCGATGGCGCCCGCGCGCCGGGAGAAGCCGGCCTCCGAGGCACGGACGACGCGCGGATTCGCGATCTCGTCTTGGCGCATGGCTGGGAGCTGTTCGAGGTCCGCCATGGCCGACGCCGGCGAGCCGCCTTTCGCCAGCCGGGCGGGGAGGCCTTGCGCGAGGTGCTGGAGCACGGGCTCGCGGACACCGAGCTCCAGGCGCTTCTTTACCGGAGTGACGGAGCGGTCACCCGTCAGCGCCTCATCGCCAAAAGCCCCGACTTGGAGCGTGCGTTGTCCGGACGCCTCGATCACGAGGTCCAGGCGCTGCTCGCGGACCTAGGGGGGCACGACATCGAAGCGATCGCCGATGCTTATCGCGAGTCCAAGAAGGATCCGAATCGACCGACATTCATCATCGCGCACACGGTCAAGGGCTGGGGCCTGCCGAATGCCGCGGCGCCGGGAAATCACTCCTCGCTCTTGGAGTCGAGTGAGATGGAGGCGCTGCTGGCGCAAGCGAGCCTGACGCGCGAGGCTCCATATGCCGTGTTTCCGACCGGTAGCGCGCCGGCTCGTTGGCTCGAGAAGCGAGGTGCCGCACTCCGAAGCGGCCTCGATGCACAGCGCGAATCCGTTCGCGCGCGAGCCGCCGATTCCTCCGCGGAGCTCGGTTCGGATTGGCCCATCGACTTCGGCATCGACTTGAAGCTCGTGCCGACCATTCACACGCAGTGGATGTGGGGGCAGATCATCGCCAAGCTGATTCGACTGGGGACCCGAGCGGATCGAGCGGCTGCCGAGTCGGCGCGACCGTTGAACGACACGGAGAAGCGCTGGGAGATTGCGGCTCGTCATCTGATGACTCTGTCGCCCGACGTCGGCACGTCCACCCAGCTCGCCTACGCGATGGATGGCAAGGTGTACGGGCCGCCTCCGGCCGAGGACCATCCGAAGTCCTTGGACGCCCACGATCCGCGGCGCCCGGATCTCACGCCGACGCGGGAACCTTGGGCGAGGCACCTGCGGTTCGAGATCACCGAGGCCAACGCGATGGTCGCGCTCGGTGCATTCGGCAAGCTCCGCGATCTCACGGGCGTGCCGATCCTTCCGGCGTTGACGATCTACGACTTTTTCATCAAGCGGGCGCTGGACCAGCTCTACTACGATCTGTACTGGGGGGCGAGCTTCCTTCTGATCGGCACGCCCTCGGGAGTCACGCTGGCACCGGAAGGCGCTCAGCACTCGTGGAAGTCCGATCTTCAGCTCCCCAACCTGATCACCTGGGAGCCGGCCTTTGCGATCGAGATGGAGTGGATCTTCGCCGATGCCGTGCGGCGCCACTTCGAGCGCGACGACCGAGGACGCACGGGCGTGCTGGTGCGCGCCGTCACGCGTTCTCTCTCGCAGAAAGTGCTCTGGGAGCGGCTCGCGCGACAGCGGCGCTTCAAGGTGGGTGGGGAAGCGGGTCGCTTGTCGCTCGAGGAGGATGGCGACGGAGTGCCGGAGTCCCGACTACCGGTCGTGGAGCGGAGCCAGATTGAGAGCGCATTGAGGGAAGACGTCCTCTGCGGTGGATACTTGCTCATCGACTATCGCGGCTACGCCGGCTACGAGCCCGGAGAGAATGTCGTTCGCATTCTGGTCATGGGAGCGCTGGTTCTCGAGGCCGTTGCGGCGTCCGACGCGCTGCTCGACCGCGGGATCTTCGCGGACGTCGTCGTGGTAACCTCCGCCGATCTGCTCCTCGGCCGCCTCGGCAAAGGCGACGGGCATGTCCACTTGCGAGAAAAGCTGGGCCTTGCGGGAGACCTTCATGTGAAGCTTCGCGAAGTGCGCGGCGAGGGTGACGCCATCCTCGCGGCCGGGCGGCGCGTGCCGATCGTGTCCGTCTGCGACGGCGAGCCGGGCCTTTTGGACAACGCGGGCAGCATCGCCGGAGTGCGCCAGATGGCGTTGGGGCTAGAGCGGCCGTCGAAGTCGGGACGACCGTCGGACGTCTACCGCTATCACGGACTCGACGGCGAAGCGATCATCGAAGCGTGCGGCCGCGTCTTGGCCGAGACCGCGCTCGAAGAGATCGTGATCGATCGGGACGCGTTGAAGACCATCCTCGAGCGCGCCGATCGCCCCCGCGGCGATTGGCGAGAGCTGTGGGAGTGAGGGCGAGAATCAAGTGAACGAGGACCTGAAAACGAACCTGCTGCGAGTGGTCGTGACGATGAGTCTCGGAGGAGTGTTCGCCTACTTCGGCGCTCAGATGTGTCTTGTAGTCGACATCTTTCTCGGTGCGGGTCACCTTCAACATGAGTTCGCATGCAAGGTGGGAGGCGGAATCGTTGGCGGAGTCGCGGGGCTCTGGCTGGGCGTTACGATCGTGCGACCTCGTCCCCCCTCCTGATGGATGCGATCCCACCACGCTCTCGACCTCTTTGTGCCATCGCCCATCGGCCCCACAAGGGGCGATGTCTGGGAACGACCGACGTGACGGACTCCGTTCGCGTCTCTGTTCGCTTCGGGGATGGCGTGGCGAGAGGTCTTAGCCCGCATTTCTCACCAGCCATCTACTGCGGCGCCGAATCTACCCATGCCTGCTGCGTCAAGCTTCCTGCGCCGCCTCGACGACCTGCAGCGAGGTCGACTGCGGCGTGCTCGGTCGCTTTCCTTGCATCCACGGGC
>JAJDCO010000039.1 GCA_029260795.1 Planctomycetota bacterium | reverse complement strand
TCACAAGCAAGCGGGTACCGCCTGGCGCGCACGGCTTTGATCTCGAAGCCGACGCTCGATCGTGACCCAGCAGTCCGCTCGGGCCAACAAAGGCCGTGGCGAGTTCCCCTTCCCGGCACGTGTCAAGAGCTGGGACTTCCTCGAAGATGCCGATTCAGAGCAGCTCACGAGTCCCAGCGTAAACCGGGTGCTCCCTGGCGATTGCCTCGAATCGAGAGGTTTCGGCTTTTTCGCCCGCTACTCCTTGCGGGAGTCGAACTCTTGGAGATTACGACCGTCGTAAGTGCCTGCGAATGCTCATCTCCTCGAACTGGGACTTCTTGCAGAAGTCCCAGCTCTTCAGAGAGTGAGAGCGCGAGAGGGTCGTTTCGGGGGCGCCTGGGGCGTTCTCGAGTCCCAGCTCTGGGAGCTCGCTCCAACTAGCCGCCATCGCCAAAGGTCTTTGGCTGCTCGACTTCTGTGGCGGCTGGGGGCACCCGCATCTCCTCCCCCACCTCGCGGGTGAGATGTTTCGAGGGGAGGGATGTGGTGGAGGCGGCGGGAATCGAACCCGCCGACCGCCAGGTGATGCAGGTGTCGCCTCCCGGACGGAGGGTGTCGTCAGGCGGACTCACGGGGTCGCATCCCGGCCACCAGCGCGTCGTTGTGCAACTCCCTCGAGGCACATCCCGGACGGAGCCGGACTCAGGGTGTCGCATCCCGGTACGAGGCCGAACACAAAATGGGCATAAGCCACTACGCTCCTTTCGCACGGAGTTGGACAGGTATCGGGCTCGCGCATTTGCGACCGCTCTTGACGATCTGCTCGCCCCGGCGACGATCGAAAGATGCTCGATCTCACGACGCAGCGGCGAAGCTATGATCATCGGCTTCGGGACCTGGTTCGCCAGACCGGTGACCTGCGGGTCGCCGGGGACATCGGCGTGCCGCGGTCCACGGCTCGCAGCTGGCTCGGAAGGCAGCGTCCCGTCGTTTCCCTCGACGTGCTCGATCAGAAGACGCGTGATCTCCAGGCGGAGGTCGTCCTCCTGCGCCGACGAGTGTCGAGGCTGCGGGCACTGCTTCGCTTCGTCATGTCGCTGCTGCGTCTGTCGGGCCGCGATCTCGAGCGACGGCGTCTCGACGAAGGCGCCAAGGAGAGGCTGGTCCGAGCAGTCGACCGGGCACGGGACGTCTCCTCGCTGGCGAGCCTGCTCCGATGTCTTCGGATGTCGCCGTCTCGCTATCACGCATGGCGACGCCGGCGAAAGGAGTGCGGGCTCGCCGATCGATCGTCCTGCCCGAAATCGTCGCCCGAGCAGCTCACATTCGACGAGGTCCACACGATCGGCGACATGGTCACGTCGACCGACTACCGCCACGTCCCCACCGGCCGCCTGGCCGTCCTCGCCCAGCGTCTCGGCCGCGTCCATGCCTCGGCGACGACCTGGTATCGACTCGTCCGCAAGTTTCGCTGGCGACGCCCACGGATTCGAGTGCATCCCCAGAAGCCGAAGATCGGCCTTCGCACCGACCGCCCTGACGCAGCGTGGCATGTCGACATGACGGTCATACGACTCCTCGACGGATCGAGAGCCTTCCTCCACGCCGTCATCGACAACTTCTCGCGCCGCATCTTGGCTTGGCGAGTGTCGGATCGATTCGAGACGATCAACACGGTCCATGTCCTGCGGGAAGCTTTGGAAGGTCGAGATCGAACCAGCGAACGGCCGTTGGTGGTCGTGGATGCGGGCGTCGAGAACGTCAATTCCAAGGTCGACGAGCTCGTCGACTCCGGCGTGAGCCGTCGCGTGATCGCCCAGACCGAAATCACCTTCTCCAATTCGATGATCGAAAGTTGGTTTCGCAGCGCAAAGCATCAGTGCTTGTTCCTGCACCGGCTCGAGAGCGTCTCGACCATCCGCTCAATCGCGCAGAAGTACGTCATCGAGCACAACTCGGTCGTCCCGCACTCGGCCTTCCGAGGCCAGACTCCCGACGAGATGTATTTCGGAACCGGCGATCACGTCCCCGAAGAGATCGAGAACCATCGAATACAAGCGCGCGAAAAGCGCCTTGCCAAGAATCGAGCCGCCTCGTGCAATGCGTGCGTGTGAAATAAACGTCGATTCCACGTCGCCGAGGCCGAAACCGGCATCCGCGCGACCAGCGTCCCTCGATTCCGTGCGTGAGTCCGCTTGACTGTGCCGATTCGGCTCACTTCGCGGCCACAGAGGACTCGTCAAGCCGGGCTCCGTCGCCACCCGAGCACTGCGATCCAAAGTGGCGATGTTCCGCCACCTCAGCTCCTGAATGTCCTGACATACAGCACGGCAGGATCGCGAGGTCGATTCCGCGCCGCCCCTGCGCGATGGCGATCGGGACGTCGAATTGTCGGAGAGCATGAGTCTCTTCGGGAACGCTGCTTACGCCTGCTCGCGATCCGGCGGGACGATTCTCCAGATTCTTCGGGAAACAAAAGGGGCATCCTGCGCGATCCTCTCTTGGGCGGGTAATCGTCTCGAGCGGAGGCCCCTGGTGATCCACCTGAAAGGGACAGAATGAACTGGACCCAAGACGACAGGTGCGGCGGACGCGACGTCGACGGGCACCGGCTTCGAGACGTCGGCGGCGGGCGCACGATCGCTCTTCGCATCGCTCCTGCGGCTGAGGCGAAGGATGTCATCGCGCAGCTCGAAACCGCCCGCGGCGGAAGGTCGCTCCTGCTCTGGAGTGACGACCGCTCGACGTCCGAACTGCGGGGTGAGGACGAAGCCGCCGATTGGCTCGTCTGGTGGCGGCTCGACTTCGAGCGCTATCTGCCCCGAGGCGAATCGACAGCTCACGTGCGTGACAGCGCACTCGAGCCTCAGCCCTTCAACAAGCATCGACGCCGACCCGGTCGGAAACGCGCCCTTGCCGCCCCGCCCTCTTCGATCGATGCTGGGCACGGGCCCATGGGAGCTCGTTTCTCCCAGCCGGGTCAAGCCCTGGTCGGCAGCTCGAACTGCCTTCCAGGGCGCCTTCCTCCGCCCTCACGAGTCCAGGACAACGCGACCTACGGACTCTCATCCCCCTCAGCTTACCCGATACTCGCCGCGATCGACCATTTGCGGACCGGCTGCGCCAAGGCCGTGAAACTGGCTTCCACTCCGGCCGCGATCAACACACGGTGATTCTGATGAACCTTCGATCCTTCTTATTAATCGTCTTGAGCGCGATCCTTGCCTCAAGTTGCGCAGACGGCAACTGGGGGACGAGCCCCGAACCACGAATTCACATCGTTTCCCCCCACGTCAATATGGGTGAAGCCTTTGAGGGTCAGATTCTCTCCCACACATTCATCGTAGAGAACCGTGGAAGCCGCCCACTCACACTGGATGTGCTGAACACATCCTGTGGATGCACAACTGCCCGACCCATAGCCCGAGATTTAGCACCTGAAGACGAGAGTACCATTGACGTGGAAGTCGACACCTATGGGCGGACAGGTCTCGTGAAAGAAACCATTACGATACGATGCAATGACCCCTCCGAGCCCGCAGTCACCTTACAGGTTCAGCTGGAAGTAAAACCCCTTGTGTCAGTTGAGCCAAACCGCCTAGAGTTCACCCGGAACCGCGCTCAGGTTCGCAGCGAACAAAGTTTCCTGATACGATTTCTCGATGGGAGCCAGCCCCGGATTATCGGAATTCACAACCCGGCCGAAGACTCTTTGCAGCTCCGCCTTGAGCCGCCAGTTGATGCAGGCGACGGCGACGAGCCGGTCTTGGTCCACGTCGACCTTACCTCTGCCGGGCTGCGTGACTTGTCGAGCCGAAGCAACGTCCGAATACTGGTCTTTTTCGATCATCCAGTGCGGGGCAGCCTAACGCTACCCGTAACAATCGATTAGAGCGGAGAACTTCGCGATGTTGCGCAGATATACCATTGCAGTGACCGTGGTGTCAGCTGCTGTCGTTGGCCTAGTGGTCTTGGTAGTAGCCTCACGCTCTGGCTCGAAGCAGGTTTCAGAACCCGATGCCGTGTCACAAAGCGGCTCCAGGGAGCCGGAGCCGACTGAGCAAAATTCTAGGCGACTCCGCTCGTCCGCTCAAGAGATTGAGGGCGCGAATCCACAGGTGGCCACGCCGGAACCGTGCAGCAGCGCCTGGGTTCGTTCTCGGCTGAGCGAACTCCTCAACAGCCGTAGCAGCGTACCTGGAGATAGCGTGTCTTCGCGGGCCAAGAGGATTGGCGAGATAGCTTCTTGTGGAGACGCTGCAGTCGAGCCCATCGTTGACTTCGCCCGACAGTATCCCGAGTCCGGACCGGAGGGATCCCTAATCCTGGGGCGCATCGCCTCGTTCTCAGCAGTTGAGGGTTTGATTCTACTGTTGATGAATGGTGCGATCGATCAATCAGTGCACGAGGGCATCGCCTGCCAGATGCTGGCCGATTTGAGGGCAGAGCAATCTGCACACGTGACGAGTTTAGGCGAGGCTCTTCGGGAATGTCGAACGGCAAGGGCTCGGGTTTGCCTCGCTCGCCTGCTTGGCCGAATCCCAGATGACCGATCGGTCGAAGCGCTTGTGTCAGCTCTTCGAGTTGAGGCCGACGGTTCTGCGCAGGCTGCAATCCTTCGAGCCTTGGAGGCGCTATGGAACCACTTTGGGCTCGGCATGGGCGAGGACGAGCTCTTGGCCGTTCTGGGCGAATTGAAGTTCACGCTTGACGATCGGGCTCTCAATGCCCTTTCGATTCTGATCGGTCAACAGCTTGCTTGGCGAGATGCTGTCAAAGTCATCACGACGCTATTCGTCGACGTGATGAGCCACAAATCAACCGAGTCGCAGCTCGGCATCCCGGCCAATGCGATCGCCGGTTGGGTGGTGGCCCTAGAAAAGGGTGGCTGGATGGCAGAACAGGAGTTGATCGGAGTGCTGAAAGAGACCGACTCCTATTGGCTTAAGTGGGCCATCCTGGATACCATCGGCTCCTGCGCGGACTGTTCGTATGCAGCCCTGGAGATCGAAAAGCTAGTGGCAGATGCCCATTTGGAGCGCAGTTTGGCGGGCGCAGCGCTTCAGGCTCTCTCTGTAATGCCGGGGGGGGGCGACTCGTTTTACCGCGCGGCAGCTAGACTCATGGGAGATGCGACCGGGTTCGATGGTGTTCAGGCTGGTCAGTTGTCGCGCCTCGCGATGAACACTGTTGTTGCGGACGCGACCAGCGGCGATCAAGGGGGCAGAGTGATTCGGCAGCTCTGGGAGATGGGATTCCAGAGTCCTGTGGTGGAGGCTTTGAAAGGGAGAGTCGCCCTGCTGAGTGGTCCGGAAAGATCAAAGCTGTTGGCAATTATCGACTCTCTTACAGATCTGGAGTCAAAAGAAAGCCAGCATCGGAAAGACTTGATAGATATACGGGCGACTCTTCATTAAGCCGCTTGTCATAGACTAGATAGAGCCATCTCGTAGTGAATCTTCTGCGGCTGCAGCATCGGCTCGTCCTGTTTCGGCGAGACCTGGCGCAGTCAGCCCATCTGCAACTCCAACAAGGAGGCACCTAATGAGAGCAGTTCTCAGCTTCGGCGCTATTCTGGCGGCGATCGTCATCAGCGGCCAAGCGCTGACACACCGACCGATCTCGGCAGCTCCGCTCCAGGACTGCGACAAGTCGGTAGTTCAGGCGACCGTCTTCTGTCAGGTCGGTACGGCGATCGATTGCATCGACGGACCCGAGTGCAATGTTCCAAACGGCACCGGGTCGTGCAACGCGGCGACTGGCTTCGACTGTGTTACGTGGTGTAAACCCTCCGTCACGATCTTCGTCTGCCAAACAGAGGACGCACCGACCGGACGCAAGTGCGGAAGTCAGAACATAACGCGTAACCAGTTCAACTTCCACTGCCCCTCGAGCGGAGCCGCGTGCCAATCCGCGACGACGCTCTTTGGATCGGTTGCTTCTGCCGTTCTCCAGAACTGCCCGTGAGGTACGGGAGTCGCGTGGCGGCAGATGGGCGAAGGGAAGGCGTCTTCGGCTCGTTCGGGCCGCCGATGGAGACGAGGGAGGCTTCAGTCGGGTGTGGATTCTCTCGTGCGCAGTTTCTATGCGGCCCTCCTGACAGCGCATCGCAGCGTCTTCATGGCGAGCTTCATTCCCGCCTCCCATCGGTCGCTTGTAGCCAGTGCACGGAGTTGGAGGATGTGCTCTCCAGAGG
>JAJDCO010000038.1 GCA_029260795.1 Planctomycetota bacterium | reverse complement strand
TCACAAGCAAGCGGGTACCGCCTGGCGCGCACGGCTTTGATCTCGAAGCCGACGCTCGATCGTGACCCAGCAGTCCGCTCGGGCCAACAAAGGCCGTGGCGAGTTCCCCTTCCCGGCACGTGTCAAGAGCTGGGACTTCCTTCAGGGGGCCGATTCCGAGCAACTCGCAGGTCCCAGCGTAAACCGGGTGCTCCCTGGCGATTGCCTCGAATCGAGAGGCTTCGGCCCATTCGCCTGCACCTCCGCGCGGGAGTCGAACTCTTGGAGATTACGACCGCCGTAAGTGCCTGCGAATACTCATCTCCTCGAGCTGGGACTTCTTGGCGCAAGTCCCAGCACTTCAGAGAGTGAGAGCGCGAGAGGGTCGTTTCGGGGGCGCTGGGGGCGTTCTCGAGTCCCAGCTCTGGGAGCTTGTGCCAACGGGCCAGCATCGCCAAAGGTCTTTGGGTGCTCGACTTCTGTGGCGGCTGGGGGCACCCGCATCTCCTCCCCCACCTCGCGGGTGAGACGTTTCGAGGGGAGGGATGTGGTGGAGGCGGCGGGAATCGAACCCGCGTCCCAGAGTGCCTGAACTGAGGCCTCTACGCTCATAGTCGCTTCGTTTGGTTGTCGGACCATTCAGACGGCGAAGGACAGCCTTCCGAGGATCCCACCCCAGAATAAATCTCGCCGACCTGTCACCGGGGAGTTGAGGTCAGCCAGCCCGATTAGCATCGTCCCCACCCTCCCTCGGGCCCAGGGGATGGGGACGGGTCACCTATTTAGGCGGCCAGTGCGAAGTTGTTGTTCGCAGATAAAAAAGTCCCAGGTGTTTAACGAGGCCTCCTGAGAACCTCGGAGCGCCACCCCAGCTCGAAAAGCGACTCGGTCGAAGCCAATCGCCCCCAGCCAGAGAGTTTACGGAGAGAAGTCTAACACACGCCGACGGCTTCCACCAGCGGGTCGAGAGCATCGATTCTCAGGGGCCAGGCCGGTCTCGGCGAGCGGGGCCTTGCGAGCCAGGTGCAGGCATGTGGCAAAGCCTGGCTGGCTTGCAGGAGCAGAGCCGGCACGGCACATTGGAGGGCAGCCCTCGGACCCCAATGGAGCGACTCATGATGCGCTGGCTACTCCCCTTCCTGGTCCTGATCATCGGGTCAACCTCAGCCTGCCGCGAAGAATCGAACTCGGGGGATTCGGAGCCGGCTCGAGAGGTATCGGCTCGCCCCTCCTCGAATCCTCAGGAGAGTGAGAAGCGACTCACCTCGCCACCTCGCATTGTGCCCGGACCGATTATTGATAAAACGGACCCGGTTACTGAGGATCTCGCGATCCCCTCCGCAGAAGTGCGGAGAAGGCTCGAATACCTTGTCTTGCCCGATCGCTTCTATTACCAATTGCAAGATGTCATCCATGAGAATGCGCAATGGCGGGCAGGTGAGGGCGATCGTTAACGGGGGTAATTGAGCATTTTTTCCTTGACGGGTTTAGATCCGCCCTCGTCTTTCGGACTTCGTTCTGGCGGGCGCGCCGCGCTCCCAGGGGTTGGCAATTGGGCGGGCCTGACGCGGCACCGGGAGCCCCCGCTGGTGGAGAGGCCTGCGATTCTCGTGATTGCCGGGCGGGCGGGCCGCCTGGCGGGCCGCACGCGGTGGAAGTGCTCGCCGAAAACTGACCCGTTTGCTCGCCCAAAGCTAACCCGCCTTCGAGGCCATGAGATTCCCATCCGAAGCACCTAAGTCAAGCGAAGGCACTTCGGAAGGGAATCTCATTCGTTGGGGAAGCACCCGGGGGGTGGGTCACGGTTCGCGGATCGGAGCGGGTCAACTTTCGAAGATCGTTTGCAGCTCGAGCTCCAAGACCCTTCGCTGAGAGTCGTTTACAATCTCTGGATTGATCCACCTCGATCATCCTTCCCTCCGGGTTACCGCCGTCTTGTTCAAACAGCAGTCTCCCGGAAACGGGGGACTCGGGGTGGGTCAATTTTCAGCGAGCAAGGGGGTCAACTTTGGCGTAGCACTTCCAACCCTCAACGCTCTCTCGGCGCGAACCATCGAGGACACGGCCACAAGGAACCCGCCTAGCGTCTTGTCCATGGGTGGCATCACCTACGACGGTCGAACGGCCAAGCTCGACAACGCCCTCGCGGCAAACCGGGACGAGTCGGCGTCGTCGAGTCGAAGCGGAGCGAGTCTCTCTGCGTTGCGCGGATCCAAGAGCAAGTCATACGAGTGGACCTTCGGCCGACTGCCCGGCACCCGTGGTGAGGCCGAGGTCGTCGGTGAGTACTTCTTGGATGCCTTCGAAGATTCTGGGGCTCCCGAACCGGAGATCCTGACAAGACGCGAGGCGTCTCGCGGAGCATTCGAAAGACTCGCTCCCAAGCACCGCTACCTCCACCTGGCCACCCACGCCTGGTTTGCACCGGAGTCCGTGGCCTCGACGACCGACGAACGCGTCATCGACGAGGCGATGGGCATCCTGGGCTCCTCCCTCCGTGACCAAGTCATCGGCCTCGCGCCGTCCCTCCTCTGCGGACTCGCCTTCGCCGGTGCCAACGGCGAGGCAGACATGTACGGGCGCGTGCGCGGCGTGATGACCGCCGAAGAGATCAGCGCCATGGACCTCACCGGCGTCGAGCTGTGCGTGCTCTCGGCCTGCGAGACGAACGTCGGCCTGCGCCGCGGTGGCCAAGGCATCGCGTCCTTGCAGACGGCGCTGCACGCCGCGGGCGTCCGCACCGCGATCACGTCACTCTGGAAAGTCCCCGACGAGGCAACGCGCGAGCTGATGGACGAGTTCTATCGGCAGCTCTGGGTGTTGGAGAAGCCCAAGACCGAGGCGCTCTGGAACGCCAAGCAGAAGCTGCGACGGCAGCTCGATGGCGACGGCAAGCCCGTGTACTCCCTCCGCGATTGGGCGGGCTGGGTGCTGAGCGGCGATCCGGACTGACGTTCAGTGAGCCGTGAACCTCCGTCGGGTCTTCGAGATCGCAGGTGCAGTTGGGCGACGTGACGACGAGCCAGAGGCCGTTTGAAGATTGTGCGATGCCTCGGCCGGTCGCGTTCGAGCGCTCTCGGCGACGGACACCTTGTTCATCTTGTGGAGGCACTCGGCCCGGGGCCCCAGCGGCCCCGGGCCACCCTTCAGCGATCCTGAGAAACGGGGGGGGCCTTCCGAATCTCAGGGCATGCGCCACCTCGATCCCACCCCAAGATCGGAGCATCCAGGGAAAGCTTCCTGATCGAGGCGGTGAATCAGCGTGACTCCGTCCGTGCGGCCGGGTCTCGTGAGAACGAGCAGTGGGTCGTTTGATTCGCCTCAGAATGCCTCAGCCGCCGTCGGACGAGGAGAGCGCGTCGCCGGTTCTGTCGCGATTGCCATGGACAGATGGAGGGGCGTCTCGGAGACTCGGGCGGATCCGAAACCGGAGTCTCGCGAGGCCCTTTTGTCTGCACCCGAATCCAACCCGCCTTCCTCCGACTCGAAGCGGACCGGGCACTGGCTGGGCCAGGCACAGCGTCTGCTCGGTGATCCCAAGGGGGATCGACTCATCGACCGGCCTTTGTTGGCGACGCCTTCCAAGTCCTATCCGCACTTCGTTGCCGAGGCGGAAGGCTTTGCCCTGACCGATATCGAAGGCCGACGCTACATCGACTGGAGCAATGCGGAAGGCAGCGTCTTGCTCGGCCATCGCCACCCGAAGGTCACCGAGGCCCTCTTGGCGGAGGTTCAAAGAGGGGGCTCCACGCTCACCTTGATGCACACACTGGAGGTCGAGGTCGCCGCTCTCTTGGTCGATCTCGTCCCGTGCGCCGAGCGAGTCGGGTTCGGGAAGCACGGCTCGGATGTCCTCACAGCCGCACTGCGGCTGGCACGTTCGGCGACGGGCAGAGACATCATCCTGCACCATGGCCATCACGGATTCCAGGATTGGTACCAGTGTCGCAACGACGCCGTGACGGGGATTCCGTCCGTCCTGCGCACATTGATCCAGCCGGTCCCGTTCAATGACCTGGCCGCCCTCGAGGCGAGCTTCGATCGTTTCGAAGGCCAAGTGGCGGCAGTCCTGATCGATCCCATGCAACTCGAGGCTCCCGAGCCCGGCTACCTGGAGGCGGTTGCGGAGCAGACTCGACGCCGGGGCGCTCTCTTGATCTTCGATGAGATGGTGACGGGGCTGCGCTTGGCCAATGGCGGGGCCCAGGAGGCCTTCGGTGTGAGTCCCGACCTGTGCTGCCTGGCCCGCGGACTGGCCAATGGCTTGCCGCTGGCGGCCGTCGTCGGCCGAGAGGAGATCATGCGGCGCCTCCCGAGCGTGGGATATGGGATGACCTTCCGCGGAGAGACGCTCTCCTTGGCGGCCGCCAAAGCCGTCTTGGAGACGCTGCAACGGGAGCCGGTCGCTCCACACCTGCGTCGCTGTGGGGAGAAGATTCGCAGCTGTTTTCTCGACGTCTGTGATCGGCTCTCGCTGCGCTGTGATCTGCTGGGTTTTCCCGCTCGTCTGACCTTTTCGTTTCACGACACGGCGACCTGGTCTTGGCAGGACATCCGTGCCCTGTTCCTACGCGAGTGCCTCCGGCAAGGGGTCCTCACCGACGGGAATCTCCTGCCCTCGGCCGCCATGAACGATGACGTAATCGAAGCGACGATGCACACCTTCGAGATCGCGTTGACCCGCGTCTCGGAGGCTCTGCGAGAGCCGCCGACACGCGCGGCCTCGATCACGGAAGGTTTCATTGAGTCGGTGTCGCGGCAAGCCCATGGCCTTCACGTCACGGGCTGGCTGCTGTTTCCCGAAGGACCGGCGGATCGGATCGAGCTCCAGTCCGGCACCCGCACGCAGACCACGGCGACACCGGTCTCGAGACCCGATCTCGCGAATGCCCTTCCGCAGGTGGCGGGTGCCGGCGAGGGAGGCTTCTCCGTCTGCGTTCCGCTCACCCAGGGCGGTGAGGGTGAGGACGTGGAGTGCACGCTGACGGCCCATCGCACCGGCCAAGCTGAGTTCCACTGCTGGATTCGTATTCGCCATGGGTCACTGCCCGTTGTGACACCCTGCTCGATGCGGTCCGGAGCACTCGAGCTCTGACTCTGGCCTCGGGCAGCGCGGGCGCGCGAGTCGCAGGCAGCCTGGTCGCCGATTCGAGAAGCGGGCGACCCGTCACGGCGGTTGACGGTCTCTTCAAAGGGCGAGTAGCCTGACCCTTGGGGAAAGATCTCTTCAGACATCTCATCCGGATCGGGAGTGTGCTCACTGGTCACAGCTGCCGCACTGGCTACCGAAACACCCATCACCGCTCACCGAGATCCGGGTCCACCGCTCGCCACTCGCCCGGTCGGGCGACACAGCGCAACGCCCCTCCCGAAAGGAGCTCATGATGATGTCCTGGAAACTTGCCACCGCATTCATCGCTTTGATCGTGCTGGGTAGTCCGCAGGACGCGCAGCCGGAACGGGTCACGTCCCAGGACGCCCCGAAGCTCGCGTGGATCGTGGGCACCTGGGAGCGCACGCACGGCAACAAGACGACCATCGAGCATTGGCTGCCGCACGCCGGGACCACGATCATGGGGATGTCGCACACCCACGATTCGAAACGGACGCACTTCTTCGAGTTCATGCGGATCGCGACGCACGGCGGGAGGATCGCGTACATCGTGCAGCCGGGAGGCGATCGCCCGGTACTGTTCCGGGCGGTGAAGGTCACGGAGGAGGAGGCGGTGTTCGAGAACCCCCAGCACGATCACCCGCAGCGGATCCGCTACGAGAAGACGGAGAAGGGGATGACGGCGACGATCTCGCTGATGGACGGGTCGAAGGCGACGGAGTTCGTGTTCAAGCGGCGGGCGAACTAGGAGGCAGTGGCCCGACTCTTGGCGAGCCGCCGCCTGGGGCCGCTCACTGCCCCAGGCCGAAGATCTGGCCGAGGCGCTGGTTGGCAGGGCCGGGCTCTCCCCTACTGACGGTGAGCCCGGCCCCAAAGAAGGCACCGGTCGTCTACCGGAGCCGGAGCAGGAAGCCCTCCTGCATCCAGGTGAGACCGATCTCGTCGCGGACGTCCCAGGGACGGTCTTGCGGGTTCCACGCCGTGACGTTGACGGCGAAGGTGCCGGTTCCCCAGGAATTGTGCATGAACACGTCGGTCAGGCCGTCGCCCACATAGTCGAGGTGAGGCAGTGCCGGGTCCGGGCCGATGCCGTGAAAGTCGCCGAGCACGTAGCGATCGCCCGCTCCGATAGCCCAACGGCCGTTCATCGACTGCCCCAGGCGCTTCCGAACGGACATCTTTGAGCCGTCCCAAGTCACGATGCCCACCTGGTCGGAGGCGCGGTGAAGCACGCCTTCGCGATCCGGCAGGAACTGGCCGGCATAGCTCCGATCGTCTGCCCGGAGCTCGACGACGTCCTCGGGGCGACCCGACACGTCTTCGAGACCGGTGTGGGTCTGCCACCGGACGACGAAGGCATCGGTCGTCCACTCGAGGAGCGCCGCTCCACCGGCCCGGTGAACGTAGACCTCGTCCCGACCGTCGCCGTCGTAGTCCCCCACGGTCAATTGGTCTTGGCTCCTCACGCTCCATGGCCCGACGCTCCCGGAGTGCATGCGCTGAAGCACGAGCTCGGAGCCATTCCACCGGAACAGGCCGAGTCGATTCGTACCGAGGAGAATCACGTCATCGCGGCTGGAGCTCGAGAAGCGACCGGTGAAGATGCGGTCTTCGGCTCGAAAGTCCCAGCTTCCGATGCTCGACGCCTCGATCTTCAACAGGCGCAGCGCGCCGTCACGGAGGCCGATGACGCCCATCCAGCCGGGTGAGCGGACGATGATCTCGTCGCGGCCGTCTCCATCGACGTCGGCGATCTCCTCCCAGTTGTCGGAGCCCAGTCGCCAGCCGTCGATCCAACCGGTCGCAATGATCGATCGGTTCAAGTCCAGGATCCCCGCGTAGAGGTGACTGCGCACATAGATCTCGTCCCAGCCATCTCCGTCGAAGTCCCCGACGAGATGACGGTCCTGAGAGCTGAAGCGCCAACCCCGATATTGAGTCGGAATCGTTCCCAGCGTGAACCAGTGTCCGTCGCGCTGAGCGATGAGCGCCGCCCGCTCGTCATTCTGAATGAAGATCTCCTGACCGAGCGTCTTGGAGAGCGGCGTGAAGTTGCCGGCGACCGCCCGATCGTTCGGACCGACGGTCCATCCCACCTGAGGCTGGGCATCGATCTCGAGGGCGAAGTAGCAGACACCGTTGGAAACCTGGATCTGCGTGATCGACAGGCCCGAGAAGTTGCCGCCGTAGAAGTCGCTATTCGGTTGCGTGTACGGCGTGAAGCGATCCGAAGGGCCGTCCTGGGAGAACAAAGCGCCCGTCAGCTGATCTCGCCCCGTCCAAAGCGCCTTGCCTCGATCGGAGAAATCGGCCAGCTCGGGATCGAAGAACGGAGCCTCCCGCTTCAGCCAGAGACCCGACCGGAGCCCCATCCGATCATTGATGTGGGTGATCAGGAGCCCCTCTTCCGGCAGGGCACCGTCGGGTCGCCAGAGCTCGTCGCCCGTGCTCTTGCGATACTCGAGGACGAAGTACTCCTTGGGGTTGTTCACCGGATCGGGAACGATCTTCATCGCCTGACCGGTCGTCGAGTAGGGAAGCAACGTGTAGCCCGACTGCGGCGCTTCGGGCCCTTCGATGACGCGCGTGTAGTCGATCCAGCCGAGCTTCTCCTTGAAGACACTCGAGACCTCCGACATGACGCCGGGCATCAGGTTGTCGCCATTCAGATCCCAGTAACCGGTCGAGCCAGAGGGAGAGTAGAGATCTCCCGTTCGCAGGAGGTTGTGGCCGAGCTCGTGGCAGAGCGTCGCCCAGAACCGGCGCCCGCGGACCTGGGCGTCCGTGTCCTCGAAGAAGGTTAACGAGTACCGGATATGCGTCAGTCCGTAGATCTCGTAGTCGTGGCCACCGTAGTTGCGCATCCACGGCCAAGTCGTGGCGGACGCGCCGGTCGGGTAGTTCTGGACGAGCGCCAGGCAAGGGATGAACCGTCGCCCGTCCTTCATCCGGGAGCCGGCCGCTTGCCAAATCTCCTCGGAGTACTGCTGCATCAGGCGGTCGATGATACCGCCCCAATCGGTGGCTCCGCCCGGCGCCTCGACGCGGGGCACCAGGGGACGCCCCTGGCCGTCTCGGGGCGTCTCGACGCCGTAGTCGAGCTTCCCGTAGGAGAGCGCCGACCAATAGCCTCGAATGAAGTCCGTCAGCCGCTGATCGGCAGGATCCGATCCCTCGTCCATCATCTCCAAGGCATCGGCGAAAGACGTGTCGCGATAGCCCGCCGGTTGATCGCTGGCGTCGAGGTTGACGAACAGCGCGACGACATTGCCTCGGCTCACTCCGTCATCGAGCACAGGGAGCGCTTCGACCATGGAGACCGCTGCCGACGTCCGGTCCCGGCCCCCCACGGCGAACAGCGTCGAGCGGCTCGGCACGTAGACTGCCTCGAACTGCTGGCGCGCGACGGCCAGATAGCGGCCGGCTCGCCATCGGCTCGTGGCCGGGTCGAAGATCTCGGTCTCCGAGTAGGCCTCGTAGATGCTGCCCGAGCTGCCGCCCAGCAGGTGAATCTCACCATTCACGGCTTCCGCGGCCGAGCTGGAGCCATGGCCGCTCGGCGGCATCGGGATCCAGCTCCAAGAGTCCCAGCGCGTGTCGTAGACCAAGGCGGCGTTGCGTCCGAACACGTAGATCCGGCTTCCGATCGTCGTCGAGCAAGGGACTTGCAGGGCCACCGGTAGCGAAGCGACCTCGGACCAGATTCCCGTGGACGGGTCGAGGCGGTAGACGGCCTGCTGGGCGCCGCCGTCGTGCGGACTGTAGCCTCCGATCAGGTAGATGCTCGAGCCGACCGTCTCGGCCGTGGACCAGTACAATGGCTTGGGAAGGCGCGGACCAGAAGACCAACGACCCGTCGTGATGTCGTAGACCTGGCAGAGGTCCGTCGGCCCGTAGCCCCCCATCGCATAGATGCGATCGCCCGCGAGCGCGGCCGTCACGCCGCCTTGAGGGCTCGGCAGCGGGCTCAGGGTCACCCAAGTCGAGCTTCCGAAAGGCAACACTTCGAGGCTCGACTCGCCTCGAAAGCCGCCGATGGCGTAGACGCTACCCTGATGCTCCACGGCACCGAGTGAGAATCGGGCGGTGTGAAGATAGGAGTGCTCGTTCCAGGACTGCGCCCAGGCCGGGACACTCAGAAGGAGCCCGACCCAAACCAGGCTCGCCAGGCGAGAGGCTCGAGATCCCGAGACGCGATGGTGCCAGTTCCGATGTGCGTTCATGATCCTACTCCGGCGGTCAGGGGCCAAGTCGGCAGCGCATCGGGAGGAAGATCTTCCAAACGACAGATGCGCCCTCAGTTCGGAGAGAGCTCCTTGAGCGCTTGCCGGGACGGGAAAACCCTGTCGGGCGACCAGAGCCACCGGACCGAGGCGTTCGGTGCTCGACTCGAGTCCACGAGCATGAGTCCGACCGACGGTGCCGCCACGCCTTGTGTACTGTCCACTTGCGAGACGACGGTAGGCGTTCGATCTGACCTTCCCCCGTCTTGGCGGACACCTCCTGAAAGGCGACACTGATCGCCAGGAGGTACCGATGTCATCCAGCAAGCGGAAGCGCAGGAAGTTCTCTCCGGAACAGAAGGCCGAGGCGGTCAGTCTGGTTCGAGAGACCGGGAGCGCGAGCCAGGTCGCTCGAGACTTCGATCTCACAGAGACCGCTCTTCGAGAGTGGGTCCGGCGCGCCGAGATCGACGAAGAGAGGGGGCCCAAGGGAGCCTTGACGACCGAGGAACGCGAGGAGCTCCGCCGATTGCGGCGAGAGAACCGAATCCTCCAGAAGGAACGAGACTTCTTAAAAAAAGCTGCTGCCTTCTTCGCCAAGGAGAACGATCGGACTTCGATCTGATCGATCAAGACGGAGCTAGTCTACCGGTGCTCCTGGTCGACGCGCTCCGACATGCGATCAGCGATTCACGATTACATCGAGCTGTTCTACAATCGAAGGCGTCGACACTCCGCGGTCGGATACCTAAGTCCCGCAGAGTTCGAAGCCGACTTCTTCGCCGTGTTCGCGGCATAACCGAGGTGTCCACGAGAACGGGGGAAGATCATGACCGGCTTCGTCGGAACGACCAATCGGCTTCGTCGAAACGACCACTCGCCATCATCGGAATGGCTGCTCGGCTTCGATCGAAATCACCGATCGGCTTCGTCGGAACGTTCGATCGACTTGCCTCGGAATACGCAGCCGATCGCTCGAGGTACCTCAGTGCCGCGCCTGCCAAGGACGACGAGGGCCCGCGACGCGGCGAAAGACGCTTGCGGACTCGTGGGGATCAGCGAGGGGCGAAGAGATCGTCCGGCAACCCCTTGTTCACTGCGACCACTTGCAGGGCATAGACCGTTGCTGTCTCTTCAACACCGCGGGCCTGGGCCTCTTCACTCGGAATCGAGCGAACGGTGATCTGGCTCGTGATGTCGACACCGTCGTGCGTCTTGTATTCGAGCTCGATGATCTCATGGAGACCGGGCGCCTGGCTCTCGAGCTTCGTGAGCCGAAAGGTGCCGTCTCCGCGATCCGTGAATGCTTGCACCTGCGTGATGGTGAAAGCAGCCTCGCGCTGATAGGTCACGACCTTGATGGGCAGCATTTGCTCGTCGAGCGTGTACACCTCCTTGAGGATCGGATGCCCTTCCGGGAAACGTCGCTCGAGCTGCAGCGGTTCGAGTGGCTCTCCATTGCCATCACGAAGAACCGAGACCGGCAATCGGTCGAGGCTCTCTTCGAAAGTTTGCTTCACGATCAGCTCGATCATGAATTGAAACTGGGTCACTCGGCTCTCTTCGAGCTTGCGATCGTAGGCCTTCGGGAGGCCGACGATGTCGAACTTCTTGTTCCGCGGCGCCTTCCAGTAGAAGTAGACGTCGAGGTTGCGGAACAGCGGGTCTTCGTCCCAGGTCGGATTGCGGAACTTCACCGCAAGGTCGCGCAGCGCCACCTGATCTGTGCCTGGCTTGGGTGCCTGAGGCGAATAGCGTGCACGATCGACTTTCTGGAGGATCTCGCGATCCTGGCTCGAGACTTCTTGAGCGAAGCTCGGAGACTCACTGAGGACCATCGTCAGGAAGAGGAGCGTGACGACCAGAATACGAGATGGGAGCACGTGATTCATGAGTCCAGTGGTTCCAGACCGAGGGGGTCTTGTACGGCGTTGTCATCGAATGGGTTCGGGCTCGAAGGTAGGATCCCTGAGGACCCCGCGACATTATCGACCCTGCCCCGCTCGAGGTCGAGCACGTTCTCGGAAGGCCTCGAGATCGTGCGCCGCACTCAAACTGTCGGCATATCAGGCTTTGAGCCCAAGGCGGTCGCGAAAGCCCATGCCATCCGCCAGTTTTCAACTCCCGAAGCCGCGGCCACCTTCAGCCCACCATCGACTCCGAAATCAAACCTGGCGGATCACGGCTCGTACGATGCCCCGAACCTCGACCTCGCCGACCGGCAGCACGATCGGTTGCATGGCCTCGTTCGCAGGTTGCAGCCGCACGTTCTCTCCCTCGAGGTAGAACTTCTTGAGCGTCGTCTCTTCGTCCGAAGTCACGGCGACCACAATCTCGCCATTGTGAGGATTGGCGCAGTCTTCGACGAGAACGAGATCCCCGTCACGGATCTGCTCCTCGATCATCGAGGCGCCTCGGACTCGAAGCAGGTAACACTTGCCGCCTGGAGGGACCAGGTTTGCGAGGTCGAACGACTCGGGCTCAGCGACCACACCGATCGGCTGACCGGCGGCGATCTCCCCCATGATGGGCAGCACGACCTTCCCGTCCTCCGCGTCCGGGTCCACCAGCATCTCGATCGAGCGTGCCAGATGCTTCGACTTGCGGATGACGCCCTTCTTTTCGAGCTGCTTGAGATGCTCGTAGATGGTGATCTTCGAGACCTCGAAGTTCGTCGCCATCTCCTCGAGCGTCGGCGAGATCGAGTTCTCGCGACGATAGTCCTTGATGAAGCGGACGATGTTGTACTGCTTCTTCGTCAAGAACATCGAGAGTCCTCCGGCGTTTGCGTGGGGGGGCGAGCCCGTCCGGGCTCGAGCGTCGACCGAATTTTAACGGGATTTTAGGCTGCAATGCCAAAAAAATCTGAACTCCGGGAGGCTAGCCGCCCGTTTCGATTCCTGGTTGACGATCGCGTCGACACCTCGCCTGCTCGCCCACGGTTTCTCTTTTGACAGTCGCCGGATCGGCCGATTACAAAGCAGGGTTCGCCTGGCAGTCTCCAATGCCGCATTTCCCTTATCCATCGCGATCGAGGTCCCTTGAAGCCACCGCGCTACCTCTCGAGCTACCAGCATCGCGACACCCAGGAGTTCGTCACCGATGTCCTGGTGATTGGGAGCGGAATCGCAGGCCTCGTCGCGGCCATCGAGGCCTCGCGGCATTGCGATGTCACGCTGCTGACGAAGGCTCGCATCACCGAGTCGAATACCAAGTGGGCACAAGGCGGCATCGCCGTCGTCTGGAGCAACAACGACGGCGTCGAGAGTCATGTGGCGGACACGGTCGAGGCCGGTGATGGTCTTTGCGACCTTGAGACGGTCGAGCTCGTCGTTCGGGAGGGCCCTCGGCGTTTCCAGTCCCTCTTGGAATGGGGATGCCAGTTCGACAAGCACAAGAACGGCCGGATCGCCCTCACCCGAGAAGGCGGACACTCTCACCGTCGAATCATTCATGCCCAAGGCGACTCGACCGGTCGAGAGATTGAGCGCTGCCTGGTCGAACGGGCGCGCGAGATCGAGAACATCCGAGTCCTCGAGGACGTCTTCGTCATCGATCTGATCACGCGCGGCAATACTTGCTACGGAGCGATCGCTGCCGAGCGCACCTCGGGTCGCAAGAGCCTCTACTGGGCTTCCGCTACTGTTCTCGCCTCTGGTGGCACGGGACAGATCTATCGGGAGACGACGAATCCCGCCGTCGCCACAGGGGACGGTCATGCGATGGCGTATCGTGCCGGTGCGACCATGCGCGACATGGAGTTCATGCAATTCCATCCAACGACGCTCTACATTGCGGGGCTCGGCCGCAAGCTGATCTCCGAGGCGGTTCGGGGCGAAGGGGCATACCTTCGCGATCGCAACGGCGAGCGATTCATGGTCGGCATCCACCCTCGTGCCGAGCTCGCGCCGCGTGATGTCGTCAGCCGCGCCATCCTCGAACGGATGGTCGCGACCAACGACACCAATGCCTACCTCGACCTGACTCATCAGAATCCGCTTCAAGTGAAGAAGCGATTCCCCGGAATCGTCGGTGTGTGTGAGGCCTTCGGTATCGACGTCGGCAAGGACTGGATCCCCGTCTCACCCGGCGCCCACTACATGTTGGGCGGAGTCAAGGTGAACGAGGCGGGCGAGACCAGCGTTCGCCGCCTCTTCGCTGCTGGAGAGGTTGCCTCAACGGCGCTGCACGGAGCCAATCGCCTCGCCAGCAACTCACTCCTCGAAGGCCTCGTCTTCGGCTTTCGGTCCGGAGAGAACGCCGGGCGGCTCGCCAAGCGCTCCACTCTGCGCCGCATCCGCCTCGAGAGCGACGGTGAAGCCGAACGCACGAGCACACAAGTGCAGATCGACATGAACGACATGTTCAACTCGATCAAGGCCGTCATGTGGCGTCAAGCCGGCATCGTCCGGACCGAGGAGGGCTTGGCCGAGGCGGCCGAGAAGATCCGCTTCTGGGGTAACTTCCTCTTCCGCCAAAAGGCGACTACGCCGACAGCCTGGGAGCTGTGCAACATGCTGACGGTGTCCTTCCTCGTCATCCAGTCGGCCCAAACTCGCCAGGAGACGCGCGGGGTCCACTGTCGAGAAAAGTTCCCGGATCGCGACGACGACAATTGGCGTTGTCACGTGCTCGTCAAGAACGGTCAGGTGCGGACCGAGCCGGTCACGCACGAGCGAAAGACCAAGCGCCGCCGCGCGAGCGCGGCGAGCCGAGTCCGGCCGAACAAGCGATGAGTCGAACCAAGATGCATGACGTCGCTCCCCAGAAGGAGCGGGCCTTTCTCTTCGGTGTGAGCCTTCCTCGGGAGCCCGAGCGCTACTCGGGGCCGTTGGACGAGCTCCGACGGCTCGCTGAGGCCGCGGACGCCGAAGTGGTCGGAGAGATGATGCAGAATCGCGACCGCATCGATGCAGCGACCTTCTTGGGGCGAGGCAAGGCCCAGGAGCTGACCGATGCCGCCAAGGCCGCGGACGCGAACCTCCTCATTTGCGACAGTGACCTCAGCCCATCTCAGGGCCGGAACCTGGAACGCCTGTCCGAGCTGAGGGTCGTCGATCGCAGCGAGCTGATCCTCGACATCTTTGCGCGCCGCGCCCGTACGCATCAGGCTCGCGTGCAGGTCGAGCTCGCCCAGCTTCAGTACACGCTTCCACGACTGAAGCGTATGTGGACTCACCTCGAGCGCATCCGCGGCGGTATCGGGACTCGTGGTCCGGGCGAAAAGCAGATCGAGACCGATCGCCGAATCATCCGCCGCAAGATCGCCGATTACAAACGCGTGCTTGCCGACATCGAGCAGCGCAAGCTGCGTGAGGTCGAGTCTCGCAGCGATGTCTTTACCATCTGCTTGGTCGGTTACACGAACGCCGGCAAGTCGACGTTGATGAACATGCTGACCGGAACTGGCACCTATGTGGCCGATCAGCTCTTTGCCACTCTGGACACCAAGACTCGCATCTGGGCGGTCGCCGAAGGCGTTCGAGTCCTCCTGAGCGACACTGTCGGGTTCGTCGAGAAGCTCCCGCACCATCTGGTGGCGTCCTTTCACGCCACCCTCGAGGAGGCCACTCATGCCGATCTGCTCCTCCACCTGATCGACGCTTCGCATCCGGACGCCATCCATCAGCGCGTCGCGGTGCAAGACGTCTTGGATCAGCTCGGGGCCGGTGAGATCCCACAGCTCGAGGTGTTCAACAAGGTCGACCTCGTCGAGAATCTTGCGGACGTCGAAGTCCTCGCCCGGACCGAGACTCCCAACGTTTCCGTGTCCGCCGCGACAGGAAAAGGGCTCGACGAGCTCCGAAGCTGGGTGGCCAGCTACGTCGACCGGTTCCGGAACGACGTCGTCATTCGCTACGACAGCGGCGACGGACGGGTTTACCCGGTCGTCCGCAACTGGGCTTTCATCGTCGATCACACCTTTGAAGACGACATGGCTGAGCTCAAGGTCCGCCTGCTGCCCCGGGAGCTCGGTGCTCTACGACGGGAGCTGCGAGGACATCCGCTCGAGATCGTGGGTGTCGACGAATGAGCCTCTGAGTCGAAGCTCATGGGCGCGGGTCACCTCGGACGCCACGCCCTCCGGAGGTCCCTGTGTGTCAACGTCGGGTGAGACTCCAGGGGGGGGAAGAAGGTCGCACGATGGCACGACCAATACTCGAGCCCCCAAGTGGTGCTCCGAAGCGAGCTGTGAGCGTTCACTCTCGGCGTCGAGCGCCGTTTGCCGTCAGCGGACGGGAATGAGGATCGACTGACCTTCGCGCAGATCGGTCGCCCGCTCGAGCCCGTTGAGCTCGAGGATCTCGCGCCAGCGGTCGGCGTTGCCGAGCTCTCGCCGGGCGATTGAGATGAGCGTCTCGCCTCCCTCGACCCGATGCGTGCGTCGGGAAGGAGGCCCGACCTCGGGTGAAGGGACGGAGAGCGGGGCCCGGCTTCCGGCCCAGGCCGGGATCTCGAGAACTTGCCCGATCTGGATCTTGTCCGAGCGAAGGCCGTTCGCCTCACGGATGCGCTCGACCTGGCGCGCCGTTCCGTAGTGCTGGCTCGAGATCGAGCCGAGAGTGTCACCCGGCTGAACGATGTGGCGTGCAGCATCACCGCGTGGGGGAGGCTCTTCGCTGCGAGGAGGTTTGGGACCGACGATTCCCGCTGGTCCTCTTCGGCTCGCGCCTCGCCTTGGTCGAAGCGGCGCCGAGACATTGCGAAGACGGGCGACCTCGAGGTTCCGCTCGCCACCTCCGATTCGGATGATGACGCGATCGGAGCTGGGATCGCCACCGCTTCGGGGCACGCGCTTGGCGAGCGGAGGCGTCAGATCCCGCAGACGGAGGTCGAGGTCCGGTCGCTGGCCGGCCCGTTGGCTCTCCTCCCGATGCTTCAGGTCCCAAGTGATCGCGCTCGCGCCGAGGGCGAGCAGGCCGGTGATGAGAGCGGCGGCTGTCTTACGTCGCATGTCGCTCGCACCTCAGTTTTCGGACCGTTCGGACTCGGGTGACGGATCAGGAAGGACCCGTCACCCGTTGTGCAGGCGGTCGTCAGGAGCTGGTCGCTGCCTTGGCCACCGACTTCTGCTTGCTGCCGCCACTAGGAGTCATGGCTTTTTTTTTGCGCTCCTTGTAGTTCGTCAGCATAACGACCACTGGGCTGGCAATGAAGATCGAAGAGTAGGTTCCGATCACGACGCCGATCACCATGGCGAAGGAGAAGCCCTCGAGGACGTTCTTCTTTCCCTTGTTCATGACGAACAAGATCGCGACGACCAGGAAGGTCGTCACCGAGGTCAAGATCGTCCGCGACAGCGTCTGGTTGATGCTGGTGTTGATGACCTCGTTCAGCTTCGACTTCGGGTACTTCGGGATGTTCTCGCGGATCCGATCGAAGACCACGATCGTGTCGTTGAGCGAGTACCCGATGATGGTGAGGAACGCCGCGATCATGGGGAGATCGATCTCGACGTTGACGATCCCGGCCCAGCTTGCGGCGACGATCACGCCGAGCGAGAAGAGGACGTCGTGCACGAGTGCGGCGACGGCGGCGAGGCCGTAGCTGAGATCATGGAAGCGCAGACGGATGTAGATGACGATCAAGACGAGCGAGATGAGGATGGCGAAGATCGCCTTTTCCTCGAGCTCCCGAGCCGCCGTCGGACCGATGTAGCTCGACTCCGGGATCGCCGAGGAGACCTTGTAGCTACGCGTCGTTGCGGCGACGCGCGAGAGCAGGTCCTCTTGGGGATCGATACCGGTGTTCTCCACCGAGCGCGACTGGCCCTTGACGTCGAAGCTCAGGTATCCCGTGCTGTCGACTTTCGTGACCGAGTCGACCGAGGCCAAGGCCCCGACCATCAGCTTCTCGATCTCGGCGCTGTCCAGTGCCGGAAGGTCGGCTTCCTGCCGCTCCTGCGAAAGGAAGTTCAACCGGAACGCGACCGGCTGAGCCGCTTGCCGGCTTTGGTCGATCTGCAGGCTCTCGACCAGCTCGGGCGCCAGCTTGCCCGCGAACTGCTCGTGAACGTACTCGGACACATCACGGATGAAGAGGTCGGTATCGACGTGACTCCCGTCGAGCCGCAGCTTGATGGAGAAGATCTTATCCTCGTCTCCGACGCTGACGACTTGAGGATTGGAGAACTTGCTGCCGACGGTCTCGCGGACCTCCTCGATGTTCTCCGACTCCGCGAACTGGAGCTTGAACTCGTATCCACCGACGAAGTCCAGACCGAGGCTGTCGCTGCCGCGCATCACGGTCAACACGACACCGACGCCGATCATGCTGATCGTGATGGCCATCGCCTTGCGCGCGTTGGCCAAGAAGGCGAAGTTCGGGTTGGTCAGGAAGTGGAGGGACTTGAGGTCCTTCAAGAACCCCTTCGCCATGCTGAACTCGAACAGCGCCCGCGTCACGTAGAGCGCCGCGAACATGCTGGTTACGATGCCGATTGAGAGCGTGATCGCGAAGCCCTTGACCGGGCCGGTTCCAACCTGCTGAAGCACCAAGGCCGTGATCAAGGTCGTGATGTTGGCGTCGAGAATGGTCACGAGCGCGCGCTCGAAGCCGTTCTTGAACGCCTGCGAGATCGTCTTGCCCTTCTCGCGCTCCTCGCGGACACGCTCGAAGATCAGGATGTTCGCATCGACCGCCATTCCGACCGTGAGCACGATACCGGCGAGGCCCGGAAGCGTCAGAGTGGCCTCGAGTAAGGCGAGCGCCGAGATCAGCAGCAGCAGGTTGATCGCGAGAGCGATGTCGGCCAGAACGCCGGCGCTGCGGTAGTACACGATCATGAAGACGAACACGAGCGCCAGGCCGAGGCTGATCGCGAGAATACCCGAGTCGATCGAGTCCTCTCCGAGCGACGGGCCCATGCTGGCATCACTCTCGAGCGCCATCTCGACCTCGAGGCTACCCGACTGCAGCACGGTGACGAGCTGCTTTTGCTCGTCGATACTGAAGCCGATCGGCTGCGGGCCGCTGATCTGACCACCGCCCGGAAGCGGCTGATTGAGATTCGGGGAGCTGTGGATCTGATCGTCGAGCACGATGGCGAGCTGACGTCCGACGTAACGGCCCGTGTACTCCTCGAAGGCCGATTTGCGCAGCGTCACCAGGTCGAAGGTCACGGTGCGGCCCCGAGTGGGATCCTGGCCGCGACCCGCCGTTGCGAGGTCCTTACCGGTGAAGACGTATCGGTTGACGTCCTCGGCGTTTCCGGCAGAAGGATTGGATTCCTTGGCAACGAGGGTGTATCGGTCCTCGTGATTGACGGCCCGGATCTTGAACCGATCGGGCAACCAGAAGAACTCGAACAGGCGGCCGTCTGGCTGCGTCTCGCGCGTCACGAGCTCGGGGATGGCGAGGTCGCTGCGCTCGAGGATGGCCCAGTCGTCGGGAACAGGGACGGGAAGGCCGTCCTGGCTCCGAAACTCCTGCTGGAAGCTGCTCTTGAGGCGATTCCAGGTCTCGCGGGCCTTGGCGTCGTTGGCGGCGAGGAAGGTCTTCAGCTTCTCCTTCGCGGCGGCCAGATCAACGCCATCGTCGTCGGTGGAGACGAGGAAAAACTCCAGCTTGCCGAGGCTGACGATCGTGCGCTGGATGTTTCGAGATTCCTCGGGACCGACGCCGGGCAGGTCCACGACGACGCCATCTTCGCCGACCGAGTAGACCGGGATCTCGCGGAGGCCGAGCGAGTTCAAGCGCGTCCGAACAACCTCGACCGTTGTCTCTTGAATGGCCGCGGCATCGTCTTCCTCGGAGAGCTGGAGCTTGTACCGCAGAGAGGTTCCCCCGCGAAGATCCAGGCCGAGATTGAGCGGCAGATTGGAAACGAGTGCCCATACTGCCAGGGCCAGGACGACCGCGATCGTCACGAGGCGCCCGGAGACCTTACTACCCATCGTCGTTTTCTCCACCCGCGTCACCCGGAAGGTGACCTAGGAATTCGACTTGCCCTTGCCTTTGCCTCGGCCCTTGCCTTTGCCCTTGCCGCGTCCCATGTCGACGATGCGCTCCTTGACGCGAGTCGCCTTGCCACGGCGCTTGCGCAAATAGTAGAGCTTGGCACGTCGCACGGCGCCCGGCCGCCTCACCTGGACGTCGGCCACACGCGGCGAGTGGATCGGAAAGGTCCGCTCCACACCTTCGCTCTGCACGATGCGCCGAACCGTGAACATCCTCCGCGTTCCCTCACCGCGGATGGCGATGACGGTCCCCGTGAAAATCTGAACTCGTTCTTTCTCGCCTTCCGTGATTCGAACGTGGACGTCGACAGTGTCGCCGACCACGAACGCGGGAAGGGTCTCTTTCAAGTAGCCGCTCTCGATGTGAGCAATGGCATCCATCAGGACTTCCTCCAGTCAGCCTCTTTAATCTCTATTCGCCGGGAGCATCGAGGGTCGGGCCGGGCGGCGCCGTGGATCTCTCCCCAGCGCGTCGCTCGGCGGTCCGTCGTTCCGACTCGGAGCGACGCCAGGCCTCGATCTCGGCGTGGTGGCCCGAGAGCAAGACCTCGGGAACCGACCAACCTCGATACTCTTTCGGTCTCGTGTATTGTGGATACTCCAGCAGCCCTTCGGCAAACGAGTCTCGACGCGCCGACTCCGGATCGCCGAGAACTCCCGGCACCCATCGGCTGATCGCCTCGATTATCACCAAAGCCGGCAGCTCGCCGCCGCTCAGGACGTAATCTCCGATGGAGATCTCCTCCCACTGGAAGCCGAGCCGCACCCGTTCATCGAAGCCTTCGTAACGCCCGCACAGAAGAAGGAGGTCCCGGTCCGACCGGCTGAGCTCCTCAGCCCGCTGATGCGTGAACGTCTCCCCCTGAGGGCTGAGCAAGATCTTTCGTGTTTCACCGTGCTGGTCTTCGATCGACTCGATCGCCTCGAAGATCGGCTCCGGCTTCAGCAGCATACCTGGTCCGCCCCCGTAAGGCGCGTCATCGACGCTGCGATGCCGGTCGTGTGTGAAGTCCCGGGTGTTGACCAGGTGAAACTCGAGCAGACCTTTCTGCTGGCCTATCTTGAGGATGCTCTCGTCTAAGTAGGTTCGGACGACCTCGGGAAAGAGCGTGAGAATGTGAAAGCGCATGGCCCCGAAACGAGCTCCCCCGTGCCTTGCAGCACGAGTGGATCGCCCCTGCCCGGCCGAAACGAAAACCTCGATAAGATAGGGAAATACCTCTTGTGGTCAAGGGGATTTCCCGGTAGAAGCCCACCCGTTCGCCACTGGCCCTCGCGGCCCCCAGATCGGCTGCATTCCGGGCTGACCCCCCTGTTCGAGAGGCGCCCGATTCTCCCATGTTCACCGGACTGATCGAAGGGCTCGCTCGCGTCGACTCCATCGCCCGCCGCGGAGGAGCCGCTCGACTCGAGCTCGACCTGGGATCCCTCGCCCAAGATGCTCGACTCGGCGACAGCATCGCCGTCAACGGAGTCTGCCTGACTCTGGCCACTCTTTCGGGCAGCCGCGGCGCCTTCGACGTCATTGCCGAGACTCTGGATCGCACAAATCTCGGCGAGCTCCGGATCGGGGATTCGGTCAACTGCGAGCGATCGTTGCGCATCGGAGACCGGCTCGGTGGCCACTTCGTCTCGGGTCACGTCGACGCGACCGGCAGGATCGAGATCTCACGTCAGACGGCTGGCCAGTGGGACTTACGGGTCGCCGCCCCCTCCGAGCTCCTCGGCGACCTCATCCCCAAAGGCTCCGTCACGATCGACGGCATCAGCCTGACGGTCGTCGACCTCGACGACCACGGCTTTTCGGTGGCCCTCATTCCCGAGACGCTCGAGCGCACGACCTTGGGCAAGAAGGCGGTCGGGGCGACCGTGAACCTCGAGGGCGACCCGATCGGCAAGTGGGTGCGCCGCAGCCTCCAGCAGATGCTCGGAACGAGCGGCATCACGCCGGAGAAGCTCGAGGACCTTGGTTTCGGCTGACCGGTGCCTAGCCGGGGCTGATGGGTGCTTCAGAGTCTGGACGTTCCTTGAATTCGCCCGAAACGACTCCCCCTTGGGGATGAAAGCACGCGGGTCTCCTCGGATCCTGTCCATATCGTGCTCGACAGCGCGACAGGGCTCCTCACAGAATGGAATCCCGTGATCCCGGTGAGCGAGATCCCTTCCGGCTTCAACGTGGGGGTAGGCACATGCGAGTCGTCAGCGCGATCGTCGCCCTCGTCTTGCTAGCCGTCTTGCTAGCTGGCCTAGGTTGGTGGGTCTCGGCCTACCTCGAAAGCCCCGGGATGGACCCGGACGCCGCGCAGCCACTCACACCGGGGACCCAGGACGTCCCGCGGGCGGTGCCTTTGCCGACGCTGGCCGAGAGGGCTCCCGAGGACTCGACACGGGTCGCTCCCGAGGCGGGACCCGAGGACGAGTCGGAGCCTCCGGTCGATCCCCCGACGGCGCTCGACGAGCGCGGAGCCTCCACCGACGGCCTCCCGATTCTGGTTCAGTTGCAAGGGAGTCCAGTCTCCGGCGCCGCGGTGAGCCTCTGGGAGTCACCCGCCCAGTCGCACGAGGATCCACCCCATCATCGAGGCACGACCGATTCCCACGGCCGATGCCTCATCCGAACGGGCGCGACTCGCGGCACCGTGTACGTCTGGTCGGAGACCGATCGAGCGTCGGCTATCGCTCGTTGGAGTTCGCGGGAGGAGCTGGTCGTCGACCTCAGCCCAATGGCACGAGTTCGAGGGCGGGTGCTGTGGCCCGACGAGCGACCGGCTGCCGACGCCACGGTTGTCTTCGATGCCAAGGCGAGCTTCATGTCGACCGCCTCGATCGATCGAGTGCAGGAGGTGGACAGCCGCGGCCGCTTCGAGATCGACCTCGACGCCCGCACTGTCCAGGAGGTCGTGGCGCGGGTGGGGGCGAGTGAGAGCCCTCCGATGAAGCTGTTCGTCGAAGCCGGCGAGAGCAAGGAGGTCACGCTCTACCTACCCGGGGCCTTCCGAATCGAAGGGATCGTTCTCGATCCGCACGGCGCACCATTGCCGGACATCGAGGTGCGCATCTGGCATCTGCCGAGCGACGATTCGACGACCAACGAGATGTTCTCTTCACCCGCGCAGCAGCACCGAGTCAAGACGGGAGGGCTGGGCGAGTTCTCATGCGACATGTCCGGGCCGGGCCGGTTCGAGGTGCTGGCGCGCAGTGCTTCCAATACGACCCGATACGCCGAGGTCACCTTGGAGGCGACCAAGCCGTCGACCTTCATCGAGCTCACGCTGCCCGCGACTCGGGCGATCGCAGGGCGCGTCGTCTGGACCGACGGCACGCCGGCCTCCGCGACCCAAGTTCGAGCGGAGCCGGATCTCCCCGAGAATCCGATGGCGGCGCTCTCTCAAGCTGCCAGCCTGCGGGACCGTTTTCCGAATCGCAGCACGCAGACGGAACCGGACGGCTCGTTTCGAATCGAGGGCCTCCACCCCGACGTCACGTACCGCCTGAGCTGTCAACCCGATGGCGACGATCCCGCCACGCACTACCTGCGGCATGTTCTTCCGGGGACGCTCGGCTTGGAGATCGTCCTCGACGAAGAGAGCCTGCGGGGCGCGGTGCTGACGGGTCGAATCCGAGCCCGAGACGGATCACCGATCCCGCGCGCGACGGTCGAGTGCTTTCGCATCACACCGACACCGTTTCCGATCTACTCGCACGGCATGGTGGGCGAACCGCACATCGTGGACGATCCGGGCGGCATGTTCGAGATCGAACACCTCGTTCCCGGGGATGTCTACGGCGTCAAGGTCGTCGCGGACGGATTCGCGATCGCGGGGCGGGATGGCATCGAGATGGACCTTCCCGGGCGCGAGGTGGAGGTCGTGGTCGGCGGACCCGGGTCACTCGAGGTCCGGGTTCGGGCACCGGGACGAAGGCTGGAGGACGTCACGGTCATCGTGCTGCCGATGCCATTCTTCCTCGGCGCCAGCGAAGAGCTCGCCGTCGACCCCGCTGGCTTCGCACACACCGAAGCGTGCCCGCCCGGAGAGGTGTTCCTCGTAATTCGCAACTCCGACAAGACGATCGTGCGCAGCCAGGCCGTCGTGACGAGCGGACAGACGACGGTCGTGACCATGGACGTCCCCCGGGTGCGGTGACGGCCGCCGGTTCCGTTTCGTCAGAACGCCGAGAAGATCACGGGGGCGAAGGTCGAGATCGGGGCCGCTTCGCGGGCGTCTTCGACGGCGCCCGTGACGATATCGAACAAGAGCGACAGCTTCTCGCCGATGTCGTCACGCATGAGGAGCTGTCCGATCGTGCCTTCGCGGATACCGCTACTGCGGCTCACGAGAACCGGGATATTTTCTCTGTCCCGCCTCCGACGAGTGGTTCGCTTCTTCTTTCAGGGAACGAGCACCGAGGCTCTATTCGGAGGAGCGACATGAGCTGGGTTCTTTTGAGTGTCGTCTTGAGTGGCATCGTGCTCCAGGAGGATTCTCCTGTTTCCGCGGTTCGACTGATGGACGTAACCGGTGATGGGAGGCGAGACCTGCTCGAGATCGGGGTGGATGGAGAGTTGATCCTGTCGATCCATCGCGGGGGGCGAGAGTACGACCTCGTCCACCAGCCGATGCCCCTTCCGAGAGTCGTCGTCGAGGACGTTCTCATTGCCGACCTGAATGACGATGGTCACCTCGATCTCTATCTGGTCAGCCTCGAAGCCAATGTGGCACTGCTGGGAGACTCGACGGGGGTGTTTCTCGAGAGTACGGACCAGCTCGGCCTCGGCGACACAGGGCGCGGCACGGCCGCACTGCGCGAGGATCTCGACGAGGACGGTCGGCCGGACCTGCTTCTTCGGAATCAAGGCGGGGACGTCGTCTTCTGGGCAGAAGGTCACGGGATCTACTCGCGCGGTCGTTTGGGTACGCCCTGGGCACCGGACCTCGGCTCGGGCCCGGCGTCGACAGGGGCAGGCACCCCCGCGTCCCCTGGCGGGATACGGCGCCTTCCGCCAGGCGGGGAGCCGGGCACTCCTGTTTCTGCCGGGCAGCCCGGAAACCTCGGAGGGCGGGCGAAGTCGAGTGGACTCCTCCGCCGGAGCGGGCCGGCCGCCTCGATCTCGGGCTCGTCGGATCGTCAGGCGCTCGCGCCTGCTCCCATGCCAACACGCGGCATCGGCGGCCAGATCTCGAAGCAGCCGCCGATGCGAGAGGACGACGGATCCGGGACTCAGGGGAGTGGTCCCGGAGTCGGAGGATCGGGTTCGACAGGTGGTCTGGCGCCCCGAGGCCAGACCTCGGACGAGCGCTACGTCAATGACGATCAGAACGAGGTCGAGGGCTCGACGGACATCGTGGATGAGACCGTGACGGGCTCGGACATTCAGGATGGCTCGCTAACGGGTGCCGATGTCTCGACGAGCACGGGGGACGTCACGTTCTCTGGAGGGAATCTGACGCTCCCCGATGGACGCCTCGACATTCAGGGATCGCATGGCTCGAGCTACTACCGTGCTTCGGACGGCTTGCTCGGTCTTCGGATCGGCGCAAACTCATTCGCCAACTCCGTCCGCTTCAATCAAGCTGGGAACTCGGTGTCGGAGCTCAGCGCCGACGGGCTCGGGACACACTGGGATCTGTTCGGCGCTCCCCTGACGCTCGAGAATGGGCATCTCGGCGTGGGCACCCGCTCGCCCGACGTTCGCATTCATGTGACCGGCGGGACGGACGCCAGCCCGGCAGGAGGGGGCTACCTCCAAACCGGAAGCTCGGCGGGCGCCAACGTAGCGATCGACGAGAACGAGATCATGGCCCGCTTCAATGGGGCTCCGGCGACACTCTCGCTCAACCGAGACGGGGGGCCTGTTCAAGTCGGAGATCGCGTGAGAGTCGACAACGACGGAGGCGGGGGTCTCTTCACAGCCACGCTCTGGGCCGAGAACGAGTCGACCGGAGCCGGCATCGCCCTCGTCGGCAAGACCTCTGGTACGGATGCGACGGCCGTGCTGACGGCCGAGGGGTCGGGGCCAATACTCAGGGGCTTCAACGGAGGAGCCAGCCCCGTCTTCGTGGTCAACCAAGGGGGTGACGTCAAGACGACGGGAATCGAAGTCACTGGAAACCTCGGCGTCGGAACGGCGGCTCCTGAGCTTCGACTCCACGTACGCGGCGGGACAGACACCGGTCCGACCGGAGGCGGATACATCCAGACGGGGGACACGACGGGTTGGAACATCTCGATCGACGAGAACGAGATCATGGCTCGCAACAACGGCACCACTTCGCCGTTGTATCTGAATCGAGAAGGCGGGCCCGTCGAGATCGGTGATCGGGTGCGGATCGACAACGACGGGGCTTCGGGACTCTCGACGGCGACCATTTGGGCGGAGAATCAGTCGACGGGCGCCGGTATCGCCTTGGTCGGCAAGACCCATGGCTCCGACGCGACCGCGGTCCTCACCCAGAATGGCCCGGGCACCATCCTCAAGGCCTTCAACGGCGGCTGCTGCCCGGTCTTCGAAGTCACCAACACCGGGCGTGTGATCACGACTGCTCTCCAGATCACCGGAGGCGGCGATCTGGTCGAGGGCTTCGAGTCCACCGACGAGCGGTGGCTCGAGCCAGGCTCGGTCGTGTCGATCGATCCTGAGAACCCGGGACGGCTCGTGCTCTCGACCGAAAGCTACGACTCCAAGGTGGCCGGGGTCGTTTCGGGCGCGGGCGATGTGCGCCACGGCATCCGGATGGGGCAGGACGACGTGCTCGACGGCGACACGTTGCTCGCAATGGCGGGGCGTGTCTACGTCCGATGCACGATGGAGAACGGGGCGATCCGCCCCGGCGACCTGATCACGACCGCTTCGCTGGCGGGTCACGGCATGAAGGCCACCGATCGTGAGCGTTCCTTTGGAACGGTCATCGGTAAGGCCATGTCGTCGCTCGAATCCGAAACCGGCCTCGTGCTGGTTCTCGTCAATCTGCAGTGAGCGTTGGGCTGGTCCGCTCTTGTCGGACCGGCGAGCCTCCTCCCGGCACTTCGGAGTTTCTAGCATGTTGACGACCATTCTCTCGCTCACACTCTGTCTGGCTCCTCAGCTTCAGTCACGTCTTCCCGAGCCCGCGACTCAACTCGGCTCACACTGGCAACTGGCACCCTTTGCTCACGCGGATGGGAGCCGTTTCGCGGCTCACATCGAAACCCCCCAGGGGGAGGTGAGCCTTCGTAAGAGACTGCGCGAAAAGTCCGTCGCGGTTCTGAACGAAGAGGCCTTCGGACTCGAGGGTTACCGTGTCTTCGAGCTCGCCACGGCCTTGTCCGAATCGCGCCTCGAGGAGCTGGTCGAGGATGTCGCGAGCTTGCCAGGGATTGGCTTCGTGAGCCCGGTTTATCGTGATGAGCGGGGCGAGCTCACGTATCCGACACCGTACCTGTACGTCAAGTTTCGCGCGGAGCTGTCGAGGCCGGAGGCGTCGCGCCTCATCGGTAGACTTCCGAGTCTCGTGGTGAATGAGCCCGACTTGGCAGGTCTCTTGGGAGCCTATCGCCTGGAGAGCGCCGCGGCGACAGGCATGGCCGTCCTCGAGGAACTCGAGGTGCTTCAGAGGCTCCCCGGAGTCGAGTACGCGGGATCAGACCGGGTGATGACCATGGTCTCGCACGTCGTGACTCCCAACGATCAGCACTTCCCCAATCAATGGGGGATTCGGAATACTGGGCAGACGATCAACGGCATCGTGGGAGTCCCGGACACGGACATCGATGCCGACGAGGTTTGGGAGCAAACGACCGGAGATCCGTCGATCTTGATCGTCGTGCTCGATGTCGGCGTGCAGCAGAACCACCCGGACATCAACCAGGTCGGCGGTCAGGACTTCACGGATGAGGCTCCGGGGAACGGGGGGCCGAGGAATGTTTGTGATCGCCATGGCACAGCGATGGCCGGCGTGATCACTGGCATCATGAACAACTCGATCGGGGTCGCGGGAGTCGCACCGACCTGTCGAGTTGCCTCGGCTCGAATCGGTAAGTCATCTCTCGCCTGCAACGGCAGCGCGACGGTTCTCCCGAGCTGGGTTGCGAATGCGGTGAACTGGTCGGTGACCATCGGTGCCCGCGTGACCAACATGAGCAACAGCGTCGGATTCGACACGTTGATCGACAACGCTTACTCGTCGGCTCGAGCGAGCGGTGTCATTCACTTTGCCGCGACCGGTAACACCGGTCCCGTGAACGGAATCGAGTATCCGGCCTCGTCAACCGCCGTGCATGCTGTCGGCGCGATCGTGGTCGACGGGTCGGTTCGCGCGAACAGCAATCGGGCCTGCTCGCAGTTCGGTGGGGACTGCATCGATTTCGTCGCGCCGGGAGACGGCATCTGGACGACGGACGATACGACGAATGGCTACGACTCCAACGAAGACTATGTCTCCGTCAACGGAACGTCCCCTGCCTGCGCATTCGCCTCGGGAATCGCCGCCCTGATGCTCTCGATCGACCCGGCGTTGACGCCCCAAGAGCTCTACTCCCTCATGTACTTTGGATGCTCCCACCCGTTCGACTACGACGACTACTCGAACCCCGGGCAGGGAGACGTCGGAGACGGCGGTGGGTTGTTGAACGCGGCGTCGACGGCCTGGGCCATTGGGGATGTCTACGTCGACTATCAGGCCGGGCCCGGCGGCAATGGATCCCTCTTCAGTCCTTTTCAGACCATAGCTCAAGGGGTCGTGGCTGCCTCCGCGGATGACGTCATCTCCGTCTGGTTCGGCAGCTATCCCGAGAATCTCACGATCACCAAAGCAGTCGAGATCCGTCCCCACCCCGTCGCCGGCGGCGACCTGGTCATCGGTCAGTAAGGGAGACTCTCATCGCTGGTCTTCTTCGAAAGCGGAGTGCGCTTCGGGTCCTGTCCATGGCGTTGATCCTTGTGTCTTCAAGCCAGGACACGGTGGAGCTGGGCCATCCGGTCCGGTCCGAGCTCAAATCAGACGTGCCCCTCTTCTTACGGTTTCGGGCGGAAACGACCGGACCCGTGACGATCTCCCTCGAGTCCACGGACTTCGACCCGAAGCTGTCGGCCTTCGACTCGGAGAACGCCGTTCTCGGCCGGAACGATGAAGGAGGGCTCGAGTGGAACGCGCGGTTGGTCCTCTCGTTGGAGTCCGGGCAAGCCATCCAGCTGCAGGTCGACTCCAAGGGCGGCTCCGGCCAATTCGAGCTAAAAGTCGTCGCCGGTCGGAGAGCTCCGCTCGAAGGAAAGGCTCTCCTCGAGGCGGCAGCCGAGTTTCGTGCTCAGTGTCGCGAGCGAGCCCTCGACCGAGGGGACGATTCGCTGGCGCTGGCCCATCTCCTTCGTGAATCGGAGCTCCGGATTCGACTGGCGCAGCCTTCGGAGGCTCAGCCCTTGCTCGAGACCTGCCTCGCGATGGCGAAGGGGCTCGAGGAGCTCCGGTCCGAGGCGTTGACCGAGAAGCTCTTGGGGAATCTTGCACAGCAACGTGGCCAGTTGGTCGATGCCCGGCGTCATCAGGACCGCTCCCTCGAGCTGTATCGTGAGCTGGAGGATTGCTCCGGTGAAGCTGCGGCGCTCGGCAACCTGGCCAACGCCTACCTCAGGCAGGGTGATCTGATGCGAGCGCGGGAGCATTTCGAGGCGCAGATCGCTCGCGCGAAAGAATGTGGCGACCTCGACTTGGAGGGTGCCGGGCACGGAAACCTCGCGGCCGCCTGCAAGGAGCTGGGGCTTTACTCCAAATCGCTGGAGCACCTCGAGCTCGCCCTCTCAATCTTTCGACGGCTCGGTAATTCCCATCACGCGGCAAGCACGTTGCAGAACATCGGTGACCTTCTCAGCTACATGGGACGGTATCCGGAGGCGCGTCAAAAGCTCAGCCGAGCCCTTGCCGCGGCGAGGGAGTTGGGCGATGCCAGCCTGGAGGTCGTCGTCGCCACCAACCTCGGGCGGGTACAATCACTCGTCGGCGACAACACCGCCGCACGGGAGGCGCTCGAGGAGGCGCTTCTTCTCGCTCGATCCCTGGATCAACCGCAGGCGATTCAATGGGCTCTCGCGAATCTCGGGACTGTCTACGAGGCGCTCGGTGATTACTCGTCGGCCGAGCGGGCCATTCGGGAGAGGATCTCGGTCTCCAAGCTCCATGCCTTTCGAATCGCGGAGGCGTGGGCCCATTGGCAGCTGGGTCGACTCAGCAACATCCTTTACGATTCTCGCACGGCTGAGACCGAGCTGAGGCAAGCCCTGGACCTCGCCCGTGAGTTTGGAAGCAAGCCGCTCGAGGCATCGACGCTCGCCTCCCTCGGGCGCTCTCTCTATGCGACCGGAAAGGCGCGGCAGGCCTACAGCGCCTTCGAGGCCAGCCTGGAGCTTGCTCGGGGCCTTGGAGATCGCCTGCTCGAGGCGAGCGTGCACTTGTCGCTGTCCCTTTACTGGCGAGACAGGAACAAGCCGACCGAAGCGCGGGCAGAAGCCGAGCAGGCGCGGCGTCTTTTCGAGAAGCTGGGGTTTCGCTCCGGGTTGGGCGCCGCGTTGGATCATCTGTCGTACCTGTCTCTTCGCGAGGGGCTCATCGACCAGGCGCAGGAGTTGGCAGAGAAGAGCCTCGCGTTGTCCCGTCAGCTCGGCGAGCGCGGCGAGATCGCCCATGCGTTGGTCACGCTCGCCAGTATCCATCTCCAGCGGAATCAGCGAGATCGTGCCGAGGCCCTGGCGCGGGATGCGCTCGAGCTGGCCATTGAGGTCGGGAGGGAGTCCACTCGAATCGACGCCCTATTCTTGCTGGCTGACGTGTCGATCCAACGCGGCCGATTGGATGCCTGCGTTGCCCTCTTGTCTCAAGCCAACGACTTGATCGCACGATTGACCCGGGCTCACTCGAGCGAAGCGACGGCCAACCTTCGGGCCCGCTGGTCGGCGATGGCGAACCTCGAGCAGGAGTGGCACGTTCGTCGCTGGGAGCGGGCAGATGAGAGGGACAAGGAGAGCCACGCGCGGGCAGGGTTTCTCGCAGCCGCGCGCTGGAAGGGGCGAGCCTTGCTCGAAGGGTTTCAGGCCGGGCGGGCGGGAGCTCGCGATCCCGAGCTCGTCCAGCTCGACCGCTCGCGAAGGGAGCTCTTGGCACGGAGGGACCGGGAGCTGGACCGCTTGTCCGAGATGATCCTCGCCGGCGAGTCCTCCGAGAAGACCTCCGCGCGTCGTGCGGAGATCGAGGAACTTTGGCAGCAGTCCGAAGCACTTCGAAATGAGTGGGCCGATCGCTCTCCTCGGCGGCTGGTCCTCCGAGGACTCGACTCCGAGTCGATCGACGAGACGATTCGCCTCCTTCTCGACGAGGAATCAGTTCTCGTGGAGTTCGCCTTTGGCTTCGAGAACCTCTTTGCCTATCGCGTGTCGTCGCGGGGAGTCCGCCTCTTCGATCTCGGAACATGGGCACCGATCAAGGAGCGTGTCCTCGAGTTCGAAAAGGGGATCGGCTCACCGAGTCGCCTCGCGAGTGCCCGTGAGATCGGTGCTCTGGGAAGCCAGCTCTTCGCGGCGCTTCTGGCTCCGGTGCTGGCCGATCAGCCCGAGAACGTCCGACGATTGATCATCGTTCCCTCGCCGGGGCTCGACGGGTTGTCATTCGAGGCTTTGGTGATGAGCGATCACCCGGAGGAGGAGGCCGTCGAGTCGTTCGACGACATCGAGTTCCTCATCGATGCTTTCGAGGTCAGCTATGGTTCCTCGACACCCGTCCTGCGTGAGTTGGCCCGGCTGGGACCCCGCGAGACGCGGGGCAGGGTGTTGGTCCTTGCGGATCCCGTCTACCCGGGCGAGAAGAGCGCGGGGGCGACGATCGCCAAAGCTTCCTCTCTGTCTCTGCTCGGTGGCCGCGGCCTCGACCCGAAGGGCTTGGTTCGCCTCGAGCACACTCGGCGTGAGGCTTCTGAATTGGGACGCCTTCTGCTCGAGCTCGTTCCCGAAGACGGCTTCAGGGGCGAGGACTTGCTCGATGTCCTGCGGCGTCGCGGGGGCCGATGGAGCAGCTCCTCCTTCGACATCCACATGGGCGCCTATGCGACACCCGATGTGCTGCGGGAAGACCTCCGCGCCTTTTCTGTCCTGCATTTGGCAGCCCACGGTTTCGTGGACCCCGATTTCCCGATGCAGTCGGGGCTTGCGCTGACGTTTCGCGAGAAGGAAGACGGGTTCTTCACGGTCGCCGACGTCCTGGACATGCAGCTCGATGCGAACCTGGTGGTGCTCTCGGCGTGCGAAACCGCGCAGGGGACGGTTCTCGGTGGCGAGGGGGCGCAATCCTTGGCCCGCGCGTTCATGATCGCAGGCGCCCGCTCCGTCGTGGCGTCCTTGTGGCAGGTGGCCGATCGCGAGACCGCCGATACGATGATCGAGTTCTATCGAGGGGCGTTCGAGCGGGGGCTCTCCGTGCCCGCGGCCCTTCGGGCCGCCAAGCTGAAGGTGCGGTTGACCGAAGGCGCACGGGGCCTGACGACGGGAACCGGAGGAGCGAGCCGCAGGATCGACGCGGCTCATCCCTACTACTGGGCCCCTTTCATCCACTCGGGTCAGGCTCGATAGGGGGCGCAGAGCAGTCGCTCTACCTCAGAAAGCCGAGAAGATCACGTTGGCGAAGGTCGAGATCGGGGCCGCTTCGCGGGCGTCTTCGACGGCACCCGTGACGATGTCGAACAAGAGCGACAGCTTCTCGCCGATGTCGTCTCGCATGAGGAGCTGTCCGACCGTGCCTTGTCCGAGTGAGACTCGGTGGACGATGGTGGCGACATCGTCGACGACCATCGCGAGCTGTTCGCCCATGCGCGGGTCGTAGAACAGTCGACCCAGGAGGCTCTCGCCCTTTTGCAGCTCGGCCACGGCTCCACGGACACCGGTGATGGTGTCGCGGATGTCTTGGGCGAGGTCGCGGTCCTTGAGGAGCATTCCGAGGGCGCCTTCGCCCGCTTCGAGCGTGGCGAGGATCGAGCGCACGTCGGTGGTCAGGCCGAAGATCTGGTCGTAGAGGGAGGAGTCGGCGAAGAGCTTGCCGATCGTGCCTCGACCTTCGTTGACGCCTTCGACGATCTCGCGAGCATCACTGACGATCTCGACCACGTTGTCGCGCAGTTCGTTGTCGTTGACGAGCGCCGGAATGAGCCCATCGCCCTCGTTGAGCTGGCGCACGAACGTCGCGACCTCGGAGGCGGCGGCGTTGAGGTAATCGAAGAAGGACTCTTCGGTCAGGAACTTGCCGAGGCTGCCCTCGCCTCGATCGATCCGCGTGACGATGTTTTTGAACGACTCGATGATCAGGCTGAGGTTCGTCTCATTCTCGCGTAACATCGTGCTGAGTGCCTCGAGAGCTCCTTGTTGAAGGATGCCGACGAGCCGGGCATCGCGGACGCTCTCGAAAGCAACGTCGGGCGAGGTTCCGCGCACGATCTGGATGGCTTGCCCGCCGAGCACGGACGATTGAACGATCTGCACGAAGTAGTCGTCTTGCAGCACGATGTCCTTGTCGAGCTCGATCTCGGCGCTGACGGAGACGGTGACCTTCTTCAGATCGCCCCGATCGTCGCGGACCTCGCGGACGGCGAGGCGGTCGAGAACGTCGAGCGCCTTGACGCGGCCCATGATGACGCCGTCGACCTGCACGAGGTCGCCCTTGCGCATTCCAGCCGCACTCGGGAACTCGACGGTGAAGGTCGACTTGCTCTCGAGGCTGAGGGTGCCGAGGAGCAAGGTGGAGGCCCCGACGATGATGAGGGCGCCAAAGAAGAGGATGCCGACCAGGGTCTCCCGGAAGGCGTTCATCTGGTCGCTCATGTCAGCTTTCCAGTGGCTCGAGGATGCCGGCCGCGAGAGGGCGGACCGGTCTGTTGGTTCTCATTCTTCGTCGAGGTTGGGGTCGTAGCGGCCTTCGACGAAGGCGCTCACCCGCGGATTGTCAGCGCGGCGAATCTCGTCCGGCGTGCCTTCCCAGATCACCTTGCCCTGGTGGAGCATTCCGATTCGGTCGGCGACGACGTAGGCGGACTCCATGTCGTGGGTGACGACGACGGAGGTCGTGTGCAGGCGATGCTGGAGATCGGCAATGAGATGAGAGATGGCCGAGGTCATGATGGGGTCGAGTCCGGCCGTCGGCTCGTCGTAGAGGATGATCTCGGGGTTCATGACGATGGCGCGGGCGAGGCCGACGCGCTTTCGCATGCCGCCCGAGAGCATCGAAGGCAGCCTCTTCTCGATGCCACTCAAGCTGACGAGGGCCAGCTTCTCGCGCACAGTCTCGGTGATCTCCTCTTCGGAGAGATCGGTGTGCTCGCGGAGTGGGAGCGCGATGTTCTGTCCGACCGAGAGCCAGTTGATCAGAGCCGCGTCCTGAAAGACGAATCCGAACTTCCGTCGGAGCCTCCGGAGCTGCTTGGAATCCGCGTTTCCGATGTCGGAGTCATCGATCAGCACCTGCCCGGAGTCCGGCCGCATCAAGCCGACCATGTGCTTGAGCGTCACGCTCTTGCCCGTGCCACTGCCGCCGATGATGACGTAGGTCTCACCGGTGCGGACATTGAGGTTGAGCTCGTCCAGGATTCTGCGGTTGTCGAGCCGCTTGATGACGTCGATGAACTGGATCACGTGTAGAAGAACCAGGTGATGTAGTAGCCGACGATGATGATCAGAACGAACGAGTAGACGACGGCCGCTCGCGTCGCTCGACCGACTCCCAGTGCTCCACCCGAGGTCAGCAAGCCTTGGGCACAGCCGACCGAGGAGATGATCAGCGCAAAGATGAAGGCCTTGAAGTACCCGACGAACATGTCTTTCGGCATGAAGAAGTAGCGCTCCTGCTGGGCGAGAGCGTCGCGTCCGAGCTGGAAGAACTTGTCGAACGGAACTCCGAACTCGTTCGCGGCGATGATCGCGCCACCGATGATCGCTACGTAGTTGGCGAAGATCGTCATCACGGGGCCGATGATCGCCATCGCCAAGATCCGCGGCAGGACCAAGAACTTGATTGGGTCGATCGACATCAGCTCGAGCGCGTCGATCTCCTGGCTGATGGTCATCGTGCCCAGCTCGGCCGCCATCGCCGACCCGACCGTCGCTGCCAAGATGAGACCCGTGATGAAGGGACCCATCTCCCGAAACATGGCCACCACCACCAGCTGACCCACCTGGTCCTGCGCGCCGAAGTCCTTGAGGACCACTCCCGTTTGCAGTGACAAGATGAAGCCCGTGAAGAAGATGACCACCATCGTCACCGCGAACGATTTCACACCGCAGTTGTAGAGCTGCTGCATGATCTCGCGCCGCTTGACGTAGACGCTCGGCAGCCTCAGGCCCGCGCGTGGCAGCAGCAGCAGGCCAAAAGCCGAGCGGCGGCATTGCTCCAGCAGCCGGCTCTTGAAGGCGCCGAACTGGTCCGTCACGAGGCGTCCCAACGGCCCGAACACCGGAGACAGACGCTCGACCGCCTTACGCGCGGGACCGGTCATCGCTCCTCTCCCCAATGGATGAATGGCGGCAGGTAGAGCAGCTGCAGTGAGCCCTCGCCCCGTCGGTTGTGGACCTGCACCAGACCGAGCAAGAACGAGTGCCGACTCGTGTCGCGCGGCTCGTTCCAGTCGTAGTGAAAGAGCAAGGGCACCGAGATCGACTCCTGCTCGGCGTCCCAGTACTGATCGTAGAGCTTCAAGAACAGCTCTCGGTGATGTCCGCCCTCCGCGGTGTGCCGCTCCCGGTAGAGCGTCCACAGGAAACCGTAGTGACGGTCGACACCCTCCAACATCGACTGGAACGTCCCCTCCTCGGCCTTGAGCGTCGTACGCAGGAAGTACAGCGACAGCAAGCCAAAGTCGCTCGAGCCGTCCCGCAAGCGCTCGGAATGGAACAAAGGCCACAGCTTCAAGAAGCTCTCCCGCTCGCCCGTCCGTCGGTACACCTTGTCCGTCTGATAGAAGAACGGAACGACGTAGAACGAGTCTTTCGTCGACTCGATCAAGCGCTCCTGCCGGTCCCAGATCAGCGGCCACAGCCAGCCTTCGCTCGTGAGCTCCCCGGTATGGTACCAGTGGTAAAATGGCAAGATGCGGTATCTCTGGGGATCGGCCCACTTTCCTTCGCTCGTCTTCCGGCCGCCTCGGTGAACCTTCACCAACCCCGCGAAAAGATCGAGCATCGTCCGGTCCGAGTCGACCGGGTTCTTCGGGTTCGCGTCGAACTCCGAGTAGCCGAAGATCGGCCACAGGGCCGTGTACTGCCGGCTGCGCTCGGACAGCTCCTGACCGTACAGGGGCCAGATCATCCAGCCCGACGTCGGGTCGTCGGTGTCCAGCTCGTTCCGTTGCACGTGGATGAATGGCCACAAGTAATACGAGCGCTCGTAGAGATCGACGTCCCGCATCGGGTCCCGGAGCTTCGTGTGCCCGTAGAACGGCAAGAACCGGAACGACTCTTCACCGCCTCCGCTGGCCCAACCGATTAGCGGCCACAGCAAGTTCACCGAGTTCTTGCGCTCCCCGTACTGCAGCTTCGTCGAGTCCGAGTAAAGCGGGAACAGGAAGAACCGGAAGCGCTCGTACGAGAGGAACGAGTGGATCGATCCGAAGAGCGGGAACAAGGCGAAGTAGTTCTCTTCGCCCGAGCGAGACGAGCCACCCCACAAGAACGGAATCAGCGACCAATCCACCTCTTCGAGCGGTGTGCCGATCTTGCGCCGACGGTGAAAGAAGAGCGGCAAGACCTGGAGGTTCTTCTCCCAGGCATTCCACCGATAGCGCGCGATCGGGTACAGCGCCTCCCACATCCCGCGCTCTCCGCCTTCGAACTCCTTGTAATCGAACAGGGGGCGGAGGGCGATGTGAGTCGCATCTCCCCGTTCGGCGATCGAGAAGAAGGGAACGACGACTCCCGTCCACGCGGTCGCTTCGGCCGGGTACGCCTCCTCTCGGTAGAAGGGGCCCAGGTCCAAGGAGCTCTCGCCGGTCGGCGTCAGGCGGCAAGATGGCAACCACACTCCCCAACCGAGGATCAGGCCCAGAGCGCCACACCTCGCGAGCATGGAGCGTAAGCCAATTGTTAGGCGGCGTTTGCGCGCCACATCCCCTCCCTGGCCTCGCTTGACGGTCCCGTCCCCGATTGCTAGGCTCGACGCGCTCCCCCGAGCTCGACCCACGGGCGGGAGCTCACTCGCTTCCGCTGCCGTCGGCGATCACTCCGAAGGCGAGCCTGCCGGCCTGGTTCCGGTGCTAGGCGAGGTTTTCCTTATACCCGATCCCGGAATGGCTCCAACGTGGAAATCGGCAGCCCTCGGAAACCTCACCCGTCGGCGGACACCCTTGCATTGGGAGCGTGGATCCGTCCCGGGGCGCGAGCTCTCCTGACCTCTCGATGTGGCCAAAGGTCGGGGCCCGGATTCGCCGATACCTCAACTGGGAGGTCGACGGACACGCGGCCTCGCCTCGTTCGGCCGCCCGGAACGTCGGAGGACTCGCACTCATGCTTCGTCGCCATGCCATCGCCTGGGGCTTCGGCCTCGTTGCTCTGTGGAGCTGTCAGTCCGCCCCGTCCCAAGAGGAGGTGCTTCAGCAGATCCAGCTCGCACGGACGCATCTCGATCAAGAGGGAACCCTCATCGCGCGGGAGGTCCACGTCCGAGGCTGGCGGGCGCTCATGGGACGAGCGGTGCCGACCTTTTCTCGAAGCAACACCGATCAGGTCTTCGAGGATGGAGCCGTCGGTCGAATCGAGCTCGTCGCCCGCATGGTCGATCCGGTGCGGCCACTCGGTCTCTCACTGGAAAACCTGCGCATTCATGCGGACTCGGCGATCCGCTGCGTCTTCGAAGGGGGCGACGGTGTCGAGACCCTGCCTCACCTCGAGATCGTGGCGGTTGGAGATGCCGTCTTCATCCAGAATGGACGTCGGATCGCCGGCGAGCGCCTCGTCATTCGCGACGACCGGGTGGAGCCACTCGAGGCCGTCGATGGGGGGGGCTGGGCGGCACCTCGGACGAGCCGCGACTGAGCTCGGAGTCGCACTCCTCTTCGCCCTCGTGTCCCTGGCGGTCGTCGGTTGCTCGTCCGTGCCCGAGATCTCACCCTACGAGGTCCTGGATGCCACGGCCGCCGCTGAGCTCGAAGGGCTTCGCGCTCGACGGAGCGAGCTCCCGATCGAGGAGCGGTGGCAAGGCTTCGTGGCGTTCCTCGAATCGAACCCGCACCACGTCCCGACGCATCGTCTCTTTCAGGACGACATGATCGAGGCGGGTCTTCGAGAGCGTGTTCGCGAGCAGTACTGGAAGTGGTACGAGCAATCGCAAGGGGCCGGGGACTTCCTCTACTCGTTGTTTGCCACCTTGTCGGCCCGACTGGTCGACGATGATCGCGAAGCCGTTCGCTTGCTCGAGAACGCGATCGGGATCGACGACGACAACTACTGGGCGTGGTATGGGATCGGGTTCTTGCATCGTCGTCAGCAGCGCCGCCTGCGTGCCGTCGAAGCATTCGAGCATGCGATCGATCGTCGGCCCAGTTGGCCCGATCCGTATCTCGAGGCGGCGGAGGTCGAGCTCGAGCGCGAGCATTACCCCGAGTCGGCGAGGTTCTATCGAAGCTATCTCGAGCTTCGCCCCCAGGATGCCGATGCGCGGTTCAACTACGCCCGGCTCCTGCATCTTCACCTCGACCAAAAGGCCGAGGCTGGCCGAATCTACCGAGATCTGATTACGCAGAACGCGGGCGGGCTCCCGCTCGATCGCCTGATCGACGTGTTCAACAACCTGGCTCACCTCGAGACCCTCGAAGGCGACTACGAGACGGCGGAGGCACTCTACGAGCGTATCCTGGGACTCGACTCCTCGTGGCTCGAAGCCCGGCTGAATCTCGCGATCCTCTACGAGGACTATCTCGACGATCCTCGCCAGGCGGTGGCCAGCTACCGTGCCTTCCTCGATGGGGGAGGGCCGCGGCGCTTTCCACAGCTCACCAATGAGTTCTTCGTCATCAACGCGATCAATCGCCTCGAGCGTCAGATTCAGGAGTCGCCCAAGTGATCACGGTCGTTCAACGCGTGCGGAGGGCCTCGGTCACGGTCGCGGGCGACGAAGTCGGTCGGATCGGCGAGGGCATTCTGGCTCTCGTCGGTGTGTTCGCCGACGACGACGAGCGCGATGGCGATGCTCTGCTCGACCGAGTGCTCGGGTATCGGATCTTCCCGGATGACGCTGGCCGCATGAACCGATCACTCAGAGACACTGGAGGCGAGATCCTCGTCGTCTCGCAGTTCACCCTGTGTGCCGATGGGCGCAAGGGACGGCGGCCTTCGTTCGATCGTGCGGCACCTCCCGAGCGCGCCGAAGAGCTCTACGAGCGTTTTGTGGCCGGTTGCCGCGAGGCCGGGCTCCGAGTGGCGACCGGCCGGTTCGCGGCCGCCATGGACGTCGAGCTCCTCAACGACGGACCCGTGACCTTCGTCCTGAACAGCCGCTCTGCTCGCGGGTGATCGGACCGGCTCATTCGACCTCGGTCTCCCCCCGCAGGGGACGCCAACCTTCCCGGGAGGCGACCACCGGCCGAACCGACAAGACCTCGCGAGCGAGATCTCTCGGGTCGGCGCCGCCGAGGTAGTCTCGGAGGAAGCGCAGTCGCTCGGTGCGTCGGAAGTATCGAGGCGCATGAAGATCGAGCGCCGCCAGGTCGCGGAGCGCGCCGCGCTTTCGACGGAGGCGTTGACGAGGCCACGACCCGCGAGGCGAATCGATCTTGCCAATGCGAATGGGCTGCTCGTGATCTTCCGGCAAGACGCAGAGGAGGTTACGCCAATGAAGGTCGCGGTCGACGTAGCCGGCATCATGAAGGGTCGCTACGAAGTGGGACAGGGACTTTCCGAACCGACGCCGGTCGCGCTCGGACCATCGACGGAGCTCACGGGGAAGCAGCTCGTCCAGCGGCGTGCTCCCTGCCAGCTCGAGCGTGATCAGAAACGCGTGATCGAGGAACCGGAGCGTTCGAATCTCACCGGTGGCAATCGGCTCGACCGGATTCAGGCACTCGTCGTGCAATCGAAGCAGCACGAGCCACTCGGACCGAATCCGGCTGCTTCCGAAGAACGTGTTCCGGAGGAAGCCGCGCCACTTGCGTCGAGCTCCCGTCACGTGAAGGCGCTTCAGGTAGAGGCGGCGTGAGTCACCGTCCACCGTGATCCGCAAAGTCTCCGAGCTCGACGACCGGGTGATGATCGGTCCTCGCTTGTGGAGCATCTGTCGTGTCGAGCGGAGATCGGCCTGACGGAGCAGCCCCTCATAGTCGGGCAAGTAGGCGAAGCGGTGCTTCCTCACCGACGCTTTTCCAGCCTGACCGGTTCGTGGAGGTCCCCGTGCGCCTCGACCGTGACATTGCGGTTGATGGTGTTGTAGCCGCGCTTGCTGACCCGCAGGCGGTAGGTGCCCGGGAGGATGGGGCCGCTCGCATAGACACCGTCGCCACTCACACGGAGATACAGCGAGAGCCGGGCTGGCCCTCCGGAAAGTCGGACCGATGCGTCGTCGATGGCTTGCTGCTCGTCGCTCAGCACCTGCACTTCGGCGTGGGCATTTGCCTCCAGCACGATCTCGCGGCTCTCCTCGGCGCCAGCGGTCAACCACACCTCCTCGGGCGGAAGCAGCGAGCTGCTGCTCGAAGCGATCGTCAGCTGATAGCGGCCCGGACGCAGCGCGACGAAGCGAAACGACCCGTCGGCGTTCGAGCGTACCGACTTCACCGGGTTGCCGGTCTGAGTGGGAAACCGGTTGCGAATCGCTTCCCGCAAAGCATCGCGGGGAAGCCGCTGCTGGGCGAGCTCGCGTGAGAGCGTTCGAATGTCCTTCTGCTCGCTCAGGTAACGGGCGTTCGCGTCGACGTCGGTGACGTACACGCGGACGCCACCGACCGGCTCACCGCTGCTGGATCGAATCGCGCCACTCAGGCTGGCCGCCGGCGCCAGCTCCAGATTCAAGGTCGTCGTCTGCCCTGCGTGGAGCTGGACCTGGCGACGCGGCACCGGCAGGAATCCCGGCGAGGTGATCTCGAGGCTGTATTGCCCCTTCGGGAGCGACGGGAGCTCGTAGACACCATCGGGCGACAAGAACTCCGAGCTCGTACGCCGATCGAACTTGACGGTCACTCGCTCCACGGGCAACGTCGTTCCCTCGATGCGCGCCTCCAGGCGAAGGGTGGCACCCGAGTCGACCTGGATGATGAGATCCGTCGTGCCGACGGCAATCCCGTTCACGTACTTCGTCGCGATCGCTTTGCCGCTCACCACCAAGGTCACCTTGCCGCGCCTCAACGGCGTCCGGAAGGTGAACTGCCCCGCGTCGTCCGTCCAGACGGTCGAGGGCTTCGGATCGAGCGTCTCGTCCCGCTCCAGCCACAGATCGACCGCTCCGGCCAACACCGAGCGAGGCGGGCGCGACGCGGAATGGATCTGCGCTCCCGCCACGGGTGTGCCGTCGACCTCCTGCACTTGGCCGGATATCGTGCCGAGTGTCGCAACGACGATCTCGATCTCTACCTCTCCTCCGGCTTCGAGCGTGACGGGGCGCCCGGTTACCTGACCCGTCGTCTCGGCGAGGACGATGGAGCGGCCGGGCGGAACGTGCTGGAAGCGAAAGCGACCCGCCGCATCCGTTCGCGCTCGATGTCCGAGAACACGAGTCACGTCGGCCGGAAGAGTTGCGGGGGTCTCCAGACGGACCGAGACCTTGGGCATCGGCTCGTCGTCGCTGTTCCGGACTCGTCCGACGATGACCGCCGGCTCGACGAATCGAAGCTCGATGGGAGTCGAGTCGCCGGCAACCCGATCCTCGAGCGCCCGGGTCGTGAGCCCGTGCTCGGGATGAAAGGCCGACGCTTCCAAACCGCTTCCCGCGGGCGCGTACTCCAGCTGGAAGGAGCCGTCGTCGATCGTCCGAGTGTGATCGAAGATGGGAGCCTGCCCTTTCGTCTTGCGACTCAGATACACCTGGGAGCCCGGGACGGGCTCACCCGATTTCGCGAGCACGATCCCGGGAATGATGGCTCCGCGCTCGAGAGACAGCCGAACACCGCCTTCGACCGATCGATCGTCGATGAGCGTGAGCGGTAGAGTCTCCCGAAGCTTCACGTATCCGCGACAAGTGACCTCGAGCTCGATCTCCTGAGTGGCCGGACAGTCTTCGATGAGGAATCGTCCGTCGAGGGCGGACGCCACGGGCTCCCAAGCGAATGTCTCATTGATGACGGATCGGGCGAGCTCCGAAGGAACGATGCGAACCTGGGCCTCGCCCAAGTGCACCCCGCTGACGGCGTCGACGACGACTCCTTTGAGTGTGCGAGGTGGCTCGAGCTCGAGCTCGAGCCCTCGATAGGGCTCGATGCGAAGGAGGAGCGGGCCCAGTGTCGCGAGGCCGCCCGTGTTCTCGTCCCAGGCGAGGAGGGTTCCTGGGCCGGACGCGAGCTGCGGCAACGCGAAGCGCCCCGATTCGTCGGAGCGCGTCCGCACCGACCGACCGAGCTGAAACAGCTGGACGAGCGCACCCGGGCAAGCCGAACCAGTCGTCGCATGTCGGACGGTGCCAAAGAGGTTCGGCTCTCCGACCGGTCGGACGATCTCGATGCCGGGCGGCTGCTCGGGATCGGAAGACACGGCGTTCGTCGGCGAGTCACCGTCGCTGGCCTTGATCTCGAGATCGGCCAACGGTTGTGCGGCGGACTTCGAGAGCCGAGAGAGGTCTTCGAGATCCCACGACTCGTCCGAATCCCTCGCCGTGCTCGGATCTTCGAGCAGTGCGGCGATGCCCCAGCCCAGCATGAGAACGCCGACCCCCGCGAGGGTGACGGCCACCGCGATTCGTCTCATGCGCCTCTCCTCTTCGGTCCAGACTCGGTCGGTTGTCGGCTCCGCCGATACCGCTCTCTCGCGCCCGCTGGTCCGCTCCATCGTAGTCGTCTGCTCGCCGTGTTCGAGCCCAAATACAAACGCCTCCCGAGCGATGTGTTGCAGGGCGGTTGCGGATGAGAATGCGGTCGCGACGGGCCTCGCCGTATAAGCCGCTACTCTTCATGAAGATAAAGTTGAAGGCTGTTGACAGAGGGTTCGAATCTCGTAAGATTAACCCCATTGAAATCAAGAGTTTGAGGTTGACCAACGGGTTTGGGATCTAAGAAGGTGTCTTTCGAGGCGCCTAGCCGTACTGCACGATTTGCTCGACCCAGCGTCCCGAGTCGGTTCGGGGTCGCCTCAAGTGAGTGACGCTCAGCCATTGTCGCCCTCACGGGTCGAGGCCCGGAATCGTGGCAAGGCGCGCGAGGAAAGGCTCTTGGGGAGGTGGAGGATGGGAGTCACCATTACCAAGAAGGAACTGGTCAATCGCATTGCCGAGAAGACCGGCGTGACCAAAGTCGTCACGAAGGACATCATCCAGAGCTTCCTCGATGAGATCATCGAAGAGCTTGGGAAGGGCAATCGACTGGAGTTCCGGGAGTTCGGCGTCTTCGAGGTCAAATCGAGAGCGCCTCGGCGAGCCCAGAATCCCCGCACCCTCGAGAAGGTCGAGGTGCCGGCGAAGAAGGTCGTCAAGTTCAAGGTGGGCCGGCTCATGAAGGAGCGGGTCAAGGCGCTCGGCATGGCGGAGCAGAAGGCTCCGATCGCCACCGATGGGGCGATGCAGGCCGAGACCTCAGTTGGAGAAACCGGCAACCCGGCGACTCGCCGCCCGTCGCCGTTACCGCCTTCGGCAGTCCATGAGGATCGGGGCAGCCGGGAGCAGCAACGCGAGGCCGGAGAGTCGGGCGTCTGAAGTCGCCTCGGGCGAGCGTCGCTATCACGCTCGCCCGTGGGATCACCTCGTGGAATGCCTGGGTCGGTTTGCGAGCGTCAGCGCTCCGCGGGACCGGTTCATCGAGGGCCTGCGTCGGCAGCTCGATTCCGTGCTCCCCTCCCGCGACTCACGCATCGGTTCGCCGCGGGAGGATCCGAGCACTACTCGAGAGAGTGCAGCAGGTCGAACTTCGTGATGATCCCGTGGGATCCGTCGCTGCGACGAACCAAGACCGCGTCCTTGCCGCCCTTGAGCAGATTCGAGACCTCGACGATCGAGGCGTCCGAATTGACCAGCGGCAGCGGCGGCTCCATCTCGTTACGGACCACGCGCGTCAACGCATCGTTCTGCGCCAGCATGACCTGGATCACGTGACCCTCTGACAGGCTTCCGATGAACTGGTCGCCCTCGCACACCGGGAGCTGGGAGACCTCGTGGCGCTTCATCAGGCGCATCGCTTCGCCGACCGTCTCGTTGGGATCGACCGACAAGAGTGCCGGAACACCAGCCGGCTTCGAGCCTACGATGTCGGTGGCTTTCAGCTCGAGCGGTCGCGTCAGGAATCCGTTCTCGGTCATCCAGGCATCATTGAAGATCTTCGAGAGATAACGCTCGCCGGTGTCGGGGAGCAAGATCACCATCACGTCATCGGGTCCGAGATCCTGGGCTGCTTTGAGCCCGGCGTGCACGGCGGCACCACACGAGCCGCCCGCGAAGATCCCCTCCTTGCGCGCCAAGTTGCGCGCCGCGAGGAAGCAGTCCTTGTCCGTGACTTGGATCACGTCGTCGAGCACCGAGAAGTCCATCGTCGATGGGAAGATGTCCTCGCCGATTCCTTCGACCTTGTACGTGTGTGCTTGGCCGACGCGGTCGAACTTGAACTTCTCGTAGTAGAGAGAGCCGATCGGATCGGCGCCAATGATCTTGACATCGGGGTTCTGGGACTTGAGGTACCGGCCGACGCCGCTGAGCGTTCCACCGGTTCCCATGCCGCCGACGAAGTGCGTGATCTTGCCCTCGGTGTCCCGCCAGATCTCGGGACCGGTCGACTTGAAGTGTGCTTCCGGGTTGTTTGGATTCTCGTATTGATTCGGGTAGTACGAGCCCGCCGTCTCTTCGTTGATGCGGCGAGCCACCGAGTAGTAGCTGTCGGGATGATCGGGCTCGACGGCCGTCGGACACACGCGAACTTCTGAGCCAAAGGCTTTCAGGAGGTCGATCTTCTCTTGGCTCATCTTGTCGGCGATCGTGAACACGGTCCGATATCCCAGGATGCTGGCCGCGATAGCCAGACCCATGCCGGTGTTCCCTGAAGTGCCTTCGACGATCGTCGCACCGGGCTTCAGCTTGCCCTCGGCCTCCGCCGCCCGGATCATGTGGATGCCGATCCGATCCTTGACGCTGCCCCCAGGGTTGAACGATTCGACCTTGACGAGAATGAGCGGCTTCAAGCCTTTCGACATGCTGTTGAGCTTGACGAGAGGTGTGTTGCCGATCAGCTCGAGAACGTTGTTGTAGTAACGCATCCGACCGTCCACGCGTCGGCGAGGTCCCTCGGGCCCTCGGCCAACGCGCCTTCCTTTCTGACTCGTGCCTGCATCTCTTGCTGAACGGGATCCGGGCTCATCGCCACGGCGCCTTGCACCGCTCATCGCCGGTGGGGCTCGATTATCCAGGCGACCCCACCAATTGGGAAGGGGGCTCCATCGCACCGTCCGCCTTCCCCTTGCTCGTTCGGGCCGGATCCGGTAACAATCGGGCCGCCCGTTCCCCGCTTCAGCCGAGAACCCGATCCCATGAACAACGACGTGCTGCGGACCCTCGAGTTCGATGGCGTGCGCACCCTCGTCGCACGCCACGCGGCCACGTCTCTCGGCAAGACCCGAGCTCGGCAGCTCTCGCCGCTCGAATCCCGCTCGCTCGTCCAGGAGGCACTCGCCGAGGTCGACGAGGCGACGGCGCTCCTGAGCGCTGGTCGGTCGTTGCCTTTCGGGGGTATCGAAGATCTCGCCCCGTACTTTCGGAGCATCCGTGATCGTGGCGGGCCACTCGAGGCCGACGAGCTGCAACGCGTCGCCCGTTGCTTGATCGGCTTGGAGTCTCTGCGCCGCGTGTTGGCCAGCTTTGCGGACGGAACGGCACCGTTGCTGGCGAGGGGCGCTACCCGGTTCGGTGAGTTCGAGCGTTTGTCGGATGAGATCGCTCGCTGCATCGACGGTGGCGTCGTCGTCGACCAGGCCTCCGTCAAGCTGTCCGAGATACGTCGCGAGATCCAACGGCTTCGAGAGGTCTTGCGCCGGCGACTCGAAGGCATCCTGCGGTCGGCCGAGATGCGTCCGCACTTGCAGGCTCCCGGCTTCACGATTCGAAATGGTCGGTACGTGATTCAGGTCCGCGCTCAGAGTCGACGCCAGGTTCGAGGTGTGCTCCACGACCATTCACAGTCGGGCGCGACCGTGTTCATCGAGCCGCACGCCATCGTCGCTGAAGGCAACGCGCTCTCGGACTCGCTCGACGAGGAGCGGGCCGAGATCACGCGGATCCTCCAGCGGCTCACGCGCGCCGTTTTCGACGAGGAAAGAGCCTTGATGCGGAGCCTCGCCGCCGCCGGGCACGCCGATCTCGTCTGGGCCAAGGCGCGCTCCGCAAAGGCGTTCGCTTGGTGCCCTGCCGAGATCCCCGAGGATCTTCAGCTCCACTTGAAAGGCGCTCGGCACCCCATTCTCGTCGAGCTCGCTGCTCGGAGCGAGGAGGTCCCGGAGGAAGAGCGCCTCGCCCTCGCGCTCGAGTCGGTGGTGCCGATCGACGTGCACCTGGGCAAGCCGTTTCGGATGCTGGTGATCACTGGACCGAACACCGGGGGCAAGACGGTGGTCTTGAAGACGGTCGGGCTGCTCGTGCTGATGACGAAGTGTGGTCTGCCGATTCCGGCGACGGCCGGCTCGGAGGTCCCGTTCTTCGGTTCCGTCTTCGCGGACATCGGAGATGAGCAGAGTCTGCAGCAGAGCCTCTCGACCTTCTCCTCTCACATGGCGAGGATTTCGACCGTGCTCGCCGAAGCACAGTCGGACAGCTTGGTGCTTCTCGATGAGCTGGGCTCGGGGACCGATCCTCAAGAGGGAGGGGCACTGGGCTATGCCATTCTCGAGTATCTGGATCGTGCGGGAATCTTCGCCCTCGGTACGACACATCTGGGCTCGTTGAAGGAGTTTGCCTACTCGCACCCCGCCGCGGAGAACGCGTCGGTCGAGTTCGACGCCCAGACCTTGCAGCCGACCTATCGCCTGCTCATCGGCCTTCCGGGGACCAGCAATGCGCTTTATGTGGCGCGTCGAATGGGCCTTCCGGAGAGTATCTTGAGCCGTGCCGAGTCGAGCCTCGTGCAGGAGCCCTCGCGGACGAGCGAGCTGATCGATCGAATGCAAGCGTCCCGGCAACAGATCGAGCGGGCGCGGCAGGAGGGGGAGGAGTTCCGTGAGGCGGGCCGGCAGCTCAAAGAGAGCTACCAAAGCGAGTTGGAGCGAGTCGAAGAGCGCCAGCGCGGCTTGAGCGATGAGGCAGATCACGAAGTGGAAGGGTTGCTGCGTCAGGTGCGTGCGGCGCTTCTCGAGCATTTGAACGCGATTGGCACCCCGCCGCAACCGTTCGCGGACCGGCTGGTGGAGCTCGAGCTGGCGATCGAGGAGTTGGTCCAGTGGAGCCCGATCACTCAGCGGCGACTCGAGTTCGCCCGCTCACTGAAGAAGGAAGACACCGTGTACCTGCCGCGTTTCGGAAAGAAGGGGCGGGTGAAGCGGATCGACCGGAAGGGCGAGCGGCTCAAGGTTCAAGTCGGCGCGATGGTGATGGAGGTCCCGTTCGAGGACGTGAGCTGGGTGGAAGACGTCCGGTAAGGGGCTCGAGGCTCCGAGAGGGGCGCGTTGGGTGGGACGAGAGGTGTCGTGCCGAAGAATGCTGGGTGCAAGTCAGAGAGCCTCGGGGAAAAGTGCGCAAGTCATTTTGGGACTGGGAACAAGGAGCCGTTTTGCGGTCGGCAAGCGGGGTTCTATTTTTGGTTGACAGCCCTCAATCGTCTGATAGGATCTCAGGCTCTTTTGTGCCGCAGGCACCGTTGGCAGGAGACCTTGCGCTAGCGTAGCTCAATTGGCAGAGCCCCCGCCTTGTAAGCGGGAGGTTGTGGGTTCGAGTCCCACCGCTAGCTCCATGGCGAAGAGCCGACGTCCGATCATAGGATCGCTTGATGCAGCCAATTCCGTTTGCGGGGAGATACCGAAGCGGTCAAACGGGCCAGACTGTAAATCTGGTGGCTCAGCCTTCGGAGGTTCGAATCCTCCTCTCCCCACCACGCACTTCGCCCGCGGGGGTGGGAGGCGCATCGGGTCGATCGTACTCAAGTCGGAAGATAGAAGTTTCAGATGTGCGGGTGTAGCTCAGTGGTAGAGCATTGGCCTTCCAAGCCAACTACGAGGGTTCGATTCCCTTCACCCGCTCCATGTAGGAAAGACATATCGGTCGCGATTCGTTCGGAACGATCAAGCTTCGCCGATTGTGCCGCGGTGGCTCAGGGGTAGAGCACGTCCTTGGTAAGGACGAGGTCATGGGTTCAAATCCCATCCGCGGCTCCAAGCGAGGTCAGTGCGGAGCCTTGATCAATGTTCCGGGTCGGAGAGCGTTCCGGTCCACATTCGAAGGGTGTCCCGGTTCGCTGCAGGAAGTCCTGCGGGGAAGCGGGTCCTTTGCTTTGGGTTAGTGTGCCATCGGGTTTTACGTCGTGGTGTCCACGTGCCCGAGGAGGATGGAAGGAGCTCGAGAGAAAGATGGCGAAGGAAGTATTCCAGCGGACAAAGCCGCACGTGAACATCGGCACCATCGGTCATGTCGATCACGGAAAGACGACGTTGACAGCCGCGATCACGAGGGTGCTGGCCGCGGTCGGCCAGGCGAAGATGATGGCGTTCGATCAGATCGACAAGGCGCCCGAAGAGCGCGAGCGCGGCATCACGATCGCCACGGCGCACGTCGAGTACGAGACCACCAATCGTCACTACGCCCACGTCGACTGCCCGGGTCACGCCGATTACGTCAAGAACATGATCACGGGTGCGGCTCAGATGGATGGTGCCATCTTGGTGGTGTCCGCGGCGGACGGTCCCATGCCCCAGACGCGTGAGCACATCCTGCTCGCTCGTCAGGTCGGTGTGCCGGCGATCGTCGTTTTCCTCAACAAGTGCGACATGGTCGACGACCAAGAGCTCCTCGAGCTCGTCGAGCTCGAGGTTCGGGAGCTGCTTTCCAGCTACGACTTCCCGGGCGACGACATCCCGATCGTGCGCGGCTCGGCCTTGAAGGCCGGTGAGGTCGAAGCCCCCACCAAGGATAGCGACGGACCCGAGAAGTGCATCTTCGAGCTGATGGATGCGGTCGACAACTACGTTCCCGAGCCGGAGCGTGACGTCGACAAGCCGTTCCTGATGCCGGTCGAAGACGTGTTCTCGATCAAGGGTCGTGGCACCGTGGCCACCGGTCGCGTCGAGCGCGGCAAGGTGAAAGTGGGCGACAACCTCGAGATCGTGGGCCTCTCACCGGACGTGCGCAAGACGGTCTGCACGGGCGTCGAGATGTTCCAGAAGACGCTCGACGTGGGCGTGGCTGGCGACAACCTCGGCGTGCTCATGCGCGGTGTCGACAAGAAGGACATCGAGCGTGGTCAGGTCCTCGCGGCCCCGGGCTCGATCACTCCCCACACCAAGTTCGAGTGTGAGGTCTACATCCTCACCAAGGACGAGGGGGGACGGCACACGCCGTTCTTCAATGGCTATCGTCCTCAGTTCTACTTCCGGACGACCGACGTGACCGGTACGGCGAAGCTGCTCGGCGGCGCTGAGATGGTCATGCCGGGCGACAACGTGAAGCTTGAGGTCCAGCTCATCACGCCTATCGCGATGGAGGAGCAACTGCGCTTCGCCATTCGTGAAGGTGGGCGGACCGTCGGCGCCGGCGTCGTCTCGAAGGTGCTCGAGTAATCCCTCAATCGCCGGGCGGGAGCGGTTGCTCCCGCCCTCGAATGTCGTCCCGAATCGGCGGGGGGTCTTCGAAGATCGGCGGGGCAGCGAGTCCCGCCGATTTTGGCATGTTACTGGAACCCCCTCGGTACTGACCTGTGCCCGGCGCGAACCGTCGCGGCGGCGAGCTGCGGTGTTTCGCAGCCCTCGCCCCCTTTGGTGAAGCTCGGGCCGCCTTCGAGGAAGTCATGGCCGTCTACAAGAAGGAACAGGGCATCTTTGCCCGCCGAACCGCAATCTGGCTAGTGTGGCTCTTGCTGCTCTGGGGTTGCTTTCGGTTGTATGTGTTTCTCCAGTCGAACTTCAGCGGCTTGAAGACCAACAGTCTCGGAAAGCTGCCGCTCATCAAGATGGACATCAACTGGGCGTTCGGCATCTCGCTGATCGTTCTCGGGGTCGTTTGTTGGGGAGCCTGGCTGCTCTTCAATCGACAGAAACCGGCCGACCTGCTCATCGATACCGAGCAGGAGCTCAAGAAGGTGACGTGGCCATCCTTCCAGGATGCGGTCAACTCCTCGATCATCGTGATCGTGACAGTCGTCATCTTTGCCGCTTTCCTGTCGGTAGCGGACATGGTCTACGACATCTTCTTCAAAGCGCTGTTCCTCTGATCGAGCCGTCCCCAGCCCTAGGAAACGGAAAGCATGGATTCGGACCCCACCAAGAGCCGCGATTCGGTTGAGCCCGACCTCGACGAGGTCGAGCGCGTCGAATCCGAACCGGCGGACTCGGGCGAGGAAGCCGGACCTTCCGGATCACTCGATTCCGGTGCAGGCGAGCCCGATGAGCCGGTGACCGAGGAGGCGGCCGTCGAAGAGACGTCCGTCACCTCGGAAGTCGCTGAGGAGGATGACGCGTCCACTGAGGTCGAGGAAGAGGTCGCCGACCAACCGGTCGAGGCCGAGGAGGCTGTCGTCGAGGCCGAGGAGGCTGTCGAAGAAGCCGACAAGCCCAAACGGGGGCCCGCTCCGAGTCGCCCCGAGCCCGCGATACCCGGAGTGCAGCTCCATACGCCCGGCCCCAGCGGCAAGCCGATGGACTGGTTCGTCGTGCGAGTGCAATCCGGTAAGGAGGATCGAGTCCGCGAGAGCTTGCTGGCCCGGGTCAAGGCCATGGGCTGGGAAGAGCACTTCGGGCGGGTCCTGGTCCCGAGCGAGAGCATCACGGAGATCAAGGGTGGTCGCAAGCGGGTCGTTCAGCGCAAGATCTACCCAGGCTACATCATGGTCGAGCTTGAGCTGAACGATGACGCCTGGTTCCTGATTCGCGAGACGCCGGGCATCGGAGACTTCGTCGGACCGCACATGCAACCGGTGCCGATGCAAGACTCGGAGATCGCCAAGCTGCTCGGCGAGATCGAGAGCCACGAGGAACAGCCCAAGCTGAAGATCGACTTCGAAAAGGGCGACAGCGTCAAGATCAAGGAAGGCCCCTTCGAGAACTTCGACGGTGTCGTCGAAGAGGTGGTTCCGACCAAGGGGATCGTCAAGGTGATCGTGACGATCTTCGGTCGGGCGACCGAGGTGGAGCTGGAATACTGGCAGGTCGAAGCGCTCTGAGCGCGCACCGGAGCGAAGAGAAGCAGAATCATGGCAAAGGCAGTTACGGCACAAATCAAGCTACAGTGTAAGGGTGGGCAGGCGACGCCAGCTCCCCCGGTCGGCCCGGCGTTGGGCCAGCACGGCCTCAACATCGCCGAGTTCGTCAAGCGCTTCAACGATGCGACGCGCGAAGCCGCCGGGATGCTGATCCCGGTGGTGATCACGGTCTATCAAGACCGCTCTTTCGAGTTCATCACGAAGTCGCCGCCGGCCGCCGTCCTTCTCAAGAAGGAGGCCGGGATCGCCAAGGGCTCGGGCGTTCCCCATACCGACAAGGTCGGTAAGGTCACCAAGGAACAGGTCAAGAAGATCGCCGAGACCAAGATGCAGGACCTCAATGCGCGCAACCTCGAGGCTGCCATGCGCATCATCGAGGGCACGGCACGGAGCGCCGGGATCGAGGTCGTCGACTGAGAGAGAATCACGGCGGCCTCGCCCGAAGAGGGGGCCGACGCCAGCAGCTGATCGGGGCCCCGAGGCTCGGCTCCGAATCCATCCGACCCGAATTGACGAGAGGCAGGGTCGAGCCTCGGTCGATCCGTCACCGACCTCTCGGGGAGAACGTTGAATGAAAAAACGGAGCAAGCGCTATCGCCGAGCTTTCGAACAGCTCGAGCGAGGTAAGCTCTACGAGCTGAACGAAGCCGTCGCGCTCCTCAAGGGCTTCGACGCGCCGAAGTTCGACGAAACCGTCGAGATCGCCATGAAGCTGGGCGTCGATCCTCGCAAGGGAGATCAGGTCGTCCGCGGATCCGTGTCCTTGCCCAATGGTATCGGCAAAGAAGTCACGGTGGCGGTCTTCGCCGAAGGCGAGAAGGCCGACGCCGCTCGTGAGGCCGGAGCCGATCATGTCGGAGGTGAAGACCTCGCGAACCGTGTCGCTAAAGAAAACTTCCTCGACTTCGACGTCGCGATCGCGGCGCCGGACATGATGAAGTACGTCGGAAAGCTCGGTCGCGTGCTCGGTCCTCAAGGCAAGATGCCGTCCCCGAAGGCCGGCACCGTGACCGAAGACGTCGCGACGGCGGTACGAGAGTTCAAGGCCGGCAAGATCGAGTTTCGCGTCGACGCCGGCGCGAACGTGCATGCGCCCATGGGACGGAAGAGCTTCACGGCCGAGGACCTGGAAGAGAACATCCACGCGTTCATCGAGCACATCAAGACGCTTCGTCCGCCGTCCGCCAAAGGCGTGTTCATGCAGCGCGTCACGATCGCGGCTTCGATGAGCCCCGGTGTCCCCCTGGCCATCGCGGCCAAGTGATCGACGAGGAGGAGATCGGAAGCTATGTCACGTGCCATCAAAGAACTCATGACGCAGGAGTATCGGGACCATTTCGATGGGCTCGAGCACTGTGTCGTCGTCAACTTCGGCAAGGTCAGCGCCGAGGGTGCCGCCGCGCTCAGAGGTGAGCTCGCGAATCGCGAGATGCGCCTGCGCGTCATCAAGAACAACCTGGCCCGGAGAGCCTTCGCAGAGGTCGGCATCGAGGGGCTGGGGGACTTCTTCGAGGGACGACTCGCGGTGATCACCGGCGGGAGCGATGCGATCGAGATCGCCAAGACCCTCAAGGTGGTCTTCAAGGGCGATCAGATTCAGCTCCAGGCCGGAGTCCTCGAGCGAGAGGTGTTCGGTCCGGATCGCGTCCAGCTCCTCGCGACGATGCTAGGTCGCGCCGAGCTCATGTCGCGTATCCTCGGCATCTTTCTTTCCCCAGCTCAAACGATCGTCTCGGCAGCCAACAGCCCGGGGGCTCGGATCGCTTCGCAGATCCAGGTCATCGCGGAGGGGGCCGGCGGGTCGGACGACTGAGCCATCGAGAATCACGGGAGCCGGGGCTCGCCTCGGCCTCCCGACGTCAAACATCGGCGGCCCCAGACGTGTCGTGGCACTCAGGGCCTTCTGAACAGAAACACACAATCGAGAACGGACGAGCCGCCCGGCGGCGGAAGTCCTCATGCAGCGGTGGAGGTGAATCACCATGTCGGATGCAGAAGCCAAGAGCTGGAATAACAAGATCGTGGACCTCGGCGGCCAGATCGTGGGCTTGACGGTCCTCGAAGCCAAGGAGCTCGGCGATTACCTCGAGGAAGAGCACGGCATCAAGCCGGCGGCAGCGGCCGTCGCGATGGCGGGCCCGGCCGGAGGTGGCGAGGCGGCCGCCGAGGAGAAGACGGATTTCGACGTCATCCTGAAGGCGATCGGTGGCCAGAAGATTCAGGTCATCAAGGCCGTGCGCGAGATCACGGGGCTCGGTCTCAAGGAGGCCAAGGAGCTCGTCGAGGGCGCGCCGAAGGCCGTCAAGGAAGGACTGCAGAAGGAAGAGGCCGAAGCGGTCGGCAAGAAGCTCACCGACGTCGGTGCCGAAGTGGAGATCAAGTAACGCCTCGCCTCGAGGCATGCTCGAGCGGGGCTCCGCGCTCCGCTCCGGCTCAGATCCGCTCCGGCTCCCTCATCGGGAGCCGACCGATCGATCGACACAGCTGCCTGCGTCCGGAAGCCCGGCGTCGTATCGTTGGCTGCCCCGTTTCGGGGCGGCGCGGTCCGGCCCGGGCTGCGCCGTTGGCTCGCACCGACACTCGTCACCTGCATTTCGAAGGGATGCGACCCCATGGAACAACGCCACTTCGGTAAGTTCCAGTCGAAGCTCGAGATCCCCAATCTCGTCGAGCTCCAGACCAAATCCTACTCCGACTTCCTTCAGGCGGACACGCCGCCCAAGGAACGTCTCGAGCACGGTCTCGACGCGATCATCAAAGAGATCTTCCCGATCCTGAGCTACGACAAGACGATCTCGCTCAAGTACCTCGGCTACGAGCTGGGGAAGCCGCGCTATACGCCCGAGGAATGTCGCAAGCTGCGGTTGACCTACGGCGCTCCCTTCAAGGTGCGGATCCTCCTCGACAAGCCGGACCCGGTCGAAGAGGAGGTCTATCTCGGCGAGATCCCGATCATGATCGGGGGCGGCGAGTTCATCATCAACGGTGCCGAGCGCGTCATCGTGAGCCAGCTTCACCGCTCGCCGGGCGTCGACTTTAGCGTCGAGGTCCATCCGGGCGAGAAGAAGCTGCACGCCTGTTGGATCATCCCCGAACGCGGCTCGTGGATCGAGATCAACGTCGGCAAGAAGGACTTGCTCACGGTCCGTATCGATCAGAGCGGCAAGTTCCCCGCCACGATGCTGATTCGTGCCATGAGCGAGAACTACTCGTCCGACGCCGACATCGTGCGCCTGTTCCACAAGACGGCCACCTACAAGAACCGCACGGCCGCGGTCGTGAAGCGGATCACCGGCAAGATCGCGGTCGGCGACATCATGGATCAGAAGACGGGTGAGGTCCTGATCGCCTCGGGCGAGGTCATCACCGAGGACATGGCCCGCGAGATCGCCGAGACGGATCTCAAAGAGGTCGAGGTCATCGACAACCTCGACGACCCGTTGATCCTCAACACGCTCAAGGAAGACCCGACCACCTCCCATGAAGAGGCGTTGCTCAAGATCTACAACCGACTCCGCCCGGGCAATCCGCCCCAGCTCGAGAAGGCTCGGGATCTGTTCCGGGAGAAGTTCTTCGACGCGACCCGCTATCGCCTGGGCAAGGTCGGACGCTTCCGCCTGAACCGGAAGTTCCGCCAGGTAATCTCTGAAGACGAGATGACGCTGACCGAGTCTGACTTCGTCAACTCGGTGTCCTACATCCTCTCGTTGCGACGAGGAGAAGGCGAGATCGACGACATCGATCACTTGGGCAACCGCCGCGTGCGCACCATCATGGAGCTGGCGGGCGACGAGCTTCGCAAGGGCTTCTTGAAGCTGCGGCGCACCGCCCAAGAGCGAATGAACCTCGAGACGCCGGAGTCGATGACTCCGCGCAATCTGATCAACTCCAAGACCATCTCGTCGGCGATCGATTACTTCTTCGGACGCGGCGAGCTCTCGCAGGTGGTCGATCAGACCAACCCGCTCTCTCAGCTCACGCACGAGCGTCGCCTCTCGGCCCTGGGCCCGGGTGGACTCAACCGAAAGCGCGCCGGATTCGAAGTGCGCGACGTACACATCTCTCACTACGGCCGTATCTGCCCGATCGAGACTCCGGAAGGCACGAACATCGGCCTGATCGCTTCGCTGTCGGTGTACGCCACGATCGACGAGTACGGCTTCCTGGTGACACCGTACACGCTGGTCAAGGGCGGCAAGCTGACCGAGGAGCTGAGGTACCTGCGCGCGGACGAGGAGTTCGAGAGCATCCTGGCTCCGGCGGACTCGTTGATCGACGACAAGGGCCGCTTCACCGAAGAGCGCGTGATGGCACGCGTCCGGGGTGACTTCGCGCTGGTCGATCCGAAGCAGGTCGAGTTCGTCGACATCTCGCCCAAGCAGCTCGTGGGTGTGTCGGCGAGCCTGATTCCGTTCCTGGAGCACGACGATGCCAACCGCGCGCTGATGGGATCGAACATGCAGCGCCAGGCCGTTCCGCTGCTGCGGACCGAAGCCCCGATCGTCGCCACCGGCATGGAGCGATCGGTCGCCAAGAACTCGGGTATGGTCATCACAGCCAAGCGGTCCGGTATCGTGAAATACGCCACGGCGACCGAGATCAAGGTCGGCAACGATGTCTACAAGCTCCGCAAGTTCGTCGGCCTGAATGAGCGCACCTGCTTGAATCAGACACCGATCGTCCAAGAGGGCGACTCGATCGATGAGGGGCAAGTGATCGCCGATGGCGCCGCGACCAACGGCGGAGAGCTGGCTCTGGGCCGAAACGTGCTCGTCGCGTTCATGACCTGGGACGGCTACAACTTCGAGGACGCGATCATCGTCAGCGAGCGCCTGGTCAAGCAGGACATCTATACCTCGATTCACATCGACGAGTACGAGATCGAGATCCGCGAGACGAAGCTGGGACGCGAAGAGTTCACGCGCGACATTCCCAACGTCTCGGAGAAGGCGCTCAAGAACCTCGACGAGAGCGGTATCGTTCGCGTCGGCACCAAGGTGCGCTCCGGTGAAATCTTGGTGGGTAAGGTGGCGCCGAAATCCAAGAGCGAGCTGACGCCGGAGGAGAAGCTCCTCCACGCCATCTTCGGTCGTGCTGGTGAGGACGTGAAGAACGACTCGCTCGAGGTGCCATCGGGTGTCGAGGGCATCGTGATCGACGCGCAGAAGTTCTCGCGCAAGATCAACCTCACCGAGGAAGAGCGTCAAGAGAATCTGCGCCAGATCAAGGAGGCCGAGGAGAGCTTCGCGCTCAACTACGAGACGCATCTCAAGCAGATGCTCGAAGACCTCGCCGATCTGGTGCCGGCCAAGAGCATCAAGGACGAGATCACCGGCAAGCCGATTCCGCTGACCACGGCCGAGTCCTTCACCGACTTCAAGTCGATCAAGGAAGGCATCCGCCGCGCCATCGAGGAGGTGTCCCCCAAGAGCAGCCGCGAGAAGGCGTATCGGTTCTACAAAGAGTACGCCGATCAGATCGACGAGCACGAGAGCGAGAAGAACAAGGTCGTCAACCGCCTCTCGCGCGGTGACGAGCTGCCGACGGGCGTGCTCGAGCTGGTCAAGGTCTATGTCGCCACCAAGCGACGTCTGTCGGTCGGCGACAAGGCGGCCGGGCGCCACGGCAACAAGGGCGTGATCGCCAAGATCGTGCCCGAAGAGGATATGCCTTTCCTCGAGGACGGACGTCCGGTCGAGATGTTGCTCAATCCGCTCGGTGTGCCGTCGCGCATGAACGTCGGCCAGATCCTCGAGACCCACCTCGGCTGGGCCGCCATGACCCTCGGGTTTCAGGCGGTGTCGCCGGTATTCGAGGGTTGCTCGGAGGCCGAGATCGAGAAATGCCTCATCGAAGCGGGCTTGCCGACCAACGGGAAGACGATTCTCTACGACGGCCGAACCGGCGCTCCTCTCGAGCAGCAGGTGACGGTCGGATACTTGTACATGCTCAAGCTGCACCACCTGGTCGACGACAAGGTGCACGCGCGAGCCACGGGCCCGTATTCGCTCATCACCCAGCAGCCTCTCGGTGGCAAAGCCCGCTTCGGCGGTCAGCGCTTCGGAGAGATGGAGGTGTGGGCCTTGGAAGCCTATGGGGCGGCCAACGTCCTGCAGGAGCTTTTGACGGTCAAGAGCGATGACGTCGATGGGCGGACCAAGATCTACGAATCCATGGTCAAGGGGGAGAACATCCTCGAGCCGGGAACCCCGGTGTCCTTCGACGTGTTGACGAACGAGATCAAGGGACTCGCCCTCAACATGGAGCTCCACAAGAAGCGGGTGTGAGAACCCGTTCCCCGGTCCGGGGGGATCGGACTTTCGACACTCGCCTGATCACAGACGTTCTCGTATCGAGGAGCGCAGCGCCGTGGAAGCCTTCTACAACAAGATCAATGACTACGGATCGGTCACGATCCGACTCGCCTCGCCCGACGACATCCGAAGCTGGTCGTATGGCGAGGTCAAAAAGCCCGAAACGATCAACTACCGCACCTATCGCCCCGAGAAGGACGGTCTGTTCTGTGAACGGATCTTCGGTCCCGAGCGCGATTGGGAGTGCTTCTGCGGGAAGTACAAGGGGATCAAGCACAAGGGCATCACCTGCGACCGCTGCGGAGTGAAGATCACTCACTCCCGCGTCCGCCGGAAGCGCATGGGCCACATCAGCCTCGCCGCGCCCGTCGCCCACATCTGGTTCTTCAAGGCGATGCCTTCCCGCATGGGAAGCCTCTTGGCCATGAAGACCTCCTCGCTCGAGAAGGTCATCTACTTCCAGGATTACGTCGTCATCGAGCCGGGGGACACCCCTCTCAAGGAGAAGCAGCTCCTGACCGAGGACGAGTTCCGGCAAGCCCGCACCAAGTTCGGCGACTCCTTCGAAGCCGACATGGGCGCCGAGGCCGTCAAGAAGCTCCTCAACCGCATCAACCTCGGCCAGCTCAGCGAGGAGCTGCGCGAGGAGCTGAAGACGACGCGCTCCGTGCAGCGCACCAAGGACATCATCAAGCGGCTCAAGACCTGCGAGATGCTGCGCGACTCGGAAAACAAGCCCGAGTGGATGATTCTCGACGTCATTCCCGTCATTCCACCGGACCTTCGCCCGCTCGTCCTGCTCGAGAGTGGCAACTTCGCCACCTCCGACCTGAACGATCTGTACCGGCGCCTGATCAACCGGAACAACCGACTCAAGAAGCTGCTCGACCTCAATGCACCCGAGGTCATCATTCGCAACGAGAAGCGCATGCTGCAGCAGTCGGTCGATGCGCTCTTCGACAACTCGATGTGCCGTCGCTCCGTGCTCGGCTCCTCGAACCGGCCCCTCAAGTCGCTCGCCGACATGATCAAGGGCAAGCAGGGACGCTTCCGCGAGAACCTTCTCGGCAAGCGTGTCGACTACTCGGCTCGCTCGGTGATCGTGGTCGGACCCGAGCTCAAGCTGCACCAGTGTGGCCTGCCCAAGAAGATCGCTCTCGAGCTCTTCCAGCCTTTCATCATCCGGCGCCTCAAGGAGCTCGGCTACGCCGACACCATCAAGAGCGCCAAGAAGATGCTCGAGCGGAAGGACGAGGAGGTCTGGGACATCCTCGAGGACGTCATCAAGAACCATCCGGTTCTCCTGAACCGCGCGCCGACACTCCACCGCATGGGCATCCAGGCTTTCGAGCCGGTTCTGATCGAAGGCAACGCGATCAAGATCCACCCACTGGTGTGCGCCGGCTTCAATGCGGACTTCGATGGCGATCAGATGGCTGTCCACCTGCCGCTGTCGTACGAGGCTCAGGTCGAAGCAGCCACCTTGATGCTGTCGACCAACAACATCTTCTCGCCCGCCCACGGCAACCCGCTCATCGCGCCGAGCCAGGACATCGTCCTCGGCTGCTACTACACGACCATCGCTCGCAAGGGGGAGAAGGGGGAGGGCAAGATCTTCCGCGATCGCGCCGAAGCCATGCTCGCCTACGACCACGGTCGCATCACGACGCATGCCTTGATCAAGGTGCGTCTCGAGGAAGGCGCGCAGGTCATCACCAAGCCCTTTGGCGATGCGGCCGAGATCCCCGAGAACCGTCTGGTGCAGACCACCGTCGGACGGATCGTCTTCAACGACATCATGCCCAGGGTCGTGCCCTTCTACAACTTCGACGCCGACAAGAAGGCGCTCTCGTTCATCATCGCCGACTGTCACCATCGGCTCGGGCATCTGCGGCTGCTGCGCGTGCTCGACGACCTCAAGGAGCTCGGCTTCAAGCGTTGTACTCTCGCTGGCCTGTCGTTCTCCAAGGACGACCTCAAGATCCCGGACTCCAAGAACAAGATCCTGGCGGCAGCGGATGCTGATGTCGAGAAGATCGAGGGGTACTACCAGCAAGGCATCATCACCGAGAGCGAGCGCTACAATCAGATCATCGACTGCTGGACCGCCGCTCGCGAGCGAGTCGGGCAAGACATGATGACCGAGCTCAAGCACGACACTCGGGACGGTGAGCCTTACATCAATCCCGTCTACATCATGGCTCAGTCCGGCGCTCGTGGCTCGATCGAGCAGATTCGACAGCTCGCCGGCATGCGCGGGCTGATGGCCAAGCCGTCCGGAAAGATCATCGAGACGCCCATCAAGGCCAACTTCCGAGAAGGCCTCCGCGTGCTCGAGTACTTCTCCTCCACCCACGGCGCTCGGAAGGGTCTCGCCGATACCGCCCTCAAGACCGCCGACTCGGGCTACTTGACCCGTAAGCTCGCCGATGTCGCTCAGAATGTCGTCATCAACGAGCACGACTGCGGCACGCTCAACGGCGTGACCAAAGGCACGATCTACAAGGGCGAGCGCATCGAGGTGCCGCTCTCGAAGCTGATCATCGGCCGCATTGCTCGCGATACCATCGTCGACGTCGTCACCGACGAGGTCGTCGTCAAGGAATGCAACGCCATCACCTTCGACATCGCGCGCAAGATCGAGAGCCTCGGCTACGACAAGATCCGCGTCCGGTCGCCTCTGACCTGCGAGACGCCTCTTGGCATCTGCGCACGCTGCTACGGCATGGACCTCGCCCGCGGAGACGTGGTCGAGGAGGGGCTCGCGGTCGGCATCATCGCCGCCCAGTCCATCGGCGAGCCGGGAACCCAGCTCACCATGCGGACCTTTCACATCGGTGGGACGGCCAGTCGTACCGTCGAGGAATCCAAGCTCAAGGCGGCCCGCGGTGGTGTGGTCGAGTATCACAACCTCAAGGTCGTGACCAACAAGTCCAAGCAGCAGGTCGTGCTCAATCGCAACGGTGAGATCGCCCTCGTCGACGATCGCGGCCGTGAGGTCGAACGCTACCTCATCCCGGCCGGTGCCGTCGTCAAGGTCAAGCCCGAGCAAAAGGTCGCCAAGGGCCGCCTGCTCGTCGAGTGGGATCCGCACAACGTGCCGATCCTCACCGAGGTCGACGGTATCGTGCGCTTCGACGAGGTCGTCGAAGGCAAGACGATGCGCCGCGAGGAGGACTCGGGATCCAAGTCCCGTATGGTCATCATCGAGCACAAGGGTGACCTCCACCCGCAGATCATCATCGACGACAAGAAGGGCAACCCCGTCGCCGTGTATCCGCTGCCGGAGAAGGCGCACATCGAAGCCAAGGAAGGCGAGAAGGTCGTCGCCGGTACGCTGCTCGCCAAGACTCCCCGCGAGATCAGTGGTACCCAGGACATCACCGGCGGTCTGCCGCGCGTGACCGAGATCTTCGAAGCCCGGAAGCCGAAGGATCCTTCGGTCATCAGTGAGATCGACGGCATCGTCGAGCTCGGTGAGAAGCGGAAAGGTAAGCGCGCCGTCCTGGTCAAGGAAGAGGAGACCGGCACCGAGGTCGAGCACCTCATCGCCTTCTCGAAGCACTTGCGCGTTCACACCGGTGATAAGGTCAAGGCCGGCGAGCCGCTGGTCGAAGGCCCCTTGGTGCCACACGATATCCTGCGAATCAACGGCGAGGAGGCGCTGCAGCAGTACCTCTTGCGCGAAGTGCAGAATGTCTACCGGTCTCAGGGCGTGATGATCGATGACAAGCACGTCGAAGTCATCATCGCTCAGATGCTCCGAAAGGTGCAGGTCGAGGATCCGGGCGACAGCGATCTGCTGCCGGGCGCCATCGTCGACAAGTTCCGATTCCGCGCCATCAACGAGAAGCTCTCCAAGTCGAAGGGCAAGCAGCCGTCTACCGCCAAGCCGCTGCTGCTCGGCATCACCAAGGCGTCGTTGCAGTCCGAGTCGTTCATCTCGGCGGCCTCCTTCCAAGAGACCACCAAGGTGTTGACTGAGGCGGCCCTCGCCGGCAAGCGGGACGAGCTACTCGGACTCAAGGAGAACGTAATCCTCGGCCACATGGTCCCGACCGGTACCGGCTTCAAGGCCTACCACAAGACGCGGATCAAGGTGAACGAAGAGCTCCTCGAAGGTGCCAAGGAAGACCTCGCCGAGGCGGCTCCCGCGGAGTAAGCCATCGCGAACGACTCGCCGTCGGTCTGGTTCTCACCCCAAGTGAGAATCAGGCCGGCAGCGGCTCATCGCTCGCCAGAGCTCCCGCCTGCGCCCTGAGGTACCCGCCGTTCCGCGTGCGTCCCACATCCACCTCGCCCATCCGCTTCCGCACTCTTCTCCACGGAGGCGGGCTCTCCCTCGCTGCCCTCCCAGGGATTCCGGTTTCCAATCCCTCCCCGCGCCCCGTGATCTCGGTGTTTCGGCACCGTTCCCACGTTCACAGCGAGGCGGCGATGTGTTCTAATTCACGTCTTCATAAAGACGTGAGGATACTTCCTTGAGCAGAAAGCCCGTTGTTTTGATCACCGGGGCCAACGGTGAAGTCGGCCACGGATTGATCCACGCCTTGGCCGATTCCGGCCGCTACGACATCGTCGCTCTCGACCTCCGAGAGCTCGATTCCGCGATCGCCCCGCGCTGTGTCGACACCGTCGTCGGCGACATCTTGGACGAGAACCTCCTCGGTCGCCTTGCCACCGAGTACGAGATCTCGACCATCTTCCACCTGGCCGCGCTTCTCTCGACCCGCGCCGAGTACAACCCCGAGCAGGCACACCGTGTCAACGTCGAGGGCACGCTCAGCTTGCTGCGGATGGCCGTGGAGGAGGGCCGATCGCGCGGCACCTGGGTGAAGTTCTTGTTCCCGAGCTCGATCGCGGCTTACGGTCTTCCCGATCTCGAGACCAAGCGTCAAGCCGGCCGCGTCGCTGAGCACGAGTGGAACACGCCGACGACCATGTATGGCTGCAACAAGCTCTACTGCGAGAGCCTCGGCCGCTACTACTCGCAACACTATCGCCGTCTCGCGCCGCAGAGCGCGCCGGGTGGCGTCGACTTCCGATGCGTGCGCTTCCCGGGTTTGATCTCGGCCTTCACGGTGCCGAGCGGCGGCACGAGCGACTACCTGCCCGAGATGATCCACGCCGCCGCGCGCGGGGAGGCCTACCCTTGCTTCGTGCGCGAGGACACGCGCATCACCTTCATGGCGATGCCCGACGCCATCCGGGCCCTACTGGGCTTGATGGAAGCACCGGCCGATGCCCTGACCAGCCGCGTCTACAACGTCGGTGCCTTCAGCCCGACCGCCGGCGAGTTCGCCGAGCACGTGCAGCGAGCGTTTCCGGGCGCCGAGATTCGGTTCGCGCCCGACGCGCCGCGCCAGGGCATCGTCGATAGCTGGCCCGAGGACGTCGACGACGGTCGAGCGCGCCACGACTGGGGGCACGAGCCCGAGTACGATCTCGAGCGAGCGCTCGCCGAATACCTGGTTCCCAACATCCGCAAGCGATACGGCTGTTCGAAGGAGGGCGAAGTATGTATGGGGGAGTGAAGCAGCGACTGGCAGCCGAGCTGCGTGAGATCGAGGCGGCCGGGCTGCTCAAGGACGAGCGCGTCATCGAGAGCCCCCAGCGCGCCCGCATCACCGTCCGCGGCCGCGAAGTCTTGAACTTCTGCGCCAACAACTACCTGGGCCTCGCCGACAACCCGGACCTGATCGCGGCCGCCAAGGACAGCCTGGATCGTTGGGGCTTCGGCCTCTCGAGCGTGCGGTTCATCTGCGGCACTCAGGCGCCGCACAAGGAGCTCGAGGCCAAGATCTCCGAGTTCCTCGGCACCGAGGACACGATCCTGTATGCGGCCTGCTTCGATGCGAACGGCGGCCTGTTCGAGCCGCTGCTCGGTCCGGAGGACGCCATCATCTCGGACTCGCTCAACCACGCTTCGATCATCGACGGCATTCGGCTGTGCAAGGCACAACGCCATCGCTTCGAGCATGCGAATCTCAGCGACCTCGAGCGCATCTTGAAGGAAACCCAGTCGGCGCGCACCCGCATGATCGCGACCGACGGCGTGTTCTCCATGGACGGCGACGTCGCGCAGCTCAAAGAGATCTGCGACCTGGCCGAGAAGTACCAGGCGCTCGTCATGGTCGACGATTGCCACGCCACCGGCTTCTTCGGACCGACGGGACGCGGCTCCTACGAGCACTGCGGAGTGCAGGGGCGCGTCGACATCATCACCTCGACGCTCGGCAAGGCGTTGGGCGGGGCGAGCGGCGGCTTCACCAGCGGTCCGAAGGAGATCATCCAGATCCTGCGGCAGCGCTCTCGCCCGTACCTCTTCTCGAACACGCTGGCACCGGTCATCGTCGCGGCGTCCCTCGCCTGCCTCGACATGCTCAGCGGCACGACCGAGCGGCGCGACCGCCTCGAGTCGAATACGAAGTGGTTCCGAAAGGCGATGACCGAGGCCGGCTTCGAGATCCGGCCCGGCGAGCACCCGATCGTCCCGATCATGCTCGGCGATGCACGGCTTGCGCAGCAGATGGCCGCCGACCTGCTCGAAGAGGGCATCTACGTCATCGGCTTCTCGTACCCCGTCGTTCCCAAGGGCGCCGCCCGCATTCGGGTCCAGATCAGCGCCGCGCACGAGACCGAACACCTGCAACAAGCCGTCGACGCCTTCGTCGCGGTCGGCAAGAAGCACGGTGTCGTCGGGTAGGGCGTGGACCCGTTAGCGCAGCGAACAGGCTCCGATTCAGGAGTCGCTCGAGTCTGTTGGAGCATCCTTGCGCAGTTCGACGCCAAATGATTCAGAACATCTACTTCTTGTAGGGATCGCCCATCATTGCGCCGATGGCACAGCAAGCGTGCAGGATGACACCCGGTAGCACCATTGCGAAATATCCAGCGATGACGATAAGGAACCAGGCCAATCCGTTGACCGCTTGCCCTTTGTAGGCTTGGCCTAAGCCAGGAATCAGGAGACTTAGAATCGCAGCAAGGGCGGGGTTCCACTTTTTTGGACGAGTAGCGCCGGCGTCGACCGTGACGTTGACAATCTGCGTTTGTTGTCCTGTTGAGAAAGGTTGATGAGGATACTGAGCGGGTTGAGACGAATTGGGATGACCGCACCTTGGGCAAGCGGCCGCAAGCGCGGAACACTCTGTCCCACATTCTGAACAGCGAACAAGGGCCATGACGAGTCTCCGTAACTTTCTGCCGGGAATAGGTAGAGGAGTTTATCTAAACTGAGACAAGTCGTCGATTGTCGATGCCTCGTTATGTTCGACAGGCAGGACGGGTTCAGCTGTGAACGAAAGCGAACGGAGCGCTCCTTGAGTGTCGTTCAAGTCTCGTCTCCTAGCGCCGAGTTGGGCGACTCGATAGCAGAAGGTTCGGCACGAGATTCTTGCGCATCCTCTGGCCGCTCCCCTCGCCGCTCCCCTCGACGAGGCGTCCAGTCCTCAACCAATGCCTTGGCTGCTCGCTAGGTCTGAGTCTATTTGGCTCAGGTTCTCCCGGTGAGACCGGCTCCTGATTCACTTTAGAGGAGTGGAATCGTAATGGAGCGGACGTCCTCGGGATCGACGTGAGATCCCGGTCGGCTCCTTCGCAAGCCGGAGATGGGACTGATGAGCTGGATGCTTGCCGCCTTCTTGATGATCACGTCGGGCTCATGGATCCCGGTCGCGCCGTCGCAGTCCGAGCCGAAGTCTCCGAGCTTCGAGCGCCTCAACACAGACGGGGGAGCGCCCGGCTTTGCGCCGGCCGTTCTCGAGGACGCCGTCCCGCTTCCCATTCGTGCCACCTATCGCACGACTCCCGCGGGCGATGTCCAGGTCGCGCCGGCTCAGGGGGACCCTCACTTCTTGGGCTTCACCGGGGGCGATTATCGTCCCCCGGTGGGTGAGCAGCTCGCTTCGGATCTGCTGGCGGTGACCGGTCTCCTGCAGCGGCCATCGGGCCAGACGTACGCGTTCGTGATGTTCTCGCGGCGCATCACGCCCGCGCGAGTCGCGCAGCTCGAGGCGCTCGGCTGCCGAGTGCTCGGCTTCCACCCGCACTACAGCTTGAGAGTCGCCCTCCATCCCGAGGCCGCCGCCGAGGTCGCGGCGCTGCCGTTCGTGCGTTGGGTCGGTCCCATGCCGGCGGCCTCGAAGCTCTCGCCGCGACTCGCGAGCGCCACAGGACGGGTCGACGTCTACATCAACGTCTTCGAGTCCGACCTCAATGACGCATCGGTGCGTCAGCCGGTCGCTCGCCCGGTGACGCGAGGCGGTGGGGCGACGTTGTCTCCCGAGACCTTCGACGCGCAATCGGCGGCGATCTGGCAGAGCTTCGGATGGCAGCACCAGGCGCTCGAGGCGGAGCGAGTCGAGATCCTCGAGTACCTCGATGGCATTCGGGCCTTCCGCGCCCGCGTCGATCAGCGGGATCTCGCGCACTTGACCGAGCTCGATTTCGTCCAGCACATCGAGCCGTTCACTCGGCCCGAGCCGCTCCATGACGAGTCGACGCCCATGATCCTCGCCGACCGCGTCCGCGACACGTGGGATGGAGGCACGGCTCAAGAAGTCATCCTGGGCATCATCGACTCGGGCGTCGACACGGGGCACGATGACCTCGACGTCATCGGCGCCGGCTGGGAATGGTCGGGTGGCTCGGGGCCGTGGGGCGATGGGTGCGGCCATGGCTCGCACGTCGCGGGCACGATCCTGGGTCGCGGTGTGGCCGAGGCCGGTCACACCGGCGTGGCGCCTGGCCTGGCGAGCTGGGGGGGCACCAGTCGGCTCTTCAATGCCAAGGTGTTCGATGACGACGGTTGCTCGTGGACGCCGGGCTCGACGACCTCGGTCTACGCTGTCATGCAGAACAGCTACTTCGACGGGACGGACACGACGCCGAAGCCGCACATCGTCAACAACTCGTGGGGCACGTGGTCCAGTAGTCCTTGGATCGGAAGCGAGGCCGAGGCGCGCGAGGTCGATGCCGAGGTCTGGAACCACGAGCAGCTCTACGTATTCGCGGGCGGCAATGAAGGACCGCTGGCATCGACGCTCCGAGGTCAGGCCGTCGCCAAGAACGCCTTCACCGTCGCCAATGTGTTGGACTTCTACGAGGCCTCCATTGGCGATCCTGGCACGGTCGTGCCCCCGTCCTCGCGCGGCCCGGCGGGGGATGGTCGTTGGAAGCCGAACATCGCGGCACCGGGCACTTTCATCTCGTCGGTGGAGGCCGGCACGACGAGTAGCTACACCGCCTACACGGGCACGAGCATGGCCGCGCCGCACGTCTCGGGCGTCGCCGCCCAGCTCGCCGATGCCTATGACTACACGCGCTACGCGCCCCACCGGATGGCCTCGATCCTCATGGCGACGGCGATCACCAAGGACGACCAGGTGCTCGACGCGCCGAGCTCGGATCCCCTTCATCACCTCAATGAGTACGGCGCCGGTCGCGTCAGTGCCTACCGGGCGCTCTTCCAGACCACTGAGCTCGAGTGGGCCAACTGGGGCTTCACTCAGGACTCCTCGGGCTTCTCCTTCGGCGACTTCACGGTCGAAAGCGACGTCGAGCGGCTGGTCGTCGTGATGACGTACCATGAGCCGCCCTGCAGCCCGGGTGCGTCGCAGGCGCTGGTCAACGACATCGACCTGTGGATCGATCAGGACCCCATCGATCCGGCCGGCAACACCGGCGAGTGGGTGAGCCAGCAGAGTTCGATCGACAACACCGAGATCCGGATCCTGGACGATCCCGCGGCCGGGCCGTGGCGTTGGAAGACCTGGCCGACGAGCGTGACGGGCTCGGCGCGCGTCAGCGTGACGGTCGCGAAGATCCATGGCGACACGACGCCGGGCGGCTCGTTCGACGTGGTGGCCAGCGACCTCTGCGTGCAGCCGGGCGAGAATGTCGACATCACGGCGACCGCCACCTGCGATAGCTATATCGCTTCGGCCGTGTTCTGCGACTCGACCGTGACCGGGACGGTGACCTTGGTCGATGCGTCCACGACGCTCGACGACGGAATCGTCACCGACCTCGAGGACAACCTACACGCCGGCTGGGACCTCGTGCTCGGTGACATCCGACACGGGTTGGATCGCAGCGCGAGCTGGACGGCGTTCTGGACGACCGAAGGCGTGAAGACGTGGAGCGTCGAAGCGCGCTCCGACAACTGGGTCGATCAGACGGACAGCCTCGTCATCACCGTGGATGGGACGCCTCCGACGCCGGTCACCGATCTGATGTCGACCACGCACACGCCCTTCGGCTGGTCATTGGACCCGAACATCACGTTCGAGTGGACGGCCGCAACGGACTCGCTCTCGGGCTTGGTCGGCTACTCGTTCTCGATCACTGACGGGGCGGCCGGGACGCCCGACACGGTGCAAGACCTCGGAGACGTCACGACCTATTCCGACGTGCTGGTCTCAGCGCCCGTCGCTCGCTACTTCAACATTCGAGCCGTCGACGCGTGCGGCAACTGGGGCGCGACCGAGAGCCTCGGACCGTTCTATGTCGACGACGTGCTGCCCACCCTCGGCACTTGCGACGTCGTGGGCACGACGACACCGTTCGAGCTCGTCCAGCTCGCCGAGCTGGGTGCGACCGATTGGGACAGCGGCCTCAAGGACATGCAGTTCTCGAACGACGGCAAGAGCTGGTCGCAACCGGAGCCCTACGCAGAGACGCGGCGCGAGTGGGACCTCACTCAGTTCGGCGGCGACGCCTGGCCGGGCACCAAGACCGTGTGGGTGCGCTACGGTGACGTCGCAGGCAACTGGGGCGCCGAGGCGACCGACACTATCGAGTACCAGCCACTCCCGCACCTCGAGACGGTCTCGCCGGCTTCGGGACCTTCGCGAGGCGGTAACACCGTGGTGTTGAGCGGCAGTGGCTTCTCGCCGCAGACGTCGGTGAACTTCGACGGCAAGGCCGCGCAGGTCACGGTCGTCGATCCGGTCACGCTGCACGTGATCGCGCCGCCGCATCCGATCCACCCGCGCGGGCAAGGCAGCATCGAGCGACTGGCCGAGTCGGTCGACATCGTCGTGACCACGGAGTACGGCAGTGACACGAAGGTCGATGGCTACGTATACCGCGCCAAGCGGTGAAGGGGCGGGAGGCGAGCGCGAAGTTGCCCCAAGCGTTGCAGAACGGGGTGAAGGGCAAACGCGGAGTGCGTCCGCGGAGTGGGAGAGCGGCGAGCCCCGCCCAAGAACGGCCCGGAGTGCGTCCGCGGAGTGGCCCGCCGAGCACCGAACTCAACGCGAAGCCGAGAACGGGCCGCGAAGCTGACGCCCGACTCCAAGGTGCCGATCGAAATCATGCCAAGGACTGCGTCGGAGAAAGGCAAACGTGGAGCGCGTCCGCGGAGTGGCCCGTCGAGCGCCGAACTCAACGCGAAGCCGAGAACGGGCCGCGAAGCTGACGCCCGACTCCAAGGTGCCGATCGAAATCATGCCAAGGACTGCGTCGGAGAAAGGCAAACGCGGAGCGCGGCCGCGGAGCGGACGCCCGACGGACGAGCCGTTTTTCGACGCGGAGCTGGCGCCCCGGTGACTCTCCGTTCGCCGACGGCCGCTGCGCGAACGCCCTTTGAGCGGCTCCGCAGTCCGGACGCTTGTCGAGGTCGAGCTCAAGCGGCAGACTGGTTCCGGCGCTCCTCTCCACTCCCTGGCAACCATGCATGTCCACTGAACGACCGCGACGAATCACGATCCTCTCGATTCTGAGCCTGAGTGCCCTCGCCTCGTCGCTGCTCTTGCCGAGGCTATTCGGGAAAACCGGGAGTGGGCTGGCCGACGCGAGCTCTGCCGCCCTGGCCTACCTGATGCTGTTCGGCCTCTCGTCCGTCTTGGCGGTGATCGTTCTTATCGTGACATTGAAGGGCTGGTCGAGCCTGCCTGGTCGCGTTCGGATACTCGGCCTCGCTCCGTCTGCACTCGTCGCTGTCGTCGGGACCATCGTGATCCTCGTTCTCGTTGCGGCGATGAAGCGTTGACGCGCTGGCCGAATGCAAGGCCCCACCGCATCCGTCGCGACGGGTTCGGAATCGTCAAAGAGGTCCTCGACTCGAGAGATGTCGTTTCCCTGCGCGAAGCCATCGCATCGGTTCCCGATGCCGAGGCCGTTCGGCGAGCTCGAGGCTTGGAAGGCTCGCGGGACCGCAGTGGAGTGTGAGGTCCTCTGTGGAGATGCTGTACTGATGTGCCCGCTCATCCTCCACGCCTCGGCGCCGGCCGCTCAGCCGGTCCACCGTCGGGTCGTCCATATCGAGTACGCCGCCGCAGATCTGCCGCATCGCGTCGAATGGTACGATCGAGTGAGGGGTGAAAACGAGTTATCGGAATAGCGCCGAGGGCCGCCGCCAGCAGAACGGCGACATTGACTGCACAAAACCCGCTTGCGGCCCACCGACCCCATTGACCGCTCCGGGGGCCATTGGTAGACTAACCGTCTTTCCGTCGCGGAGACGGTCCGCGGTTTGCGCCTAAGCGTAAGTCATCATTGAGTTTGTGATTTAATGCCGACGATCAATCAGCTGGTCCGCAAGGGCCGTAAGGCCGTCAAGAAGAAGTCGAAGACGCCGGTCCTCGAGAGCTGCCCGCAAAAGCGCGGCGTCTGTCTCCAGGTGCGCACGATGACGCCGAAGAAGCCGAACTCGGCGCTTCGGAAGATCGCACGAGTGCGACTGTCGAACGGCAAAGAGGTCACGGCCTACATCCCGGGCGAAGGCCACAACCTGCAAGAGCACTCCATCGTGCTCGTGCGAGGCGGCCGGGTCCGCGATCTGCCAGGCGTGCGCTACCACATCATCCGGGGAACGCTCGATGCCTCGGGTGTCAGCGACCGGAAGCAGGCGCGCTCCAAGTACGGCGCCAAGCGAAACAAGTAACATAGCGGAAGATACGTGGGTCGACCTCGTGTGAGGGGCGGCCGCTGCGGGGCCTGGGCGAGGAGCCCGGCCGCTCGAAGGGAATCCAGATTCGATGCCCAGAAGCTACAAGTCCACGGAAGTCTATCAGCAGCCCGACCCGAGATTCAGCAGCATGCTGGCCTCGAAGTTCATCAATGGCCTGATGCTGGACGGTAAGAAGACGACGGCTCAGAAGATCTTCTATGACGCACTCGAGATGATCGAGAAGCGCGTCAAGGACGTCGAGCCGCTCGAAGTCTTCGTGACCGCGATCACCAACGTCAAGCCGATGATCGAGGTGCGCTCCAAGCGCGTCGGTGGCGCGACCTATCAGGTGCCGATGGAAGTGAAGAAGAATCGTCAGCAGTCGCTGGCGATTCGCTGGATGCTCGAAGCCTCGCGAGGCAAGAAGGGCAAGCCGATGGCTCGCCGTCTTGCCGAAGAGCTGCTCGATGCCTACCAGAAGCAGGGCACGGCCTACACGAAGCGCGAGAACGTGCACAAGATGGCGGAGGCCAACAAGGCCTTCGCGCACTTCGCCTGGTAACAGGACGAAGTTGATCGGGCGGCTTCGGCCGCCCCGAGGTCCGAGGGGTCAGAGCCCTCCTCCTCGAGGAGTCGAGAAAGAGGGCCCGGGCCCTCTTTCTTGATTAGACCCCCAGCGGCCGCACCTTCGCGGCAGAGAGGTATGACGACGGTGAAGCTCGATCGCGTGCGCAACATGGGCATCATGGCCCACATCGACGCGGGAAAGACCACCGTCACCGAGCGCATCCTCTTCTATACCGGCAAAGAGCATCGCCTCGGCGAAGTGCATGAAGGCACCGCCACGATGGACTGGATGGAAGAGGAGCAGCAGCGGGGCATCACCATCACCTCGGCCGCCACCACCTGCGAGTGGAGCGGGTACCGGATCAACCTGATCGACACGCCCGGTCACGTCGACTTCACCGCCGAGGTCGAGCGAAGCTTGCGTGTGCTCGACGGCGCCGTGGCGGTCTTCTGCGGAGTCGCCGGCGTCGAGGCGCAATCCGAGACCGTGTGGCAGCAAGCCGATCGCTACCGCGTCCCGCGGATCGCCTTCGTCAACAAGCTCGATCGCGTCGGGGCCGACCCGGGCAAGGCGATCGAGCAGATTCGGCGCAAGCTCGGGGGCAACCCGGTGCCGCTCCAGATCCCGATCGGGCTCGAGAAGGACTTCGAGGGTGTGATCGATCTGATCACCATGAAGGCCCACCGCTACGACGAGGAGTCCCAGGGTCGCGAGGTGACGATCGAGGATATCCCGGCCGAGCTCCGCGACGACGCCGAGCTGGCACGGGGCGAGATGCTGGGGAAGGTCTCCGAGTCGGTCGACTTCCTGCTCGAGAAGTTTCTCGAAGATCAGCCGATCGAGCCCGAGGAGCTGACGCGAGCACTGCACGAGGCAACCGTCTCGCGAAAGATCGTACCGGTACTGCTGGGCTCGGCGCTGCGGAACAAAGGTGTCCAGGATCTCCTCGATGCCATCTGTGCCTATCTCCCGTCGCCCCTCGAGGTACCGGTCCCGGACGCCGAGCACCTCCACACCGGCAAGCAGGTCAAGATCGAGCCCGATGCCAAGGCCAACCTGGCGGCCCTCGCCTTCAAGACCTTCAAGGACACTCACGGTGAGCTGACCTACCTGCGCATCTACTCGGGCGAGCTCGAGGCGGGCAAGCAGGTCTTCAACTCGCGGCGTCAGAAGGTGGAGCGAGTGCAGCAGATCTTCCGGATGCACGCCAACCAGCGGGAGTCGATCCCGAAGGCGGGTCCGGGTGAGATCGTGGCGGTGGTGGGCCTGAAGCACACGTACACGGGCGACACGCTCTGTCCCAAAGCGCATCCGGTGCTGCTGGAGTCGATGAGCTTTCCGGCGACGGTCATCTCGGCAGCGATCGAGCCGCGGAGCATGGCGGACAAGGATGCCTTGGTCGAGGCGCTGCGCCAGGTCGAGAAGGACGATCCGACCTTTCAGGTGCACCTCAACGAGGAGACCGGCCAGACGCTGATCGCGGGCATGGGCGAGCTCCATCTCGAGATCGTGCGTCATCGGCTCGAGAAGGACTTCCGAGTGAAGTTCAACATGGGCAAGCCGCGCGTGGCCTATCGCCAGACGATCGGCCAGAGGACACGGCGAGAGAAGCGCATCGAGAAGCAGCTGGGCAATCGGATGCACTTCGGCCACGTGGTCCTCGAGGTGGTCCCTCGGGTCGACGGGGGCATGCATCCGGCCGAGATCGAGATGGAGATCGACAAGGACACGCTGCCGCGTGCACTCTGGCTGCCGATCGAGCAATCGCTCCAAGCGTCGGCCAAAGGCGGCTTCAGCCTGGGCTATCCGATCATCAACGTCGCGATTCGGGTCGTCGGCGGCTCCTACGTCGAGGGAGAGTCTTCGGACTGGGCCTACGAGGCGGCGGCGATCCAGGCGCTCGAGGAGGCTCTGGAAAAGGGCGGGGTCGTGATCCTCGAGCCCATCATGGGCTTCGAGGTGCGGACGCCTTCCGAGTACATCTCGGGCATCGTGGCGGATCTTCACAGCCGTCGGGCGAAGATCGACGAGATGGACCCGAACGCGGAGCCGGCGATCATCCGCGGATCGGTGCCTCTCTCGGAGGTCTTCGGCTACTCGACGACGATTCGGTCACTGTCTCAAGGGCGGGCCAATTTCTCATTGGAGCCGCGCGAGTACGCGCCGGTTCCGTTGGATCGTTCAAAGGAACTCCTGTTTTGAACCGTCTTTGTGGCGTCGGGGCGGGGCTGTCCGAGGGGGATACCAAAAGGCGGAAATTAGCGTTTGACTTGATCGGGGTCAGTTGATATCATCTCCGGCTTTGCTCCGGAGCTTAAGCCACTGGCGGGCTAGAACTTAAAGGCGCCGAGGTTTTCCGAGCTGCAGAGGGTGTGCCCGAAACGGTGCGCGAAAAGAGGGCGTGCGTTGATCGCGCGTCGCGCTTTTCGAGTGGTCCGGGAGCCCAGGGTCCCTGTGGTGAGACCGGAGCCGCCGGACGAGGTTCGGGACGGGCCGTTGTCTTCGCGAGAGCGTAGGACGAGGCCGTGTCATGAGGAAAGAGGTCCATGCTCAACGACAAGATTCGAATTCGGATGGAGGCCTACGACCACGAGTCGCTGGACCAGAGTGCTCTGGACATCGTGGAGACGGCCAAGCGGACCGGCGCGAAGGTGGCGGGTCCGATTCCGCTTCCGACGCGGATCGAGCGCTACACGGTGCTGCGAGGGCCGCACATCGACAAGAAGAGTCGTGAGCAGTTCGAGATTCGGACGCACAAGCGTTTGATCTGCATCTCGGAGCCGACTTCGAAGACGGTCGATGCGCTGAGCAAGCTGAACATGCCAGCGGGTGTCGACATTCGGATCAAGGCCTGAGTCGGGCGAGAGGAAGAGCGGACAGATGGCGGATGTGAAACGACTGGCGAGCGCGGATGGCGCGGTGTACGGGGACAAGGTCCGGCGCCGGCTGCTGCGGGAGGCGGTCTTGATGTACGAGGCGAACCAGCGCGTCGGTACGGCGTCGACCAAGGGCCGCTCGGACGTGTCCGGAAGCCACCGCAAGCTGTGGCGTCAAAAGGGCACGGGCCGCGCTCGTCCGGGTAACGTGACGAACCCGGTGTGGCGAGGCGGCGGAACGATGCACGGCCCGAAGCCGCGCGACTTCTCCTACGCGATGCCGAAGAAGGCGCTGCGTCAGGCGTGTCGCTCGGCGCTGCTCTCGAAGTTTCAGGATGACGAGGTCTTCCAGATCCCGTCCCTGTCCTTCGACAAGCCGAGCACGAAGCAGGCCGCCGCTCTCGTCCAGAGCCTGGGCACGGAGGGGAGCTTCCTCTTCGTGAATGCCGAGCACGACGAGACCGTGTGGCGCTCCTTCCGCAACCTGCGGAACGTTTGGCTGACGACCGTGGAGTCGTTGAACGCCTACGATCTGCTGCGGGCCAAGTACCTGGTCGTGACCGAAGCGTCGGTGAAGAAGCTCGAGGAGAGGTTTGGCCATGGCGAATGACCTGAGCCTTCACTACGGCGTCATCTCCAAGCCGCTGATCACCGAGAAGGGGACTCAGCAGCAGGAAGAGGCGAACGCCTACCATTTCCGCGTGAAGCCGAGGGCGAACAAGATTCAGATTCGCCAGGCGGTCGAGGCCATCTTCGGAGTGAAGGTGACGCGGGTGAATACGATGAGCCGCCAAGGCAAGCGCAAGCGAGTCGGAATGCGGTTCGGCAAGGGCCAGGACTGGAAGAAAGCGATCGTGACGCTCCAAGAGGGCGACTCGATCGAGTTCCTGTAAGAGGCGGATGAGCTGACGGGCCCTGCGGACCGTTTGAAGCGAGGAAGCGATGGGTATTCGAAAATACAAGCCGACGTCCCCGGGTCGACGCTTCGGAAGTGTCTCGGACTTTGCCGACATCACGAGGTCGAAGCCCGAAAAGAGCCTGCTCGCCAAGCTCACCAAGACCGGTGGCCGAAACAATACCGGACGGATCACCTGCCGGCGACGCGGTGGAGGCCACAAGCGCCGCTACCGCATCATCGACTTCAAGAGAAACAAGGACGGTGTGCCCGCCCGGGTGGCGTCGATCGAGTACGACCCGAACCGTTCGGCTCGGATCGCACTGCTGATCTACGCCGACGGCGAAAAGCGATACATGTTGGCGCCGAAGGGCCTCGAGGTCGGCCAGGAGATCCTCTCCGGAGATCGCGTCGAGCCCAAGGCGGGCAACTGCATGCCGCTGGGGAACATCCCGCTCGGGATGGACATTCACAACATCGAGCTGCAGCCGGGCCGGGGTGGACAGATCGTCCGCAGCGCCGGTGCCATCGCTCAGCTGATGGCCCGCGAAGGCCGCCTCGCCCAGATCATGCTGCCCTCGGGCGAGATCCGGAAGGTGTCGACGCGGTGCCGGGCGACGATCGGACAGATCGGCAACTTGGACCATCAGAACATCTCGTTGGGTAAGGCGGGTCGGAAGCGTTGGCTCGGACGGCGCCCGAAGGTGCGGGGAACCGCGCAGAATCCGGTCGCTCACCCGATGGGTGGTGGTGAAGGGCGGAGCGCGGGCGGTCGTCACCCTTGCTCGCCGTGGGGCAAGCCGGCCAAGGGCGGCAAGACCCGCGCGCCCAACAAGCCGAGCTCGCGGTTCATCGTTCGCGGCGCTCGCCGCGGCGGCAAGCTGTAGGCGACGGCTCAGAGACATCAGAGAACGAGAGACTCGAAAGACAACTCGGACCGGTCGTGAGGCCGGATGAGAAGAGGAATCACAGGACATGGGTCGCAGCACGAAAAAAGGGCCATTCGTCGACGAGAAGGTCTACCGCAAGGTCATGCAGGCCAAGGCGACGAATGCGCGCGAGGGAATCAAGACCTGGGCGCGCGCGTGCGTCATCGTGCCCGAGTTCGTGAGTCACCACTTCAACGTCCACAACGGCAAGACCTTCATGAAGGTGTTTGTCACTGAGGACATGGTGGGGCACAAGCTGGGTGAGTTCGCTCCGTCGCGGAACTACCGCGGCCACGGCGGCAAGAGAGACAAGAAGCGCTGACGGAGCGCCTCGGGAGGATCTGAGTCGTGGAGTATCGAGCCAGCCACCGCTACGCGCGCATCTCGCCGCGTAAGGCGCGCTACGTGATGGATCTCGTGCGTGGAAGGTCTCTGAACGAGGCGCTCGAGATCCTGCAGTTCAACCATCGCCGCGGCGCGGCCTTCATCGAGAAGGTCGTCCGTTCGGCCATGGCGAATGCCCTGAATCAAGAAGAGGCCACCGCCGATGTGAATCGGCTGTACCTCAAAGAAGCCAAGGTCGACGAAGGGCCGCTGCTCTTCGGACGAATGCGTTATCGACCGCGGGCCATGGGTCGCGCGACCCCTATCCGCAAGCGGACGAGTCACATCTCGGTGTCTCTGGCCGAGTGGGCCGCAGAGCAGGAGTCGGCGTAACTCGCCGCCTGGAAGAGGACGACATCAGCATGGGTCAGAAGATTCACCCCACCGGATTCCGCATCGGCATCTACGAGCCGTGGCGGTCCCGCTGGTACGCGACCAAGAAAGAGTTCGGGGCGTTCCTGATCGAAGATCAGGCGATCCGCAAGTACCTCAAGACCAACTACCGCTTCGCGGCGATCCCGAAGATCGAGATCGAGCGGACCCGTGAGATGATCTCGATCCGCGTGCACACGGCGCGTCCGGGCGTGCTGATTGGTCGCAAGGGCGCCAAGGTGGAGCGCATCGAGAGCGTGCTGCGTCAGATCACCGGGCAGACGGTGAAGCTCGCGATCGAGGAGGTGGGTCGTCCGGAGATGAGCGCGCTGCTGGTGGCCGAGAACGTGGCCGAGCAGCTCGAGAAGCGGGCTGCCTTCCGACGGACGCTGAAGAAGGCCTGCCAGATGACGATGCAGGCGGGCGCCCACGGCGTGAAGATCACGGTCTCGGGTCGCCTGGGTGGCAGCGAGATGGCTCGCACCGAGACGCAGGGCCTCGGCTCGATCCCGCTGCAGACGCTGCGGGCCAAGGTGGACTACGGCTTCACCGAAGCCAAGACCGCCTATGGTCACATCGGCGTCAAGGCCTGGATCAACCTGGGCGAGTACGACTTGACGACGAAGCGGGGGCTCTGAGCCATGGCGCTGATGCCGAAGCGGACCAAGTTCCGCAAGCAGCAGCGAGGTCGGATCAAGGGTCCGGCGTCGCGGGGCAACAAGGTCGAGTTCGGGGACTTCGGTCTCCAGGCGATCGATCCCGGCTTCATCTCGTCCGCCCAGATCGAGGCCGGTCGAGTCGCGGCGACCCGTGCCTCGGGTGGCGGCAAGATCTGGATCCGCATCTTCCCGCACAAGCCGTTGACGTCGACGCCGGCCGAGACGCGCATGGGTAAGGGGAAGGGCGAGCCGTCCTTTTGGGCGGCTGCGGTCCGCTCGGGCACGGTGCTGTACGAGATCGGTGGCGTGACGGAAGATGTCGCCCGGCTGGCGTTCAACCGCACGGCTCACAAGATGCCCGTTCGTTGCCGCCTGATGCGACGGAGACACAAGGTATGAAGATCGAAGAGCTGCGGAACCAGGAAGAGAAGGAGCTGCGCGCGATGCTCACCGAGCGCCGCAAGGAGCTCTTCGAGATGCGGTTCCAGTCGGCCACGGAGCAGGTCGAGAATCCGTCGCGGATCCGCGCCTTGCGTCGAGAGATCGCGCAGGTCCTGACGATCCTGCGCGAGCGCCAGCTGGGTATCCAGCGAGAAGCGGCGCAGGTCTGACCCGGTCGCGTCCCCGCCGGGGACGACGAGCCAGTTGAGTGAGAGACACGGACGGCGAGACGGATCGGAATGGAAGCGATGGAGACGAAGCAGAGAAGCACGCGTCGGTCCGTGATCGGGCAGGTCGTGAGCGACAAGATGGACAAGACGATCGTGGTGCGCACCGAGTTCAAGGTGGCGCATCCTCGGTACGGAAAGTTCGTTCGCAAGTACTCGACCTACAAGGCTCACGACGAGCGCAACGAGGCGGCGGTGGGCGACCGAGTCGAGATCATGGAGACGCGACCGTTGAGCAAGACGAAGTGCTGGCGGTTGATGCGGAAGATCGATCCGACTCAAGGAACGAAGCGGAGCTGAGCGAGCGGCCCGATGGGGTCCCCGCTTTGGGAGTGAACCGATGATTCAGATGCAGACGAGGCTCGACGTCGCCGACAACACCGGTGCCAAAGAATGCATGTGCATCAAGGTGCTGGGAGGCTCGCGACGCCGGTATGCGACGGTGGGCGACATCGTCGTCGCCTCGGTCAAGAAGGCGATCCCGGGCAGCGACATCAAGTCCGGCACCGTGGTGCGAGGTGTGGTGGTCCGGACCAAAGCCTCCGTGCGCCGCGAGGACGGCTCGTACGTGCGTTTCGATCGCAATGCGATGGTCCTCCTCGACAATGACAACAACCCGAGGGGCACACGCATCTTCGGGGCGGTGGCGCGCGAGCTGCGTCAAAAGAACTTCATGAAGATCATCTCGCTGGCCTCTGAGGTCGTCTGAGCGCGGGAACCGCCGAGGGCTCGATTCGATGCATGTCAAGAAAAACGATGAGGTGACGGTGATCTGCGGCAATGATCGCGGCAAGACCGGCAAGGTCCTGGCCGTGATCTGCAAGAAGGATCAGATCGTCGTCGAGGGGGTCAACATGCGGTTCCGGCACGTGAAGCGGAGCCAGCAGAACCCCCAGGGCGGCCGACTCGAGCGCGAGTCGCCGATCCACGTCTCGAACGTCAAGGTCAATCAGGAACAATAGGGCAACAGGGCCCGATCGGAGACTCGGACGGCGGCCTACGAAGTCGCGGCGAGGAACCCGGTCGGCGTCAGACGGAATAGAGAGCGAAGCGTGCCATGGCTCGTCTCAAAGAGCGTTATCAGACCGAGGTCATCCCGAAGTTGAAGGAGCGATTCTCGATCGCGAATCAACATGCGATCCCGAAGCTCGAGAAAGTGGTCGTGAGCATGGGGATCGGCCGGGCGATCGAGAACAAGTCGCGCCTCGACGAGGGCGTGGCTCACCTGACGACGGTCACGGGCCAAAAGGCGGTGATCACGAAGGCCAAGCGGTCGGTCTCGGGCTTCAAGCTCCGCGAAGGCAATCCGATCGGCGCGATGGTGACGTTGCGTCGTGACCGCATGTACGAGTTCGTCGATCGCTTGATCGCTATTGCGATCCCGCGTATTCGTGACTTTCGGGGGCTCAACCCGAAGGCATTCGACGGGCGAGGGAACTACAACCTCGGGCTGGTCGATCAGACGGTCTTCGTCGAGATCGAGGTAGATCGGCTGGAGTTCTATCAGGGGATGAGCGTCACGTTCGTCACGACCGCCAAGGACGACGAGCAAGCCGAGTTCCTGCTCCGGTCGCTGGGAATGCCGTTCCGCGAATCGGCAACCCCAACCCCGAACTGATCGAAGGACACCAGAAGAGCGATGGCGAAGAAAGCGCTGAGAATCAAGTCGAAGAGCGTGCCGAAGTTCACGGTCCGCGGGTACAACCGCTGTGATCTGTGCGGTCGGCCCCGGGCGTTCTACCGGAAGTTCCGGGTCTGCCGGATCTGTCTGCGGCACTTGGCCCACATGGGCGAGGTCCCGGGCATGCGCAAGGCAAGCTGGTAAGGAAAGGCGAAGCGAATCCGCTCGAGCGGTTCGCGACGCACAAAAGGAGTCTCTGCGAACATGATGACCGATCCGATTGCGGACATGCTGACGCGCATTCGAAACGCGTTGCGCATCCGGCGGAACCGAGTCACGATGCCTCACTCGAAGATGAAAGAGGGCATCGCCGGTCTGCTCAAGCGCGAGGGCTACATCTCGGACTTCCAGGTCCAAGAAGGGTCGCCCGGCAAGCAGATCTACGTGTATCTCAAGTACGGCCCCGACGGCGAAGAGATCATCCAGGACATTCAACGGGCCAGTAAGCCGGGTTGCCGAGTTTACAAGCCGGTGGACGAGATCAAGCCCGTGCTCCGAGGCCTCGGAACTGGAATCTACTCGACCCCCAAGGGGATCCTCTCGGACCGGCAGTGCCGTGATGAGCGGGTCGGCGGCGAGTACATCGCGACGGTCTGGTGATCAAAGAAGAAGTGAAGGCGAGCCATGTCGCGTATCGGTAAAAAGCCCATTACCCTCCCCTCGGGGGTCGAGGCCCAAGTGAAGGGTTCGACCGTCCAGGTCAAGGGTCCCAAGGGCGAGCTCACTCAAGAGGTGCGCTCCGAGGTCAGCGTGCAGATCGAGGACGGCCAGGTCGTCGTGGCCCTGAAGGGTGGCGGAGGCCGGAAGGCCGGTGCGTTCCACGGGCTCTACCGTGCGCTGGTGGCCAACATGGTTCACGGCGTCTCGACTGGCTTCCAGGTGAATCTCGAGATCCATGGCACGGGCTACAACGCCAAGTGCGAAGGGAAGAAGCTGACGCTCCAGATCGGCTTCTGTCATCCGGTCGAGTTTGAGGTCGAGCCCGGTCTCGAGGTGAAGACACCGGCCGCGACGCGCATCGAGGTGCACGGGGCCGACAAGCAGCGAGTCGGACAGCTGGCCGCGAACATTCGTCGAGTGCGTCCGCCGGAGCCATACAACGGCAAAGGTATTCGCTACGAAGGCGAGGCCGTACGGCGCAAGGCCGGTAAGTCCTTCGTCGGTGGCGGTTGATCGGCGACCCGACGTGAGGTCGCCTGAGGGATCATTCAGAAAAGCGAGCCCCGAACGTTTCCGCGCGTGGGCAGGAGAGCGGCAGAGATGAAAAGTCAACACAAGAAGAACGTTCGAGCCCTGCGGCGTCGGCGTCACGTCCGAAAGCATCTGCGGGGAACGACCGAGCGGCCAAGGCTGACGGTCTTCCGCAGCCACAAGAACATCTATTGCCAGATCATCGACGACTCCGAGCACAAGACGTTGGTCTCGTGCTCGTCACGCGACGTCGATCTGCAAGAGCCCCTCAAGGGCGTCGAGGGCACGAAGCGAGACATCGCTCAATGGATCGGCGAGCGCATCGCCGAGAAGGCCAAAGCGAACGGCATCGAGCGAGTCGCATTCGACCGGGGGTCGTATCGATTCCACGGTCGCGTCAAGGCGGTCGCCGAAGGCGCCCGCAAGGGCGGTCTGAGTTTCTAGGCACGATCAGGGTTTCTGAGCAGGCCGGAGCCCGGAGTGGCTCCGAACGGAGGACGCAGTGAAAACTGGCAAGATGAACTACGTCGACCTCGACGATCTCGACCGCCTCGGCGAGCTCGAGGAGTCGCTCGTCAAGATCAACCGCTGCGCAACAGTGGTCAAGGGCGGTCGGCGGTTCAGCTTCAGTGCCCTGGTGATCGTGGGCAACCGCAACGGCGTCGTGGGCTGGGGCTTCGGCAAGGCGAACGAGGTTCCGCCCTCGGTCGAGAAGGCCACCAAGGACGCCCGCAAGAAGTTGATCAAGGTCCCGTTGAAGGGGGTGACGCTCCCTCACGAGACGATCGGGCGCTTCGGTGCCTCGCGAGTGCTTCTCTTGCCGGCCGCGCCCGGTACCGGCGTCATCGCTGGCGCTGCCGTGCGTTCGGTGCTCGAGCTGGCCGGGATTCACGACATCTTGACCAAGTCGTACGGGAGCAACAACCCCGTCAATCTGGTCAAGGCGACGATCGCCGGGCTGGCCCAATTGAGGAGCCGTCAGCAGGTCGAGCGCCTGCGGGGGGTGCGCTTGGCGCCGGCGCGAGCGGCGGCCGTCGACGAGGCTGCGGTCGCGGCCGAGACCAACCAGTAAAGGAGTAGGGGAGCATGGACCTCAAAGCGGTCAGAGACCAAGGCATTCGGCGCGAGCGCAAGAAGCGCGTCGGCCGCGGACGTGGGTCCGGCCTCGGCAAGACATCGGGCCGCGGTCACAAGGGTGCCGGCTCTCGGAGCGGCTACTCGATGACGGCGGGCTTCGAAGGCGGTCAGATGCCCCTGTACCGTCGTTTGCCGAAGCGTGGCTTCAACAACAAGCGGTTTCACGTCCATTACGAGATCGTGAACGTCGCCGATCTGAACGCGTTCGACGCGGGCACCGAGGTGAACCTCGGGGTGCTGCGGGAGCACGGTCTGATCAAGAAGAACACTCGGCGAGTGAAGGTACTCGGCAACGGCGACATCGATCGCGGCCTGAACGTCAAGGTCGACAAGTTCAGCGAGTCGGCCAAGCAGAAGATCGAGCAGGCCGGGGGCCAAGCTGAGGTCACCATCAGCATCGAGGGCTCGTCGTCATGATGGAGTCGGTCGTCAACCTGTTTCGAATCCAGGAGCTTCGCAAGAAGATCCTGGTGACGATCGGGCTGCTGCTGGTTTACCGCCTCGGGTTCTTCATCCCCCTTCCCGGGGTGGACGTGAAGATCTTCGAAGAGCTCAACCAGCAGCTCGCCGGCGGAGCGCTGGGCAACCTCTTGACACTGGGAAGCGCCCTCACGGGTGGCGCCCTCGGTCAGGCGATGGTCTTCAGCTTGGGCGTGATGCCCTACATCAGCGCGTCGATCATCTTCTCACTGCTCGTCAAGGTCATTCCGGCCCTCGAGAAGCTCTCGAAGGAAGGCGCCTCGGGACAGAAGAAGATCAACCGGTACACGCGTTACGCGACCGTCCCGATCTGCGTGTTCCAGTCGCTGCTCGTCATCCTGGGCGTCTTCAAAGGCCAGCTTCAGAACCGCATCATCGATCCCAACATCCTCGCCTCGCCCGTCGCGCACTTCTTCTGGGTGCTGATGGTCATCATGGCGTTCACGGCGGGCACGCTCTTCATCATGTGGATCGGTGAGCAGATCACCGAGCATGGTGTGGGGAACGGCGTCTCGCTGATCATCATGGCCGGGATCATCGCCCGTGTGCCGGCGAGCCTGTTCGACTTCGTCTCGAACAGCTCGGACGAGCGCAATCAGGTCATCACGACCGGTTTCACGCTCGCCTTGCTCTTCGTCGTGGTCGTCTTCGTCGTGGTGTACATCACCAAGGGCCAGCGCCGGATTCCGATCCAGCAGGCCAAGCTGCAGCGCGGACGACGCGTCTACGGTGGCCAGCGCCACTATCTGCCGCTGAAGGTGAATCAGGCCGGCGTCATGCCGATCATCTTCGCCTCGGCCTTGATGGTCGTGCCGGGCGTGATCGGAGCTGTTCCGTTCCTGAAGTTCGTCGGAGAGTGGTTCCGATACGGCAGCTTCTGGTACACGGTTGCCGAGATCGCGATGATCCTGTTCTTCAGCTTCTTCTGGACCTCCTTGATGTTTCAGCCGTCGGAGATGGCGAACAACCTCAAGGAGTACGGCAGCTTCATTCCGGGCATTCGGCCCGGGAAGCGAACGGCCGAGTACCTGGAGAAGGTGATGATTCGCATCACGCTGGCGGGAGGTACGTTCCTGGCACTCATCGCGGTGCTTCCCCAGTTCATCACGACCGGTCTCTTCCGAGGCACGAGCTTACCGCAGCAAGTCGTGTTCTTCTTGGGTGGTACGTCGATCCTGATTACGGTTTCGGTGGCACTCGACCTGGTCGACAAGCTGAACTCCCACCTCCTGATGAGAAACTACGACGGATTCATGGGGAGCACCAGCGGCAGCATGTCGCGACGGAGCCGGCGGCGCTGAGGAGGTTGAGAGATCGTGGCGAAGTGGGTTTTCCTGGGTCCTCCGGGCGCCGGCAAAGGAACGCAGGCTCGACGGCTGTCGATCGAGCGTCAGGCACTCCACCTGTCGACGGGAGACCTGCTTCGAGAGGGCATGGAGGCCGGATCGGAGGTCGGTCAGCAAGCGCGCTCCTTCATGGAGGCGGGCGAGCTGGTGCCCGACGACGTGATCCTGGATTTGGTGTTCTGGAGACTGGGACAAGAGGAGAAAGATCCGGACGTCATCTTCGACGGCTTCCCTCGCACGGTCGGACAGGCCGAGGGCCTGGACCAACGCTTGATGGAAGTGGGAGACGCGGTGACGCGCGTGATCGAGTTCACGCTGGCCGATGACCTGATCGTGAATCGGGTCGCGGGACGGCTGATTTGTCGAAAGTGTGGTGCGAACTTTCACCGCGACTTCCTGCCGCCGAAGCGCGTGGGGGTCTGCAATCAATGTGGCTCGGCGGCTCTGTATCAGCGAGATGACGATCGGCCCGAGGCCGTGCGGAGACGCCTGGAGGTCTATCACGAGACGACAGAGCCCTTGCACACGTACTACGAGCGACAAGGGAAGCTGGTTCAGCTGGCGGCCGACGACGACGTGGACGTGATCTTCGGCAGATTGAAAGCCTGTCTTTGACGGGCGGAATCGAAGAATCGAGACGAGAGAGCGGAAAGCGACAGGAATTCAATTGATCGCCCGCGAGGCGAGTGGTAAATACCGACGCTTACGGGATTCCCCCAAGAGTCGGTTCAGACCACTCGATAACGCGTAGCCCTGTCGGAGAAGGCTGCGTCGTTTTCATTTCGGGGTGAGCCGGTCATCGGGAGTGTTCCCGGGCGCCGGAGGACGAGCGAGAGTGGCATCCCACGGATGCGACTCCGGCACGGATGGGTGGAAGCATGAAGGTCAGAGCTTCGGTCAGACGAATCTGCGAGAACTGCCGGATCATCCGGCGTAAGCGTGTGGTCCGGGTGATTTGTACCGACCCGCGCCACAAGCAGCGGCAGGGCTGAGCCGAACGGCAAGGAGATTTTGAGTCATGCCGCGTATTTCCGGCGTCGACATTCCCAACGAAAAGAAGCTGTTCGTCTCGTTCACCTACATCAACGGCATCGGCCGGGTGACGGCCGAGCAGATGATCAAGGAACTGGGCCTGGACCGAGAGGCGCGCGCGAAGGACCTCACCGAGGACGAGCTCGCGCGGGTCTTGTCGTACATCGACAAGAACGTCGTGGTCGAGGGCCAGCTGAGACGGCAGGTGGCTCAGGCGATCAATCGCCTCAAGGACATCGGTTGCTATCGCGGGCTGCGACATCGTCGTGGCTTGCCGGCGCGGGGGCAGCGGACCCGCACGAATGCCCGCACCCGGAAGGGGCCGCGTAAGACGGTCGCAGGCAAGAAGAAGGGCTGAGCCGCCCTCGAGGGTAAGCCGGCCGTCCGAGCACGAGGAACAGGAAGAACGTTTCTATGGCCAAGGTCAGAGCGAAGAAGCGACAAAAGCGGAGCATCGCCAGTGCCGTCGTGCACATCAAAGCGACGTTCAACAATACGACGATCACCGTCACCGACCCGAACGGCGAGACGCTGTGCTGGGATACGGCGGGAACGATCGGATTCAAGGGGTCCCGCAAGAGCACCCCGTTCGCGGCTCAGCGAGCCGCCGAGAAGTGCGCCGACAAGGCGAAGAAGTTCGGAGTGCGCGAGGTCGAGATCCGCGTCAAGGGCCCCGGCTCTGGACGCGAGTCGGCGATCCGCTCGATCCAGGCTTCTGGCTTGACCATCAAGTCGATCGAGGATGTCACCCCGCTCCCGCACAACGGCTGTCGGCCACGTAAGCGGCGCCGCGTCTGATCGCGCACACCGCGAAGAGAAGCTGAAGGAATTCGAGGTCCGCAATGGCCAGATACACCGGAAACGTCTGCAAGCTGTGTCGCCGTGAAGGCGCCAAGCTTTACCTCAAGGGCACTCGCTGCGACAGCCCGAAGTGCAGCATCTCGCGGCGGGAGTATCCGCCGGGTGCTCACACCTGGCGGCGAGGCAAGCCCTCCGCCTACTCGTTCCAGCTTCGTGAAAAGCAGCGCGTCAAGCGCTACTACGGGGTCCTCGAGCGCCAGTTCCGCAAGTCCTTCGCCGAAGCCGAGCGTCTGCCCGGCAACACCGGCGAGAACTTGCTGGTACTGCTCGAGCGACGACTCGACAACATCATCCTGAACCTCGGCTTCGCAAAGTCTCGCTATGACGCGCGCCAGATGGTGGTCCATGGCCACGTCCAGGTGAACGGGCATAAGGTGGACATCCCTTCCGCTCTCTTGCGGGCCGGAGACGAGGTCCAGCCGCGCGAGCGGGACAAGTCGAAGAAGATGGTCAAGGAGAACCTCGAGTACAACGAGTCCCGGCGCGTGCCGAGCTGGCTCGAGGTGGACAACAACAAGCCGGTCGGTCGCGTCGTTCAGTACCCGAACCGGGAAGACATCGGAACGACCGATCGCGAGATCGATTTCCGCGAGCAGCTCATCGTCGAGCTTCTCTCGAAGTGATCCGAATCACGTGATTCACACCGTGGCGGTGAGCCGGCTTCGCTCACCGCCCGGAGTATTTTTAGGGCCGGACTGGCAGGAGTTCGAACATGCGGATTCGGTGGCGTAACCTGGAGCTCCCCACCCGGGTGGTCTGTGACCAGGACACCCTCTCCGAGACCTACGGGAAGTTCTACATCGAGCCCTTTGAGCGGGGCTATGGAACGACCATCGGCAACAGCCTGCGTCGCGTGCTGCTGTCCCTCGTCGAAGGAACGGCCGTCACGTCGATCAAGATCAACGGTGTCGATCACGAGTTCAGCTCGATCGAAGGCGTCCGGCAGGATGTCACCGAGATCATCCTCAACATCAAGAATCTCTTGGTGAGGCTCCATACCGATGAACCCGTAACGCTCAAGATCGACGTCGACAAGAAAGGCGATGTGACCGCCGCTGACATCGAGGTGCCGCACAACGCCGAGATCGTCAACCCCGATCTCCACATCGCGACCCTCGCCAACAAGACTCGCTTTCAGCTCGAGATGGAGGTGAGTAAGGGCCGCGGCTACGTCACGGCCGAAGAGAACTCCGGCGAGGAGCAAGAGATCGGAGTTATCCCGATCGACTCCGTCTTTTCACCGGTCTATCAGGTCCGCTATCGCACCGAGGATACCCGCGTCGGTAAGTTCACCAACTACGACCGGCTCACCCTCGAGCTGTGGACCGACGGAACCGTCGAGCCCGAGATGGCGCTCGTCGAGGCCTCCAAGATCTGTCGAAAGCACCTCAATCCCTTCGTGCAATACTTCGAGATGGGCGACGAGCTTCCCGCCGTCGATCATCAAGAGGTCGAGGTCGCGACCGTCGAAGACGTCGACGACGATGTCCCCTACGACGCCCAGGACGAGGTCCTCTCGAACTCCATCGACGTGCTCGACCTTTCCGTGCGCGCCAAGAATTGCCTCGATGCCGAAGGGATCCGGACCCTCAAGGATCTGGTCTTACGCGACGAAGGCGACATGCTCAAGGTTCGCAACTTCGGCAAGACCTCCCTGCGGGAGATCAAGAAGAAGCTCGAAGAGCGCGGCCTCCACTTGGGAATGAACAACAACTAATGCCAGCCAACGGGACGTCGACCTTGCGTCGACGAGCCCGATCGACCGAGGACCGGGACCATGAGACATCTCAAGCGAGGCCGTAAGCTCGGCCGCTCCGCCTCCCATCGACGCGCCCTCATGCGCAATCTCGCCAGCTCGCTCTTCCTGCACGGTCGTATCGTGACGACCGTCGAGAAGGCCAAGGAAGCCCGGCGCTTCGCCGAAGGGCTCATCACCACGGCCCGCAAGGGGGCCCGCGCCGAGGATCAGGGCAAGAAGCTTCACTACTTTCGCCTGATCATCTCGCGATTGCACCACAAGGAAGCGGCCCGAAAGCTCTTCAACGAGGTCGGTCCCTCGATGCTCGACCGGGATGGTGGATACACCCGTATCCTGCGTCTCGCCAAGAATCGCCTCGGGGATAACGCTTCTCAGGCCGTCTTCGAGCTGGTCAACTACGAGGTACCGGCGGCAGCGGACGCCAGCTGAGCCGTGTGACCGAGGCGCGCGTGGGCCGGAGCCGCTCCGGCCGAGCCTCCGATGAGTCCACCGACCGCGAGATTGCATGATCGAGCTGCTCTCTTACATCGCCCCCAAAGGTCCCTCGGAGTGGCCGCTCAAGTCCTGGATCGGACTCGCCGTCTATTTGCTCGTCTTCGTCCTCGCCCTCTGGGGCATCTACCGCATCGCGCGTCCCATGATCGAAGACGCCGAGAGCAGATCCGACGACGACGGCTCGATCGAGTGAGAGGCGCCCACCAACAGCAGGCGCCCCGATGAATCGGGGACGCGGAGCACATCGAGCCGGGCGCCGGCGCAGTGGCAGCCGAGGTGGGAGCGGTACTTCCGGACCGCGACCCGCGCGAAACTGGCCGAAGGTGGAGCCCGAGGTGGTGTGGGAAGTCGCCATCCGACGCCTCGGGCGTCGGACGCGCGACGAGAATGGACGGGTCTATGTCCCACAGATCCTCGTGTTCATCGAGCGCCCCGAGGATCTTCTCGTGCGCGCGGTCGTGCTCCCGCCCGAGTCGAACCCGAGTGACTGGGAGCGCGCACTGCGCGAGGCCAGCGACAAGCCACGTTTCGGCGACCCACGCCTGCCGAGCCGACTGATCGTCGAGAGCAATCTGCTCCGAGGCGCGTTGCGGCGAGCTTTGTCTTCGGTGGACGTGCGCGTGGGAGTCGGCGATGTTCCCGGCGTCGATCTTTGGTGGAGCGACCTAGCCCTCGAGAACGTCGAGGAGGCGCCTCTTCCCGATCCGGCTGCCTGGCCAAAGGACTTGTGGGACGATCGCGGGCGAGTCTGGGCCGGCGTCGAGTGCTTGCGCCGCCGCAAGCCGTGGGAGATCGCGTCGCATTGGCAGCCCCTGCAGATCGACCTTCAGCGCTTTGGACGCGAGTCCGTGATCGTGGCGACGGTCGGACAGCGCGGCGCCGAGGACGGCATCATCGTCGTCGACGACTTGATGGACTTCGACCTCCTCGCCGAGAGCTACAATGAAGGGCCGCCCCGTTGGTGGGCCGGAGGCGTGAGTGTGCTGGCGCTCACGTTGGAAGAGCCCATCGAGCTTCCACCGGGCCGTTTGCGGGAGGTGGAGCGCGGAGGCTGGCCCGAGAACGAGGACGAGGTCGTCCCGGTGATCTACTCGCTCGACGAGCACGGTCGCCGTCGAGAAGCCACCCCCGACGATTGCCTCACCCTCGCCGTGTGCGCCGAGGCCCTCTCGCGATTCGTCGTGACGCACCGCGAGATCTTCGACACCGTATTACCCCCGGCACCTCAGGCCTACGAGATCGAGCTCGAGGATAGCCTGCCCGGCGAGACGGTCTCCATCACGTGCCCGCCACCGGGCTGAGAACCGACCATTCCAATCGATTCGAGCTCTCTTCCGTTCCGGAAGAGGAGCCGACGATCGAGCGCCCCCGTTTCCCGCGTCGTGTCTTTCGTCTATCCCATCCGCGGCGTGTAAGCTCCAATGCATGGGGAATGAGCACAGCCGATCTGACTCCCGGCGCAACAGAAAGGCACCGATCTCGCGTGTCAGTATTCGAACGGACCGGAGAGTAGCATGATCGGAACCAAGGAAGCCCACCGCCAAGAGATCGCGCAGTGGAAGGCGATCGTCGCCGAGTATCAAGAGCCGAGCCGATGGCGCGCGGCTTGGCAGATCGTCAACACTCTTGGCGGCTATGCCGTCCTCTGGGTGCTGATGTACCTCAGCTTGAGCGTGTCTTGGTGGTTGACCATCCCTCTGGCCGTTCTCGCGGGCGGCTTCATAGTGAGGACGTTCATCATCTTCCACGACTGCGGACATGGCTCGTACTTCCGTTCGCGCACCGCGAACGACATCCTAGGCTTCATCAGCGGCCTGCTGACCTTTACGCCCTACTACCAGTGGCGCTGGGAGCACTCGCTACACCACGCCACCTCCGGCGATCTCGACCGCCGCGGAGTCGGTGATCTTTGGACGCTCACGGTCCAGGAGTATCTCGAGTCGTCGCGCTGGAAGCGCTTCGCCTATCGGATGGCGCGCAATCCGATCATCCTGTTCGTCCTCGCGCCCATCTTCTTGTTCATCGTGGTGCAACGGATCTCTCCGCGTAAGGCGAATGATCGGGAGCGGAAGTCGGTCTGGGTGATGAATGCGGCCATCGCCGTGGTGGTCACGGTCATGAGCCTGATCTTCGGCGTGCTGCCGTACTTGATCATCCAGCTGACGATCATGGCGGTGGCCGGAAGCGCCGGGGTCTGGCTCTTCTACGTTCAGCATCAGTTCGAGGACGTCTACTGGGAGCGGGGAGAAGGCTGGACTTTCACGGCCGCGGCATTGAAAGGCAGCTCCTTCTACAAGCTGCCGAAGATCCTGCAGTGGTTCTCGGGCAACATCGGCTTCCATCACATCCACCACTTGAGCCCGCGCATCCCGAACTACAACCTCGAGCGCTGCCATCGCGCTGATCCTCTCTTCGAAGAGGTCAAGCCCGTCACGTTGCTCGGCAGCTTGAAGTCCTTCTCGCTTCGCCTGTGGGACGAGTCCGCGAACAAGCTCGTCGGATACCGGCACCTGAGGCAACACCGCGGACAGAAAGTGCCGCCCGCGACCGGCCCTTCGAAAGAACCGGATACGCCGCCCGCGACCAGCTCCCCGGAGGCTTCGGCCGCGCCACCCGCGACCGAAGAGCCGGCCGAGCGCCCGACGGATTTCAGCCGGCGCTGAGCCCGCCAAAGTGCTCCGGTGAATCGAGCCGAGCCCGAGAATCTCCACCCCGCGAGATCCTCCGCGATCGTGAGCCAGTGCGAACCGATCTCCGTCTCTCGCCGTGACCCGTTCGGCTCTCGGTTCGTCTGCGTCATCTACGGACTCGGTCGAATCCTCTCGAAGTCCCGAAACGGCGTCCCGCTTGCAATCCCCCGATTCGGACCGCTGCCAGGCGTGTCCCTATGCAGGTCACTGAACGAATCGGGGAGTCTCTCTCATGAAGTCTGATAGAAGTCGAGAACCGAGTTGGAAGCGCTACACCAAAGCTGACCCACCTGCTAGCTGAAAACTGACCCACCCCGAGTCCCCCGTTCCGGGAGAGACTGCTGTTTGAACAAGACGGCGGTCACCCGGAGGGAAGGATGATCGAGGTGGATCAATCCAGAGATTGTAAACGACTTGGTTGGTGAACAGTGATCCGGTCATGGGAGTCAGCCGGTGACCGGCGAGCCTGTCACCGGTGTCGATGCTCACCGAGTATTGATGCTCGCCGTGAGCGTCAAGGTGTGACGGCCTGTGGTCAGCTCCGCACACCGAACCAACCCGGCTACCGAATCACCGCCCACGGTTCACTGAACCGACCCGGCTACCGAATCACCGCTCACCGCTCACCGAACGCGCGGAACGGACGCCGAGGATGCTGTAGCGGTCGTCCGGCGTGCTGAGGTTGCGGTCCGCCGAACGGGCGTGCTCGGCGGTGTCGCGGAAGCTGCCCCCGCGGTCCACGCGGACGCGGGCGCCATCTGGAGTGCGCAGTCCGTCACCAGCTCGCGGCTCGATCTCGTAGTCGCTGTACCCATCGCGGCACCATTCCCACACGTTTCCGTGCACGTCGTGCAGGCCGAACTGGTTCGCGCCAAACGTTCCGACGGGCGCGTGGACCAGGTGCCCATCGCTCCAGGCGACCGGCCGCCCCCAACGATCGCCCACGTTCCCGAAGGAAGTCTGGTCGTGGATGTTCGCCTTTCCTTCCAGGTCCCTCTCCTCGTTCCCCGGCCACCACACCGACGTCGTACGCGCCCGCGCTCCGTACTCCCACTGCGCCTCGGTGGGCAGCGCCAGACCCAACCGCAGGAGCACCTCGTCGCAGTCCAGCCAGCTCACCTGCTCGACGGGATGGCGCCGCCAGGCGGCTCTGGCCCAGTTGTTCACGTCGTAGTAGCTGGGTCGGGCCGCCCGGGCGCGCTCCCACTGACCTTGGGTCATCTCGTACTTCGAGAGAAAGAACGGATCGAGCGCGATGCGTCGGATGGGACTCTCGTCCGAATCCGCCTGAGGATCGACGTTGGGCGAGCCCTCGGGGCGATCGGTTGTCGGGCGCACCGCGCCCATGTCGAGCTCACCGCCCGGGATCAGCACCAGGATCACGGCCATCTCGTCCGAGACGACGATCTTGCCTTCGGCGTCGCGCTCGGGGACCACTCCCGTCGACAGCACCGCGAACTCCCACAGCGTCGAGCCGGGGTCCTTGCCGATCGGGATCAGGCCCTCCTGAATCGAGAGCTCGAAGCCGTACTCGGGGTGCTCACGGATTTCGGCGATCGCCTCGGCCCAGAGCCGCCTCGCCTCGGCGCCGTCGGCCGTCTTCTGCTCGAGCCGCTTGGTCAGCTCGAGGCGCGCCCTCACTTCGGGCAAGCTGGTCCCGTAGCCCTCGCCCGCATAGCCGCGCACCGCCTCGTCTGCCTCGCCCGGCCCATCGACGAAGACGCGAAGATCGGCGAGGAGCGTGCTCAGCAGCCGGTGCCGCCAAAGCTTCTCGCTCGCGTCCATCTTCTCGTTGCTCGTGAACTCCCACGTCCGCCGCTCGGACACGATTCCATCGAGCCGCGCCACCTCGGCCCGTTGCGCCTCGAGCGCCTTCTCGAGCTGCTCGGCTTCCTCCTTGGACTTCTCGCCGTCGCCCGAGAGCAAGGCCGTCGGTCCCGTCGACTTCTTCTTCGCTGCCTGGAGCTTCTCTTCCAATTCGGCGGTCTTCGCCTTCGCCTCGGCGAGGGCGCCGGCTTCGGGATGCGTCTCGCGATCGCGTTGGCCCTGGGCCTCGGTGTACGGCAACGCTTCGGCTTCGAGCTTCGCGAGCTGCGCCTCGAGCGGAGCGACGAGCGGCACGATGCTGGCCTCCGCTTCGGCAATCCAGGTCACCATCTTCGGCCTCCGGGCGGAGTCCGGAGGCCACAGATCCTCATCGGCCCGTCGCCGCATGTCCGTCAGGATCTCGATGCTCGAAAGCTGCAGCAGCTCGTCGAGGTTGCGCTGGGCCGCTTCGGCGTTGCGCGTGGCTTCTTTGGCGTTGCGAGTGGCGCGCTCTTCGTTGCTTTGCGCGAGGCCGAGCGCCTCGCCCTTTTCCTCAAGCGCCTTGGCCGTCTTACTCTGCTCGAGCTTCGCGTCGTCGCGGGCGTCGGTGATCTGTCGAAAAGCGACGATCGTCCCCACGACGATGATCACCAGCGACACCGCAATCACGGCGCTAAACGCCTTGTGTCGGCGCACCGCCATCTTGAAGACGTAGCCCAGGCTAGGCGGGCGAGCGCTGATGGGGCGGTTGTCGAGAAACGCCTCGAGATCGTCCGCCAACGCCTCGGCCGACTCGTAGCGCAGGCCCGGGTCCTTCTCGGACGCCTTGCGAACGATCGTGGCGAGGTCTTTCGGGACCGAGGGGTTCGCCTTCTCGATCGCGAGCGGTTGCTCCCTCAGCACCTGCTCGATGAGGCGTGCTTTGGTGTCGCCATCGTGGAAGGGACGGTCGGCGAGCAGCTCGTACAGCGTCGCGCCGAGCGCATAGACGTCGGCCCGGTGATCGACCGAGAGCAAGTTGCGCTGCAGCTGCTCGGGCGGCATGTAGCGGAGCGTACCCAGGATCTGGCTCTTGTCCATGGTCAAAGACACGCTCGCGTCCTCGACGGCGGCGAGGCCCAGATCCATCACGACCGCGCGCCGGTCGTTGGCCGTGATCATCAGGTTGCCCGGCTTCAAGTCGCGGTGGATGATCCCGTGCTCGTGCAGGTGCGCGACTCCGCGCGCCGCGTCGCGGAAGTAGGTCGCCAGCTCGCGGAAGCGGCCGCGATCGGTGCGGCCCTTGATGCCGGCCTTCTCGACCGGAGGAGCGTCCTCGAAGAGCTCCTTCTGCCGCCCGCGCGCCGTCTCGCACGCCGTCGACACCGCCGAGTCGAAGTCGCCCGTGTCCGAGAGCGCCTTCGCCACGTCGGACATGTCCGCGCCGTCGACGTACTCCATCGCATAGTAGGGCACTCCCCGAGCCTCGCCCGAGGTGAGCACCTTGACGACGTGAGGATGCTCGCAGCGGGACAAGGCGGCGATCTCGCGCCGGAAGCGCGCCAGCGAGACCGGCTCCTGCGCCGAGCGCTCGGGCAGGATCTTCAGCGCCACCCGCCGCCCGAGCGTCTCTTGCTCGGCCAGGTACACCTCGCCCATGCCGCCCACGCCGAGGCGGCCCAGGATCTTGAACTCACCGAAGCGGTCGGCCGACCCGGACGCTTCATCGGGCTCCGGCCCGCTCGGAGCCGGGCTCGAGAAGAGGATCCGCAGCTCCTGCTCGAGGCCAGGACGGACGCCTTCGAGCTCCTGGCCGCGGAGCAGATCGCCCGAGCCGTAGTCGAGGTACTCGGCCCGCCGCGCCAACCCGTTGAAGCAGTAGAGGCGCTCGCCTTCTTCCTGGAGGATCAGCCAAGGGTGCAGATCGCGATAGACGTCGCCTTCTCGCCAGTACAGCCGATGGCTGCGCGTGCCTTGCGGCAGCTCGCTGCCCCGAGGATCGATGACGAGCGGCGTCTCGCCCGTCAGATCGAGCACGCGTCCGACCCGCTGGCCGTCCGCTCGCTCGACGATCAATTCCAAGAAGACCATCTTCCCCGAGCGCGGCAGGAACAGCTCTGCGTCCCAAGCGGCATCCAGCGCGCCGAGCAGAAGCTCACTCGCCGACTCGTAGAAGGACCCCGGCCGAGTCGAGCCGTGTCCGATGACCTTGTTGCGATAAGCGGGCAGAGCCGCCAGCAGCTCGGTGCCCGAGACCTTGGCCGGCCGCTTCTTGGCGCCCGCGCCCACCTCGCTCATCAGTGCGAACAGCTCGGTGACCGGCTTCTGATCGAGCCGCGTCTCCTGGGTACCCAGCGCCCGGACCCACTCGCCGACCGACGCCCGCCGCAAGGCCGCGACGTCCGTCGGCGGCGAAGCCGCCACGGCCAGCCGCACCGACACCTCCCACGCAAAGTAGGCTGTATCGTGCCGGTCCTTCGAGCTCTTCGAATTGAATGCCCGACGCCGCAGCTGAGCAACGGGAAGAGGCAGCCAGGTCGCGCTCATGATCTCCTTCGACAGGTCCTTCCCCGGACTCCCGCCATGGTAGGCCCCGAGCGCCCGAGCTTCCACCGCCAAGGAGGATCAGCAGGGTGTGGATTCTCTCGTGCGCAGTTCCTATGCGGCCCTCCTGACAGCGCATCGGAGCGTCTTCATGGCGAGCTTCATTCCCGCCTCCCATCGGTCGCTTGTAGCCAGTGCACGGAGTTGGAGGATGTGCTCTCCAGAGGCTTCCTTCCAGCGAGTGCCTGACCGCTTCATTCGGACCTCGACCAGACTCTTGCAGGCCGCTTCGACGTTGCCGCTTCCTATAGGGAGTTCGTCCCGGAGCGCACGGGCGTAACGCATTCGATCTTTGTGATGGCGCAAGTAGGTGATCGCGGCTCGAACCGGTTTGTCCTGTCCGACGGCGGCGTCCTCAAGCCCGGACGCGTCGAGCTCTCGAAGGATCTCCTCAGCAGCATTGGCTCGCTTGAGTCGCCGGTCTCGCCAGTCGTCGCGCCGCTTCGCTGCGTTATCGGGATCGACCCCATGTGCTGCCGCGCCGAGCTTCTCGATCAGATGGTAGAAGTCGAGAACCGAGTGGACGCGGACACCAAGCGTGTCCTCGTTCAGGTGCGTCTCGAGCACGCTCCACATCTCTTCCGCTCCATCCGCGACCAAACACACCTT
>JAJDCO010000037.1 GCA_029260795.1 Planctomycetota bacterium | reverse complement strand
ACGCCGCCCGTGTGCTTTCCCATACGCTTGGCGGCCGCGACCTTGTCCCGGATGCGCTCGGCCGCGATCTCGCGCTCGAACTGCGCGAAGGAGAGGATCATGTTGAGCGTGAGCCGGCCCATCGACGTCGCCGTCGTGAAGGGCTCGGTCACCGAGACGAAGTTCGCACCGTGGCGGTCGAGGAGGTCGACGATCTTTGAGAAGTCGATCAGGCTGCGCGAGAGCCGGTCGACCTTGTAGACGACGATGCAGTCGATCCGGCCCGCCTCGACGTCTCTGAGCAGGCGCTGGAATGCAGGCCGGTCCATCGTGCCACCCGAGCCGCCCCTCGTTCCTCGGGGCTCGCATGTCGCGTCAACGCGATCGAATGCAAAAAAGCCCGAGCGAAACACAGGGCTGTGATCCGCTCGGGCTGTTCTCGACGATTGTTGCTGGCTGTTCGAGAAGGGAGGAAATGTCTTCCCACATTCCACTCCCTCAGGCTGGAGGAGCTCCCTTATTGAGTCACGAACGACTTCGTCGAGGTCACGGACGGCACGTTGCCCAGGCCGTCGATCGAGTAACCGGCGAAATAGACCGAGACCCCAACCGGCGCCGAAGCGGGGATGGCCACGGGCACCGTAGACTCGCCCGAGCAGTTGTTCAGGGTGACCTGTCGAACCGGGCTCGGGAGGCCGATCCAGAAAACGAGGATCGAATCGAAGTCGAGGAAGAGTCTCTTGCCTCCGCTCAGCGGCACTTTAATGGACGGGCTTCCGTTGCCGAGGCTGATGAAGACGAGCGCCTTGTTTCCGAGCTCCGAGGTGTCGCAGGTCGCGGTGAAGTTCACCGGTGCGCCGCCCACATCGGCCGGGCCGTTGAACTTCCAGGCGAAGCCGCAAAGGCCGATCTTGTCGAGCGATGCCGTTGACGTGGCCTGGAAGATCCCCTGGTGATAGGCGCTGACGCGCATCTCACCATTGGCGTCCTCGACGTCGGTCAGCGTCACGCCCCCCGCGGCCCAAGTGCCGGTCACGGGTCCGACGACCGTGCTGCCCCCTTGGTCGATCGTCGCTTCGTAACCCGCGGCGGTCACCGAGAACGAGATCTCGAAGGACGTCGAGAAGTCCACCAAGGAGTTGAGCGCCGCCACTGAGGTGAGCGTCGTCTCCACGTTGTTGAAGACGTGCTGAATCTCGAGCTTGTTCCCCCGGTCCGCACCCTGCAGGGCGACGCGGATCTGGGGGGTTCCTCGGGTGGCGTCGATGAGGAACCCAGGCGAGTAGACTGCGGCGGGGTCCTTGGCGAGACCCACGCAAAGGCGTCCTCCTGGAGACACCCACTCGTTGTAGGACCACGTCGTGGAGAACCCGTCCGGATCGACCGTGTCCTTGCCGATGATCCAGGCGCCGGAGGTGTTGTCGTTGGCGGAGAACTCGGCGGCATCGTTGGCCTCGGCCACCGAGGCGGTCAGATGGGTGCCGCTCTCGAATCCGGTGCCGTTGGCAGAGTTGTTCACGCCGAGATCACCGTCATCGAAGTCATCGCAGTTGCTGTTGAAAGGTCGAGGGGCTCCGATCTTGTCGAGCGATGCGGTGGAGGTGGCCTGGAAGGTCCCCTGGAGATAGGCGCTGACGCGCATCTCACCGTTGGCGTCCTCGACCTCGGTCAGCGTCACGCCTCCCGCGGCCCAAGTGCCGGTCACGGGTCCGACGACCGTGCTGCCCCCCTGATCGATCGTCGCTTCGTAACCAGCGGCGGTGACCGAGAACGAGATCTCGAAGGACGTCGAGAAATCGACCAGGGAGCTCAGCGCCGCCACTGAGGTGAGCGTCGTCTCCACGTTGTTGAAGACGTGCTGGATCTCGAGCTTGTCCCCCCGGGTCAATCCCTGGAGGGCGACGCGGATCTGGTTGGTTCCCCGGGTGCCGTCGATGAGGAACCCAGGCGAGTAAGCAGCGGCGGGATCCTTGGCGAGACCCACGCAAAGGCGTCCTCCCGGGTCCACCCAATTGTTGTACGACCACGTCGTCGAGAACCCATCCGGATCGAAAGTGTCCTTGCTGATGATCCAGGCGCCGGAGGTGTTGTCGTTGGCCGAGAACTCAGCGGCATCGTTGGCCTCGGCCACCGAGGCGGTCAGATGGGTGCCGCTCTCGAATCCGGTGCCGTTGGCAGAGTTGTTCACGCCGAGAACGCCGTCCTCGAAGTCATCACCGAAATCCTGGGCAGCCAACGAGGAACAGGCCAAGCCCACGGCCAAGGCGACGCTGGCGAAGAAACGTAGATTGCGCTTTGTCACGGTTCTCTTCTCCTTCTTACTCTGGTCCGAGTAGATCGCAGATGGTGGAAGTCGCAGCGAGTCCAGTGGCGGAACAAGGCGAGCGTTGGTCGCCCTCGGTGCGCGAATCTTTAGCGGTCGTTGACTCCCCTGCGCTGTCGAAGGAGAACCACGCCAACCGACACGAGAACCCTTGGACAAAAATGACGGAGAATGCGCTCATGCCACTCCCCTTGGACGGAAGCCACCCAGGGGCTCGCGCTGAAGCGATCGGTCGTCATCGAGCTCGTCGCTGGTCGTTACCGTCCCCGGGACTGGCGCCTCGGGTTATGATCTGCGGACCCAGCGGGCCTCGCGCTCGTCGTTTGGAAGACGAGCGCGACTGAGCCGTTCGCGTCGTTTCCGATCCTGTGCGCGAGGTTGCTTTCGATGTTTCAAGCCGTGCCCCATCCTTTCCTCGTGCCCTTCGACGGCTCGTTTCAGCTCAGCTCCGTTTCCACAAAGCCGCCCGGCGACCAGCCGAGCGAGAAGAAGCTCAAGGATCGTCTGGGGGATCTCACTGAGCAGCTCGAGGGCTTGCAGCGCAGGCTCTGGGCGCAGGATCGCTGGGCGGTGCTGTTCCTGTTCCAGGCGCTCGATGCCGCGGGCAAAGACAGCACGATTCGGGCAGTGCTGACCGGGGTCAACCCGGCCGGCTGTCACGTCTCGGCCTTCAAGCAGCCGACTCACGAGGACCTCGATCACGACTTCCTCTGGCGCACGAGTCGACGCCTCCCCGGTCGCGGTACGATCGGAATCTTCAACCGCAGCTACTACGAGGAGGTGCTCGTCGTGCGCGTGCATCCCGAGCTGCTCGCCTCACAGCGGCTGCCGGAGACGGAGGCACCCAACCGGCGCTGGCAGTCGCGCTATCGCTCGATTCGACAGCACGAGAAGCATCTGGCGCGCAACGGCACGGTGGTCGTGAAGTTCTTCCTGAACGTGTCCTTCGAGGAGCAGCGGCAACGCTTCCTCTCGCGCATCGACGACCCCCAGAAGAACTGGAAGCTCACCGAGGCCGATGTCGCGGAGCGTCGCTTCTGGCCGAGCTATCAGACCGCCTACGAGGAAGCGCTCCAAGAGACGTCTCGGGCCTGGGCGCCTTGGTACGCGATTCCCGCCGATGACAAGCCGAGCATGCGGGTGGCCGTGGCCGAGATCATGGTCGCGACGATCGCGAGCCTTCGCCCCGACTTCCCGCAGCTCGCCGCGAGCGATCAGCAGCGCCTGGCCGAGCTGCGCGAGAAGCTCATGAACGAGTCGTCGGGCTGAGGGACACGATCAGCGGTCGTCGCCGCTGCGCTTTCGCGGTGCGCGAAAGACGCGCTTGTGCATCTCATAGAGGCGCTTCAGCTCGTTGATCGGCTTCTCGTGATCGTCGACACGGAGGTCGCGGTATCGATCGTTGAAGCCGCCGTAGCCGCCGCGCTCCCGCACGACCAAGAGCGCGGCCGACTGGCGGCCGCGCTTGTCACCGCCCGCCTCCTGGCCAGCCGCCAGAGCGGCCAGCAGTCGCTGGCCGAGGTCGCCTTCTACCTTCGGGAACGTTTCGGCCATCGCTTGGACCACGGCTTCGCCGGCCAAGATGTTGCCCTGGGCGGCAAAGCCCTCGCCCGCGAGTCCACCCGCCCAGTCGTAGCAGTCGTCGCCCGTGAAGGTCGCCGAGCGTCCTTTGGCGTCGACCAATCCGACCTGGCGAATTGCCGCTTGGGAGTCGTCGCCCACGAGCTTGTCGAGCGCTTCCTGGGCCGTGAGCCCTTCGGCCATCAGCTCGAGCCCGCGAGGACCGTAGCTCGTATTGGCGAACGACTGCGTCGCCACCGCTCCCACGCCCGCCTTCGCCCAGGGGACGACCGCACCGACGGCCAGGAACTTCGAAGCGACCGCGATGCCCAGCTCGCCCGTCTCGGGATCAAAGCCCACGATCGAAAAGGTGGCCACCACCGGCTCGGTCTGGCTCGGGAGCGGCTGGGGACGCGGCGTGGGTCCGGCACAGGAGACCAAGGAAACCAGCGTGGCGACGAGCAAGATTCTCATGAGAGGCCTCTGTTCCCGAGGGCTGAGAAGTGGGGCTGATGGTACTCGAACATGTTGCGGTCTGGAGAGGGCCGGATCAACGATTCATGAGCTCGAACACGATCTCGACCGGTGTGCCGTCCGGAGGCCAGGCCTCGAGGTTCGCGCGAAACTCTTGACGCTTGGAAACCTGATCGCGGATGGTCACCGCCGCGTTGCTCGTTCGGCCGCCTGGGCAGGAGAAGGCGCAGGTGATACAGCCGGACCGAAAGACCGGAATGAGGTCGGCGTGCCCCCCGACACGGATGTCGAGCTCCAAGGGTGCGCTCGAGGTGAGCAGGCTCTCCAACGGGTGGGTCTGGCTGTCCCAGCGCACGGAGATTCGGACCGGGCTTCCCATCACGTGCTGATCAGGCTCGGGCGCGTCCGGATCACCGTTCGCCGTCCAGGTGCGCTCGGAGAGGTTGTTCCCTGCTCGAGCGCCCATGGCGAGCAACGTTTCGAGGAACGCACCGTCGGCCGTGTCCGACTCGAGGAGAGCCTTGCCGGCTTGTCTTCCGCCAGACCAAACGATGAGATGGTGACCTTGAGCGCGACCCGGGTTCTCGTTGTAGCGGCGCGGATACGCCGTGGCCGGGATGGTCAGCTCGCGGACGAGATCCGTCCGCGGCGCGGCCGACGGCGGTCGATTGGGCTGACAGGACGGAGCGATCAGCGAAAGGGCCAAGCCACCGAGTCGAGCGGCCGAGCGCAACAGGTCTTGCATGGGAACTCCGTTCAACGAAGAACGCCCCGGCTCACCGAGGTGATACCGGGGCGTCCGGGTTCGATGTCTCGAGAGGGCCGGTCTTACTGGCTGACGAACTTGTAGGTCTTGAACTCCTCCTCGAGCTGCTTGATGCGCTCGGGAGTGGTCAAGAGCTTGTGCACGTCGAGCTGCGAGACGTCTTCACCGGCGAGGACCTTCTGGATGTACTCGACGAAAGGCTGCTTCTGCTTGTTGGTGATCGGATCGATGTAGGCCTTCGTGTCCTCGGAGATGTACACGAGGTAGTAGAACAGGAGGCCGAGCTCGGAGATGCGCTGGCGGCTGAAGTCGGTGTTGCCGGCGCGCAGGAGCTGCTCGAGGGGGATGAACTGGTCGTTCTCGGTCATGTACTTGAGGATGTTCGCGCTCCAGTTGTAGGCGAGCGTGACCTCGAACATGCTGGCGAGTCCGTCTTCGATCCAGCTCGGCGGCACGCGACCCGGGAAGGCCTTCCGCAGGAACTGCTTGGTGGCGCCGTGGGCAGCGTACATCCGGAGATAGGTGTTGTTGTCGTTGTGCAGGAGCGCGACCGGCTGCTCGGGATGATCCTCGGGGCAGTAGGCGGCGTACGTGGACGACGCAGCGCCTCCGAACTCCTCACCGAACGCGTTGTAGTTCGTGAGGTCGGGGAAGATCAGGACGGAGAACGGGTCCTTGGACTCGAAGTCCGGCTTGAGGAGCTGCTTGTACTTCCCGTAGAGCGACTCGAGCGAGTTCGCGACGCTCTTGGCGGTCGCCTCGTCCTTGAGCGAGTAGACGAGGTAGTGCTGGGTCTTGCCTTCCTTGGCCAAGCTCCAGTCCGCGGGCTGGGACTCGACGTGACTCGCATCCTGCGCAGCTGCGGGCGTAGCCTCCTGCGTCGGAGTCGCCTCCTTCTTGGGAGCTTCGGCTTCCGGCTCTTGCGCGAACGCCCAGGACGACAGGACGAGGAGCCCCAGGGCGATGTGGGTGAACTTGGCGATCATGCGTTCCTCCGAGGGAGTGTTTCCAGTCGATTCAGGTACGGAGGCGCTCGGCAGCGGGCTGGGCTCGTTTGAAAAAACTCGCCTTCTTCCGTCAAACGCGCGACCCATCGGGCCCACGGCATCGCCGGTCGCTGATCCGAGTCTATCCGGTGAGGGAGCTTCCCATCAAATGTACGGTGGCAGGCAGGCTCAGCTTAGGCAAAGGGCCGGGGAGTGTCCAGAGCCAGGATGGAGGCCGGATTCCAGCCGCCGGAAGGCGCTCCGACTCAAAGCCGTCGCAGGACGAATCTCAGGTTCTTGGCCGGGAAGATGTAGGGCAGGTAGCGCTCATACTGCCGGGGTGAGAAGCGGTAGACGAGACGAGGGAACAGGTTCCACAGCGACTTCCGGAAGAGGATGGTCTTCTCCTCCGCGTGGAAGAACGGGCGATCGGTGTAGCGGAAGGTGAACTGGCTGTCGTCGAGGAAGTAGTCCAGGCTCTCGCGAGTCAGGTGGTGCACATGGGTCGGGTCGCACCAGGACTGGTAGTAGGTGAAGTAGGGGGTCTCGATGCGCACGATCGCCCCCGGGCGCGCGACGCGATGGATCTCCTTCATGACGCCGATCAGGTCGGGCAGATGCTCGATCACGTGGATGACCAAGATCTCGTCGAAGGACTCGGGCGCGAAAGGCCAAGGCAGATGATTCAGGTCTGCCACCACGTCGGCGGCACCGTTCAGCGAGGTGTCGACACCGATCGCTCCCTCGGCCTTTTTGTTGCCGCACCCCACGTCGAGGATTCGCCGCTCCGTCATGACCTCCCCTTTCCCAGCGCTTCCTCATAGGCCTCTTCGGTTCGATCGACCGACGTCTCCCAGCTGAACCGTTCTCGAGCGCGGCTCCGCCCGGCCGCGCCCAGCTCTTGGAGCAGCGCCTCGTCACCGAGAAGCTCGTCGATCATCTGGGCCAGTGCGTCGCTCTCTTCGGGCGGCACCAGCCTTCCCGTCACTCCGTCGGCGATCACCTCGGGCACACCGCCGACTGCCGTGCCGATGACCGGCAAGCCGACGGCCTGGGCTTCGGCGTAGACCATGCCGAAGCTCTCGGCCCGTGAGGCGAGCACGAACAGGTCGGCTTGGGCGAGGTCCTCGATGATTTGCTCGCGAGGTACGAAGCCGGTCAGCTCGACACGATCCTCGATCCCCAGCTCTCGGCATCGATTCTCGAGCGTCTCGACCTCGGCCGCCGGCCCGTCGCCGATGATCTTCAGGCGGGCGTCGTGCTCGATCTTCGCCAAGGCCTCGAGCAGGATGTCGAATCCCTTCTGGCCGCAGATGCGTCCGATCGAGACCAGCCGAGCCGGCCGCCCGGCCAATGAGGGGCGCGGTTTCGACGACGCTTCGAAGCACTCGTCGGGGACGCCCGGAGGTACGACGCGCAGGCGGGACGCCTCCATCTCGTAGGCTTCCGCCACCGCTCGCCGCGAGTACTCCGAAGGAACGCAGACCACGTCGGCGCATCGCGCCGCGAGTCGCTCCCAGCGGCGCCGGACGGACTCGCTGAAGAAGGAGCGGCGACGAGGCGCGGGATTGTGAACGGTCATCACGAAGCGGGGCCTTCGTCGTGTCCAACGCCGTCGAAACGCGATCAGCGCCCCCTCCTTGCAGTGGGCGTGCACGATGTCGTAATCCGGGAGGCGGCGGCGAGCCTTTCGATACATCGAGATCGGCGAGCGTCGCTTGTGGATGTCGAACGAGAAGGTCACCGAGGTCCCCTCGAGCGAGCCTTCGTTCGCCGGCTCGGTGGCGACCAGGAAGTCCACGCGGTGACCGCGCTCCTGCAGCCTTCGACCGAGGTCGAAGGCATAGAGGATGCCGCCACCCGTGTCGGGTTGCCACGGGACACCGTTGACGATCTGGAGCACGCGGCGCGGCTCGCGGACGTTCGGAGGATTCATGGGGCGGCCATCCTACCGACTGGAGCGATCTCCGTCGCGGGAGCGGCCAGTGATCGCAGCCTGCGCCTCGTCATGCCGGATCAGCGATCGCCTCGAACCAGCAGCACTCGCTTGAGCCAGCGCACGCGCTTGAACGGACGTAGGAGCAGAGGCCGGCGATTCGTGAACTCCGTGATCTCCTCGGCCTCGACGTTGAACGGTGGCCGACGAATGTCGAGGTAGCGGAAGTCGCCGTCGGCGATGTCGACGTGGACCGTCTCACCGCCCGGGTTGACGCAGTTCGTCACGAGGCTGTACTTATACTGCCGCAGCGTGGGCAAGAAAGCCTGAACGGCCTCGTCCGACCAGTGCTGGAGTACGTCCTTGACGATCAGCAGGTCGGCGGGCGGGAGGTCGGCGACGTCACCGGAGAAGAGATGGAACTCGATGTTTGGCGCCGTGAAGCGCGCTCGATTCTGCTCGATGACACTCGAGACGATATCGAAACCTCGGTACTCGAGGCCTTGCCAGCGCAGGAAGCGCGAGAACTGCCAGTCGCCGCAGCCGAGGTCGACGACGGTCTCGATGGCCTGCTCACGCAGGAAGCGCTGGAGGCAGCGCACATAGCCTCGGGTATGCTTCGGCAATGAGCCCGAGCCCGAGCCGTGACGCCACTCGTTGGACGCGTAGATCTCCTCGAAGCGCTCCTTCATCGAGCCGAGCTCCGATTCCAGATGCGAGGAGTCTTCGGGGGTGGTTCCCACGGTGGTCCGCATGGGGTCTCTCCGTTCGAACGTTGGCTCACCATCGACAATCCCGGGAGGCATCGACGTGCTCTTGAGGCAGATCGCTCGTGCGCGACGCCGGCTCCGCAAGCAGTACTGGCGTTGGATGACACCGCTTTGGATGGCCGAGGTGCGTGATCTCGGTCGACGACCTCGCTGCTACGGTCGCCCCGAGATCGACGGCGGCGACAACATCTCCATCGGCGACGACATTCGCTTGGCCTCGTACCTCGTTCCCTGCTGGCTGGACGCCCGGCGAGGGCGCATCGACATCGGGAATCATGTGACCCTCGCACACGGGATTCAAGTGTGCTCGTGGAGCCACGTCACGATCGGCGACGACTGTGTCATCGGCTCCTACACCCGCATCCTCGACTCCGACTTTCATCAGATCGATCCGGACGAGCCCATCCGCACCGAGCCCGTGCACATTGGCCGCAACGTTTGGATCCCAGGGCAGGCTCAGATTCTGCGCGGTGTCACGATCGGCGAGGGCGCCGTCGTCGCACTCGGCGCAGTCGTCACCGAGAACGTGCCACCCCGATCCGTGGTCGCCGGATCGCCGGCCAAGGTCGTCCGCACCTTCGAGCGAGATGCCACCCGCTGACCCGGCGCCACCCGCGTCGTTCGCCGTCATCCTCGTCCCTTCCGCCTCCGAAATCGATCCTGGGCCGTCACCCTACCAGACCGAGGTCCGGCAGGTCGACGCTTGCTCCGCCCGGCCTGGCACTCCATCATCGGGCACCTCGCGGGCAATGGCTCGAGAGGTCACCGATGGCCGAGATTCCGGAGGACGAACGTTGAGACTGATTCGATTCGGCGAGCCCGGAAGCGAGAGGCCCGGCATCCTGCGAGGTGATGGAGCCCGCCACGACTGCTCGGCGCACTTCGCCGACTGGAATCGCGACTTCTTCCAATCGGGAGGTCTGACCCGTCTTCGAGCGTTGGCCGAGTCCGGTGATCTTCCGAAGGTCTCCGACGACGCTCGTTGGGCCGCTCCCATCGCACGCCCGGGCAAGGTGATCTGCATCGGCCTCAACTATCGCGATCATGCCGAAGAGTCGGGCATGCCGGTTCCCGAAGAGCCCGTGCTCTTCATGAAGGGTGCCAACACCGTCGTGGGTCCCTACGACGACGTCCTGATTCCTCGCCGGAGTGAGAAGACCGATTGGGAGGTCGAGCTCGGCGTGGTCATCGGCCGCGACACACGGTACCTCGAATCGCGCGAGGCGGCGGTCGAGTCGATCGCGGGCTACGCGATATCGCACGACGTCTCCGAGCGAGAGTTTCAGCTCGAGCACGGCGGGCAGTGGGTCAAGGGCAAGTCCTGCGACACCTTCAACCCGATCGGCCCTTGGCTCGCCACTCGAGATGAGGTGGCCGATGTCGACGATCTCGAGCTCACGCTCTCGGTCAACGGGAAGTCCATGCAAAGAGGCAACACGCGAACGATGGTCTTCGGGGTCCTCACCATCGTGCACTACGTCTCACAGTTCATGACTCTGGAAGCCGGTGACTTCATTACCACCGGCACACCGCCCGGCGTGGGGCTCGGTCAAGATCCGCCGCGCTACTTGAAGCCCGGAGACGTCGTCGAGCTCGCCATCACGGGGCTGGGTCACCAGCGCCAGACGTTCCGCTCGGCCTGAGAGCGCGCGATGAGGCTGCCCGAGGACCTCAGCGTCCTCCCGCGGCCTCGAGCTGTCGCCAGGCATGGCGATACAAGTTTCGTGAGTCGACGTAGCGGCCCTCGCGCGAGGTCGAGCCGAGCACGACCACGATCAGGCGCTGGCCGTCGAGCTCCCCGGTGGACACGAGGCAAGCGCCCGCGCCCGTCGTCGTTCCGGTCTTGATGCCGTCATAGCCTTCGATGTCGAGGAGGCGGTTCGTATTGCGCCACGTCACTTCGCGGAAAGTACCGGCCGGCGTGCGCAGGCGGCAGACGTGCTGGCGAGTGGCCACGATGCGACGGAAGGCTTCGTTCCGACGAGCCGCGATCGCCAATCGAACGAGATCGCCGGCACACGAGGCGTTGGCGCTGTTGCCATGGGGATCGTCATAACGCGTGCGGGTCATCCCCAATCGAGTGGCGCGGCGGTTCATCTCGGCCACGAAACGCTCGACCGCCTCGTCGGGCGTCGGCGCACCGAGCTCGCAACCAAAAACCTCGGCCACGGCGATCGCCGCGTCGTTGCCCGAAGGCAGGAGCAGCGCGTGCATCAAGTCCGAGACCGTCAGCTCCTCGCCCGTTCGCAATCCCGCCGTGCTGCCACCCGTCCGATCCGCGGTCTCGGAGATGCGGATCCGGCGCTCGAGAAGCTCGGGACGGTCGGCGGCCATCTCCAACGCGATCCAGGCCGTCATGATCTTCGTCGTGCTCGCCATGTGTCGAACCGTGTCCGCCCGGTGCGACCACAGGATCTCGCCGGTCGTGCCGTCGGCGATCGCCCACGCGGCCGCACTCACGACGGGAGGAGCCCCGAGGTCTTCGGCCGGCGCCCGGGCGGGCTGGGGTGCGGAGAACGGACCGCGGAGCTCGATCAGCATCACCTCAACCGGCTCGGTGGGCGAGCCGTGCACCGTGAGGGTGAGCTGCCCGTTGGCATCCGCGGAGACGTCTTCCAATCGCCACTCGCACAAGACCGGCCCCGCCGCCGTTAGGACGGCTCGTCGATCACCGGATCGAAATCGTCCGGACGCGATCGGCTCGAGCGAGGGACGGCGAGGTCCGAGGAACGAGAGGTCGTAGTCGGCTCGTGGCTCGAGACCCTCGAGCCGAAATCGAGTCGGCTGTCGCGCGATGAAGCAATCACGGATCGCGAAGCGAGGCCAGCCCACGCTCGTGAGCGCCGCTTCGTCTTCCGCATCGCTCCAAGGATCGACTTGATGCCATCGCACGCCGGTGCGTCGCTCGGCGGAGTCGCGAGCCTCGATCAGCAGACGTCCCGTGCGACCTGGCTCGAGGAGAGCATTCCAGCCGGCTCCCTCGGGTGGTGCGACCTCGCCCAGATCGAAGCGAATCGTCTGCCGGTCACTCTGAGTGTGTGGACTACCGGCGAGAAGGGTGAGGAGAAGGGCTGCGAGTCTGAGCATGAAGTGCCCTCAGAGGCTCTGTCGTGTGTTGGCTGCCGATCTTCTCGGTACCGATCGACCACTTTTTTTACGGGCTTCGGCCGCGATCGCGAATGGGGCGCTGCAGGCGAGGCGGTGATGGTCACCCCGACCCACCGAACGCACCCCCAAACACTCGCGTGAGGAGTCCGACGATGCAACCGAGAATCAGCCGCTCGCACCTCCGAGATCATGAGCAAGCCAAGAGACAGTCGCTGTCCGATCGCTGCCGATTGGGCCCTCGAAAGGCAGACTTCGACGAGATCGCCCAGATGGTCGATCGATTCGTCACCGCTCGCATCGAGGATCCGGCCGCTCCGCTCTCGGACGAGCATCGCAGCGCGATTCATCGGTTCTTCGGCGAAGCGTTGACGACCTCACGCACCCTCATGGGATTCTGCTTCTCCAAGCCACACGGCTACTCGGGTGACTATGAGATCATCGACAGGATCTACACGCGCTACGAGTCGAGCGAGCCGGTGGCGGCGCGCTGGGACCGGTTCTTCCAAGCTCAGCCGGCTCCCCAAGCAGTGCGCAATCGCAAGGCGTACTTCAAGGCGCTGCTGGTCGAGAAAGCTCGCCGGCGGGGACGATTGAAGGTACTGGACCTGGCGAGCGGTCCGGCTCGCGACCTCGAGGAGTTCTTCGCCGAGAACCCCGAGCTGTCCGATCGGGTCGCGGTGGATTGCATCGACCTGGACGCCAACGCGATCGCTCATGCCAAGGACCTGCTCGGGGAGAGTGCTCGAAACGTTCGCTTCGAGCAGGCGAACGTCTTCAAGTATCGCTCGCGCGAGAAGTATGACCTCGTCTGGTCGGCCGGGCTCTTCGACTACTTCGACGATCGCACCTTCGTCGCCATGATCAGCAAGTTCGCTCGCAATGTCGCTCCGGACGGCGAGCTGAATCTGGGAAACTTCCACCCCCGCAATCCGTCGCGGTCGCTGATGACCATGCAAGACTGGATCCTCAACCATCGCACCGAAGAGGATCTCGAGGCCCTGGCCCGCCAGGCACTCGGCGACGACGCACAGGTCACGGTCGACAGCGAGCCCGAAGGCGTCAACCTGTTCCTCCGCATCCGACCGACGGCATGAGGCAGGAGTGCTGGAGTTGCATCCCGCTGTTTGATTTGGCCCGCTTACTGGCTGCTGTCTGCTCGTGCGTCGCAGGGCGTGCGGCGGTGTGAGGTGATTCGAACGCGATCTTGGCGCGTCGTCGTGGGCGGCTCAGTTTGTTTGGCTCGCTGATTCGATCGTTTTCTTGGCGCGTCAACGTGGGCGGCTCTGTTGGTTGCCGTCGCGAAGCAGGTGTTGATATTCGGGATGCACGTGAAAGCTCATGCGGCTTCCTTGTTCATTCAGGACGTAGTCGATGGCTCTGTCGAGCGATTCGGTAGTCCAAATGTAGCGTGAGCTTCCCCCCCGAGCCCATCGATGCGGATGAACGTCGCATCCGGCCCGTCTCAGATGTCGACTGGCCGTCTGTTTGAGAACCTGCGTGAGGCGCCTCGGGTCGCTGCAATTCGAGCGGGTGACGACGTGGACGTGATTCGTTCGACTCTGTGCCGCGACGAGCTGATCGCGCCGCTTTCTCGAGGCGGACGTCACGGCCTGAATGACCACCTGCCGGTGCTCCTCAGTTTGCAGAAGGTAGGGTGGATAGCGCATCGATTCGGCATTCAGCCGGACCAGGCGAGCGTTGGGAGGAACGAACGGCCCCCCGAGCTCGTTGTGATACTCATCGACGGATCCACGTGCATCGCCATGGAGGCGAGCTCCGTAGGTCGTGAACGTGATTAAGTATGCTAACGGGACACTCTCTCGAGACGCGGACATGTGATCGCTCCCTAGTGACAGACTCGTGATGACACGAGACTGGACGGGGAAGGCGATCGAAGGTTACGCAGCGGTACAGAAACGGAGTGGAGAACCGAGCCAATCAACCGACTCCAACCGAGCCCGGCAATCAACCGCGCCCGGCAATCAACCGACTCCAACCGAGCCGCGCACGGCAATCAGCCGCAGAGCGCGGTGAAGTCACCTGTCACGACCAGCCGGGGCGCGAGGAGTGGCGTTCCTCGAGTAAGCGGGACCGACAATCAGCCGACTCTCTCAATCAGAGACAGCTCTCTGGCAGCGCTACTCGTGCTTCATGAAGGTGAAAAGAAGCGTGCGCGCCATGCGCCAGTCTTTCTCGACGGTCGACTCCGACACGCCGAGTGCTTCTGCGACTTGCTGGATGGTCAGGCCAGCGAAGTGGCGCAGCTTGACGATCTGGGCCTTGCGGTCGTCCTTCTTCTCGAGCCGCTTCAAGGCGCGATCGAGAGCCAACAGATCCTCGGCCTCGTCTTCAGTGGGCCCGTCGGCACTGAGGGTGAGGTTCTCAAAGTCCACTCGTCGGCGATCACCGCCACGCTTGAGTGCCTTCTTGCGGCGCGTCTGCTCTACCAGGATCTGTCGCATCGCCTCGGCCGCTGCGCCGAAGAAGTGACGACGACCGTCCCAACCGGGATCGTTGTTGCCGACCAGCTTGAGGTAGGCCTCGTGAACCAGGGCGGTCGCCTGGAGCGTATTGCCGGGGGGGACGTAGCGCAGCTTCGCCTGCGCGAGTGAGCGCAACTCGTCGTACAGCTCTCCGAGCAGCTTCTCGGCGGCATCCGGACGATCTTCTTGGACGAGCCGCAAGACCGTGTCGGCACGGGATTGAAAATCCGAATCGCTCATGAGTGCCTCCAGCCTCCTCGGCTCGTCCTTCGGGTGGGTTTATCCGTCGATCTCCCGCAGGCGCAGGTTGCGAAACGCGACGGGGTCATTGTGACCCAGGAACCCGATGTGCCCGCTCGTGCGCTCGAGGCCCGGGTGCGCTTGACCGTCGGGAGTTCCTTCGAGCTTGGCGAAATCGACATCGACGATGGTCGTTCCGTTGAGGCGGACCATCACTCGCTTGCCGTGGCAGATCACCTCTTGGAAGTTCCACTCTCCGATCGGGCGTTGGTAGCCGCGATGTGCTGCGGAGACACCGTAGACGGAGCCGTGATACTGCCACTCCTTCAGATTGGCGAACTTCTCGGCGGTGTTGTCGAGGATCTGGAGCTCCATTCCGAGGTAGGCCGCATTGCCCTCGGCGGGCGCGCGGATGCCGAGCCCATTGTTGCTGCCGACCTCGAGCTGGAACTCGAACCGGAGCACGAAGTCCGAGAACTCCGCCTGCGTGAGCAAGTTCCCGCCGTGCCCCTTGCGACAGAACAGCAGACCGTCTTTGGCCCCGTATCCGTCGACGGCCCCTTGCCAGCCCGTCATGTCGTGTCCGTTGAAGAGCGAGACGAAGCCCGTCTCGTCCCAACGCGCCAAGTGTTGGTTCGCTTCCTCGGCCGAGATCTCACGCAGGTACAGGCGCCGAAACCGAATCTCGCCACCGTGCGTTTGCAGCTCGATCTGTCCGCTCGGGTAGATCGGTCGACCGCGCTCCCAGTAGTTCTCCATCGCCACGTCGTCGACGACCAGCTGCCCGTTGAGGCGCACGGTCACGCGCTCGCCGATCATGCGAATGTAGAAGGTATTCCACGAGCTGGCCGGACGATCGGCGACGAGCAGCGGCTTCGAGTGGTGCTTCTGGTTGTTGTAGAGCCCGCCCGAGCCGACCTTCGCTTGATCGATGCCGGCCACCGGATCCCAGATCTGCACTTGCGGGCTGCCGCGCAGGTAGATGCCGCTGTCGGCACCGGGTGAGATCTTCCAGTCGAGCCAGAGCTCGAAGTCGCCGTAGTCTCGGTCGGTGCAGAGGTGGGGGCCGTGACCGTCGTTGATGATCTCCCCGCTCTCGGCGCGCCAGTGCTGGGCGATCAGGGCGTCGGACTCTGCCTGAGCCTTCGCGAGCTCCTCGGCCGACATCTTTGCGCGGGCGGGCGGGTTGGCGACCAGCCCCTTCCAGCCGTTCAGGTCCTTCCCGTTGAAGATCGAGTGAGCGCCGGCCGGCGCGAGGACGTCTTGAACGTCGTCGGCCCGCGCGGGGTCCGTCCAGACGATCAAGCCAAGAACCACCCAGAGTGGTCGGAATGCGGCGAACGGTCGGGTCATGGCGGCGGATCCTCCGATGGGTCGCAGACGGCGGGTGCTCTCGGTCCGAGCCGGCGATGGTAGCGAGCGGAGGGGCGTCTGACCAGCGCTCAGAGGGCTCAATAGAAGAGGAACGGCCACCAGTTCTTCATGGGACGACCGGATTCGTCCTTCTGGAGATTGTCGAGTCCGGGCATGTTCTGTCGCCAGTAGACGAGCCAAGCTCCCATGCAGTCGGGAGCGATCGCGTGATAGGGCTCGAGCACGGCGTTCGTCCACGGACGAGCGACATCCCGGCCGTCGGACCCGCTCCCGATCCGCCAGTCCTCGATGGTCGAGAGCACGGGCGTCTCGTTGCCTTGATCGTAGTGACGGCGGCCGTTGGGAGGAAAGTGGACGTTGCCGCCCGTCGCCACGTAGTCCGCGAGGCGGAAGATCTCGTCGTCGCGCTTGACCAGCGCGACATCCGGCTTCGGATACGTGATTCCCTTGCCTTCACCCCAGAGCGGGTAGAAGGAGTTGAACGGCAGCCCGTGTCGGCGATCGAGGTCGAAGCCGGCGAAGTCATAGAACCACCGCTTGAAGGTGGGGATGACGTCGGCATGAGCCATGCCTTCGAGCGAGTGCCCCAGATTCTCCATCGCGCAGCCGGTCCCGCGCTCGTGATTGATGCCGTTGAACCGAAGGCTGCGTCCTGTCCAGGTCAGGTCGGTGTCGGCGCCGTTGCCGGCATGGCGATGCTCGTCACCGACCTTCTGGTAGTGCTCGTCATAGACCGGCTTGATCTCGATGCACTCGTAGCATCGGAGCCAATCGTCGACGCAGACGAAGAACCAGACCTCGTGTACGAAGCCACGATCGACCAGCTCTTCGAGGCCGAGGCGCCTCGAGGGATCCCACGGATCCCGGATGTCGTAGAGCTCGGTGAATCGCTCATTGTAGAGAGCCGAGTAGTCCATGTTGATGCCCGACTCGATATCGGGCTTGATCGGAGAGCGCGAGCCGTTGCCCTTCGATCGGTCCGGATCGCGAAGGTCGATGAACTTGAAGACCTCATACTGCAGGAAGGCGGGCGCGTCCGGGTCGGAGTAGCCGTGATAGCGGGAGCTTTCCGCGACGGCATCGATCAGCTTCTGCGTCTGCCGCTCGAGCTCATCGGTCGCCAGCTGATTGGAGAAGTTGATCACCAGCACACGCGGCCGCATCACCCGGATGGAGTCGTGGTGCTGGGCGATCCAGGGATCGCTGTTCGCTCGGCTCTGCACGTTGGGCCAGGTGTCGAGGGCCTCGGGAAACGTCGGCCGCTGCGCTCTCGCCGTCCCCACGAGGACGACGAGCAGCGCGACCGGGAGCCCGAGTAGAAGAGACCGGATCGGAGGTGTCATCACGGCTCTCGCGTGGTCGGCGTCACTGACGCGATTGATCGCGAATGGCTCGGAACTCGTTCCCTTCGTACCAGTTTGGCCACGACTCCTCGTTGGCCAGCCGCCAGCCGATGGCGAAGAAGAGCTGGAGGTCCTCGGCGGCGCCCGTCAGGTCCCAGTCCTTCGAGTACTCGTCGGAGGGCTTGTGATAGTTGTTCTCGGTGTAGAGATCGTGCTGCGCGCGTCCGAACTCGGTGCCCTTGTCGCGGTGGTCGATGCCGGCGTTCGTGTAGAGCATCGGCACACCCTTCTTCGCGAAGTTGAAGTGGTCTGAGCGGTAGTAGTAGCCCTTCTCCGGGGTGTCCTCGGGCGTCACGACGCGGCCTTGCACCTTGGCGGCCTCACGAAGGTAGTCTTCGAGCTCCGAGCTGCCGTGACCGATCACGATGATGTCGCGAGTTCGGCCATAGTAGTTCAGGCCGTCCATGTTGAGACCGGCGACGATCGAGGACATCGGCACGGTCGGATTCTCGGTGAAGTGCTTCGAGCCGAGCAGACCGGACTCCTCCGCTGTGACGGCCGCGAAGAGGATCGTGCGCTCGGGCTTCGTCTCCAGGGAGGCGAACGCCTCGGCGATCTCGAGCAAGCCGCCGACACCGGTCGCGTTGTCGACGGCGCCGTTGTAGATTCCATCGCCTTCCTGATCGCCGCGCACGCCGAGATGGTCCCAGTGTGCCATGTACACGATCGACTCGTCGGGACGCTCGCGGCCTTCGATCTTGCCGATGAGGTTCTGCGAGGTGGAGCGTTGAATGTCGTTGCGGATCGAGAGCGACGCCCGGGCCGGGATCACGGTGGCCGGAGACTTCGCGAGCGCCTGCTGGCGTGCGGTGGCGAGGTCGAGGCCCGCCAGGGCGAGCACCTCGGCGGCCTTGTCCTGGTGGATCCAGCCTTCGATGGCGCAGCGAGAGCGGTTGTTGTCCTCGGCGACGAGGTCGTACTGCGCGCCGGCCCAGCTTCCGCTGACGACCTCCCAGCCATAGCCGGCCGCGCCGGTCTCATGGATGATCAAGGCGCCGGCGGCACCCTGGCGAGCGGCTTCCTCGTACTTGTACGTCCAGCGGCCGTAGTACGTCATCGAGTTGCCGTTGAAGAGCTCGTCATTCTTCGTCGCGAATCCCGGGTCGTTCACCAGCACGACAACCGTCTTGCCCTTCACGTCGAGACCGGCGTAGTCGTTCCAATCGTACTCCGGCGCGACGATGCCATAGCCGACGAACACGAGCTCGCTGTCCTGGATCGATGCCGTGTCCTCGACGCGCTTGGTCCAGGCCATCATGTCCGTCTGGTAGGCGAGCTCGAGGCTCTTCTCCTCGCCCCGAATCGTGAGCGTCATGTCCGGATCGGCCGTGATGCTCACGAGCGGAACCGGCTGCAGGAAGCTCCCGTTCACCGCCGGCGTGAGGCCGATGCGCTGGTACTCGGCGGTCAGGTAGGCGACCGTCTTCTTCTCCCCTTCGGTGGACGGCTCACGACCGAGGAACTCGTCCGAGGAGAGGGTCGCGATCTTGGCCCCCAGCTCATCGGCGCGGATGCTCTCGGAGGCTTGGGTCGGGAAATCCTGTTCGCCGTTGCAGCTCCAGGTCGCGAGCAGCAGTGCCGCGCAGATCATGAGGCGAGTCATCATCGCAGCCTCCTCGGTTTCTCGGCCGCGCCCACGTCTCCCCGAGGACAGTCGGGTCTTGCCAAACCGTGCGCGCATCATGCCGGGCTGGCCGCTCAGACTACCACGCTCGCCGGTCCGGAATCGACGCCCTCGGGTATCCCGCACACGAGGCGGTGGGACTCCGCGAGACGAGGGTGCCTTTGTTAGCCCTCGAGAGCGCCTGCGATCGCGCTCTTGAGCTTCTCGGCCTCGTCGTTGGCGAGCTGGCCCGGCTTCCAGCCGATGACCAAGCCGGCCTCGCCTTGCCGCGGAATGATGTGAAAGTGTACGTGGAAGACGGCTTGATGCGCCTCGGAGCCGTTGTTCTGGAGGATGTTGTAGGCCGAGGCGCCGGTCGCGGCCAACACGGCCCGACAGAGCCGCGGCAAGGCGCGTCCGATGGCGGCGGCCGCGTCGTCGCTCAGCTCATGAAGCTGCGCTCGCCGCTCCTTGGGGATCACGAGGAGATGGCCGCGGCTCAGCGGGAAGATGTCGAGAAAGGCGAGGACGTGCTCGTCCTCGTAGACGCGGTGGCAGGGGATCTCGCCGCTCAAGATCTTGTCGAATATCGTCTCACTCATCGATCGAGCTCTCTTCTCTCGGGCTCAGGACACGCCGACCTCGGCGAAGGTCTTGCGCAGGTACGACAAGCTCTCCGTCGCGATCGTCTCGGGATCGGGAGTGTAGTCGAACACCTCGACCGACACGATGCCGGTGTACTCGATGCGCCGAAGGGCGGCGGCGATGGGGGCGAAGTCGACCTCACCCGTGCCCGGGCCTCGCAGATTCGGATCGTTGGCGTGGAAGTGCACGAGCCACTCTCGGCTGGACTCGATGATCTCGGTGACCGGAATCACCTCGCTGCTCATCGCCTTCACGTCGAGGTGCAGCCGGCAACGTGGGTGGTCGATTCGCCGGATGAGCTCGATCGTCTCGGCGGCGGTCGTGAGGAAGTTCGTCTCCTTGGGAGAAAGAGGCTCGAGGGCCAGCACGACGCCGAGCTCTTCGCAGGTCTCGGCGACCGAGTGGAGGACCTCCGCCGCATGGGCGACCGCTTCCTCGTAAGGCTGGCCGTCGGCGGTCGTGCGCTGTCCCGGGCTGCCCCAGACCAGCACCGACCCTTCCATCGCCGCACACAGGCGGGCCAGGTGCTGCACGAAGGAAGCCGTCTTCTGGCGCACGCTGCGATCGGGGGTCGTCAGATGATGGCCGGGTGGCGCCACCAGAAGCCAATGCAGGCCCGCGACCTCCAGACCGAAGCCACGTGCAACCTCGCCGAGCTCCCGAGCGCGCTCCTCTGTCAGGTCGCGAGGATCTTTCGCGAGCGTGAAGGGTGCGATCTCGAGTGCGTCGTAGCCCGTCTGAGCAACGTGCTCGCAGACGCGCTCGAACTCTCGGTCACCGTACGTCTCGTTGCAGATCGCGAATCGCATGCGGAGCCTCTTTCGTCGCCAGTCGGAGCGCTGATGTTGTCCGAGAACAGGTTGCCAAGCACTCGGTGTCGCGCCAAGCGCCTTTCGGGGAAGCAGGGAGACGGGCCTCCGAAGGAGGGCCTCGGAGGGTTTCGGAGGGCGGACTTTAGTCCGCTGGACGGTCTCTCCGAACGTGATTCGATCACCGTGTCGACTTCATCGATCGGGAAGGTCCGTCGCCGCTCGCGTTCCCCGACAGCGTGCCGCCGCCCGATCGACCCGACTCGAAGCTGCCGACCTCCCACCCGAATGAGGTCGGGCCTCCGAGGAAGAGAGGCGCGCGCCGGAGAACGCTGTCCCCGGCGCATTCGATGGATCTCGGAGCTCAGTTGGCGGCGAGGGCGACCTTGAGCTTGGTGAGGAGCGTCGGGTCGCCGGGGGTGACGCGCGGACTGAAGCGTGCGATCACCTTGCCATCTCGACCGACCAGGAACTTCTCGAAGTTCCAGGTGATGTCACCGGCAAAGCCCGGGTTGGTCTTCTCGGAGGTGAGGTACTCGTAGAGATCGCACTGGCCTTCACCCTTGACGACCACCTTGGAGAACATGTCGAAGGTCACGCCATAGTTCTTGGTGCAGAAATCGGAGATCTCGGTATCGGTTCCGGGCTCCTGCTTTCCGAACTCGTTGGCCGGGAAGCCGAGCACGGCGAGACCATCGGCGGCGAACTTGTCGTGGAGCTTTTGCAGGCCTTCGTATTGGGGCGTCAGGCCGCACTGGCTGGCGGTGTTCACGATCAGGACGACCTTGCCGCGATAGTCCGCGAGATTGGCGTCCGCACCGTCGAGGCGCTTCATCTTGTACTGCAGGGGCATGTGAGTCGCGGTATTGACGTTCGCCACGGCAGTGACTCCCTTCGTCGTGTATCGAGGCGTCCCGGTCTGCGTCTTGTCGGCGGTCGGAAAGTTGCTCGGGACGCCGAGCGTCACTGCACCCGAGCCGGCCCATTCGCAGCCTCGCGCCAAGATGGTCTGGAAGCCGACGCACTCCATCGCGGGCATCTGATTGCCCATGACGTGACCGAGCAGCGTCACGAAGACGCGGCCTTCACCGTAAGGGATGACCCACGACATCGGCTCATGAGCACCGGTGCCACCTGTCTCGGGTGCTGCATAAGCACTGCTCAGAACGGTCATGTTCTTCGCCGGACCGCGCTGCCCATGGTAGAGCTCGTCCTGGGTGTGCATCCACTTCACCGGCAAGCCCTTCATGATGGGGTGCTCGGGTTGGCGGATCATGACCTGGAACGGATGCTGCCGCCCGTGGCCGGCGCCGGGGCCTCTCCCCTTGGACGCACGCACGATCGTCCCGTTGTCCGCGAGGGTCACTCGGTCGCCATAGTTGGCACCGCGCCATCCCAGGCCGATCATCTCGTTCCAGGCGTCCCATTCCGGAAAGGCATTGTTGGCCGCATGAACGAGGGCGAGGCCGCCGCCTTGGCGGACGTACTTCTCGAGAGCGGCGTTGACCTCGTCCGGCCAAGCTTCGCCGTTGTAGTTGCTGAGAATGACGTCGTAGTCAGCGAGACTCGGCCGAAATGCGTTCCAGGCGTCCGGACCCGCCTTGGCGGGTGGCGTCGTCGCCACGTCGACCACGAAGCGCCCCGAGCTTTCGAGGGCAGCCTTCAACACCGGAGTCGTCGACTTCCAGTTGTGATTGTTTTGACCGTCGATGATCAGGACCGTCAGCTCTTCGCCGGCCTCGGCAAAGCTGATGGAGAACAGGCAGACGAGCGCGAGACAAAGGCGAGTCAGGGTCCTCATGACCTGGATCCTCTCTTGTGCGGAGCGTGCGAAGACATCTCGGGCGACCCGAGGGCGACCCGGCGCCGTGCGGTCGACATGATACGTCAGGAACGGGAGCCTCGCCGGGCAGAATTTCCATCTGTCCGAACGGCTCGGGAAGGCCATCGCGACGTCTCGGCTTTGGTATTCGATCTCGGGGCCGCTCGAGCGCTGGGTTACACTGGGTTGCCCTGGCCGGGTTCTCGTCTCCGACCACGGCGGCTCCCTCTCTCTCGCGAAGCTCGAGGGTCGACGATGAAGCTCCTACTCACCAGCTGTCTCCTCGCCGTCCTGTGCCCGTCTCCGGACGAGCCGGACCTCCGCCCATTCCGGCGCGCATTCGCCCAGCCCCTCAGCGAGACCGGTGTTGCGCAGCAGCGTGTCGAGGCCATTCGAGCGCTCGGAAAGGCCGACTCGGCCGAGATCGTCGAGCTGCTCCTCAGCGCCTACGCAAAGCTCGAAGGCGAGGCCGCCGAAGGGGTCGAGCGGCGTCGAGCAGGCCTTCAGCGCGACGAAGAGGACAAGGCCCTCAACGAGTGGCGGCCCGTGATCGACGCCGCGCATACGATCCAGGATCTGCTCGAGAAGCGTCTGCACCAGCTCACGTCACCCGAGTCCATTCGTGCCCTCGTCGATCGGGTGATCGAGGGCGGGCGCTTGCCTCTGTCGCTTCGACTCGAGCTGGTGAAGCGCGCCGCCGCCTTGACCGACGCGCAGCTCTCTGGCCGCACGTTTCCTCGCGTCAAGCGGAGCGAGGATGTCGTGGTGGCGTTGGCGATGTCCGCGAGTCTGGGACATCGCGTCCAATCTTGGGCGCGCCCCGTTCTGGGCCTGCTGAGTCACAAGGAGCTCCCCGTCCGCGAAGCGGCCGCTCGCGCTCTGGCACGACTCGGATCGCCCGACTCGATCGTACCGCTGATCGATCGCCTCGAGAAAGAGGAGGGGCGGACGCAGCAGCTCATGGCCGAGACGTTGGAGATCCTGACGGCGCAGCCGAACGGTGCGTCGGTCGTCGCCTGGCGGCGCTGGCTGGAAGCCGAGGGCGAGCCCTACGTGACCGGTCAGGTCGTGCTGGGCAAGGGCAAGCCCACGCGGCCGGCCGAGTCCTCAGCCAACCGCTATCACAACATTCCAGTCGAGGGTGAGTCGATCCTATACGTGATCGACAAGTCGCTCTCGATGCGGCAATCGTTGCAGGGTGCCCAAGAGGGCAAGGAGGACGACAACCGATGGACGCGAGCGCGCGACGAGCTCATTCGGGTGCTGGGTGAGCTTCCGAAGCACAAGATGTTCAACATCATCGCCTTCGCCGGGAGCTTGGAGCAGTACGCCCCGAAGATGGTGCGGGCCACTCCCGCCAACGTCAAACGAGCCCAGCAGTGGCTGCGAGAGCTCGAGCTGGAGTTCGGAACGAACATGTATGACGCGCTGGAGCGCGCGTTCATCATCTCGGGTCGAGGCACTTTCGATCGCTATTACTCGACCGTCGTCGATACGGTCTTCCTCTTGACGGACGGGCGTCCCTACGTCGGGAACAAGCCCGACGACAAGGGCCGTATCGTGCGAGCGGTCAAGCGTTGGAATGCACTCCAGCAAGTGCGGCTTCACGTCATCGGCCTCGGAAACGACGTGCCGCGACAGTTCCTGAAGACGCTCGCCAGCGATCACTCGGGCACCCTAATCCTCGAGCGAGCCGGCGAGAAGAGCGTCGACTGAGGGCGGTTTCGGGGCGGCTTCGGAGGGCGGACTTTACCCCAAGGTTGCAAAAACCTAGGCCTGTCGGGGCAGTCTTGGCCAGCCTCGTCAGGGGAGGAGGCCTGTTGGCTAGCCGCCACCCCGACGAACGGAAGGTTATTCGGGCCGACTTGGTAATCATATGATATTTACCTCATTTTAGTGCAACCAGAGAGCCCGTTCGGTCACGACGCTCCGCTCCCCAGAAGACACCGTCTCGTTTTGCAAAGCTGGGACTCAGTCGAGCGGGAGGGCTTCTCGCGCACCGCTCTCTCACCCAGGCTCTTCGAAGGCAAACCGCCCCGCCGACAGGCCACGAGGATTAACTGGCGCGACCTGTCGAACTCCGTTCGGGTCTCTGTACCCCATGCACGTGCGAGAAGGCAGAGCCACCGACGGTAATCGTCACGCGAGACCGACTG
>JAJDCO010000036.1 GCA_029260795.1 Planctomycetota bacterium | reverse complement strand
GTGCGAGAAGGCAGAGCCACCGACGGTAATCGTCACGCGAGACCGACTGCGAAGCGAACTGAAACCCGAGCGTTGAAAAAGCTACAGCGCGCCGACTTGAAGATCTGAACGTTGAACGTTCAACGTTGAACGTTCAACGTTCAATCCGCCTGATCGAGCGGAGGCGAGGTTGACGACCTCCCACCCGAATGAATTCGGGCCTCCGAGGGAACGGTCTGGAGCATTTCGTGTTGCAAAGCCGGGGTGAAGACGAAAGCCCGTCGAATCCGCCCAGCGGGATGGAGGGTCCTACTGAACGGCCGCGAACAGGTTCGCCTGCTGGACGAGGTCGATGAGACCACCGAAGCGCAAGCCGTAGTAGACGACCAAGACGCTCAGACCGATGATGATGGCGGCCATGACGGGCGAGCGCTTGAGGGTGTACTCCTTCTCGGACTTCTCCAAGAAGAGGGCCTTGGCAACGCGGAAGTAGTAGTAGAGCGAGATCGCGGAGTTCAGTCCCGCGACGACGGCCAGCCAGAGCATGCCGGACTCGATGACGCCCCGGAAGAGCATCCACTTGCCGACGAAGCCGGCGGTCGGCGGAAGGCCGACCAGCGACACCAGGCACATCACGAAGGCGCCACAGACGATCGGCGCCTTCCAGCCCGCGCCGCGGAAGTCCTCGATCTCCTCGCTCTTCACGGAGTTCGACAGGTAGATGACCATGCCGAACGCGCCGAGGGTCATGATCAGGTAGGCGACGAGGTAGAAGAGGACGGCCTCGAGACCGGAGCTGCCAATGACGGCGACTCCCATCAGGAGATAGCCGGCGTGGGCGATCGAGGAGTAGGCGAGCAGTCGGACGACGTTCTTCTGTCGCAGCGCGGCGAGGTTGCCGAGAGTCATCGTGACGGCGGCCACGATGCCGATGAGGAGCGAGAGCTTGTCGACCCATGCGACGACGTCGACATCGCTCAGGGTCGCCAGGGCGCCGGGCGCTCCGTAGACGAGATACATGTAGCGGAGCAAGACCCCGAAGCCGGCCGCCTTCGAGGCAACGGCGAGGAAGGTCGTGATCGGGATGGGTGCGCCCTGGTAGACGTCTGGCAGCCAGTAGTGGAAGGGAACGGCGGCGATCTTGTAGCCGAAGCCGGCCAGGACCATGAGGAAGGCGAGGGCGGTCGCTTCGGGGTTCCCGGACTCGGAGAAGGCCTGGGCGAGGGCGGGGCCGATCTCGTCCAGTCGCAGCGTCCCGGTCAGCCCGTAGAGTAGCGAGAAGCCGTACAGCATGGTGCCCGAGGCGACGGACCCGTAGATGACGTACTTGAGCGACGCTTCGGAGCTCTTGCGCTGGTTCTTGAAGTAGCCGGTGAGGATGTAGGAGGGGATCGAGAGCAGCTCGAGCCCGATGTACACCATCAGCAGGTGCTGGCTGGACACCAGCACGAAGATCCCCAGCACGGCGGACATCAGCACCAGGTAGTACTCTCCCATGCGGCTCTCGAGCCGCTTCCAGGCGAGGGAGTACAGGATGACGACCGTCACCGCGATGGTGGTGAACAGCTTGAAGAAGAGCGCGAAGCGGTCGACGACGAACAGTCCGCCGAATGCTTCGATACGCGGCTCTCCCGACATCTGCTGCCACAGCACGCGGGCGGCGAAGGCCAGCCCGACGAGTGAGAGGAGGGCGGGAATGCGTCGGTCGGTCATTCCGGGGAGGAGATCGATGATGACGACGAGCAGCAAGCCCACCGTCAGGTAGATCTCGGGAAGGAACGCCTGGATATCGCTGAGCATGGGGCTCGTCGCGAGGATCGCCTGGAACATCCTGCGGGAAGTCCTCTCTTAGCTGAAGAGTCGAGCAACGCCGTCGAGGGAGACCTTCATCCAATCGAGGACCCAGCCCGGCATGATGCCGAGCAGGATCACGAGCGCGATGAAGGGCACGAGAGTGAAGATCTCACGTCCATTGACGTCGGGCATCGTCTGGTACTTCTCGTTGAGCTTGCCGTAGAAGACGCGCTGCAACGCCCAGAGGATGTAGCCGGCTGTGAAGACGACACCGGCCGCGGCCGCGATCGCGAAGTAGCGGGTGTGCTCGGCCTGGTAGCCTCCGAGCAAGCACATCACCTCGCTGACGAAGTTGGCCAGGCCAGGCAGCCCGAGACCGGCGAAGAGCGCCACGGCCGAGAGACCCGTGTAGACGGGCATCTTGAGGGCCAGTCCGCCGAAGCCATTGATGTCGCGGTGGTGTGCTCGGTCGTAGACCACGCCCACCATGAGGAAGAGCGCGGCCGAGCTCAGCCCGTGCGTGAACATCTGGAAGGCGGCGCCGTTGAAGCCGAGGTTGTTGAGTGCGGCCAGGCCGAGGATCACGTAACCCATGTGGCTTACCGAAGAGTAAGCCACCATCTTCTTGAAGTCGGTCTGCGCCATGGCGACGAAGGCGCCATACAAGATGCTGATGACCGCCAGCCACTGGATGAGCGGAATCGAGCCTTCGCCCACTCCGCAGAGCCACTTGGCGGCATCCGGGAGCATCTGGAAGTTGAAGCGGATGAGCCCGTAGCCACCGAGCTTCAGCAGGATACCGGCCAGCACGACGCTGATCGCCGTCGGGGCCTCGACGTGCGCATCGGGGAGCCAAGTGTGGAACGGGAAGAGCGGCACCTTCACCGCGAAGCCGATGAACAAGAAGACGAACATCCACTTGTCGAAGGGCAGACCGAAGAGGCTGGGCCCCTCGGCGAACTGCCCGGCTTGCCCCATCGCCAGCAGCTCGGGGATGCGGAAGGTCCCGGCGCTCAGGTACACGGCGATGAGCACGATCAGCATCAGGATCGAGCCGGCCAGCGTGTACAGGAAGAACTTGATGGCCGCATACTCTCGCCGCGGTCCGCCCCAGATGCCGATCAGGAAGTACATCGGCAGGAGCATCAGCTCCCAGAAGACGTAGAAGAGGAAGAAGTCGAGGGAGACAAAGACCCCAGTGATGCCGGCCGTCAGGAGCAGCAGCATCGCGAAGTAGCCCTTGACGCCCTTGTCGATGTTCCACGAGGCGAAGACCGCGACGAACATCAAGAGCTGCGTCAGCAGGACCAGCGGCATCGAGATGCCGTCGACGCCGATGTAGTACTCGATGTTGAACTGCTCGATCCACTTGAATGCGACGGTCATCGACTCCTGGAAGCCTTCGGCGGCGCGATCGAACATGAAGTAGAGCACGACCGCGATCACGAGCGGGATACCCGTGAAGAAGGCCGCGACCGTCTTGATCGCTTCGCTCGCCCGCGACGGCATCATGAGCACGATCGCCATGCCGACGATCGGCAAGACCCAGAGAGCGGTCAGTAGGGGTGAAAGATCCATCGCGTTCTCCATGGTCTCTCCTGCCGGAGCAGGCTCCTTCCTTTCACTTCGGACCGAGCGGGCCGCGCGGACGAGCCCGGCGACCGTTGCGAGTATGCGTCAACCGATCAAGAAGAATGCGGCCGCCAGGCCGACGAAGCCGATCAGGAACATCATCAAGTAGGTCTGGATGCGTCCCGTCTGCAGGCGTTGGGCGAAGAAGCCCCAGACGATCGTCACCAGGCCGACCAGGTTGACCAGACCGTCGACAACGATCTTGTCGAAGAGCCCTTGGATCGCGGCCAGGACCCGCGTGATGCGCGCGGTCAGGTTCACGATGCCGTCGATGATCGTGGCGTCGAACCACCACAGGAAGCGATTCAGGCCACCGACGATCACCTTCTTGCTCAGCACCCCGACGAACAGATTGTCGAAGTAGTACTTGTTTTCGAGCGTTCGGTGCACGGGCGCCAGCACCGCGGCCACCTTGGCCGCCGACAGCTTCCGCCAAAGGTAGAAGCAGCAGGCGAGGAAGATGCCCGTTCCGGCGACCAGGAGCGAGCAGATCATGGCGATCGTGTGCGAGGAATGCTCGGCGTGCTCTTCGTCCTCGGTCAGCACGAGCTCGGTCGAGCGCGTGTTGAGGAACGCGCCATTGGGCTCGTTCACGTCCAGGGTCGGTGCCGCGACGTGATCGTTGAACCAGTGGGTGCCGATGCCCAGGTGTGAGGTGAGGCCGAGCCCGCCCGAGCCGATGGCGAGCACCGCCAGGACGATCAGCGGCACGGTCATCACCTTGGGCGACTCGTGCGCATGGTCGGCGTGCTCACTCTTGGTCTCGCCGAAGAACGTCAAGAAGATCAGGCGGAACATGTAGAAGGACGTCACGCCCGCCGCCATCAGCAGCAAGACGAATGGCAGGGCGTAGAGCCACGCGGGGCCGCCGCTGCCCGGCACCATCCATTGGAAGAGCGCGCCGGCCAGGATGGCGTCCTTGGACAGGAAGCCCGAGAGCAGCGGCACGCCCGAGATCGCCAGCGTCGCGATGAACATGCACGCGAACGTGATCGGCATCTTCTTGCGCAGCCCGCCCATCTCCCGCATGTCCTGGTGGTGGTGCATGCCGTAGATGACGCTCCCCGATCCGAGGAACAGCAGCGCCTTGAAGAAGGCGTGCGTCATCAGGTGGAAGAGGCCGGCCGTGACCGCGCCGACGCCGATGGCGGCGATCATGTATCCGAGCTGGCTGATGGTCGAGTAGGCGAGGACCTTCTTGATGTCGTGCATCACGATGCCGAGGAAGGCGGCGAAGATCGCCGTCAGGGCACCGATGAGCGCGATCACCAGCAGCGCTTCGGGTGTGAACACCACGAAGAGGCGCCCGACCAGGTAGACGCCGGCCGCGACCATCGTGGCCGCGTGGATGAGTGCTGAGACCGGCGTCGGGCCTTCCATGGCGTCGGGCAGCCAGATGTGCAATGGCATCTGCGCCGACTTGCCGACCGCGCCCATGAAGAGCAGCACGCCGGCTGCGGTGAGCAAGCCGGCCGAGAGCGTTCCGCCGGCGGTCGGGTCGGCCGAGAGCGCCGAGAACAGCTCGTGGTAGCCGAGCACACCAAACGACGTGAACAGGATCGCGATGCCGATGAAGAAGCCGAAGTCCCCGACCCGGTTCGTGATGAAGGCCTTGACACAAGCGCTCGCCGCCGAGGGCTTCTCGAACCAGAACCCGATCAACAGGAAGGACGAGACGCCGACCAGCTCCCAGAACACGTAGAGTAAGAGCAGGTTGTCCGAGAGAATCAGCCCGATCATCGAGAACGTGAAGAGCCCCAGGTAGGCGAAGTAGCGCGAGTACCTCGGGTCGCCGTGCATGTACCCGATCGAGAAGAAGTGCACGAGCGTGCTGATCAGGGTCACGACCACCAGCATGATCGCGGTCAGGTTGTCGAACAGGATGCCGGGTTTGACCACGAAGCCGATCACGTCGACCCAGATCGGGTTGTAGTCCTCGATCACCCCATTGCCCGCGGCGTCCACCCCGGCCACGGCTGCCGAACGAAAGGCGAGCTCGGGAGCCTCTTCGTGGACCAGCATCTTCGCGAACAGCAAGAGCGCCAACCCGAGGCAGATCGAGAGGTTCATCGTCGCGAGCCAGTCTCCTTGTCGAGGCAGCTTGCGCCCGACGAAGATCAGGATCACGAACGACAGCAGCGGCAGTAGCAGGATGACCAGCATCAGCGCCAGGTCGAAGGCACCGAACTGGCTGAGTGAGAAGGAATCCATCGCTCTTCAATCCGAAGGAGACTGGGTCTGGTCTCGAGCCCGTTAGTTCTTCAGCTCGCTCGGCGTGTCGACATCGACGTTCTTGAAGACGTTGTAGATATTGAGAACGATCGCCAGGGCGACCGCGGCCTCGGCAGCGGCGAGGATGATCACGAAGATCGAGACGATCTGACCATCCAGATTGCCCCCGTACCGCGAGAAGGTGACGAAGTTCAGGCTCGCCGCATTCAGGATCAGCTCGACACCCAGAAGGATGTACACGAGGTTCCGGCGAGCCAGGATGGTCACCAAGCCCAAGAAGAACAGCAGGGCACTGACGCCCAAGTAGAAATGGATCGGGATGCCGTCCACGAGGCTTCCTCCGTGCGCTCTTTCAGGCTTCTCAGTCGACGATCTTGCGGCGACGAGCCAAGTACGCCGCACCGATCAACGCCGCCAGCAGCAGCACCGAGACCACCTCGAAGGGCAGCAGGTATTGCTCGCGGGTCAGGAGCTGGCGGCCGATCTCGTCGATCGTGCTCTCGGGTGAGGCCAGCTCTTGCGTCGCCCAGTGGGCGTTCTTCAACACCCACAGCAGCCCGACCAGAACGATCGCGCCGAGCGTCAGGGCACGCAGGAAGCGCGCCGGCACGAAGTCACTGCGCCGAGACGGTGTCAGCATGACGCCGAACAGCAGGAGCACCATGATCCCGCCGACGTAGATCAGGATCTGGGCGGCCATCACGAAGTCGGCGCCCAGCGTCAGGTACAACCCCGCGACCCCGAAGAACGTGAAGAAGAGCCCGAACGCCGAATGCACGATCGAACGGTGGGAAGCGACGACGAACGCCGAGACCACCGTGATCAATGCGAACGCCGCGAAGGCGATGTGAGCCGCCGTCATGAGTCTCGTTCCTCGGGGCTGTTTCAGGGGATGCGTCTGCTGTCGACGAAGGCCCCACCGGCTCTGGACAGACCGGGGCCCCCGCGACAAGACCCCAAACCTTACCGAATCATCGCGAAAAGAAAAGCTTCGAAAGGCGGGAGAATGCGGCCGGAGAAAACCCCTCCTGGGAAGGGGTTTGGCGGTGTCGAGCGGAGGAGCTTCGACGATCCCATCGAGGGAGCTCGCGACGACGTCAGCCGCCCCGGGAGGGCTTCCGGGAGCGCTCTCCAAGGCCCCAGTCCGCGATGAAGCTCAACGCGCTCCCGGGATGATTCCCGGCGTCCGTCTCACTCGCGAAAGAGCGCTCGCTCGCTACTCGCCGTCCTTCTTCTCGTCCTGGGTGTCCTTCGGCTCGTCCTGGGCGGCCTTCTTCTTCGCCTCGGCGGCGGCGGCCTTCTTGGCGGCCTTCTCGGCGGCGATGCCATCGACCTCTTTCTTTTGGGCCGGGCTGACGCCCTCCCAGGTCAGCATGTTGCGGACGAGGTCCATCCGGCTGAAGCGGGAGAAGTCGAACTCCTTGCCCATGTGGATGCAATTGGTCGGGCAGGGGAAGCAGCAGAGCTCGCAGAACATGCACAGCCCGTAGTCGATGTCGAAGCGATCCCAATCGTAGAGGCCCTTCTCGGGAAGCTCGGACTCGATGTGGATGCAGTCGACCGGACAGGCGAGGGCGCAGACCTTGCAGGAGATGCACTTCTCCTGCTCGAGGAAGTGGATACCGCGGTAGCGAGAATCGACCTCGGGGCGCTCTTCGGGATACTGGAGCGTGACGGGCTTCTCAAAGAAGGTCTTGAGGGTGATCCCCATGCCTTTGATGGCCGTCTTGACGGCGAATCCGAAGTCCTTGAAGGTCTCGACCACGTGAGATGTCTCCGAACGTTGCTCAGATGGATGATCAGGAGCGAGAGAAGAGCTCCCAGAGCTTGTCGTTGAGATCGTAAAGATCCCAGACGGTGACCCCGAGCAGCAGGAAGAAGGCGATGGGCGTCAGGACCTTGTAGCCCAAGGTCATGACCTGGTCGATTCGCAGGCGCGGCAGGGTCCAGCGGATCCACATCATCACGAAGATGCTGACGAGGATCTTGAAGAGCAGCACTCCGAACATGATGAGCGAGCTGCTGCCTTGAAGCCCGAAGAGGTCACCGGCGCCGAAGAAGTAGATGGCTCCGATCGCCGAGATCAGGGTCATGCTCGCGTACTCCTCCATGAAGAAGAAGGAGAATCGCAGGCCGCTGTACTCGGTGTGGAACCCGGCGACGAGCTCGGACTCGGCCTCGGGTAGGTCGAAGGGCGCTCGCTTGCAGTTGGCGAGGCCGGCAACGTAGAAGATGAAAAACACGGCCCACATGAAGGGGTTTCGCCAGATCAGCCAGTTGCCTCCGAGCTGATCCTCGGTCGCGGCCCCCAAGCTCAAGTCGCCGACGATCAGGACGGGGACCAGCAGGCTCAAGCCGAGCGGGATCTCGTAGCTCACCACCTGGGCGGCCTCGCGCATGGCGCCGTAGAGCGACCATTTGTTGTTCGAGGCCCAGCCGGCCATGATCACGCCGATCACCTCGGTCGCGACGATGGCCGTGATCAGGAAGATGCCGAGATCGATGTCGGCGATCATGATCGGCTCTCCCTTGTCCGCGTCCCACGAGATGGGGATGGCGGCAAAGGCGGCGACCACACCGGCCAGGACGAGCATCGGCGCGAACGCGAACAGGATCCGGTTGGCTCCGGTCGGGATGATGTCTTCCTTGCGGAGGAGCTTGAACGTATCGGCGACGGTCTGAAGCAGTCCGTAGGGTCCGACCCGATTCGGACCGCGGCGCGCCTGCATGCGACCGGCGATGCGCCGCTCCATCCAGACGTAGATCAGGACGGCGAATGCGATGGCGCCCATGAGGCCGCCGGCCGCGATCAAGCCACACAGCACGACCTGGACGGGCAGGGGGAGGATCGAGATGTCTTGTCCGACGAGTCCCAGGACCCAGTCGATCGCATCACGAATCGCCGAGAGGATGATGGATTGCTCGAACATGAGTGTGGTCGTCTTCTCGTTCCGAATGCCTCGTTAACGATCGACTTCGCCCAAGACGATGTCGGTCGAGCCGATGATCATGACCGCATCGGCGATCATGGCTCCGGGCAGGAGCTTTTCGAGGATGGACAGATTGCAGAAGGAAGGTCCGCGCACGCGCATGCGATAGGCGTTCTTCGATCCGTCGCTGACGATGTAGAAGCCGAGCTCGCCGCGCGGGTTTTCGATGCCGACGTAGCACTCGCCCTTCTTGGGCTTGAACACCTTCGGCACCTTCGCCTTGTGGGTGCCCTCGGCTCCCTTGAGCATGTCGAAAGCCTGGCGGACGATCTTGCCCGACTCCTTCATCTCGACCATGCGAACCCAGTAGCGGTCCCAGCAGTCACCCACCGTGCCCATCTTGCCTTCGCCGATCGGGATGTCGTACTCGAAGCGGTCGTACATCATGTACGGCCGATCGCGACGCAGATCCCAGTCGATGCCCGAGCCACGCATCATGGGCCCGGTCAGCGCATAGGCGACGCAGTCTTCGCGCGTGATGACACCGATGTCGGCCGTTCGACGGATGAAGATCCGGTTGTAGGTGAGGAGGTCGTTGTACTCCTTCCACCGCTTTTCGAAGCGGTCGAGGAAGTCGAGGACCATGTCCTCCCAACCCTCGGGCATGTCATTGACGACGCCACCGATGCAGACGTAGTTGTACGTCAGCCGCGCACCACAGATCTTCTCGAAGAGCGTGAGCATCTCCTCGCGCTCACGCCAGGCGTGGAAGAACGGTGTCAGGGCGCCGGCGTCGAGACCGTAGGTCCCGAACGCGATCAAGTGGCTGGCGATCCGGTTGAGCTCGACGATGATGACGCGCAGGAGCTGCGCTCGCTCGGGGATCTCGAGACCCGCGAGCTTCTCGACCGTCATCGCGTAGCCGAGATTGTTGTTCATCGCGGCCAGGTAGTCCATTCGATCGGTGTACGGCTGGAACTTGATGTAGTCCAGGCACTCCCCGATCTTCTCGGCGCAGCGGTGCAGGTAGCCGATATGGGGATGGGCTTCGGTGACGATCTCGCCATCGGTGCGCAGCAGGACGCGCAGCACTCCGTGTGTCGAAGGATGCTGCGGGCCCATGTTGATGTACATCTCGTCGGTGGAGATGTCGCCCGCACCGATGAGAATGTCACGATCGAGAGGGTCGTCCGGGAGTGGCATCGCCGGATTGAGCATCAGGTCGTCTCCTGCCTCTGCGGGGCTCAGATCTTCTCGTTGCGTTCGTAGGGGATGCCGCGGTACTCGGTCGGGAACTCGTAGTCCTTGCGAAGCGGGTATCCGACCCAATCGTCCGGGCACAGGATGCGCGTCGGGTTCGGATGACCCCGGAACTGGATCCCCATCAGATCGAGCGTCTCACGCTCGTGCCAGTTCGCGGCGGGCCAGACGTCATGGACCGAGTCGAGAGACGGCTCGTCATCGTGCGGGAGATCGACCTTGATGATCGTGCGCTGATTGTGCGGCTGACTGTGGAGGTGGTAGACGACCACCCACTTCTCGTCAGGATAGTCGAGGCCGGTCACGAGCAGGCACATGTCGAATCGAAGCTTGTCGTCATCGCGTAGGAACCTCGCGACCGAGTGCCAGTGGTCGGGATCCACTTGGATCCAGGCGTCCCCGACCTCGGGCTCTTCGTATCCGGCGACGCCCGAGACGCGTCCCTGGATGTCCTCGAAGATCTCCTTCGTATTCACGGCGTCCGGTCTCCTCAGCTCGCCTGCACACCGGAGTGGGTGATGACCCGCTCCTTCATGATCTTGTCCTGGATACGCATCACGCCTTCGAGCAGGGCCTCGGGACGCGGCGGGCAGCCTGGGACGTACACGTCGACCGGCACGATCAGGTCGACGCCGTTGACGACGTGATAGCCGTACTTGCAGTAGGGGCCACCGGCGATGACACAGGCACCCATGGCGATCACGTACTTCGGGTCGGGCATCTGCTCATACAGGCGCTTCACGCGCGGCGCCATCTTGAAGGTGACGGTTCCGGCCACGATCATCAGGTCGGCTTGGCGCGGTGTCGCTCGAAAGGCACCGGCTCCGAAGCGATCCATGTCGTACTTGGGCGCACCGACGGCCATCATCTCGATGGCGCAGCAGGCGAGACCGAATGTCATCGGCCAGATCGACGACTTGCGCGACCAGTTGAGCAGCCAGTCGACCTTGGTCGTGACGATGTTGTCTTTGAAGCTATGTTCCAAGAGACCCATCGTGAGGTCCTTCGATCGTTTAAGAGTTCGGGATGCCGAGCCGCCAGGCGACCGGCGTCGTGCTAGTGATGGCCCGCTTCGGCGGCAACCGTGAGATCCAGCTCGGTCGCGGACTCGGACTTGGCCGAATCGGCCGCGGTCTCTTTCGCCTCCTCGGCTCGGCGGTGGGCGAGGGCCGCCCGACGCTGTGCCTCGGTCGACTTCACCCAGTCCAAGTCACCCTTGGCCCAGAGATACACCAGGCCGAGGAAGAGGATGCTCACGAACACGAGCACCTCGAAGAAGACGAGCCCTCCCAGCCCTGCGGCCTTGAACTCCTGGAAGGAGTTCGCCCAGGGGAAGAGGAACGCGATCTCGACATCGAAGATGATGAAGATCAACGCGACCGTGTAGAACCGAATGTCGAACTGCACCCGGTTCGGCCCGATCGGATCCTCGCCACACTCGTAGGCGGAGTTCTTCTCGGGGTTCGGCTTGCTCGGCCGCAGCAGTGAGCCGACGACCATGTTGACACCGACGAAGCCGATGCCTACCAGGAAGAAGATCAGAACGTTCGTATAGTCGAAGTACATCAGCTTCTCTCACACCGGGCCCCGCGGCAGGTCTCCCTGGTCGCGAGACGGCTTCGCCTCTCAGCTGCGTGGCTTCACGGTCCAGGTATCGCCCGCGGTCAGCAGCGACTCGAGGTCGACCGGACCGCTACTGCTCTTGGCCTGCTCCATCTGGCGCAACATGTCGCCGTCGAACGTCTCCGATTCGCGTCGACAGAACACCCCGATCGGCGTCGGCGTCCCGTCGCCCAGACCCAGCTGCGAGAGCAGGTAAGCGCGAGTCGGATTCGAGTCGTTCGCGTCGTGGACCCAGAGGTCACTCTCGCCGGCGGACACGACCTCCGGCTTGTAACCGTTCAGACGAATCGCCTTGTCGTGCTCCTTGCCGAACACCAGAGGCTTTCCATCCTGCAGGTCGACCAGGGCGTCATCTCGGACGCTCTTCTCGGTCATGGTCGCGAACGCGCCGTCATTGAAGACGTTGCAGTTCTGGAAGATCTCGACGAAAGCTGTTCCTTTGTGGGCGGCGGCGGCCTCGATCACCGACTTCAGGTGCGGCACCATGATGTCGACCGTGCGGGCGACGAAGGTCGCACCACAGCCGACCGCGAGCGCCAAGGGGTTGAAGGGACGATCGACCGAGCCGAACGGCGTCGACTTCGTGACCTTGCCGACCTCGGACGTCGGGGAGTACTGGCCCTTGGTCAAGCCGTAGATCCGGTTGTTGAACATCAGGATCTTGACGTCGAGGTTGCGACGCATCGCGTGGATCAGGTGGTTGCCACCGATCGACAACGCATCGCCATCACCCGTCGCGATCCACACCGACAGCTCGGGGTTCGCGACCTTGATGCCGGTCGCCACCGCCGGCGCTCGGCCGTGGATGGTGTGGAACCCGAAGGTGTCCATGTAATACGGAAAGCGGCTCGAGCAACCGATCCCCGACACGACGACGAACTTCTCCCGCGGTATGCCGAGAGTCGGAAACACGTTCTGCACGGCCTTGAGGATCGAGTAGTCCCCACAGCCCGGGCACCAACGCACCTCTTGGTCGGTCGAGAAGTCCTTGGCGGTCAGCTCCGTCGGGCTCATGTCAGCGAGTCTCCAGAATCTCTTGCACCTTGGTGAGGATCTCGACCTTCTTGAAGGGTTTGCCCTGCACCTTGTTCAGGCCGACCGCATCGACCAGAAAGTAATCGCGCAGCAGTCGTACGAGCTGACCGCAGTTCAGCTCCGGCACCAAGACCTTCCGATAGCGCCCAAGAACCTCACCGAGGTTCTTGGGGAACGGATTGAGATGGCGCAGGTGGAGGTGCGCGATGGTCGCGTCGCCGCCTCGCTCGAGATCGCGACGCACACCGGCGATCGCGCCATAGGTGCTGCCCCAGCCCACGATCAACAGCTCGCCCGACTCCGGCCCTTCGACCTCGGCCAGCGGGATGTCCTCGGCGATGCGCGCGACCTTCTCCCGCCGCAGATCGGTCATGAGCTGGTGGTTCTCAGGGTCGTAGCTGACGTGGCCGCTTCCGTGATCCTTCTCGAGGCCACCGACCCGATGCTCCAGACCCGCCGATCCCGGGATGGCCCAGGGCCGAGCCAGAGTCTTCGGATCACGGGCGTAAGGTAAGAAGCCCTGAGCCTCGGTTCGGAAGCTCACTGAGATGTCCGGCAAGTCCTCTGCCTTCGGCAGCTTCCAGGGCTCGGAGCCGTTGGCGAGATAGCCGTCCGTCAGGCAGATCACGGGCGTCATGTACTTCAGGGCGATCCGCGCGGCCTCGAACACCGTGGCGAAGCAGTCGGCGGGCGTTCGAGCGGCGACGATGGGCATCGGGCTCTCGCCGTGACGACCGTACATCGCCATCAACAAGTCGGCCTGCTCGGTCTTGGTCGGTAGGCCGGTGCTCGGCCCGCCACGCTGGACGTCGCAGATCACCAGCGGCAGCTCCACCATGAGCGCGAGGCCCATCGCTTCGCCCTTGAGCACCATGCCCGGACCGCTGGTGCAGGTCACGGCCAGGTTGCCGGTGAAGGCTGCCCCGATCGTCGAGGCGATGGCCGCGATCTCGTCTTCGGCCTGGAAGGTGACGACGCCGTAGTTCTTGTAGCGCGACAGCTCGTGCAGCACGTCGCTGGCGGGCGTGATCGGATAGGTGCCGTAGAAGACCTGAAGGCCCGACTTCTGTCCGGCTGCAATCAGACCGAGCGCGAGGGCGTTGTTGCCGACCACGTTGCGATAGAGGCCGGGTTCGAGCGGAGCCGCCGCCACCTTGTAGGTGTGCTGGAAGATCTCCGTCGCCTGGCCATATGCCCAGCCGCCCTTGAGGGCGAGGCGGTTCGCCTCGGCGATCTCGGGCCGCTTCTTGAACTTCTCACCGATCCAGGTGTAGGTGTTCTCGAGGGGACGGTTGTAGAGCCAGAACAACACGCCGAGGGCGAAGAAGTTCTTACAACGATCCTTCTGCTTGGGGTTGAGCTGGGTCTCGCCGAGCGCCTCGCGCGTGAGGCGCGTCAGCTCGATCGGCAAGACACGGAAGGCGTCGAGCGAGCCGTCCTCGAGCGGATTGCTCTCGTATCCCGCCTTCTTGAGGTTGTTCGACGTGAACGAATCCGTGTTCACGATGATCACGCCGTTTGACGGCAGATCCGAGATATTCACCTTCAAGGCCGCCGGATTCATCACGACCAACACATCCGGCTGATCTCCAGGCGTCAAGATGTCGAGGCTCGAGAAGCGGAGCTGATACCCACTCACACCGGGCAAGGTCCCGGCTGGGGCACGAATCTCCGCCGGGTAGTCGGGCAGCGTCGCCAAGTCGTTTCCGACCAGGGCAGCGGTGTTGGTGAACCGATCGCCGGTCACCTGGATCCCGTCTCCCGAGTCACCCGCGAAGCGGATGACGACTTCTTCAATGTCCTCTACCTTGGGAGCCATCGGTTGCGCTGCTTCCACACCCATCGGTCGTTGTTCCTATTCCACTCGCATAAGACCTCGAGAGGAGTCCGGTGCACCCTTCGAGGAAGGCTTTTGGTGACCTCTTCGACTCGACGAGCCGAGCTCCCAAAAGTGCGGTCGAGTTCTCGGCCGCTTCTGATCAGCACGTATCGCCCGCTCCTAGAGGCACACCCTTCCGATTGCAAGCATTCCCACCGCGGTTGCCGTCGAGATCGTTGCACCGATCGATCTCGATGAGGCAAACCCGATCGAGCACGTACAGCTATCGTCCACGCGCTGGTTCATCGCCGCCCATTCATCGGCCGTCGATGAGCCCGTCATGGGGTCGAAGTGCAGGTTCCTGGCCCGTTCTGGACGGCCGAGGGCGTAACAGACTAGCAAGCGCGCTCGGGCTCGGCAATCTTCGATACGCTTTGTGATTCGGGCCGCCACCGGCGCCGTCGAAACCGAATCCCACCTCCTCCGCAAGCCTTCACTCGGAGCGCCGCCGCCCGACGAACCAGGCGGCACCGAGCCCGGCGAGCACCAGGGCGGAGATCGGGAGCCAGTGGGGCCCCGACGGCGTTTCCGGTGGCGGTGGAAGAGTCGAGACCTCCTCCGCTTCAACCCTCAAACGCAGCGGGACCTCGAAACGTCGCGTCACCGGCAAGAAGACCTGTCGACCGTCGGCACCTCGCATCCGCAGCCGACCATCGAGCACGAGCTCGCGTTGGCCGCGAGCGCTCGGAAGCACCCGCAGAGGCAGCTCCGCCTCGAAGCTCGTCGACCGGACCCAGAGCTCGCCGAATCCCTCGTTCGTCAAGAGCTCGGGATCGGGGACTCGGATCTCGGCGGCTCGGACGTGCTCGGGCGCGAGCACCTCGAAGCCGATCTCGTCACCGACTTGCACCAGGGCACCCGGGTTGAGATCGAAAGCCACTCGAAGCCGGAACTCCTCACCGATCGGGATCTCAGTCGGGACGTCCACGATACGGACCGTGCCCCAGGGCTCTCGTGCGATCTCGATGGAACGAGCAACCAAATCCCTTTGGCTCCAAGAGCTTCTGGACAATCCAGAGCTCGCGAGAGGCCCCGGGTTGACCCCAAACGGTGCGGCAAAGGTCGAAGGCAGGAGCGTCCCCAGAGCGAGCGCGCCGGCTAGAATCTCCACTAGTCGTTTTGTCCCATGATCTTGACGCTGTAATCCAGGAGGCGGTATAGTCGGTGCGTGCCCCCTGAAAGGGCGCGCGGACGCCCGAGTTCGCCGAGTCCCAAGAAGAGCGAAGACATCCCTCAAGCCCCGTCGGGTTCTTTCCCGCAGGAGCGACTCGCCGGATCGGATCGGCCGACTCGACGAGAACCATGGAACGAGCGATGGGAATGTGCCGGATGAGCCAAATCGAAGGCTGCCTTTCCGCCGAAGCTGCGCTCGAGGCGTCGCCTTCTTCGAGCCCGACTCCACCTCCGGTCCCGACGACGCCCGTCGAGAGCCCGGACCCTGTGCGCTCCAACAGCCCGGACCCCCGGTTCGATTCGACCGACGCCTACGAGCTGAGTCGCTTGGCCAACGAGCATCCACCGCCGATCGATTGGGACCACAGCCCCAGCGACTGAACCGGCTGCACCCTTTCACCGACTCAACGTCGCCACGTCATCGACGGGCACGGCCCCAAAGGATTGCCACTCACCTCCGGGCCACCGTACGCGCACCTCGTCGATCTCGTCGACGTCGCCGAGTCCGAAGTAGAGCAGCTCCTCGCTCTGCGACAGGTAGCTGTGTCCGGTGCGCCGCTCCTGGGCGCGCTCGACGCCGCCCGCGACGACGACGACGCGAGCGCCGATCGCTTCGAGATTGGCACCGTTACCGCGGAGCCGAATCCCGACCCAATGCCCGGGCTGCAGGGGCTCGTTGCGATACAGGATCGGAGCCTCACCACAGTTGGTGACGAGCAGATCGAGGTCCCCGTCGTGATCGTAGTCGGCGACGGCGGCCCCTCGCCCGATTCGTCGAATGTTGGCGATGTCGCCGGCAGCGGAGGCCACGTCCTCGAAGCGCTCCCCATCATGATTGATCAGAAGCAGGTCTCGCTGGGCCGAGGCGGTCGAGGAGTCGAACTGCTCGACGTTGTCGTAGACGTGCCCATTGGCGACGAAGAGATCAGCCCACCCGTCCCGATCGAAATCGGCGAAGACGACGCCGAAGCCGAGGCTGTTGGACGCCGACTCGCGAAGCCCGAGGCGCTGCGACAGCTCGCGAAAGAACCCGCCCCCGTCGTTGCGGTACAGCGTGTTCGGCTCTTTCTGGAAGTTTGTGACGATGATGTCGAGTCGCCCGTCGCGATCGTAGTCGCCGAAATCGACGCCCATGCCTGCCAGCGCCGAGCCGCGCGTGTCCAACCCGACGCCGGCCTTGAAGGACACGTCAACGAAGCGTCCGCCCTGGTTCAGGTACAAGAAGTTGATCGTGGTGTCGTTGGCGACGTACACGTCCTGGTCGCCATCGTCGTCGAAGTCGGCGCACGCGATCCCGAGGCCCTTGCCGGCCTCGAGATGATCACCCCGCTCGACCGCCGCCTGTCCGAAGCCCGCCTCTCGAGTCGCATCCACGAAGGTTCCGTTGCCCTCGTTGCGGTAGTAGACGTCCCACGCACCGGCGTACTCGCTCGGCGGGCAGAACACGGGAAAGCGCTTTTGGTAGCAAGGGTCCTTTCCCCAGTTGTGCTCGCCATAGTCGAGGTAGTTGACGACGTAGAGATCGAGATCTCCGTCGCCATCACCGTCGAAGAAGGCCGCACTGCTGCCGAAGTGGGTGTCGCCGACTCCGGCCTGCTCGGTCACGTCCTCGAAGGAGCCGTCGCCCCGATTTCGTAGGAGGTGATTGGGTCCGTGGGCGGTGACGTAGATGTCGATGTGCCCATCGGCATCATAGTCGGCGGCGGTCACGCCCATTCCCCAACCGGTCACTCGAGCATTCGCCGCCTTCGTGACGTCCTCGAAGCGGCCTTCGAGGTTGAGGTACAGCCGCGAGCCGCCCTCTCGGGAGCCGTCGACGAAGAAGAGGTCGGGCCAACCGTCCGAGTTGAAGTCCAACCAAGCCGCTCCGCTGCCCATCGTCTCGAAGATGCGCTTCTTCGGGGAGTGCTCACGTCGATGGACGAAGTCGATCCCGACCGCGCGGGTGACGTCGGTGAATCGGACCGGGCTGACGACCTTCGGGCTCGACAACTCCTCGGTCTCGGTATTGGCAGGACCCTTGCCATCGCCTTCCGAACAGCCTTCGGTCGCCGAAAGGGCAGCGAAACAGAGAAGGAGGCCCAGGGCCATCCGAATCGACATGACAGCTCCGCAGCGGGGTAGGTGACTCACGAGGCTCATCGGTCGCGGAGGCGAGCCGCCTCCTCGGTGAGACCGAGCCGCTCGTACACGTTGACGAGCAACTGTCTCATCTTGTCGTCGTCCGGATCGATCGCGACGTAGCGCTCCAAGAAAGGCCGAGCCTCGGCATCGTCTCCTTCGCTCAAGGCTCGCCGGGCGAGACGATTCATGTTTCTGAGGTGATTCTGGCGGCGCTGGGCATCACTCACGGTCTGCTGGCGCCGAACCAGCTCTTCGTAACGTGCCTGATACTGACGCGCGCGATCGGAGTCTTCGCGGCGAGACGCGATCATCGCCAGCTGGAAAAGGACTCGGCCTTGATCCGGATCGATGTCCAGCGACCGCAGATAGCAGCGCTCCGCTTCTTCGAGATCGCCCTCCTGCACCGCCAACCCGCCGAGCTCGGCCCAAGGTCGTGCCGAGACGGGATCGGCAGCGCGGGCCCGCTCGAACGCCGATCGTGCCTCCGACAACCGACCGAGATCGAGGTGCAGACGACCGACTTCGATCGGCCAGTCGGACGACCTGGGCTCGCGGCGCTCGAGCTGTCCGAAGATCGAGAGGGCTTCGTCGCCTCGCGCGGCGTGCGAGTACTCCTCGGCGAGGAGCTGCAAGACTCGAGTGTCGTCGACTCCGCGCTTCCAGGCCGCCTCGAGAGCCAGGAGGGCCAGGTCGTGATCCTGGACGCTGGCGGCGAGCTCGCCGAGTCGCTTCTCGAGCGTGCCGTCGCCCGTGTCGGCGAAGGGCAACCCCTCTCGAAAGGCCTCGACCGCAGGACCGAGCAGGTTCTGTCGCCAGAGAGCCTCTCCGCGCAGGAGATGGGCATCGGCGAAGGCACGCTCGACGGACAATGCGCGCGTCGCTTTCTCCTCGGCCGCCTTGGCCTTGCCGGCTTTCAAGAGAGCCTGCCCCTCCTCGACCAGCCGAACGGCCTCGGCAGGGATGCTGGGCTGCTCGTCGGACGAGCAAGCCGCGAGCAGCGCCCAGACACCGACACAGATCCACACGAGATGTCCGGGACGCAGGATTCGGGGGTCGATCATTCGGAGGTGCGGGTGCCGGCCAAGGGTCCAGGCTCGCGGGCTCACACGCGGCCAAAAGGCGAGTGTATCACCGGTCTGGGAGGTCGGGCAACTCCGGTCGATGAGCGGCGCCCGGCTTCGCTCCGACCGCGTTTTCTCAGCGGGAGGGTCGCGCATCCGTTGAAAACGCGCGAGCCAGCTCTAACATGGACAAGCTGGGGTCGCCGCCGTAGTCCGATCGAGGGACCGGGGGGCCGCGTCGAGTGGCTCGATCGCTCGTTCCCGAGCCGGAGGCCATCGCCGCCTTCGTGCTGCCGATCCCGGATCCAAGAACCACTTCGCGGAGACCTGTTCCGTTGCCGACCCCGCTTGCATGGATCGCCCGACTCGGGTTGCTCCTGCTCTTGTCTTCGCCGTGCGCCGAGCTGATGGCGAACCCGGCCCGGCTTCTTCAAGAGGTCTCGACATCCGGATCGAACTCGACGCCCGGGCCCGGAGGCGGCGACGCCACACGATTAGTCGAGACTTTGTACGTTCTCGATTGCTCGACCTCGATGTTGAGCGTCCAAGAAGAGGGCGGCGGCTCCCGCTGGGAAGCCGCGGTGACGCGGGTGCGCTCCCGCGTCGCGGAGGTGTTGGCGGCCTCGGCCGCACCACCGACGGTGATCCCCTTCGAGCTGGTCACGGATCCCGTGACCGTCACGAATCTCGATGCACTCGATCGTCACCTCCAATCACATCGCCCCCGTCCTCGCGGCGGTCGCTCCGACGTCTGGCGCATGATGACGACCGTTCTCGAGCGCATCGAATCCAGCTCCGCGCGTTTGATCCGCATCGAGGTCTTGAGCGATGGTCGGCATACCGCGGAAGCGACGGCGGGTGATCCGACGGCAGCCGATGTGGCGGCCCGCTACTGCGAAGTCTTCGCGTCGCGTTCCGGTCCGATCGTGGTCGACTGGGTCTGGCCCGATCTCGCCGGGGACGCCGACCTCGCGATCGCCCTCGAGCGCATCCGACGTTGTCTCGACGAGTCGGTCACGTGGTCGGTGCGAACGGGTGACGTACCGGCAGTCGTCTTCATTCCATGGCAAGAGCCGGTCGTCTTCACGATCCCGACCCACCAGCCTCCGAAGGCTTTCTCACGCGATCGAACGATGTGGGCCTGGATCGATCCGCGACTCGCCGGCACGGATCTCGCCTTCGAATGGGATCACAGCGAGCTCGCCAACACCCGAGCCGACTTCGGCTTCCTACCGGTGGAGTTCTCTCTCGCCGCCAACCAGGGGCAGCTCTGCGCCGTGCCGGGTCGCTTCGAGCTCGGGAACTACTGGGACATGCAGATCGAGCAGCCGTACTCATTCATCCTGCGGGGATCGCTGAGCCGTGGCCCGCGAGATCTCGCCGTTCAGTACGTGGGCACCAACCCCTTTGGAGGGGCGGTCGAGCTCCTTCCCTTGCCAGAGGTCGAGGTGCTGGGACCCGACGGCAGCTCGGTGGTCCCAGTCGACGTGACGAAGAACGAGATCGCGGTTCCGATCATCTTGAGATGGAACGCGGGTGCCCGAACCGGTCGACTGTCGTGGTCGACTCCGCTCGCCACGACGCTGGAAACGAGCCTGTGGACTCGACCAGCCGAGGGCCCGCCCGCTCGATGGGAGCCCCCGACGAGCTTGACCGAGGCGGGTGAGGTCGAGCTGCTCCTGCGACTCCGTCGGCCGAAGGCGGCTCTTTCCACTGAGCCTCTGGCCGAGCCCGAGAAGAGGCCGACGACGACGTCGGGTCATCTGTTCGAAAGCTCCGAGAGCGTGCACTTCGCTCTGACGGGATTGGAGACCGACCTCGAGGCGTCCTTGCGGCTCGTCGTCGATCCACCTCCTTTGATCGAGATCGCGTTCGATGCGGATCAGGTGACGGACGGCGCCGTTTCGCGCGTGCTCTTCGGGCGCGAAGTCGTCCTCGAGAACGCGTTGACACTGACGCCGCGCAACAATCGAGCGAAGGCCTTGCCCCTGATCGTCGCGCTCGAGAGGCCCGAGGAGGTCACGCGCTTCGAGGTCCTCGACTTGGAGAGTCGGAACGTTCTCCGTCGGGGAGTCCGTTTGGCCGAGGAGCTCGACGTTCCGACCTCGTTGACGCTGAAGTTCGAGACCGCGCCGCTTCCGCAAGACGGGGTCGTGGTCACGTTGCATTGGCGTCAAGAGAGGGAGGGCAAGACTGTCTGGCAGACGTCCACTCCCCTGCGCCTGGTTCCGACCGGCCCCCGCGTGCTCGTCCCCCAGCCTGTGAAGGCCCGAACCGAGCTGACCTACCGGACATTGGGCGAGATCTTGCGAACGCCGATCGAGCTGCGCTGGAATCAGTCGGCGATCGGGGGAACCGTCACCGTCGAGCGCCAGCTGTCGAACGGTCTTCTCGCCTCGCTTCGACGTGGCGACGAGTTGATCGGGGAGAGCTTCGAGCTCGACGACTCCGGCCAGATGAACCTCGTGCTCGAGCTGAAGCCGGATCAGTACGGAGAGCATCGAGCCGACCTCTCGCTGACGGGACTCGGGCACCGGCGGGATCTTCAGTTCGTGATCACTCGACCCGTCGCCCGCTTCCGGCTCGACACACCGAGCCCGCTCCCAACCCCGCAAGAGGCTCCTCGCCTGCGAGTCGACGAAGCTCAGCGCTACACACGCCTGCGTTTGCAGCTTCTGAATGCGGACGCCATCTCCGGCCAGCTCCTGTTGCTTCCCAACGTGCGCCCGGGCGTGCACGTCTCGTTCGTCGTCGGCGGAGAGCCACTCGTCGGCAGCGAGCTGACGTTCGATCGTGACCGGCCGCGCATCGACCTCGACGTCTTCGTCGAGGTGACTTTCGATTACTGGAAGCGATTTGGCTTCCCGAACACCGAGGCGGAGCCGGCCTCACCGCCCTTGGCCAACGTGATCCTGGTTCGTCCCGAGTCGGCTGCCGACTCGATCGGTGGACAACCGGAGGCCTCGGTGCCGATCCACTTTCGACTGAGAAGACCCGGGCTGGGACTGCAGCTCGGGGGTGAGGCGATCACTCACCTCGATCTCGGTGATTTCGAGCTGCCGGGCACGGGATACTGGGGTTGGCTCGTCGGAGGAGACGGTGGCCGCACGGCACGCAGCGAGCCGTTGCGCATGGTCGGAAAGGAGCTCACGCGCAAGCTTCTCGGACGAATCGGCAGTACGCTCCTCGATGTTTCCGTCGAGCCGACGGACCGATTCCCGGCCTCTCGTCTCGTGGCGGCCGAGAGCGCGGCTGAAGGGAGCCACGTCGCGGTCGAGATCGACCTGGCCTCCGACATCGAGCCCAATCTCTTGAGCCGAAGAGCGCTCGGTGGAGAGCTTCGATTCCGAGGTCCCGAGGGTATCGACACCCCTTCCGCGCCCGTGCCGTTCACTCTGACACTGCTTCCCGTCTTGGGACCGATTCAGATCTTGCTACTGATCGTGGTCTTCGGAGGAGTGGCCGTCTTCTTGGTGCGTTGGCTGTTCCGCCGGCAGAGCGAAACGCGCGAAGATCGCCTCTGGTCCCACCTTCAACCCCCCGGCACCGAGACCGGCGAACCTCCCGTGCCTCAGACCCCAGACCGGATGCCGACAGATGTCTGATATGACCGGGCCGGTCGGACTGGCTCGCCGACTGCGTGCGGGCCTCACCGGGATACTGCTCCTGTCTCTGGCCTCCTGCCTGTCTTCCGGACCTCGGCCGACGGTTCAGCCTCAGCCTCCCAATCAAGATCCCGACGTTCCCGAGCTCGAGATTGGAGGGAGCCTCGATCGTGACCTGATCACACGGGACATTCGACGCATTCCGGTCGACGACGACGCGACGTACGAAGTCGACATCCACAACCTTGCGCCCTACTCTCGTGAGGTCTTGTATCGACCGGTCTGGATCGACGCAGGTGGGCAGTCCTTTGGCACACGGGAGGAGTGGCTCATGCGAGAGCTCTCGGCTTTCGAGGTCGTGACTCTTCGGTTCCGAGCCCCGGTGACGGCACAGTCTTTCCGGCTCGAGATCGCCAAGCGACGCGAGCAGCGACGCCCGGGTCGCTGAAAGCGGCTGTGGCGCGCCTCAGCCTCGCTCGAGCTTTCGATAGAGGCTCCGGAGGCTGATGCCGAGGCGCCGCGCGGCCTCGGTCTTGTTTCCGTCGGACTCGGCCATCGTTCGTTCGATGTGCAGGCGCTCGAGGTCCGCCAGAGACAGCCAGCCGCAGGCACTGCCATTGACCTCGGCTTCGAGATCCGAAGGTCGAGGAGCCGCCGAGTCGTCCTCACGTAGGATGGGCTTGCCGAAGTCCGGCAGGTCGGCGGCTTGGACGGCACCTTCGGCAGCCAGAATCACACCTCGCTCCAACACATTGCGGAGCTCGCGCACGTTCCCGGGCCAGGCGTGGCGACGAAATGCCTCCCAGACGGCGGGCTCGAGATCCGGGACTGCCCGACCGTGCGGCTCGCAGATCAGTCTCAGGAGATGCCGAGTCAGGCTCTCGAGGTCCTCGGATCGGTCTCGAAGCGGAGGGAGGCCAATGCGCAACACGTTGAGTCGATAGTAGAGATCGGATCGGAACCGCCCGGCAGCGACCTCGACTTCGATCTCCTTGTTGGTCGCGGCAATGATGCGGACATCGACTCGACGCGACCGGTGGTCACCCAGCCGAAGAAACTCTCCCGTCTCCAGCACGCGCAAGAAGCGTGTCTGCATCGCGGAGCTCATCTCACCCACCTCGTCGATGAACAGCGAGCCTCCGTCCGCGGCCTCGAAGATGCCGGGCTCCTCCTGGCCAGCGCCTGTGAAGGCACCTCGCGCATGGCCGAAGAGCTCATTCTCGAGCAGGGTCTCGGGAAGCGCTCCACAGTTCACGGCGACGAAGGGCCGCTCCGCTCGACCCGAGCGTCGATGGATCGATCGAGCGACGAGCTCCTTGCCGGTGCCGCTCTCGCCCGTCACGAGGACCGGAGCGTCGGTCACGGCAAATCGGCCAACGAGGTCTCGGACGGTTTGAATGCCGTCGCTCGTGCCCACGATCTCCCCGAACGGGTCGAGCCGACGAAGCTCCCGGCGCAGTGCCGAGTTCTCGCATGCCAGGCGACGCTTCTCGACGGCCTTTCGAATCAGCAACACGAGCTTGGAGATCTTCAGCGGCTTTTCGAGGTAGTCGTAGGCCCCGAGCTTCATCGCCTGAATGGCTGTCTCGACGGTTCCATGGCCAGTCAGCATGATGCCTTCGACCCAGGGGCGACGATCGCGAATACGTCGAAGCAGCTCGATGCCATCCAGCCCGGGCATTCGAATGTCCAGCAACGCGACGTCGACGTCTGATTCGTCGAGCCAAGCCAAGGCCGTGGTCGCCTCGCAAAAGCCCTGGACGACCAACCCTTCTCGACGCAGCTTACGACACACCACTTCGCGGAATGGACCTTCGTCGTCCACGACCAAGATGCGGATCGGCTTGGCATCCGTCATGTCCTCACTCCGGCATTCGAAGACGGCTCGCGACAGCTCGGTCGGCCGGGCTCCTCGTCCTCGACAACCCGACTGCCGGGCAGCGTCACCGAAAACTCGGTTCCCCGACCCAGCTCGGACTCGAACTCAATGACACCGCCGAGCCGTCGCACGACGCCGTAGCAGATGGCGAGTCCCATGCCCGTTCCCTCCCCCACGGGCTTGGTGGTGAAGAAGGGATCGAAGACTCTCCCCTGCCATTCCGGATCGATGCCGGCGCCCTCGTCGGCGACGATCAGATGCACGTGGGTGTCGGTGCGCCAAGCTCGGAGGGTAACGCACCCACCTTCCGCGCTGGCGTCGATGGCGTTGTCGAGCAAGTTGATGACAACCTGCTGAAGATGGACCCGATCGGTCACGAAGGCGCCGAGGTCTTTGGAGAGATCCGGCTCGAGGCGCAGGCCCCGTGGACGAGCGCGGGATTCGACGAGTGCCAGGCAGTCCTCGAACAGCGCCTTCAGATCGATGGGCTCAATGGCGACATCGGCTTGGCGCGCGAAGTTGAGCAGCCGTTGCAAGATCGTCTTGCAGCGATAGGCTTGCTCCTCGATGACCCGCAGTGATCCGGGAAAGTCATGAAATTCGGGCAGTCCGGCAAGCATGTCCGACTCGGCGAGCTCGAGCAGGTCTTCAGCGTGGCCGGCGATGGCTGCTAGCGGATTGTTGATCTCGTGTGCGATGCCTGACACGAGCTTTCCGATCGCGGCCAGTTTCTCGCTCTGGAGCAACCGCTCCTGGGCCTTGAGGACCATCCGGGTCGTGTCGCGAACGCGCACCTCCAGATCGAACCCACGATGGTTCAACCAGCGTCGATACTCCGACAACCGATGTCCTCGTGCCTTTGCCTCTCGGTCTGCGCTGCCCAGATGCAGCAGGAGTCGATTACGACTGTCCATGACCTGCCCGAGCTCATTGTCGGGGATGCGTTCAATCGGAACGAGACGAGGCGCTTCTCTCGAGTCGAGACTCTCGCGGTCCATTCGCAGCAGCGTGTCGAGCGGTCGCACCAGGTACCGATCCAGCCAACGCAGAGACAAAAAACCGACCGTGAAGGACAGAAGCAGGATCCCAGCCAGCCCCCATCCCACTTGGTGAGCAAAGCGCGCGACGAGCGGTCCGCGGTCGGCCTCGACTAGCACCGCGCCGAGGCGCTCACCGTCGACCTCCACCGTGCGGCAGAGTCGAAAGCTCCCGGACTCTCGGCTGAGCTGATCGATCGGCGCGCGGGACTCCACCAACGTCTTTCCCTCCTGGGCGACTGCCGCCGTCACCTCTTCCGGACCGGGAAAGAGGCAGGTGCCTTCCGCATCGAAGACCCAAAGTGCAAGGGTGGACGCCAGGCGTTCCCCCCAGCCCGGCTCAGTGCCCTCCGGATCCGGCAGGTGCTCGAGGTGATCCCGCCAGCGGTCGGCGACGTCTTCGACCGTGTCACGCAGATCTTGGCTGGCGATGTCGTACGCGTTGCCGGTCGCGATCAAGAGAACGAGCACGCCCGTGCCGAAGACGGCGGCCGCGATGCCGAAGGTGAGGCGGGACACGAGGCTGCCCCGTCGAGCCTTGCGGGCCTTCGCTCGTGCCCTGACCGTCACTGATCGGAGTCCCGGACATCCGTGAGGGTAGCGACCAGTCGTTCGAGGCCCGGATCGGCTCGTCCGGTCGTTCGTTGTCGATCGACAGCAGCCGCCAGAACGGCGCGCGCTTCGGACCGCCGGCCGAGATCACGGAATGCGATCCCCTTGTTGATCAGTACCAAGAGGCTTTCGGGATCAGCCGACTCCGCCCGGCTCAGATACACCAAGGCCGCGTCCGGGCGCTCTGCTTGAAGATAGAACCTCGACAGGTTGATGAGGGTCGGGACATGTGACTCGTCGACCTCCAAGACCTCTTCGTACCGGCGGAGGGCTTCGGGCATCACACCGGCTCGCTCGCTCGACCAGGCGAGGTGGTAGAGATCGTCGGCAGATCCGGGCTCGAGCTCGATCGTCCGCTCCCAGCTGGCCCGCGCTTTCTCCCAGTCCTCGAGGGCCATCAGCACGCGCGCCTGTCGACGATGGCTTCTCGGATCGTCGGGAGCCGAGCTCAGAAGCTCTCGAGAACGGGGCCACGCAGACTCGACGTCGCCCCGTGCGAGGTGAAGATCGATCAGTGCGGCGAGCATGCGAGTGCTTCCAGGATCGAGCTCCAAGGCGGCCTCATAATGGACGCGTGCCTGGTCGAGCTTCGATCGGTGCTCCGCGATGCGTCCCCGAAGTTCCCGCACGGAGGACTCCCACTCGGGTCGAGCCAAAGCCGTCAGTGCTGCCGCTTGACTCTCCGCTTGCGCAGCTCTTCCCTCCTGAATCTCGAGGAGAGCCAAGTTGAAGCGTGCCTCCGGCAAGTCGGGATCCAGCGACAGACTGTGCTCGAGATCGCGGCGAGCGGCCGACCGCGCACCCATCTCGAGCGCCATCCAACCGCGGTTGCACCAAGCATCTCCGAGCTCGGGCTCGATCTCAAGCGCCCGCGCCACCGCCGTTCGCGCCTCCGCCAGACGCCCTCGCCGCCATTCCACGACCGAGAGGTTGTTCCAACTCGGTGCGTGCACAGGGTCCGCTTCAAGGGCTGCGCGATAGTGGACGGCGGCCGACTCGAGAGCTCCATCACGTTGATCGAGCAGGCCGAGGCGATAGTGTGGGCCGACCTGATCGAAGTCTTCGGCAAGCAAGCGGGCATACTCGGCCCTCGCATGCTCGACATCTCCGGACCGCTCCTGGGCCAACGCTCTCGCGAAACGAACGGCCCGAGAGACCGCTGGCACTTCGGATGTCTTGGGATCGCTCGAGACTGGCAGCACCTCGACCGCCGACAAGGCCAGCTCGAACTGACTGGCAGCGGAAGCGGCATCGGGGTGGGGCGATTCGACGGAAGCAGCCTCGACATCGGACTCCAGATTCCCCAGAGCATGTGCCGTCGGCTCACCGTCCTCCAGTGAGCTCGGCAAGGAACGCAGGGCGATCGGCTCTGTCGGAGTCGATTCGGCTTCGAGAATCAGGATCGGCTCGAACGCGGCGCCAGCCTGCTCGGGCCCGGCTCGATGAGCCGGGCTTGCGACTTGATGCGCTCGTTGCGAATAGACGTGAACGGCAAGAAGGAGCAAACCAACGATGGCAGCTGCTCCGGCGAGGAAACGGAGCAGCGAGCCGACACCCTGGTGCCAGCTCTGACGCACGAGAGCACTCGAGCCTCGGTCGCGCATGGGGGCATCGGTGGGGACGGGCCTCATGGCCCGGAGGTCGAAGGTCCCTCGCGGCAGGATGTCTTCTTCGAGGATGATTTCGAAGGGCTGCTCGCGGAGACGATCGGTCAGCGAAGGCGGGGGGGTGGGCGACGCGGTCATCGTCATCTCCGGTCCTGGGGACGTTCGCGCGGAGAGCTCACGTCCCGAACTGTGGCTCACGATTCGACGGTCGAAGGCGCCTCGAGGGCTCGACCGTTTTGGGCACTGGGCCTCGCAGGAAGGGTCGGCGATGTGTTGGTCGACAGCAGTGGCTTCGACGGAGCGGCCGAGGCGCCCTCTGGTTCTTGCTGGCGACGTTCCATCGAAAGGGCGGCGACGAGCGCTCCTCCTGCGGGAGCCTTGAGCGGATCTTTGGACAGACGGACATTGCGGACCTGAATCGGCAACTCGATCGTGCTCAGTACCGCACGAAACTTCTCGATGAACCCGGGAACGCTGGCGGTTCCGCCTGCAATCACGACGTCCAATGGTCGATCGATGTCGGAGTTGGATTGCTGGAAGTACTCCGCGAAGCTCGCCAGCGTGTACCGCATCAGCTCCTCGTAGTAGATGTCGAGTGCGAGCTGGATCGGGTCTCCCGCAGGAATGGCCGAGAGGTCGAGCCGGTTCTCCTTGATGTGCGTGACCTTGCTCGTCGGCAAGCCGCGCACTTGGGCGACCTGGCTATCGATCCAATCGCCGCCGCGAGCCACCGAGATCTCGAAGAGCTTCTTCGCTCGCCAAGAAACGACGAGGTTCGTCATTCCCGCACCGAACGAGATGGCGATCCCCGTGAACGGGATGGCCTGGCCCTCGTCGTCTTCGGTCGTGGGGTTGTCGTAGTAGACGATGCCCATGGCCTCGTTGATGATGCGAGGTTCGTAGCCCAACCGGCGCAGGCAGCGCTCGACGACGATCCGATGAAACGTGACGTCCAAGTCACTGTCGATGGGACCGGCGGGCACCGTTGCCGCGATGACCTCGGCCGGGTTGGAGGCTCTCTGGACGACTCCTTCGATCAGCTTCTCGAGCATGCTGATCGCCTCTTCCTCCCCAGGGTTGAGGATGCCCTTGGCCATCGGACGGCGATAGTCCTTCTGGTTTCCGGTCAGCATGCTGAACTTCAAGGCGTCCTCGCCGATCACGAAAATCGAATCACCGCGAGTGAGATAGTTGCCGCCGGCTCGTCCCAGCATCTCCTCGGCGAAATCTTCCTTGGGCATCGCAAAGAACGCATCCCGCTCGCTGGTGAAGACCTCCCGTCCGTCCTTCATCTCGGCGCCGACCAGAAAGCTGGTCCCGATGTCGATCGCTTTGGCCATCATCGATTCCCTTCCACCGCGTCGGGCGCGGCGCTGTCAGATGTTCGAGAGCAGGTCGACCTTGCCCAGCAAGTCGCCGGGAGGAGCCGAGGAGCTCTGCGCCTTTCCCAGGCGTTCGAAGTTCTTCTCGAGACGACTGCCCTGCTCGTCCAGAAAGGCCAGTCGGGCGCGTGTCTCCACCTCGGAAAGACTCGGGTCGATGAGCACGCGCTCCCGCTCTTCCTTCAGGCGAAGCTTGGCGACCTTGAGGTTGCCGAGCAGGCTCTGCATGTCTCCGACCAAGGCGGACTTCAGGTCTGCCAGCTCGCCCCGCATCTGCTCGGCCGTCAGACCGCCAGGCGCCTGGTTTTGAGGAAGTGCCGTTCGAATCTCGTTCAGAATCGACTGCTTGAAAACCGCGAGGTCGGTGCTCGAGGCGGGCGTATCCAAGTCCCCGGGAATGGACGTCGCCTCTTTCAGGATGTTGGAGAGATACCCTTCCTCGAAAGCGACCTGCACTTGTGAGGAATCTTCGGCAACTCCTCGCCCCACTCCATCGAGATCGAACTCGCTCCCCGCCGGGATCGAGACCTCCAAGCCGCGAAAGGTGAGCGTGCCGCGTAGGTTGTTTCTGACCAGCCACATCGTCGTCATTCCTCCGCTCGGTCAACGGTCCGTCAAACGGGGTCGACCCGGCAGGGCCGCCTCTCGAGGCGGCAGCACACCGGCGCGCTGCCCCTGTGCTGGAAGCGGCTCGGTCGCCAGCGGCCGCCGCGCTTCCAAATCGTCGAGTCCATCTCCTGGCCCGTCTGGACCATCCGCATTCATGGCGTGGTCGAGAGCCTCGGTATCGGAGACACTCGCGTCACTGCTCTCCGTGCGGCTTCCTTGGGTCAACGCACGGCGATAGTGTTCGGCTGGCCCCGGCCGCGCGCTCGCTCTCGAGTCCGGAGATATACGATCGCTGAGAATGGGACCGGTCGGCCCCCATGCACGCGACGCCTCCGGAGCGACGCGTGAGCTGTGAAAGTCGCGCACGGCCACGCGCTCACCAAACAAGCGGGCGTAACGATCCTGTGGGTCGAGTGCGAGCACTTGCTCGAAGGCTCCCCGGGCCTCTTCTTCTTGGTCCGTGAAGAGAAGAAAGTAGCCCCAACAGAACAGCCCGTCGCGATTCAACGGATGCTCTTCGACGAAGCGCCCGAGTTGCTCGCGTGTCTCTTCAAATCGATCGTCGGTGCGGAACACGTCGCGTAGGTCGTAGTGGAGACCGAGGGGCTCCGGATGCAGATCGAGCGCTCGCCGAATCGCGTAGGCCGCATAGTCGTAGTCTCCCTCGCCGAGCAGGGCATGGGCGAGGTCGAGCTTCAGAGACCAATCACGGGGGCGATAGAGTCCCGCCTTGCGAAAGCCCGTCTGAGCGCGGCGATACTGCCCTTGGCGGAATCGCTCCCAGGCGTCTTGGCAGATTCGAGTGACGCAGGATTGGATGCGCTGTTCGCGCAGCGAGTCGAGCGCCAGATCCTGCGCCTTCGCTCGACTGCACACGAGGGTCACCAACAGGGCGACTGCGGCGTAGGCTCGGACCGACAGTGACTTGCACATGCGATCCTCCTTTCTCGAAGAATCCTCCACTCCTGCCGAAACGGCTCTGCGAACAGCACAGTGCCTTTCACGACGACGACTGATGAGCGAGCGGAATTCCATTCGCTTCTGGCTGGAGTCTCGGTTCATCAGCCACTTCTCCCAAAGATGCGGTCCGCTTCCGGATCGCGAACCATCCGACGATCACCGCCTCGTCGGACGACTTCTTGGATCTCGAAGATCCATGGACCGAACGGTGCCTGTCGCCATCTGCCGCGACAGCTCATGATCTCCTCGGAAGACCAGCCGACATTCTCCGCCAGCAGGGCGACCTTTTGATCCAGGCGGCGAGCCAGGTCGGGGGGCATCTGCATCATCACGATCAACCGATCGGCGCTCAGGCGGAGATCCTGGGCAAGGCGGGTCATCTTGGGCAGCGAGCGTAGATCGAATCCGGCCGTGCTGTAGCCAACGGTCGGATAGTCCGCCGGCCCTCGAATCACGCGACGGCGATGTTGGTCCGACATCAGATCGACGAGCAAGTACTCGTCCATGGATGCTGGGTCGTAGGCAACGACACGACCGCGAACATCGCGTGCGATCACAGCCCAGGTTCGAGCATCGGGAAAAGGGTCGACCAGGAAGTTGGGCAACATCTCACCTTGGTCGTCCCGCCCCCGGGCGGGCAACCCGTCCCAAAAATCGTCGTGAGCCCGGAGGGAAGCGATCGTGCACTCTGCCATGGCTCGCACCTCGGTCGGGGGACCCGCAGTGTCCACCGGCACCGGATCGACGGGCGGAGCCGGTGGCCGTTCCGCATCACTCTCTACCTCGCGATCGCGGGTCGGCTCCGTCACCTCGGCCAACTCATCGATCTCGTCGCTTGCGACTTGGTAGTCGGCCGAGCCTGCCTTCTCGGTCGATTCAGGTGGAGGCTCAGGCGTCGATTCGAACGGTGCAGCTGGCTCTGGTTGCGCGATGTCGGTCAGTATCGCTTCGATAGTCGAGACAGCTCCAGAGGCCGCCGATCGCACATGAGCGGAGGCATTGGGCGTTCGAAAGAGGACCACCCAATGGGCGAGGACCGAGATCACCAGGAAGAACAAGAATGAGAACGATCGGCGCATCGGAGTCCTCATTGAACGGCAAAACGGACGTTGTGGAATCCGGACTGCTGAAGGGTGGCGAGTGCCGCGGCGATGTCACCGTGTCGGGCATCGCGATCTCCGCGAAGCTGAACCGTGCTCGTGAGAGGATCACCACGATACGCCGCCAGCGCTCGAGCGAGAGCCTGAGGGGACGAGAGAAGCGAGCCATCGAGAACGACGGAACCATCCGCTCCGATCTCGAGCAGCAAGACTGCTTCTGGCGAGACCGGCTCCGACGCTCGAGCACTCACGTCGGGAAGTCGGAGGTCGAGCCGGGACTCTTTCAACCGGGAGACCGAAACAAAGAAGATGAGAAGAATGAAGATCACGTCGATCATGGCGGTGGTCTGCAGCTCGCCGTCAAAGAGTCCTGGGGTCTCTTCTCGTCGGTGTCTCATGAGACGGCCTGGCGGGAGTGCGGCTCGAGTCGATCCAGGGTGAGCTCGATGTCTCGTGCGAGCCCGCGAGCGAGCGACTGGAAGAAGGAGCCGGACAGGAAGGCGATCAAGAAGACGACCAATCCGCCCACGGTGGTGTAGAGCGCTACGGAGAGCCCTGCGGCGATGTCCCGAGCGTCGGCCAAGGCCTGAAAGCTCATCGAGACTCCCACCACCGTTCCGAGCAGGCCAAAGCTCGTGCTGACACTCGCGATCACGGCGAGCAGCCTGAGGTATCGCTCTCCCCGTGCCAGGACGTCTTCAGCGACGATGGCCGCGGCGGCGCGATTTCGCGAATGCCGAAGGTACTCCCGAACGACGCCGGCTAGGATATCTTTGGAACGCTGCAAACGATCGAGAGGAGTCCGGCCTCCGCGCAGCTCCTTCCGGAGTCGTCGGTCACGTCGCGCGCCAACCCCGAGCCAAAAGGTGGATCGCTCGAGCACGATCGCCAGCGAGACGATTGAACAGAGGACTATCGGGAGCATCCACCAGCCTGCCTGTTGCAGGAACTCGAAGAGCATGTGCATCCTCCTTCCTCTCAGCGCCGAGGTTCGTTCGCCGGTCCACCCCGCAGCTGAGTCGCCCAAGGCTCGATGCGAGGAGCGTCGTGCATTACTGAACGACTCTCGAAGCCAGAGACTCGGCGATACTTCGTCTGGAGCTGATCGATGACGGAAGGCGGTGTCGACGGCCTCTCCTCCTGTGGTGCTGCCGACGAACTGTAACGATGCGTGAGCGAGAGAATCTGATGCCGACTCTTGAGTTCTCGCGCAATCCCGCCGAGACGATCGATCTCCTGTGAGTAGAAGACGATGTCCGAGTGGAGCTCTTCGTCGCGGAGCTGACGGGCTTGCCGCTTCTCGTCAAGGAGACGATCCAGCAGCTCAGCGGCGATCTCACCACGCTGAGCCGCCTCGCGGAGCTCGAGCACTTGTCGATCGAACCCCACGTTGAGCTGACGACGCTCGTCTTCGGCCTCTCGCCGCTGAGTGCGATACTCGGCCAGCATCTTCTCGTTGGCTGCAATGCGTAGATCGAGATTCGCGAGCTCAGCGCCTTCGTTCTCGAGCACGCCTCGATAGATCCCGATCGTCTCGCGGTAGTTTTGGTCGATCTGTCGCTGTCGCTCTTCTTCCGGATCGACGTCGCCCTCGGCCGACAGCTCCTCTGGCACGCTTTCGAGCCCTTCGGCGTCCGCAATCACCGGGTCGGGGACCGGAGCCTCGTTCTGAGCATGGGAGACAGGAGCGGCAACGAGTGCGAGGAGGAGTACGAGCGTGGGAGGCGAACACAGTCGTTCGGTCATGGCAGGCTCCTTTCTTAGCCGTCCGCGCGCACTGCAGCGGGAACCATCTGAGGCTCTTGCGGATCGACAACATCGTCGAAACGCTTCTGGTAGAACTGCTCGACGGCCGCATCGATGTCCGGGATGCGAGTGGTCTGCCCAATCTGATCGATGTCCTGGGACACGCTGATCAGCACCTCTTGGGACGCGACGAACCGACCGAGGTTGTCACCGATCCGCTGATTGACAGTGGTGAAGGCATCGACTTGGGCATAGAGCTTGGCGAGCTTCTCGGAGACGTTCTTGATGGCGTGTTTCCCGGAAACGATGCCGTCCCGCATGATCTGCCTGACCCGCAGGCTGTCGGATTGCAGGCGGATGCTGTCGAGGAGGTATTGCTTCTCGTTCTCGAGGTTGGAGATCAGATCGACGACCTTGACCTGCAGGTTGCCAAAGATGCCCGACATCGAGCCCAAGCTGCGTTGCAAGTTCCGATAGTTGGTCAAGTGATTCTGAGTGCCCTTGAGGTAACGCTCCTGCATGTTGAACTCCATCCAGAGGCGGCCGAACTGCCGCTTGAGAGAGCGGATCTCGTCCTCACTCTCTGCCTCCTTGATCGCGATCGCGAGCTGGATGAGGTCCTTCTCTGCCTTGCGCTTGCTTCGCTCGTGCTCGGTGAGACGGCCCTCGAGCTCGTCCCCCTTGGCTTCGAGGTAGGTATCGAACTTGCCGAGCTTGCGTTCGAGGCTTTTGAAACTGCTGACGAGGACATCTTGGTCGGTGATGATGCGATCGAAGTCACGCACGACCGTGGCCACCCACTGGGCCATCTTCTTCTCGACCGAGCTGGCCAGCACCTCGTCTTCGGGTTGAGTGAGATAGGATTCGAGCTCGCTCTTCAGATCGCCGTTTGCCTTGTCCAGAGAGGCGATCAAGTTGTTGAAGTTATGAAGTGACGAATCGAGCTTCTTTACTTCTTCCTTGATCGTCCACTCCTTGGGAAGAGTGATCGTGCCTGGTGCGCGTCGGTCCGCCGACGATCGGGAGTCTTCCTGTGCCCAGCTCGAGCTCCCCATGAGACCGAGACTGCAGAGGAGTAAACCGGCGATCGATCCGAGATTGTTCATGCTTCAGGCGTCCTTTCAGCGAGCGGCGAGAAAGAAGCGGTCATCACCCAGCTCCGACGCCAGGCGGGCTCGACCCTCCGGGTCGACGTGGGGTAGGTGGCCAGCAGCCGCCTCGAAGTCACCGTCCAAGTAACTGGTCAGCGTCAGCAGGTAGTAGTCACCGGACGTCGGGCGCTCGCCCGCTTGCTCCACCGCCTCGAGATACTCCTGAAGATGACTCCGGCTTCGGTCGAAGCGACGGAGCTCGTACTCAGCGTGGGCGGCCAAGTACAGCACGGAGCGAAAGAGGGGCTGGGAAGAAAGCTCGGGCTCATGCTGCCCGAGCGCGAGCGCCGACCGAAACCGATCCCTGGCCTCGTAGAGCTTGTCGTCGGCGAGCTCGATGCGGCCGGCGATTGCAAGAGCCGCAAATCGATCCAATCGACCGAGGTCGTCGTCCGAGAGGACGAGAACGGACCGAACTTCTTCACGAGCCGCGGCGAGCTCGCCGCGACGAAGCTGCAGCTCGGCGAGATAGAGCGGCAAGCTGGAGTTGCTCGGCTCGAGCTTGGCGGCGCGCCGATAGTCTTCCAGAGCCTGCATCGTTCGATCCGAGCGGTCATGGGCGAGGGCTCGACCGAGGTAGGCGGAGCCAGAGTCCTCATCCTCCGCGATGACCTGAGAGTACAAGTCGGCCGCCTCGTCGTAGCGATCTGCCTCGAGGGCAATGAAAGCTTGGCGTTGGAGCTCGGCACCTGACGATGCACAGCCGGCCACGAGCAGAAGGCTGCTCTCCCAGATCCACCAAAGCTTGCGGTGCAACACGCGATCCTCCTTCTGGTCGTCGAGTGCGAGAGTCCGTTTCGGTCGAGATCACCACCCTCTCGCGATGCGAGGGCGACGTCGGCGCGGCCCGGATCGCAAAGGGCATTCCATCTGAGGAAGATCTCGGGAGAAGCTCGGAGCCGGCCGGCCGAACCGTCGCGTACGCAATCGCTTCAGATCTTCTTCGCAGATCCGGATGCGTTCAGCCCGTCGGCCGCTCGACGAGCCGATGTCCGTTGCGATGACAGGACGGTAGACCGTCACGTCAGGCGGTGAAGCCCTTGCCCGCTCGCCAAGCGTTCTGGTATCTCTCGGCCGACCCTTGGTCTGCTGCTGAGATGGAACCGCATGGCTCGAAGCGATGACTCCGGCTCGAACGAGCGCGCCAACCGGCGGCAGCTCGATGCCGTGCTGAGGCTACTCGACGATGGGCGAAGCTCCTTTGCATCGATCGCGCGATGTGCCGCGAGAGCCGTTGGAATGGAGTGGGGTCGCGTCGTTCAACTCGATCCTGGTGGGCGGCTGTGGAGTCACTCGTGTTCACTCAGCGACGCGGAGGTCCGCTCGGATCGCCTCGACGGGCCCCATGCGTTGGCCGATCAGTTTGAGGGAGTGGTCATTCAACGAGGTCGCTCCCTCACGATCAGCAATGCGGCATCACATCGGCAATGGCGGCAGCATCCGGCACATGTCGAGAGCGGCATTTCCTCGTTCGTCGGAGTCCCGGTCCGCACCAACGATCGTCCCTGGGGTGTTCTTGCGGTACAAGCCCAAAGGGCTCGTGCCATCACATCCAAGGCGGCTCATTTCCTCCAACGCCTCGCCGCCCACTTCGGTGCTCAGTTGGAGGATGCCTACGGGCTCACTGCTCTCGAGGAGGCACAGAAGGAAGCGATCGTGATTCTGGACGAGCTCGGCCATCTGCGTGGGCAGCTCGGAGTCGAGCTGCCTGAGGCCGAAGGACCGTGGCCACTCTCCAGCTGGATCTCGGATTACACGGGCTGCCATCGGGAGTGGCTCGAGTCCGCCTGGGCTCGCGTCGGCGAAGGTCCCTCTGCTCGACTCGAGAGCTGGAGCGGTGCTGCAGGAGACAACGTCACGCTCTACCGACGCCGCCTGGGAACGATCGGTCTGACCTTACGCGCCACGCGACCTGGCTCGACGACATCCACTCGATCGAGTGCTCGCGAAGCGGCGACCAACGGGGCACCCGGGCGAGTGTGGCTCATCCAACATCCGAGTTGCGGCCGCGAGGCGACGGTCGAGATGCTCGAGCACCTGGGCTACGAGGTTCTCGTCCGGGAGCCGACGAGAGTAGCCACGATTCCTCCCAACGCGACGGACCTCATGATGCTGGACGTCAGCGACTGGTCTGAAGTGCTGGATCGGCTCGCGCCGAAATGGTCGCCAGCACGCCAACAGCTCCTGATCGCTTGCGATCTCGAGTGGCCGGCTCGAGAAGCCGGCCTGGCTTCCCTTCGGAAGCCCTTTCGATTGCAGGATCTGTCCCAGGGGCTCGCGGAGCTGAAGGCGGGGCGATAAGGGCGGACTCAGCGGCGAGTCGTCTTCTTACGGGTGGTCTTCGCGCGCGTCTTGGTGGCTCGGCGTCGTTTGCCGCCGAGGTAACCTTCGATTTGCTCGAGTACCCACTCTTTGATGGTCTTGCCCTCGAGAGCCAGCTTGGCCTTCAGCTCTTTGCGCAGCTCTTCGGGGATCTCTACATTGATCCGAACCACTCGTCACCTCCTGTGGGGTTCGAAGCCGGCTTGTTTCGCCAGCCTAGGCGGCGAGGACCGCGATTCCGCGGCCGATGCTTACCAATGAAATGAGCGAGACCCCAACCACGCAGTCTTGAGTAATTGCGCGTTTACTCTTTTACGCCCCTCCCGCTCCAAGTCAAGACAAAACAAGGAAAAAAAGGCGTCGCAGAGGTAACGGAAGGCCCTCGGGACGGGCCGATTCACGACCGGAGTGTCCTCGTGGACTCGTCGTCGGACGACGCCCACCGGCCCGGTTGGGAATCGTACTTCCATCCGGTCATTCGGCTCGATAAAGTCCAAACCGCGAGAGGACTCCACTGCCCGCCCCGGAGCGTCTGCATGAAAGATCGCGCCAATCCATACCTGCAAGGCCATGCCATCGATCCGGTCGGGATCGATGGTGACCAATCAGTTACCGAGCTCGTGGATCGCTGCTTCTTTGCATACAACGCCGGACGACTGCGAGACGCCTGCGGCCTTTTCACGAAGAAGATGCTCGAGGAGCACGTCACGATCGGCCTTGGGGTGACGGGCGCACTGACTCCGGCCGGCCTCGGGCGGTCGTGCATGCTCCCCTTGATGCGAGCCGCATTCGTCGACTGGATCGTCTCGACGGGCGCAAACCTCTATCACGATGCGCACCGGTCGCTCGGATTGATGATGCATCGAGGGCAACCTCAGGTCGACGACATCGAGCTGCGTAAACACGACGTCGTCCGCATCTACGACATCCTGTTCGACTACAAGGTGCTGCTCTCGACCGATGAGTTCTTTCGGCGCATCATCCAAGAACCAGAGTTCCAGCGCGAGATGAGTACGGCCACTTTCCACGACCTTTGTGGCCGATACCTTCTCGAACGAGAGCGGGCACTCGGACTGCCAGAGGGCACGAGCCTACTCTCGGCATCCCATATCGAGCGCGTCCCGATCTACACGTCATCGCCGGGCGATTCGTCGATCGGAATGAACGTGGCCGCTCAGGAGCTTCGGGGAAACGGACTTCGCTTGAGTATCACACGCGACGTGAACGAGACCGCCGCCATCGTTCGCGAGGCGAACCGGGATGGTCAAACAGGCATCGTCATCCTGGGAGGCGGCTCACCGAAGAACTTCCTGTTGCAGACTCAGCCGCAGATTCAAGAGGTCCTCGGCCTCGAGGACGTCGGCCAGGACTACTTCCTTCAATTCACCGACGCTCGACCCGATACCGGTGGGCTCTCGGGAGCGACTCCGGCTGAGGCCGTGAGCTGGGGAAAGGTCGACCCGGATCACCTGCCCGATGCGGTGGTCTGCTACCTCGATACGAGCGTTGCGCTTCCGATTCTGACAACCTACGCCCTCGCCCGCCGGGCACATCGGAAACCACGCAAGCTCCTCGACCGACTCGAGGAGCTTCATGATCAGCTCAAGTCGGAGTACCTCGCCCACCAGCCCGACGACGAATCGGCCGATTGAGTCTCGCTCGACGCTGAAGAGCTCAGTCGGCCCGACCGCTCTGGGTGAGGGTTGGGAAACCGGCGTCCTGACGTTGATGGAGGCCGGGTCGGGTGTTCACGCTGCTGCGCGGTCCCACCGTCGGGGAACGACGACGCCCCGGATCCGATGGAGTCGGAGGCAGACGATGGTGAGGTCGCCTGACCTTGGGTCTCGCAAGGAGCAGTAGGACGGCTGCGCCGATCAGCAAGCCGATGATCGCACCTCCCAAGAGAAGCTTGCGGCTGCGAGTAGAATCCGACTCGCGCGGGGCAGGCTGGCGAGAATCCGCGACCGACCTCTTTCGCGGAGGGATCTCAGATCCGAGGCGAGCGGAGCTGCCCGTTCCTCCGGTACCCGGGACCGAACGATCGACGGGCGCGGCAGCCACGGGAGTCGCCGAACCGAGAGCCGACGCCGAACGACCGAAGAGCTGCTTCGCCTGCACGTACTGGGACCGAGCGTCGATCAGCTCATTCAGCTCATCATGAGTCTGTGCTTTGGTGAGAGCTTCCACCGCCGACACATAATCCTCTCCCAAGACAACTCCGCGGCCCTGAAGCTCGGACTTCAGGGACTCGCACTCGGCACGCAAACGGCCGAGCTCGCGCCGAACGTCTTCTCGTGCCTCATCGGCGGCTTGGCCAAACAGCTCGATTGCCGCTTGGAAGCGCTCTTTCGACTTGGAGAAGTCTTCGTCCAGGTAAAACTGCTGACCTTCTTGAAGTGCGACCTCGCCCTGCCCGAACGTCGCCCCATGCCCGTCTCGCGGCTGGAACTTCTCAGCGGAGCGGCGAGCTTGCTCAACCCGAGTCAGGACGTCGTCGGCGAGCACCTTCAAGCGCTGGCTTTCTTCGTGAGAAGCCATGCTGCGCATGGCTTCGAGGGTAGACCCCGTCGCTTGCTCGAACGCAGTCGCCGCGTCGGAGTAATCCTGTCGGGCCTCGACGAGCCGGTGCTCTTTCAGATGTGCCGCAGCCTCTCTCTCGTGTGAGACCCCTGTTGCATAGGCCTCGGCCGAGAGCTCGGAGGCCCGGATCTTGTCCGCTTCCGAGCGAGCTGTCGCCGTCTGGATGGCGGCCTGCTGCATGGTCTTCTGGAGCTCCATGGCCTGGCCATATGAGGCATCGAACAGCTCGAGAGCGCGGTCGAAGCGCTCGCCAGCCTCTTCGTATCGACGTTGCTCGAACAACCCATCACCCGCAGTGAGAAAGGTCATGGCCTCTTCGAAAGTCGATCGTGCAACCTCGGAGGCGAAGGCCGAGTCGGCTGCTTGGTGTCGCTCGAGTGCCTTCTGGCGACGTTGCTCCGCGATCTTCATTTCTCGGGCGAGGGCCTCCCGCGCAGTCCCGAGAGCATGGTTCAGGGATTCGCGAGCCTCCTCGAGTCCTTCCTGGGCCTCGAAATACTGCTCGGCGGCGAGGTGCTCCTGAGCTCGGGCGAGGAGCTCCGAGCCATTGCGATAGTCCTCCGGAGCATGGACGTCTCCGTGAAGCTCTCGGACGTTCTGCTGCAGAGAGACCACGAGATCTCGACGCTGGACGGCCGATTCTCGGAGCTTGGCGATCGTTTGCTGCTCGAGCGCCTCGAGTTGACCCTTCGCCTTCTCGTAGGCCCGCAGGGCCGAACCGAAGTCTCCGTTCTCGACCGCCGCATCCGCGGTGGCTACGAGCTCGCGAGTCGTCGCGTAGGCGGCGGGCAGCAGCTCCGATGCGCGATGCTCCTGAGCCCTGACATCCAGATCGCCAACGACCTGACGCAAGGCCGTAATGTCAGCTCGAGCCGACTTCATGGCCAACTGCTCAGCACGCTGGTAGAAAGCGTCTGCCCGCTCGAAAGCGCGAAGGGACTCTGCAAACTGACCCGCGGTCTGAAACTCTTCCCCAACCGCCTCGGAGTTCTTCGCCTCACGGTACTGCTGATGAGCATCACGGTATCTGGCCACCTCGAGCCGGTCGGCTCTCTGGCGGGCCCGTCCAGCCTCTCGCCTTGCCTCGAGCACCCGTGCGATGTAGGGCTTGCCCCCATCATCCTCGGGCGTGCTCGAACAGCTCACCAACGACAGGAGCGTAATCGCCCAGACTGTCAAACATCTCGCCGTCGACATCATGCGCTCCGTATCCGAGGTGTGCCCCTGTGCATTCGCTTTGCCAAGCAGCTTCTTTCCGATGGTCTCGATCTCGCCGAGTCCACGGTGAGTCCGTCGGACTATCGACAGCAGGAGGAAGCGGTATTGAGTCCTCTGGGAAAGGGTGATCGCCCCCGCCTGGATGATCCGAGAGGCCTCCATTGACCTCGGATTCTCGATTCGATACCCGACCTTCGCGACCGAACCGGAAAGCTCCGTGGCACTCGCTCCTCTCCGGGTGCGGCTCTAGCCCGCATTTCTCACCAGCCATCTACTGCGGCGCCGAATCTACCCATGCCTGCTGCGTCAAGCTTCCTGCGCCGCCTCGACGACCTGCAGCGAGGTCGACTGCGGCGTGCTCGGTCGCTTTCCTTGCATCCACGGGC
>JAJDCO010000035.1 GCA_029260795.1 Planctomycetota bacterium | reverse complement strand
TCCACTCCTCGCGCTCCCGCGCCCGCACCGTCCGACCGTCTTCTCGCGCCATCGTCCACCTCCTTGGGTACCGCCTGAGCAGCCCTCAAGGGTCACCGATCACCCCCGGCGCGGGAAGATGGACTTCGTCGGACGCTTACGGCCAAGACGAAGGCGCTGCTGAAGGGCATCCTCCACTGCGGGAGCTGCGGGCGGAGCATGGGGCCGACCTTCACGACGCAGAAGGGGAAGCGCTACCGCTACTACCGATGCCTGACCGCCTCGAAGGAAAGCCACGCCGACTGCCCGGTCCGCTCGGTGCCGGCCGGCGCCATCGAAGACGCGGTCCAGCAGCAGCTCCGCGCGGTGTTTCGCACACCCGAGCTCGTCGCCATCACCTGCCGCGAGACGAAGGCGAAAGAGCAGACCGAGCGGGAACGACTGGAGCGGCGCAAGCGGGAGGTCGAGTCGAGGGCCTTCGAGCTGAGCCAGACCCTCGATCGTTTGGTGGCGGCCGGGGACTCGAGCGAGGCGATCACCGGCCGCATCCGTGACCTCGGGCGGCAGATCGACGAGGCGAATGGCGAGCTGGGGCGGATCCCCGGCGAGCTCGAGGTCCTCAGGGCGCAGACCGTCTCCGAAGCCGAGGTGATGGCCGCGCTCGAGCGGCTCGACCCGGTCTGGGAGGAGCTGTTCCCCGGCGAGCAGGCGAGGATCGTGCGGCTGCTGGTGGAGCGGGTGGAGGTGCTGCCCGACCGAGCGGAGATCCGCATCCGCGGAGACGGGCTGCGGTCGCTGGTGGGCGAGCTGGCGGAGTCAGATCCTCAGGGCGAGATCGAGGAGGCGCGTGCCTGATGAGCGCGAAGCAGACCCCGGAGGTCGAGCTGGACGGTGCGGCCCTCGTCATCACCGTCCCGATGACCCTGCGCCGCCACAGCGGCCGCAAGGAGGTCCATGTACCGCTCGGGCTGCCGCGGGCGTGCAAGGCAAAGGAGAAGCCCTCCGCCCTCGCCCTGGCCGTCGCGCGCGCCCACCGCTGGCAGGAGCAGCTCGAGGCCGGCCAGTACCGATCGACCACCGAGCTGGCCGAAGCGCTCGGGGTCGATCGCGCGTACGTGTCGCGGACGCTGCGGCTGACGTCTTTGGCGCCAGGGCTCGTCGAGTGGATCGTCTTCGGGGACGAGCCGGAGGGCGTGACGCTGGCGGGGTTGGTGCGGGAGGTGCCCGAACTCTGGACGGTTAGCTGGTCCATTGGGCGTCTCGTGCGCAATGACTCCAAGAAAGCCCTACTGAACGACTAGGAACCTGGTGGGCAGGGTTCGGCAGGAGTCTCCGGGGCTCTCGTGGATCGCCGTGAAGTAGACTCGGCTCCCGTTGCTGCCGATCTGGGGTGGAGCGGAGTACGGCCATGAGAAGGAGCACAGGGCACCGGACGTGGATGTCATCTCCTTGATGCGGTAAGAGCTGCTCCCGCATCCCGAGAAGTTAGCCGGCGTCATCCAGTGCGGATACACCGCCTGATCATCCTCCAACCAGATGAGCGGCGTGCCGCTGCTTCCACAGGGCTGATCGGCGGGAACGAAGCCTCCGAGGTCGAAACCATCCACGTAGCTGAGATAGAGGTGCACGTAGTGCCCTGATCCCGACTGCTGCGGTGGCGTCTGAAACCAGAAGGCACCCGACGACGAGGCTGTGGGATCGAAGGGCCAGCTTGCACTCCGGACGTAGACGATCTGGGTGTCGAACTCGTCGGCCCCCATGTCGATCGTTGCGGTCCCCGACGAAAGTCCCAGGACGACTCGATCGTCACCCTCGAGGTCGGTACTCTCGGGATTCAGGCTGTTGCTGCCAGCGTCCACGCAGGGAGAGTCCTTCTGGAGATACAGATTCGGGTTCGACGCCCGTGATGGCGGATCTGCCGTATACTCCCCCTCATCGTCGACTTCGCCGCACGTCCGCGGCGGCAGGATTGGCGAGTAGGGTGACGACCCGCTCCGATTGACGAAGTAAGGTTCGGAGCTGATGAGGTTGGAGCCCGAGATGCCGGATTGCTCGAAGTCGTCGTACGCGCAGGTGTAAGAGCTCGAAGTCTCAACGTCTCGAGCCCCGGCGTTGAACCAAAAGATGGAGTTGTAGATCGTACCGCTGACCCCAGTGGAGCCGTTGTCGCTGAGACCATGGAAGGTGCCTTGCCCCTGGCCGTTTGCAGCGACCGTGCAGTTGATGACGTCGACCGCGAAGCTGGTGGACGTGCTGTCAATGATGTGGATGCCATCCTGCTCCGCGAAGGCGATCACGTTGTTGGTCAGGGTTGCCGCCAGTGTCGCGTCGCCGCCTGGGTCCGGCTCGATGACGATGTTGATGATGTTGTCGGAGAGAATGTTGTTCTTGACCGTTGCCTGGTTGCCACCGGTGTCGTCCGCGATGAGGCGCAAACCTGCGTTCGTTCCAGAGCAAAAGTTTCCGGCGACCAGCGGGTGGAAGTAAGCGTCCGACGAAGTCCATCTTCCCGCGCCGTGGGTGATCGGCGACCCTTGGGGGCTGCGCAGGCGGTACTCGAGGAGGTGGTCGATGGCGCGAGAAGACGGTCGGACGTTGCGAGCTCGCGAGCGCGAGGAGTGGATGCGGGCTCTGCTCGAGGAGTACGAGCAAGGCGGTGAGACGCAGCGGGAGTTCTGTGAGCGTTACGGGATGTCGGTCAGCTCACTGCAGTGGTGGAAGCGAGAGCTGAAGAAGAGGCCTCGGCGACCGGCTCCCGAACAGGTGGAGCGCCCGAGATTCGTGGCGGTCGATGTGCTCGAAGGAGCCGGCCGCAGCCCGAGCAGCGACGAGTGCTTCGAGCTCGCTCTCGAGTCGGGCGAGACGCTGCGGATTCCTCAATCGTTCGACGCCGCTTCGCTCGAGCGGCTTCTCGGAGTGCTCCGGCAATGCTGACGCTTCCCAAGACCGTGCGAGTGTACTTGGCGGCGGGCGCGACCGACATGAGGAAGTCGTTCGATACTCTGGCCGCTCTCGTCGACCAGGTGATCGGAGAAGACCCCCTCTCGGGTCACCTCTTGGCCTTCTCGAATCGGGCTCGGAACCGCGTGAAGATCTTGCTCTGGGACGGATCGGGGTACTGGCTGTTTGCCAAGCGGCTGGAGAAAGGGACGTTCGCATGGCCGCGCGCACGGGGTGACCAGAAACGGATCCAAATGAGCTCGGAAGAGCTCAGCTTGCTTCTCTCAGGCATCGACCTCGAAGGTGCGACGCGCCGACGTTGGTACTCGCAGCGCGCCTGACGAGAAAAATCTGATGAAACCTTCATTGGAGGCTTGAAGCTCGAGAGCCCGACGATATCTTTAGCGGACATGTCGTCGTCACCGAGCGAAATCGAGCTTCTCAGGCAGCAGATCGAGCTGCTCACGAAACTTCTCAAAGAGAAGGATCGAGACATCGAGCGGCTGCAACATCGGCTCGACCTCCTTCTGCGCCGACGATTCGGACGGAGCTCCGAGAAGCTTCACGACGGCCAAGGCCAACTCTTCGCCCCTGAGGAGGACGAGTCCGAGGAAACAGGCGAGGACGAAGCGCCCGCCTCGGAGGACGATCCCACCCCGGACGACGACACACCGACAAAGAAGTCCCGGCACAAGGGGCGACAGAAGCTTTCTCCCGATCTGCCTCGCAAGAGGAACGAGATTCACCCCGATCCCCAAGACTGCATCTGCGAGCACTGCAACGAGGCCATGTCACCGATCGGGGAAGAGGTGAGCGAGCGGCTCGATTACGAGCCGGCGTCTTACTTCGTCATCGAGACGGCTCGAATCAAGTATGGCTGCCCGGGCTGTCAGATCGGCGTCGTTTGTGCGGAGTTGCCGCCCGAGCCGATCGAGAAGGGGATGCCCGCCGCCGGGCTCCTGGCTCACGTCGTGACCTCGAAGTACTGCGACCATCTCCCGCTCTATCGACTCGAGTCGATCTTCGCGCGAGCCGGCATCCACCTCTCGCGCAAGACCCTCTGCAGTTGGGTCGCTGCCGTGGCCATCCTCTTGGTGCCCATCGTCGCGAGGCTCCGGGAGATCATCCTCTCGAGGGACGTCATTCAGAGCGATGACACCACGATTCGAGTGCTCGATCCCGAAGCGACCGGTGGCTCTCGCCGCGGCTACTTCTGGGGATTCGCCGGAAAAACCGGCGAAGTGGTTTTTCATTACAATCCGAGCCGATCGGGTCAAGTCCCGGCCGAATGGCTGGGCATAACCGGTGGATATCTGCAGGTCGATGGATATGCGGGGTATAAAGACCTCTTCAGAGCACGCCGTCCCGTCATCGAAGTGGGCTGCTGGGCACACGCGCGCCGCAAGTTCCGTGAGTCATTGACGACCGCGCCCAAGCACGCCAGCGAGATCGTCACCCGCATCCGAGCCCTGTACCGAATCGAGAAGTCTTTGAAAGGCGCAGATGACGAGACGCGCTTCCGAGTGCGGCAAGAGAGATCTCGGCCAATCTTGAGGGCGTTGAGGAAGCGCCTCCGCGAGCTCAAAGACGAAGTGCTTCCGAAGTCGCCCCTCGGCATGGCGATCTCCTATACGCTAGACCGTTGGAGAGCGCTCCGCCGGTACGCGTGCGATGGACGCCTCGAGATCGACAACAACCGGATCGAGCGAGCCATTCGACCCATCGCAATCGGTCGCAAGAACTACCTGTTCGCAGGAAGCGACGCGGGTGCCGAAAGTGGCGCCACCATTTACTCATTGGTGGTCAGTTGCAAAGAGCTCGGTATCGATCCCTTCGCTTACTTCCGAGACGTGCTGGCCGCCGTCTCGACCCACCCCGCCAGCCGCATCGACGAGCTGACGCCAGCGGGCTGGAAAGCCGCGCGCGAGCAGCGCCTCCTCGAGGCCACCGCGACCTCCTGACGCGGGCGGCACCCAGGGTCAGGATCAAGGTCGGAGCCTGGCGTCAAGAATGGGGTTCGTCGGACGCTTACGGGTGGAACGTACCGCCATCGCCATCGATTGTCTTGCCAATCCAGATCGCATCGGTCTCGGCATCGCCGTCAACGTTCGTAACCGCGCAAGAGATCGAGTTCAACGACACGACAGGCTCGACTTTGTCACACGGGTCGCCGCGTTCCTCGATCATGATCGCCCCTCCGCTAGCATGGCCAAAGGCGCCGGACCTGTAGATCGAGTTGTGTTCGATCTGCGGACGCAGCTCGCAGTTCGTGTAGGTGGCTCCCCCTTCTACTCCTTTGAAGTGAATTGCTCTACCGACGTCGAAGAAGACGTTCGAGAATATCGGCCCGTTGAAGATGCCACCTTCCGAGGTGGCATCGTCTTCGGGGACCATCTCGATCGCCGTGTCGCTCACGTCGTAGAACGTGTTGTGGTGGATGCTGAGGGCCGCAGTCCCAGGTGACAAGGTTGGGAGGGGCGGGTTCTTCAACCACTCGGTTTCGACTCGAATCCCGTACTCCACGTCATGGATGACGTTGTCTCGGATCTCCAAGTCTGCAGACGAGCTGCCGTTGCGAACTCGCACGAAGATGGCGGTCATCTGTGACGTGCTCTTGTTGCCGATGATCTCGAACCCGGCGAGGGTCATGGGCACCATGCTCGTGCCAGCGGCGGTGAGGGTAAAAGCCTGCACTGCACTGGTGGCGTCGACGACCGTCCCCGACGGGCCGTTCAGGGTCACCACGCTCACGCCGCGCTTGAGCGCGACCGGAAGGCTCTCCCCGTTGCCGCCGGCGCCGATGGGACCGACTTGGCCATCCATCACGATGACCGTGTCTCCGGAGCTGACCTGGGTGAGGGCGTAGGCGATAGTCTTCCATGGGGCGCTAATGTTGCCAGTCGGAGATGCATCGTCGCCACTAACTGGGTCAACGTACTTCGTCGCGGCGTGGACCGAGAGAGTACTGCTGCCGAGCAGGATCGCCAAAGCAAGCATGACGTTCGTTGCAAGTCTAGCAAGACTCCGTATTGTGATCACGGTGAGATCTCCTTCGTTCTGATGAATGTGCATTACGGCTGGAACCGGATCGCGTCAAGGGGAGTCACTGAATCGTGAACCCGATGTTGCCGGTCACCCCCAAGATGTCGCCAGTGGTCGGCTCCCAGACGATGGCGGCGCCGTGGACGGTGATGCCGGGCGGTACCACGGGGAAAAGAATGGTCGGAGTCTGACCGGTTCCCGATGCGTCGATCTGAGCGGTCAGGAGGCCGGAGAAGTGGAGACTGAGGAGCGTGCAGGTGTCCACCGTGATCGGCAGCACGTAGCCACCTGGAAGTATTACTCCGGCCGATCCCGTACAGCTCAGGACGACCTGGGCGAAGGTCGCGGAGCTACCCAGCGGCGCCGATGTCACCGTGTAGCTCACGGGGTGTCCGGCCGCGGGTATCCCGTTGAATCGGAGCCAAGGCCCGACACTCAGCCGGCTGGCGAAAGCATCCACTTCGCCGCCGTTGTACAACGTGTCGAAGCTGCCCGGCGTGGCGGGAAAGTCGGATGACCCGGTCAGTCCGGTCACCAATGCTTCGCCTGTTGCGCTGAGTTGGAGGGAGGAAATCCCGTCCGTACCGGCTCCGCCCAAATAGGTCGAGAAGATGAGCACGGTCTTTTCGCCGTTGAGCCGCGCGATGAAGGCATCCCCATCTCCTCCCCCGTGGGTTGGCCAGGGGGCATCTGGTGTGACCGGAAAATCTCTCGACTGCACCGGTCCCGCTATGACAAGGTCGCCGCTCGGCGCCATGTGAATCCCGTACACACCCTCGCCTGAGGTGCCTCCGAGAAAAGTCGCCGACAGCAGTGTGGCACCCGTGGGATCCAGGCTTGCTACAAAGCCGTCATATCGCAGATGCCCGCCATTGAAGGTCGTGTCGAACGCATTGGACGTGACTGGAAAGTCATTGGACCCTGTGGTGCCGCCCACGTGCGCTACTCCAGTATCGTCGACTTCCAGGGCGAAGATACCCTCGCGGTCCGCGCCCCCCATCAATGTTGAGTACACTAGCCGGTCGCCCGCGGGCTCAAGCTTCGCGATGAATCCATCAGCTTGTCCGTCCAGGGTCTTGTCGAACGCGCCTGGCGTCGTGGGAAAGTCGGGAGACTCGGTACTACCGACAACGGTGATTCTCCCGGATGGCTCGATGGCAAGCCTAGAGACGAAATCATCCTGGCTTCCTCCGAGAAAGGTCGAGAACGAAAGCTGGCTCGCCATCATGTCGAGGGACGTGACGAAGCCATCCCGGCTTCCGCCGTATTGCTGACTGAAGCTTCCTGGTGTCGTCGGAAAGTCGGGAGACCACGTGATCCCGGTGACCACCACGACTGAAGGGCTTGCGAAGCCGACATCGAAGGCTGCCTCGTTGCTATCCCCGCCCAGAAACGTGGAGTAAAGAAGCTGTGCACCAGCCGAGTCGAGCTTCGTGATGAAGGCATCGGTCGGTCCGCTAAGGATGGGATCGAAGGATCCGGGAGAAACTGGGAATCCCGAGGAGCGCGTTCGTCCAACGACCACGATGTCTGTTCCATCGAGGGCAAGGGCTTCGCCTTGCTCCCCCTCGGTTCCGCCGAGGTACGTCGCCCAGAGGAGGGTCGTTCCATCGGCCGTGAGGCGAGAGATGAACGCGTCCCCTTCAGCGAGCGGTGGTCCCCCGTTGTAGGTCGTATCGAAGGCTCCGGCCGTCGCCGGGAATCCTATCGACAGCGTCGTTCCGGCGAGGAGGATGTCCCCGGTGCTGGGATCTTCGACCAGCCCCTCTGCGAAATCGGAGTCTTCACCCCCCAGATAGGTCGACCAGTCCATCTTTGGATCGATCACGAGAAGCCAGTCGTCGTTTTCGAAACGTCCCTCGAGCTCGAAGCCGAAGGTGCGTTCACCCAGGAGACGAAAGCGGCATTGGGCTTCTCGGCGCTCGCCGGACGGGAGAACCCACCAGGTGGCGGGAATGGTCTGAACGATCTCGCCCGCTTCTGTCTCGACGACCAGGTTGCCGTGATCGTCGAGGCGCAGAGCCTGGGCTCCTTCGCAGCGGACCCGCACCTGGGAGAGATCGGCGCCGGGTTGCAGGAGGAGATCGTACTCGACGAGGCAACCGGGAGGGGACTTGACGCGAACGTCGATGCCCGGGTAGAGCTCGAGAAAGACCGCCAGCTCATAGCCGGGCACGTTCGACCGCCAGTGGCTCGGGTCGTTCCCCAGAAAGTAGCTGTGCCGGCCGCGCTCTTCGCCGTCGCCCTCGAGCTTCGCTTCGGGATCGCTATCGAGGAACCGCATGCGGAGTGCCCCCCGTTTCGATCCGATGGCGATCACACCCGCCTCGAGCCGAATGGCCCGCCCAGGCCGACTGGCCCCGGCGAGGACATCAGGCGACCACTGTCCCTCATTCATTACGAAGGCGGCCGGCAACCTCGTCGTGAAAGGGGACGGAACCGGTGGCTCTGCAGGGTGCTGGGGCGCATCGTGGCGACGGCCCTTCAAGTGGGCTCCAGGATCGGGCGCACCATCGCTTGGCTCGCAGGCATTCGGACCCGAAGGCACTCCGAGGCCGTTGTCGCGACCGTTCGGGAGGCAAATGAAACCAAGCACTACGAGTGGAGCCAGGGCGGAGAGAAGGACGCGGACTTTCATGAGATGGCTTTCCAGGGACCGGAGGCGTGAGAATGATGGGGGGCTGAAGCAAGCGACCCGAAGCGCCGAAGGATCTCGCAACTAGCGGCCCATTCGGAGAAGCTCCCTTTGGAGCCAATCCGGAGGCCCTGTTAGAAAGAGCAGTTGCGCAGGTTCCCGAGCTGTGACGGCCTGGACCCCTTCGTGGTCGGGCAGGAACCTGCAGGTAACCCCTGTCCAAGACGTAGACAGTTGCTTGGGCAGTCGGGAATCGAGTCCGCGTTCATGGAGCCTTCGCTCTGCATATGAAGCTTCGAGGCTGAGGCTAGGTGCCTCAGTACGACATTTGAGCCTTCGTCCGGACGTTCCTGCCAACCAAGTTCCGGGCCACATCGTGCACCACCTCACAGGAGACGACCACACCGAGCTACCTCGCCATGGCTGCTGCGGTCCGGGGGACTTCTTCGAGCGCATCGAGTTCGGGCCAACCGAGTTGATCGAGACGGCGATCGAGGACTTCCGGGAAACCCAGGAGACTCTCCAATGCGCTTCGAAAGAAGCCGGAGACCCGAGCCGGCCGAAGCCGGGGCATACACGAATTTCGGCAGCCAACCCCTACTCCAAGCCGGAGTCGAAGAACGGCGACCCACGGCCGTCGTAACCTGTTGCTAGCACTCACCGTGACTTTCTGGGGAAGTCACGGCGGAACGGAGACGGAGAGCGGAGAAGGGCGGTCTGGAGAGCGTTTCGGGCGTTCTCGCGTCACGGTGGGGGCGCTGGCGCCTTGACGCCGCGACTCGCCAAAAGCCTTTGGGGTCACGCGTTATGCGTGCGGTAGTCGCATCAGGCCCAATTGCAGGTCCACACCCATCCGGCAATTAGACAAGCCGTCGGTCGTGGAGGGAACGTGACTCGAACTCGAGTCCCAGATGATGGGCGTCGACTGGGTGGGAGTCGATGCGTCGACTGGAAAGCGCAATAGCGGCAGTTCGCAATTGTCAACAATGACGGCGCTCACAGCCGCGAAACGCATGTGCGGGGCTCGTCGCCACTTCCTTCTCGCCGTCAGAAGTCCTCGTACAATTGATCGACGAGCTTCTCGGCGAGGTCGGAGAGGCTCTCGGAGGTGGCCGAGTCGACCGTCTCGCCTCGGCCCACGACGAACTCTGCTGAGTCGGCGACAAAGAATCGCTTCACGACCGCACCCGAACGCCGGCGCGTCATCGTG
>JAJDCO010000034.1 GCA_029260795.1 Planctomycetota bacterium | reverse complement strand
CCATAGCCTCCACACACCCAACCGCCCCCGAGCGCGAAGCGGTTTCGTCCAACAAGGTCTAAACGTCCAGCCTCCGACGACGGCAACCGCGCTCACCCGCCGCTTATTAGCGGAGGCAAGACGCTTAGACCCCTATGCGTTGAACGTTGAATCCGCCTGATCGAGCGGATGCGACCTCCCACCCGAATGAATTCGGGCCTCCGAGGGGACGGTCACGCGCGCAGCGTCCACTCTCTCGTCCACGTCATTCGACGCCGATCGCCCCGCCGTCGCGCGCCGCGTGACTACGACCGACTCGTCGAGCTCCGTTCGCGTCTCTGTTTCAGCGCCGTAGGCGTCACACGCGGAGCCGCGGACGGCACGACGCCGTCCAGCCGAGCCGCTGACGACATTCTCCACGACGGCCGATGGAAGAAAGAACGTCCCAGGCGGGCAGGGCGGCGGCGGGCCGCTTCCACCGAGTCCGCGGTGGAGATTCCGGACAACGACGCCACTCTCTCGTCCACGTCATTCGTCGCCGGTTACCCCGCCGTCGCGCGCCGCGTGACTACGACCGACTCGTCGAGCTCCGTTCGCGTCTCTGCTTCTCGTGATCAGTCGAGCGCGTCCTCAGCGCTCGGCCATCTCGACGGCGACTCGGGCCGCGGCCTCTTCGAGCTGATCGATGCACAGGTCGTGCGTGTACTCTTCCATCAGCTCCCGGTATCGAGCCCAGTATTGGCTCGCATCCCAGCCCAGCTTCTTGCGCCAGGCCGCCGCCTCCACCTCACGCTCGATGGCGCGGGGCGAGATGTGCCCGAACAGGTCTTCCAACCAGCTGGTGGCCCCCTTCTGGTAGGCCGTGAGGCAGGCGAGTACCCAGAGGCGCAGCTCCTCGATGTAGGCGTCGAGATCCTGCCTCGAGGAAGCCTCGCCCTTCTCGAGGAGTCGTCGCAGTGAGCGTCGCCAGTTGGTGTGCATGCCAGGCAGCATCGTCAGGTCGCCGGCGAGCCGGCTGCGATAGACCTGGGCCATGCGGGTGACGACCTTCTCGATCGCTCGGCCGAACTGGTAGAAGCGCGAGACGGCGAACACGATGTCTTCGGGTAGCCTCTCTCGCTTCGGCTGGTTCTCCGAGAGTCGATTGCGCTCGTCGACGTCTTCGAGGGCGACGAGGAGCTGACGCATGAAGTTCTCGTCCGGGTTACCGATGGGCGCACCTCCGCCGCTTCGACGCAGCTGCTCGAGGTCTTGCTGCTGCGCCTCGCAGAGTCGCTCGGCCTTCTCCAGCTCGCCGCGCAGCCGGAGCTCCTCGGCGCGCTGACTGGCCAATCGAAGCTCGAGCTGCTCGCGCTCGCGAAGATCGTCGGCGTGCACACCCGAGGGCGGACTATCGACGAACGTGCCGCCCGAATCGTCCTCGTCCACCTCGGCCTTCGCGCCCTTGTCCACCGGACGGTCCACGAACGTCGCTTCAGCATCCTCCGACACCGGACGGTCCACGAACGTCGCTTCGGGGTCCTCGTCCAGCCCACTGCGCGGCGGTGGGACCGGTGGCGAAGCGTGCTTGACCTTGGCGCTGCCCGGTTTTTTCACCGAAGCTCCAGCGGGAGGATCGACGAAGGTCGCGGCCGGATCGGTGGTGAGCAGCTGATTCACTTGCTTCTTGAGCCGATCGCGCTCGCCTTTCAGGGCCTTGGCCTCCGTCTCGAGCACGCTCTTCTCTCGAGTCAGCTCGGCGACCTGACGCTCGAGCTCCTTTCTCTTCGCTCCTTGAGGCAGTCCGGCGGTGGTCACCACGCCGGGCTGACCCGTCGGCGCGACCGGTGGACCCGCGGCCTTGCCGAAGTCGATCTCGATCTCCACGCCCTGGTGCCGGCTGATCGAGTAGCGACCGCCCGGCTCGGCGGGAAGCTGCTCGACCGGCTGCTCCCCGAGCCAAACGCCGTTCGCGCTGCCCAGGTCTCGGATGAAGACCTGAGGCACGATCTCGGCATGCCGTTTCGAGATAAACGGGTAGTCCAGCACGATGTCACAGCTCGGGGACCGGCCCAGGGTCAGCGGCCGATTGCCCAACGGGTGACGCGCGGACTCTTCCCCTGAGATCCGTACCACCACTTCCGCCACGGCGATCTCTCCGAAACCATCGTCGAAAGGCGTCCCACGCGGATCGCCGGCGGGACGAGGTCGACAGTGTACCGGATTCAATCTGAACCCGGGTTCGATCTCTGGGGCCGCCGCCTGCAGGAAGAGGACCGGTCGGTGCTCTGCTTGACCCGTTGCGCAGTACCGTGGTTGAATCCTCGCGGCGCTCGGCCCATGTGGGCAGAGGCGAACCGTGGGCGCGAAGTGGAGACGGGCATGGCTGCGACGCGAGTCGCCTTGATCGGGTATCAGTTCATGGGCAAGGTGCACAGCCATGCCTATCGCACCGTGTCGAGCTTCTTTCCGGAGATCGAGCGCCCGGAGATGAAGGTGATCTGCGGGCGCAACGCGACTCAGGTCGCGGCGGCCGCTCAGCAGTACGGATGGCAGGAGCACTCCACCTCGTGGCAGGATGTCATCGCTCGCGACGACATCGACCTGATCGACATCTCGACGCCCGGGGACTCCCACGCCGAGATCGCGATCGCTGCCGCTCGAGCCGGCAAGGCTGTCTTCTGCGAGAAGCCCCTCGCCAACACGCTGCCCGAAGCGCGCGAGATGCTGGCCGCGGTCGAGAAAGCGAAGGTCCCCAACATGGTGGCCTTCAACTATCGCCGCGTTCCCGCTATCAGCTTCGCCCGCCAGCTCATCCAGGAGGGTCGGCTCGGACGGATCTACCACTTCCGCGCGCGCTACCTGCAAGACTGGATCATGGATCCCGAGTTCCCGCTCGTCTGGAGGCTCCAGGCGGACAAGGCTGGCTCGGGCCCCCACGGTGACCTGAACGCGCACATCATCGATCTCTCCCGCTTCCTGGTCGGTGAGATCACCGAGGTCTCGGGCATGACTGAGACGTTCATCAAGGAGCGGCCATTGCCGGACGGAAAGGGTCGCGGCGAGGTGACGGTCGACGATGCCGCGCTGTTTTTGGCGCGCTTCGAGGGTGGCGCGGTCGGGAGCTTCGAGGCGACCCGCTTCGCCGGAGGCCGCAAGAATCACCTCACCTTCGAGATCAATGGGGAGAAGGGCAGCCTCTCCTTCGACCTCGAGCGCTTGAACGAGCTGAAGTTCTACGACAACTCCGAGGGCACGACGCAGGGCTTTCGCGACATCCTGGTGACCGAAGGCGAGCATCCCTACATCGCCGCCTGGTGGCCGCCCGGACACATCATCGGGTACGAGCACACGTTCACCCACGAAGTGCGTGACCTGCTCGAGGCGCTTCAGAAGAAACAGGCCCCGACTCCCAGCTTTCGAGATGGCGTCATCTGCCAGGCCGTGCTCGAGGCCGTCCTCGACTCCGCCCAGAAACGGAGCTGGGTCGAGGTACCCTCGCCGAGCTAAGACGGTCGCTCGCCGGGGCTCCGACCCCGATGGGCGAACGCCGAGCGCGCCGCCCATCGGGAGACTTCCTATAATCGCGGGAAGCCGACGGACGTGACCGACGTCGAAGCGCCCAAGCTTCATCGTCGGGACTCGACGACGGACTTTCGGGACCCCAGCCCCTGAGAGGAAGGCGATTCATGGCGAGCGTACAGCGGACCGGCCTGCTGATCCTGATCTTGGCGATCGCCGGAGCATTGATCATCGCTTCGCTCACGATCTTGCCGGATCTCCTGAGCCCCGAGGCGCCGCTTCAGCAGCGGTCGGCGACAGACGACGACGATCCGCCAGCGCTCGATCCGTTTGCGCCGCCCAACGAAGAGCTGCCCACTCCACATCGCGGGGAGGCTCCACCGACCGATCTTCCCCGGAAGGAGATCGACGAGACGCCGAAGCCGACGCTGACGGGGACGACGGTCGACGACATCGGTCGACGAGTGCCCGCGGTGCGCTTGATCGTGCATGACGACCAAGATGCTCTGGTCGCCGACACTCGATCCGACACCTCGGGGGAGTTCGATTTCGTGCTTCCGCCCGGCGAGTATTCGATCACGCTCGAGCACGACCTCTACTTCGCGGCAGGCCCTTTCGACGTCGCGGTGATCGACGGCGAGAGGACGGAGGTCGAGCTGGCTCTCCGGATGGGCGCCCTCCTGCAGGGGCGAGTCCAGGACGCCGACGGTCGCGCCGTTCCGAGCGCCCACATCCTCGTCCTCCCACAGGGGGGGGTGACGGGGGATCCCGATCGACTGCGAGGTCGGACCGACGAGAGCGGTGCGTTTCGCCTCACCGGACTGCCGGCCGATGCGACCTTGCGCGTCTTGGCGCGCGCCCCGGAACACGGCGACGGTGAGCTCTCGAGCATTCGCTTGTCGCAGGGTGAAGAGTCCTCACCGGTCGAGATTCAGCTCACTCGAGGTGGCACGATCGAAGGCCGAGTGCTCCTTCCGGGAGGCGGTCCGACGGGCGTGGCCCAGGTGCGCTTCCATCTCGAGTCGGATCCCTGGCATCTCGGTCCTCCGGACGAGCTCGGTCCGCCGGTCATCGGTGTGACGACCGAAGGCGATGGTCACTTCGAGGTCGCGCACCTCCCCGCCGGAGAGTACACGATCATCGCCGAGTGGCGGGAGCAATCGGCCCAGCTCACCGGGTACCCGATCTCCGACAGTGTTCGGACGAGCGGTGTGCAGATCTTCTTGAGCGAAGGCGAGCAGATTCGCGGCCAGGTGACGGGAGGCGATGGCGAGCGTGTCCCCGGCGCCCGCGTCACGGCACGGCGCGGAGGATTGCTGCGTCATGCGACGACCGACGAGGATGGCCTGTACGAGATCAACGGGCTCACGGCGGGCACGTTCTTGGTCGAGGTGAATGCCGAAGGCTATGCGGTCGCCGAGCGCTCCGAGGTCTCGGCGGGATCCGAGCGGATCGACTTCTTGCTGACCGCGGGTGACGCGATCTCGGGCACGGTGCGTGATGAGGGCTCCGGCTCGCCCGTCACACGCTTTCGCGTGCTTCTGGATCCGGTCGCGACGGAAGGCGAGCGCATCTGGAAAGAGTTCGCGAACGAGACGGGCGAGTTCCGGTTCGACAATGTCGCGCCGGGACGCTGGCTGCTCTTCACGGCATCGCGGACACACTTTGCCGACGTGCGAGAGATCGTGGTTCGGGCCGGAGCGGGCCTAGAGGAGCTCGACATCGGCTTGCGAGCCGGGGGTACTCTGCGCGGCGTGGTGCTGGATGCGACCGAGCGTCGACCGGTGGCGAAAGCGCGCGTCGAGGTAATCGCCGAACGCGACCCGAATGACTCGTCGACTCGAAGCGAGCGCATTGCCGAGCGTCTGAGCAGCTTGGTCGGGCACCCGCCGGGCAAGCCCTTGATCACGGATCAAGAGGGTCGCTTCCTGGTCGATGGGCTACCGCGGGGCACCTATCGCCTCGCCGTCAGTGCCGAGTCCTTTCTGACGACCACCGTGGGTCCGTTCGATCCCGAGCTGGCCGAGGACACGCTGATCTACCTCCAGATCGGCGGCTCGATCCACGGGACGGTGTATCTACCGAGCGCCCGGCCCGCGCCGGGGGCCGTGGTCACCGCGACGAACGAGGACGGCGCCTATCAGCGCGTCGAGGCAGACGACCGCGGTCGCTACGAGATCTTCGGGCTCTCTCCGGGACCTTACTTCATGACATTCTCGCATCCGCGCGCGCCCGTCACGGGGCCTCCCGATCGCACTCGCCGCGAGCCCGTGCGCACCTTCGTGCAGGCCGGCGTTCCGACTCTCCAAGACCTGGGCTTCCAGCTCGAGAACGACGTGCGATTCTTCGGCCGCGTCATCGACCGCCAGCGCACGGTATCCGGTGCCAAGGTCCTCTTCCAGAGCCTCAATCCGGCCCAGAAAGACGAGACGAGCTTCGAGCTCACGAGTGGCTCCGGTGGTGCCTTCGAGAAGGAGGGCATGCAGGCCGGTGTCTACCAAGTGACGATCACCTTGGCCCGTGAGGCGGGGCTGACATTCCTCTTCCAGATCGATGTGCCGGCCGTACCGGAGTATCAATACGATTTCGATCTGGGTCGGGGATCGATCTCCGGTCGCGTGCAGAGCTCGCAGCCTCGAGAGCCCCTCTCCGACGTGCTCGTATACGCTTCGGCAGCGGAAGGCGCGCGAGCCGGCGCCTGGCATCCGACGGATCCGTCCGCGCGGACGGATAGCGAAGGGCAATTCCAGATCACGGGTCTCGCGCCCGGCGTGTACGTCGTGCGCGCTCGATACGTCGGAGGCGCAGACGTCTATGTGAACGTGACGATTCCCGAGGTCCGGGCACCGCGGGACGCCGACTACCGATTGCCGACCATCATCATGGAGCGTGGCGAGATCATCCGCGTTCGGCTCGAGAATCAAGGGGGCGACCGTCTCGCCGGAGGAGCGGTCGCGCTGTACACGACCGATGGCCAAGAGGTGATCACATCGGGAACCGCTCTGACCGACGCCAACGGTCAAACCGAGATCCGCGGCGTGCTGCCGGGCGAGTATCGCCTGGATGTCGAAGTCCGCGAGCTCGCGGCGCAGCGGCGATTCATCGAGGTCCGGGCGGGTCGAGCCTTCGAGGAGATCTTCGTGGTCGATCCGGGCGGGTCGGTGATCCTCACCACGATCGACCGGGATGGCAACGTGGTTCCGGGCGTGCCACTCGACGTTCGCGATGGATTCGATCTCCCCTACGTCCGCGTCTTCGATCGTCACGATCTCGTCCGGGAGTACCCCCTCTCGGACGCCGGTGGGGCGTACATTCTCAACTACCTCGCCCCGGGTGAGTACACGGCACGAACGGCGTCCACGCCAGCTGGCCCCGTGATCGCTTTCCCCTCTCGCAATGGCGGGCTGACTCGCATGGACATTCCAACTCGCTGACGAGCGCGTCAAGCGGCTCGGATCGGTTTCTGGCCGCGGGCCGATTGTGATAGCCTGCTCGCCGATCGAGAATCGCCGCTGACGCGCGATGCATCCATCACGAGAAGAGGGCGAAGTGACTTCATGGCCGAGGTGATCCTGCGTCGAGTGACCAAGGAGTACCGAGGCGGCGTCGTGGCCGTCGACGACGTCGACCTGGCGATTCACGACGGCGAGTTTCTCGTGCTCGTCGGTCCGTCGGGCTGCGGGAAGTCGAGCCTCCTGCGCATGATTGCGGGTTTGGAGGACGTGACTCGCGGCGAGCTCCTGATCGGGGGGCAACGCGTGAACGAAGTGCCGCCGCGCGATCGCGACATCGCGATGGTCTTCCAGAGCTACGCGCTGTATCCGCACATGACGGTCTTCGAGAACCTGGCGTTCGGCCTCAAGGTGCGCAAGCAGGCGCGCGCGGAGATTGAGCGTCGAGTGCGGGAAGCGGCGAGCGCGCTGGGCTTGGAAGAGCTTCTGTCGAGACGTCCCAAAGAGCTCTCGGGTGGGCAGAAGCAGCGGGTGGCCGTGGGCCGAGCCATCGTGCGGCAACCGCAAGTGTTTCTGTTCGATGAGCCCCTGTCGAACCTGGACGCTCAGCTTCGAGTCGAGATGCGCGCCCAGTTGAAGCGTCTGCATCAGCAATTGGCGACCACGATGATCTACGTCACCCACGACCAAACCGAAGCGCTCACGCTCGGTGACCGGATCGCGTTGCTCCGCGACGGGCGGATCCAGCAAGTGGCGGCGCCCTTGCAGATGTATCGACAGCCGGCGAACATCTTCGTCGCCGGCTTCATTGGCACACCGACCATCAACCGGATCTCTGGCAATCTCGAGCGGAAGGGCGACTCGTTCGTCTTTCGGCGAGGCGAGCTGCGTGTTGGGCTTCCCGATCGCCTGCACGGGGCGGCCGAGCGTCAGGGCGATCGTCCCTGCATTCTGGGGGTCCGGGCCGAGTCGCTGACCGAGGAAGGCAGCGGGGGAGTTGAAGGCGAAGCCGAGCTGTTCGTGACGATCGATCACTGTGAGCCGCTGGGAGATCACGTGCTGGTGCACGCTCACCGCGACGATGTGCCTCTGATCGGGCGGATCGGTGCCGACAGCTCCTGGGCGGCGGGCAGCCGTCATCGCCTCGTCGTCGACAGCGGACGATTGCTGGTCTTCGACGCCGAGAGTGAACGCAACATCGAGCTCGACGGCCGCGAGCCGATGGAGGCGTCCCAAAGCGCATCCCGAAAAAGTTCGGAAAAGGCGTAACCCCCGAGCATCGAGCACCGACTGTTATGTCGGAGCCGCTGGTCCGGTGCACGTCTCTCGAGAGCGGGCCCGCATGCTCTGAACGGCTTGGTCGTTCGTCTCTTTCGATGCCTCTCCTCTCGAAGGCTCCCTTCCGGGGCCGGCGGGGAAGGGTTGCTATCGAGAGGAGAGGAGGGCGGGTGGGCGTCCTTCCTTCTTGTCGCGCTCCGGCGCGGCAGGAAGGAAGGGCACGGCTCTCCCTCGATCTGGCCTTTGGCATGAAACCGAAGGCCGACAGCGCACTGGCTTCCAGCCAACAGTGCGCCAGGCCAAGGTGAGCGCTGTCTTGCGCACGCAGTGCGCAACGCCCAGGGGGCGGCTCACCGGCTGGGGTGCGGTCTAGCCCGAGGTCAGTGCTTTTTCGGACGTCTCTGACGAGCGGCCGATCTGCGCTTCGGTCGACGACTCACTTCCCCATCCCCTCGATGAAGAGCCCGCCGAAACACGATGGCGAAGATCTCATCGTAGTCCTCGACCGGGTGGAACGTCAGTCCCGTGCGCAGCCCCGGCGGAATCTCCTCGATGTCTCTCGTGTTGTGCGTCGACAGCACGATCTCCCGGATACCGAAACGCTTCGCGGCGAGGACCTTCTCTCGAATACCTCCCACCGGAAGCACACGGCCAGTGAGGGTCACCTCACCCGTCATGGCCAGGCGAGTGCGGATCGGCTTCCCAATGAGCAGCGAAAGGAGCGACGTAATGATTGTGATGCCTGCGGAGGGCCCATCCTTGGGAATGGCACCGGCGGGAAAGTGGACATGAAAGTCCCACTCATCGATGTCTTTTCGATCGATGCCAAAGGCCTCCGCGTTGGCCTTGACGAACGTCCAGGCGATGTTGGCGGACTCCTGCATCACGGGGCCGAGACTGCCCGTTAAGGCGAAGCGGCCTTGGCCGGGATGGCGAGCACTCTCGATGAAGAGCACGTCACCGCCCACCGCGGTCCACGCGAGCCCGGTCGCGACGCCCGGAACTCGAGTGCGCTGGCGTACCTCGTCGTAGGTCGGCACGGGTCCGAGGTAGTCGGCGAGCTTGTCGCGTGTGATTCGAATGGAGCGGCGTCGCCCTTCGGCCCGCTGGGCGGCGACCTTCCGGCAGAGCTTGGCGATCTTCTGCTCGAGATTGCGTACTCCCGCTTCGCGAGTGTACTGCCGAATCAAGGACCGGAGTGCCGGCGGATCGATCGTGAGCTGCTTGTGCGTCAAGCCATGGTTCACGATCTGGCGCGGGAGGAGGTACTTCCGGGCGATGTGATACTTCTCTTCGGGAATGTATCCCGAGAGCTCGATGACTTCCATCCGGTCCCGCAGCGCGCTCGGAATGGTGTCGAGCAGATTGGCGGTCGCCACGAAGAGCACCTTGGAGAGATCGACCGGGACATCGAGGTAGTGGTCCGAGAAAGCATGGTTCTGCTCGGGATCGAGCACTTCCAGCAAGGCGGAGGCGGGGTCGCCGCGAAAGTCGGTGCCCACCTTGTCGATCTCATCGAGCATGAAGACGGGGTTGCACGTCCCGGCCAGCTTGAGCGACTGCACGATCCGGCCCGGCATCGCGCCGATGTATGTTCGACGGTGGCCTTTGATCTCGGCCTCGTCACGCATCCCGCCCAGCGAGAACCGCACGAACTTGCGCCCGAGTGCCGCGGCGATCGATCGTCCCAGTGAGGTCTTGCCCACTCCGGGCGGACCGACGAAGCAGACGACCGGTCCCCGATGTCCCGGGGAGAGCTTCCGAACGGCCAGGAACTCTACGATCCGCGTCTTGATCTCCTCCAGCCCATAGTGATCCCGGTCGAGCACTCGCTGCGCATGCTGTGTATCGGTATCGTCCTCGGTCGTGATGTTCCACGGCACGGACAGCAGCCAATCGAGATAGTTTCGAACGACGGTCGACTCCGGAGACTCGCTGGGGATGACGGAGAAGCGCTCGACCTCTTCCTCCGCTCGAGCCCGCGCGATCTCATTCATGCCCGACGCTTCGATCTTCTCCCGGTACTCCTCGAGCTCGACCTCCCGCCGATCGACCTCTTCGCCCAGCTCCTGGCGAATGACCTTGAGCTGCTCTCGGAGGTAGAACTCCTTCTGGTGCTGCTCGATCTTCTGCCGAATCTGCTCCTGGATCTTCTGACCGATCTGCAGAAGCTCGACCTCTCGGGTCAGACCCTCGGTCACCAGCTGTAGCCGCTCGCGAACATTGAGAGTCTCGAGCGTGGCGATCTTCTCCTCGCGCTTCTTGAGGAAGTAGGAAGCACCGAGATCGGCGAGCTGGCTCGGGGACTCGATGTTGGCGAGGACGATGTTGAACTCCTCGTTGTACATCGGGTTGCCTTCGATCAGCTCACGAAGCAGACCTTCGGCGATTCGCTGCAGCGCCTCGAGCTGCTTGTCGGGCTTGAAGACGTCGACGGGGTAGGTGACTCGCGCGATCGGTGGCTGCCGTCTCACGAAGCGGCCGATCTTGATCCTCTTCTCGCCCTGGAGGACGGCCTTCACGTCGCCGTCCGGTAGCTTGACGGATTGCACGATCCTCGCGGCGACGCCCCAACGACGATAGTCGCCCACGCCCGGACTCTCGACGTCCGGGTCCTTCAGAGGCACGATCGCGACGATGGGCGTCCTCGCCTGGGCCTTCTGAAAGCTCTCGAGCTCCCAACCTTCCGGAACGCGGACCGGCATCATCAGCCCCGGAAAGATGACGGCATCGCGAGCCGGGAGCACGAACAGGTTGGCCGGAAGTGAGTCGTCCGGCTTCACGACGGCCTGCTTCATCACGGCCTGCTTCGGAACCGTCTCGTGCTCCGCATCGGTTCCCTGCTCGTCGGGCCTCTCCACCATCATCGCCTCCCTCGCCATCGTCTCAGCGTTTCCCAACTTCCCGACCGAGCGCTCATTCTCGTGCCGGGACACGGGCCGGGGCTCTTTGGCTCAACGAGATAGCGCCCTGCCCTCGCCACGTCCAGCCGGATCGGATCGACTCCGACGAGACTCCCCCTCCCGACCGACCTCATTCCTCGATCCGCCGCGCACTCGCCTCGCCCTGCTGCACCCGATACCGAGCTCCGGGTGTAACGGCGGGATAGATCGCCTCCTCCCGACTCCCGGGCCAGCGCACCTCGATGCGATCGACCACTCGGTGGTTGCCCAACCCGAAGTGGAGCTCGAGATCGTTCTGGGACAGGTAGCTTGAACCTGCCCGCACTTCTCGCACCCACGTCCGAACGTCACCACTCTCGTCTCGCGCCACGAGCTGGACTCGAGCACCGATGGCGGACCGATTCGAGCTCTTGCCATCTCCGAAGAGCCGCAAGCTCAACCAACCCTCGGTCCTTTCGTCGACCTGCTCTGAGGCGCTCCGCCAGCGGTTCTCGAGCAGCTCGACCGGTCCGTTGCAGTTGCTGACGATCAGATCAACGTCGCCGTCTCGGTCGACATCCGCCGTCGCCAAGCCTCGCCCTACGCCTTCCACCTCGAAACCGGCGCCGGCGTGACCGGTCCAATCCTCGAATACCCGGCGGGACTCGAGGGCCGTGCCGAGCAGGAAGTTGTTCTTCTGCGCGTGGTGGGCCGAGCGATCGGTCATGTGCACATTGTCCATGACGTGACCATTGGCGAAAGCGAGGTCGGGCCAGCCGTCCGAGTCGGCATCGAACCAGGCGACTCCGAACCCCAGGTAGTAGTAGGTCGCGGCCGTCAGGCGAGTCGAAGTGGTGACATCGGTGAAGAGCCAGTCGCCGTCATTGCGGTACAGCGTGTTCGTCTCGTGTTGGTAGTTGGTGACGATCAGATCGATGTCTCCGTCTCCATCGTAGTCGGCAGCATCGACCCCCATGCCCGATTCGGCGCGGCCATTGGCATCTCGCGAGACTCCCGCCCGCTGACCGACCTCCTCGAAGGTGCCATTCCCACGATTGCGATAGAGAAAGTTCGGTGTCGAGTCGTTGGCCACATAGAGGTCGGGCCAGCCGTCGTCGTCGAGATCAGTGGCGACGACCCCCAACCCCTTGCTCTCGGCATCGACGCGAAGACCCGCGCTCTTCGTCGCGTCCTCGAAGCGGGCGCCGCCCAAGTTTCGATAGAGTCGGTCCGCTTGCCCCGGATACTCGCCGGGTGAGCAATAGATCGGCAGCTCACGGTGGAAGCAGCCCTTGTGGGTCGCATACGAGAACTGGAGGTAGTTGACCACGTACAGATCGACGAGACCGTCGCCATCGTAGTCGAGGAAGGCGCTGCTCGTCCCCCACCCCGGATCTCCGACTCCGGCCGACTCCGAGATGTCCTCGAACGTGCCGTCTCCTCGATTGCGAAACAGGACGTTGGAACCGAAGTTGGTCACGTAGAGATCGAGGTCTTGGTCGTTGTCGATGTCGGCCGCGACGGCTCCCATGCCATAGCCGCGGTCTCCGACGCCCGACTCGACCGTCACGTCGGTGAACTTCCACCCGCCATCGTTGCGAAAGAGACGATTGGGCATCGGCTCTCCCTCGTCCGGGTGAGGGCCGCTTTGAACGAGATAGAGGTCGGAATCCTCATCCCCATCAAAGTCGAACCAGACGGCACCCGATCCCATCGTCTCGATCAAGTAACGGCTTCCGCGCGCGCCCGAGACGTGCACGAAATCGATCGAGGCCGAGCGGTCCGCGAACGTGACGGGCGCCGCACCTCGGCTCGTGACGGGTGGCTCCAGCGCCGGGGCTTTCGGATTCTCGGAGCCGCAGCCCGCCAGCAGGATGCCAGCAAAGAGCAGGCGCATCGATCGCGAGCTCATCGTCCCCCTCCTTCCGATGCGCGTCGCAGGAGGTCGCGAGCCGCCTCGTGCGAGGGATCGATCTCGAGGAGCTGCTGCAGAGTGGCACGAGCGGTCTCGCGGTCGCCTTGCTCGAATGCCGAGCGCGCACGCTCGAAGAGGATCGTGACGGCTTCACGATCCATTTTTCCCGCATGCTCGGCGTTGGCCTGAGCTTCCAAGCGCTCGAATCGCTCGAGGAGCTGCTCGGCGCGCTCCTCCTGTCGAAGACGCCGGTAGGCGCTGGCGAGCTGATAGACGGCCCGCCGGTGCCGGGGGTCCTGCTGGACGACTTTCTCGAGAAGCTCGACACCTCGCGCCAGCTCACCGGCTTCGAGGCAATGGCGACCCAGGTCGAACAAGGCCTGGCGATCGTTGGGGCTTCTTTGGAGGACCTTCTCGAACCAGGTCCGTGCCGCATCGGTTTCGCCCTTGAGGGCGTGCACTTGACCGCGCTTCAACCAGAGGCCGGGATCGTCGGGGGTGAGCTCGCCGGCGCGTCGATAGCACGCGATCGCCTCGTCCAGGCGGACCTCGTCCTGAAAGGCGAGCCCTTCGGCCAGATGACCTCGGGCGATGGCAGCGGGGCCTTCGGCCTTCTCTCGGTAGGCGCGGGCGAGCACCCGCGAGCCCGCGAAGTCCTTGGCGTTGCGCAGGAGGTCCGCTCGACGCAACAGGGTATCGGCTCCGGCGAATCGTTGGTCCAGCTCGCCAGCGAGCCGCCACGCCTCGGCCGCGAGCTCGAGTCGGTCGAGCTGCTGGAGCGCCTCGGCCAAGCCGGCGAGATCGTCGGCAGCGGGGTCAGCCTGGAGCCGCGCGATCCCGACGAGCGCTGCATCGTGCGGTGCACCCTCACGGAGCAAGGTCCGCGCGCGCTCGGCATCAGGATCCGTCGGAAGTGGGGCGTTCAGGAGGACCTCTGCATGAACGCGATCGAGAAAGGGCGTCAGAGACGGATTCTCGGTGCAGGCGGCCAGCGCACCCCAGGCGGCGAGCAGGAGAGCCCGGACACCCGGGCGACGGAAGAGCGACATGAGCCAGCCAGCATTTCGAGAGAGGGGGAGGTCCGAGGCCGAGCGTACTGCCGCGCGGCCAGCAGCGTCAAGGCGGGGAACGAGTCAGGTGCGGCACCGCCGCGGCCTGGTATATTCGAGAAGGCTCAGCGAACGGGCGGGCCCGCGTCGAAGGTTCGCCGGGAGAGGCATGAGGATGATGCACACGAGGCCATGGATCACGCTGACTTTGCTCGCCGTCTGGGCGTGCACCGACGGCAACGAGGAGTTCGGTCGATTCACCCCGAGTACTCCGGAGGTGCGGGTCGATGACGTGCTCGAGAAGGCGAGTGAGTATGACGGAAAGCCGGTACGACTTTCGGGCAAGATCAGCCGAGAGTGCCCTTCGGGATGCTGGTTCTATGCCGAGGACGCGAGCGGGGAGATTCGGGTCGAGCTCGCCGGGACCGACATCGTGCTTCCGCAACGCGTCGGCTCCGACGTGACGGTCGAGGGCAAGGTGACGGTCGACGACGACGGCGTCGTCCAGATTCTCGGGTCCGCCGTCCGAGTGCGCTGACGATGCTGCTCCGCCTCACTTGGCTGAACCTCCGTCGACGACCGGCCCGCACGCTGCTCACGGTGGCTGGCGTGGCTACGGCAGCGGCAGCGGCCGTCGCACTCTTCGCATTCCAGAGGGGGTATCAGCGAGCCGTCGCGCACGACGTGGCCGATCTCGGCTTCGAGATCATGGTGACCGCACCCGGGTGTCCGTACGAGATCGCGACCGTGGCCATGACGGGCGGCGCCGGTCTCAAGTACATCGACGACTCGCTGCTCGACGATTTCTCCGCACTGCCCGAGGTGGATCAGGCCACGCCCTTCCTGCTCCAGGCTGTCCGCGGGCCAGCCGACAGTGGCTGGCTCACTCTGGTCGGAATCGAACTCGACTCCTATCGCCTCTTCAAGCCATCCCTTCGATTGAGCGAGGACATCCCAGGCGACGAGCGCGGCCGTTGGCCGGAACCGACGGCCTCCCGTGAGGAGGTCGTTCTGGGTGCCGGCCTGGCCGAGGCCACGGGGTGGCGAATCGGGGAGGTGATTCAGCTCGAGAGTCTGCCCGGCTTGAAGATCACGGGAATCCTGGCGCCGACGGGGGGCCGTGACGACGGCGTGGTGCTGATCGACTGGCGATTGAGCCAGCGAATCTTTGAGCGGCCGGGGCGGCTGACGGGCATCGGTCTGCGCCTGCGCTCCGACGAGAGCGCGGTCGCGGCATTCGAGGAGCACGTCGCGGCGATGGGTGGCATTCAGATCGTCGACACCAGCGCCGTCGGCGAGCGCGTGGTCGACCTCGTTCACTCGACGGAGGCCCTCCTGCTCGCCATCGCGTCGGTGGCCGGACTGATTGCAGCCTTGGGTGTCGTCAACACGATCTGGCTCTCGGTGGTCGAGCGGATCCCGGAGCTGGGTGTCTTTCGATCGCTCGGCGCTTCACGGGGAGATCTCTTCGCGTTGATCTGGTCGGAGACGATCGTGACCTGTGCGGTCGGTGGATGTGTCGGAACACTGTTCGTGTTGCTGGGCGGAGGCGCCATCGAGGGCTGGGTCCGGTCCCAGGTACCGTATGCCCCCCGGGAGACGCTGGTGCTCTTCGAAGCGGAGTGGCTCGGTGTCGGCATCGCGGGCGCCATCGCGCTCGGGTTCGTCGGTGGGCTTCTACCGGCTTGGCGGGCCGCGGCGCTGCGTCCCCTCGATGCCATTCGTCGGGGCGAGTGATGGCCGTGGCAATTGAGACAGTGGGTCTCGAGAAGCGCTACCGGCAAGGGACCCGCACCGTCGAGGCGCTGCGAGGCATCGACCTGAAGATCGAGGAAGGCGAGTTCGTGGCTTTGCTCGGATCGTCCGGAGCGGGAAAGACGACGCTGCTTCAAATCATTGGCCTCCTCGATCGCCCGACCGGTGGAACGCTCGCACTACTCGGTCAAGACGTCACGCACCTCGATCGAGCGAGCGCGACCCGACTACGCGGGACGACGGTGGGCTTCGTGTTCCAGGAGTTTTGCCTGGTACCGGAGCTCACGGCACTCGAGAACGTGGCGCTGCCGGCGACGCTGCGAGCCCAGGTCGCACCCGCGGATCCCCACGCCTGGCTGAAGCGCGTCGGCTTGGGAGATCGCCTGCATCACACGCCGCGTCAGCTCTCGGGAGGCCAGATGCAACGCGTCGCATTGGCCCGGGCGCTGGTGGGCTCGCCTCGGCTGCTGCTGGCAGACGAGCCCACCGGGCATCTCGACAGCGAAACGGCTCACGAGATCTTCGAGCTGCTGGCGGATCTGAACGCCCGCGACGGTCTCACGATTCTCGCCGCGACACACGACGCCGAGCTGGCAGCGCGCGCCGGACGCCAAGTTCGCTTGGAGGCGGGCCAGCTGCGGGAGGGGACGCGGCCGTGAGTGATCACATCGTCGAAGCACGGGATCTGCGTCGTGCCTTCGAGCGCGGCTCCGAAACGGTCCACGCGTTGGCGGGCATCGATCTCGACGTCCGGGGCGGAGAGCTGCTGGCGATCGCCGGACCGTCCGGATCGGGCAAGTCGACGTTGCTCTATCTCATCGGCTGCTTGGATGAGCCGACGGGCGGCCGACTCCGGCTGTTCGGTCAGGATGTCTCAACGTTCCGTGAGCGAGATCGGGTTCGGCTCCGCCGAGAGCGGCTGGGCTTCGTGTTCCAGCGCTTTCACCTGATCTCGACTCTGAGCGTGCGGGACAACGTGCTCTTGCCCGACCTGTTCGCCCGACGCCGGCGCTCGGCCGAAGAGGAGCGAGTGGCGCTGGCGCGCGTCGGGCTCACCGAGAGCGCCGCCTTCCGGATCGACGAGCTCTCGAACGGCGCGCGACAGCGGGTCGCGATCGCGCGCGCCTTGGTCGGCGGCCCCGAGCTGCTCTTGGCAGACGAGCCGACGGGGCGTCTCGATCCAGGCGAGGCGGAAGAGGTCATCTCGCTCCTGGCCCTCTTCGCCACCCAAGGTGTCACGGTGATCGTCGCGACGCACGACCCCGCCCTGTGCGAGCGTGCGACTCGCACGATTCGACTCCGCAGCGGCCGCCAGGTCGAGGGCTAGCCCTCGACCTGAATGCGGTGGTGCTTCTTCTTTCCGGCACGGAGCAGGATGGCACCCTCGCGAACGTCCTCGCCCGTGATCGGTCGATCGAAGGCTTCGATCCGCTCCTCGTTCACGTAGCCGCCGCCTTGCTGCAGGAGCCGCCTGGCATCGCCCTTCGAGCCAGCCAGTCCGACCGCATGAAAGAGCTCGTAGGCGGGGACGCCGGGAGAGAAGTGTGCGGCCGGCAACGAGGTGGTCGGCATCTGGCTGACGTCGCCGCCCCCGGAGAAGGCAGCGCGGGCACCCGAGCGCGCCTCTTCGGCCGCGGCCTCGCCGTGCACGAGGCGCGTGACCTCGTAAGCGAGGACGTCCTTGGCCTTGCGGATATCGGCGCCTTCGAGGCGGGCGAGGCTCGCGATCTCGTCGAGGGGGAGAAAGGTGTAGCACTTGAGGAGCTTCTCGACGTCGCGATCGTCGACGTTGATCCAGTATTGGAAGAAGTCGTAGGGGCTGAGGAGCTCGGGGTCGATCCAGACGGCGCCGTCGGCGGTCTTGCCCATCTTGGCGCCGCTGGCGGTGGTGAGGAGAGGCGTGGTCATGCCATGCACGGTGGTGCTGTTCTCGAGACGGCGGACGAGGTCGACACCGGCGAGGATGTTGCCCCACTGGTCGTCCCCACCGATCTGGAGGGTGCAGGTCTCGCGCCGGTAGAGCTCGAGAAAGTCGTAGGCCTGGAGAATCTGGTAGTTGAACTCGATGAAGGAGAGCCCGCGCTCGAGGCGCTGCTTGTAGGCCTCGGCGGCGAGCATGCGGTTGACGCTGAAGTGTCGTCCGACGTCGCGGAGGAAGTCGATGTAGGAAAGCTGGAGCAGCCATTCGGCGTTGTCGACGCAGAGAGCCCGACTTTCTTCGAAGTGGAGGAACCGATTCATGGCGCGTCGGAAGGCGTCGGCGTTGGACCGAATCTGCTCGACGGAGAGCATCTGGCGCAGCTCGGTCTTTCCGCTGGGATCGCCGATCATGGTGGTGCCGGTACCGAGAACCATGATGGGTCGGTGGCCGTGACGTTGGAGGTGCATCATGACCATCGTGGGGTAGAGGTTCCCGATGTGGGGCGAAGCGGCGGTCGGATCGAAACCGACATAAAACGTGACGGGCCCTTCGTCCAGGGCGCGTCGCACGGCGTCCTCGTCGGTGACCTGAGCCACAAAGCCTCTTTCCTTCAATTCCTCAAAGCATCCCATGATCGTCTCCTCACCACCGTTCGGTCCGTCAGCACGGACCACGCGCGCAAGCTACTGGAGGTTCGGGCTCGGTGTCAACGCACGGCGAGGCGAGGACGCCCGGCCGAGACGAGACGATCGCGAGCAGCCCCGCCAGCCGGGCCGATTCGCGATTTCGGGGCGAAAAAACCCTTTGCAGCCGGGAGATATCGCGATGTAAGATCCCGACAGTCCGACCGGAGCTGCGAAGGATTCGATCGACGGATTGAACGCGCAGCATGGGAACGGTCGATCCATTCCTGCTGATCGCACACCCTAGGAGGGGAATCATGGCCAACCGCACCGCGGGCAAGCCGCTCACGAAGGCTCAGACCTCTGACATCCTTGCCAAGAAGCTGGGGACGACCAAGAAGGACGTCAACATCTTCATGGAAGAGCTTTCGAATCTTGCCTACAAGGAAGCCAAGCGCGGCTTCACCATTCCGGGTGTCGGCAAGCTGGTCTGCCAGCGCCGCAAGGCTCGCAAGGGCCGCAACCCGGCCACCGGCGAAGAGATCAAGATTCCGGCCAAGACGGTCGTCAAGTTCCGCGTGGCCAAGGCCTGCAAGGACGCCGTCCTCGGGACCGCCACCAAGAAGTGACGATGCCGTAAAGGCGGCGTCAGCCCGATGGGGGCGCCGCCTGGCAACGAGCCCGGTGCTGAGTGCCCGGGCTCGATTGCACGCCTCTCTCCGGACCGCACCCTCTCCCCCGAGTCCGATGGCACTTCCTTCCACCCTCTCCATCGCGGCTCCCGAGCAGGTCGAGCTTCGGCTCCCGCTCGCCGGACAGGGCTCCCGGACCATCGCCTTCCTCATCGATGCCGTGCTCCGCATCGGTGGCGCCCTCGCTCTCTTCTTCATCGCCCACTGGACAGCCGATCTCACCGCCCGCCTCCGTGAGCTCCATGGCCTGACGCTCGCCATCGTCATCCTCGCCTTCTTCTTCCTCCAGTGGGTCTACTTCATCGCCTTCGAGCTGGGGGCCGGAGGACAAACTCCCGGCAAGCGCTGGCTCGGATTGCGCGTCCTCGATCTCGATGGACAATCCCCCACCTTCATCGCCATCCTCTTGAGGAACGTCCTTCGTGTCGTCGACGCCCTTCCGTTCGGCTACCTGATCGGCCAAGCCTCCATCCTGCTGACGCCTCGAAGACAACGCCTGGGCGACCTGATCGCCGGAACCGTCGTGGTCGAAGATCGCGCTCCGGCGCGGGAGCTCCTGCACGCCGAGCTGCGTCGACTCGATGCACGCCCTTCGCATCAGGACGTCGGTCACGAGCTGGCCGCCGACTTCTTGCGGCGCCGAGAGCAGCTCACGCCCCCTCGCCGTGCCTGGCTCGCTCGTCGGGTGCTCGAGACCATCGAGCGCCCGGACATCGAGGAGCTCGACGATCCCGAAACGCGACTGGAGGCGCTGCTTCAACCTCTCGCCTCGCCGAGCGATCGGAGCGAGGGGTGATCTCCTCTCCCCAACCGCCTCTCCGATCTCCCGCCGAGCGACCCGCCGCCGAGGACTGGAGTCGGCTCGAGGCACTGCTCGGTCGCCTCGAGAAGAACGGACCGCGCGGGCTGACGGCAGCCGAGCTGGACGAGCTGGTGCTGCTCTACCGCATCAGCGCCGCTGACCTGGCCGACCTCGAGGCGCGCGCCTCCGATCTCGAAGCGATCGAGCCGCTTCACCGACTGGTGGCTCGCGCTTACCTTCGCTTGCACGGCCGCCGCATCGGTCGAGGCCAGAGCTGGACCCAGTTCTGGCGAAGCGGCATTCCCCAGGCCTTTCGAGCCAGCACGGGACCGATCGCATTCGCGGTCCTCGTCTTCGTGTCCGCCCTCATCTTGGGCACGATCGGCGGTCTCGCCGACGAGAGCTTGGCGGGCAGCCTTCTCGGAGACGATGCCCTCGAGACACTGCGCAACGGCGAGCTTTGGACGCGGGACCTCTTACAGATCGCACCCGAGTCCGCCCTGGCGGCGCGCATCCTCACCAACAACATCGCTCTGGCGCTGCTGGCCTTCGTCGGCGGGTTGACGCTCGGCTTGGGCACGCTCGCCATCGTGCTCGTCAACGGCTTCCAGCTCGGCGTGCTCTTACCACTCGTCGCTCGGTACGGATCGAGCGCTGAGTTCACGGACTTCATCGTCGCGCACGGTTTCTTGGAGCTGACGATGACTCTCGTCGCGGCCGGGGCGGGCTTCCGGGTCGCCGAGGCGCTGATCGTTCCCGGGGTCTGGCCCCGCGGGGTGGCGCTCCGTCGAGCCGCCCGCGATGGCGCTCGGCTGCTCGTGTTCACCGCGGTCGGCCTCGTCGTCGCCGGCATCCTCGAGGGATACGTGTCCCCTCGCTCCGAGCTCGGTTTCGGCATCAAGCTGGCGGTCGGCCTGTCCGTTTGGGGAGCCGCGTTGACCTACGCGCTGTTGGCCGGCCGCCGCCACGACTCGCCGACGGCACCTCGAAAGATCGAGGCGCGTGCGACGACGAGCCGTGTCCGCCGCACGCGCCGTTCGAGAACCTAGCGCAAGACCTGAATCCGAAGTGCGACGAGCACCCGGAGATCCGAGTCCCGATCGTTGTCCCGGCGAGGTGCCAGGTGCCCGATCACCTCGGTGCGCTCGCCCGTCTGGATCTGATCGAACCGGATCGGGTGACCGGCGGCATCGAGGACGTGCGTCTTGTCCGTCGCCTGAACGATCAGGGAGCCTCGCCTCATCTTCAGCAGATAGCGATGCTCGTTGAGGTCAATGCGCTGGACCTCGCCGCGCGCCCACTGACCGAAGTCGGGATTTCGATCCCGCCCGCCGTCATCCTGGCCATCGCCCCGACGATGGATCGCGATCGAGCGGGCCTGAAAGACGCGCTGATCATCGAGCCGGCCGACGATCCGGGCACGGTCCCGAGACTGAATCTGGCCGAAGCGAGCCGCTTCGCCATCGATCACGATCCGGGCATCGTCCAAGGCATGCACTGCGACCACACCGCGGCGAGTGAGCAGTGTCAGGAGACGCCGATCCGGGGAGACGTCCTGCACGATGCCCGAGACCTGATGAGCCGAGTCGTCCCCGCCTCGGTGGGCCTGAATCGCGACGGCAATGAAGCTGCCCCGGTTGCTCGGAGCACCGTCGATGACGGCGAGATCGTCGACCTGAAGGTCAGCGAAGGTGGCCGCGCGGCCGTTGATCGCGACGCGCGTGGTGCGTGTCGCTTGAACGGGAACACTCCGGTCGCCGCCGACCTGGAGGATGAGGGACAGGGAGTCCGGCTGGATCCGAGTGATCTTGCCGCGGATCGTGTCGGCCCGCGTCGTCGAGACGGCACCGAGAGACAAGGCCACGAGAGCGGACAGGGCGATGAGGCGCGTCGATTGGCGCATCACGTTCTTTCCTCCAGAGCATTTTCGTAGGAGATCGGCAGGTCTGGAGCATGAAACCAGGGTGCCCAAGCCGAGTATCGGAGAAAATATGGAGGTCTGGCTCGTCGCCCGTTGCCTCGCCGTCGCGCGACGCGTGACAACGACCCACTCGTCGGACTCCGTTCGCGTCTCTGTTCCCCATCCGCGTCGACAACCCCGGAGCGCGGACGGCACCACGCCGTCCAGCCGAGCCGCTGACGACATTCGCCACGACAGCCGATGGAAGAAAGAAGGTCGCAGGCGGGCATGGCGGCGTCGTGACGCTGCCATCGAGTCCGCGGTGGAGTCACGCGCGCCGAGCGTCCTGTGCCCGCTCTCTCGTCCACGTCATTCGTCGACGATCGGCCCGCCAAGACTCAACGTGTGAGGACACCCCACTCGCCGAACTCCCGTTCGCCCCTCGTTCCCACCAAGGGACACGACCGGTTTCCCCATCGCTTCCGATGCCGTACCCTCGTCACCCGGGAGTCCTGCCTGCCCCCCTTCGAGATCATTCATGAATCGACTGGCCGCTGTCCTGCTCGGCATCTCGGGCTTCAGCGCACTGACGTACGAGGTCGCCTGGGTGCGAGCACTCGGCTGGACCTTCGGGAGTACCGCGGCCACGGTCGCCGCCGTCACGTCGACCTTCCTGCTCGGCCTGGCATTGGGAGCGGCGGCATTCGGTCGCCTGGGCGATCGCGTGCGCCACCCCTGGCGACTCTTCGGCACGATCGAGCTCGGGGTGGCCGGCTACGGGCTCGCCTGCCCGATCCTCCTGAGTGCGCTCGATCGAACGCAAGCTCACCCGATCGGCACCCTCCTTTGGACGACGCTCTTCGTGCTGCCGCCGACGATCGGTCTCGGCGCGAGCGTGCCGATCCTGGCCGCGGCCGCGGTGAGAGGCGGGGGTGGCTACGGCCGAGTGAGTGGCCGGCTCTATGCATGGAACACTCTCGGCGGCCTGCTCGGCGTCGGATTGGCCGGATTCTGGATGCTCGAGACACTCGGTGTGCGGCAGACGATTCTGATCGCGGCCGTGGGCAACGTCGTCGTCGGAGTGACCGCTTGGCTGGCGAGGCCCAAGAGTCAGGAGGAGCACCCTGCGGAGAGTGTCCATTCTCCGCTCGAGGATGGTTCGCCCTCGAGATGGCTCGGCGTCGGCATCGTCCTGGCGGGCAGCCTGTCTCTCGGCTGGGAGGTCGTTTGGACTCGCCTCCTCGCGCAGTTCCTGCGCAACAGCATTTACTCATTCGCAGCTGTGCTCGGCGTCATGCTCTTGGGCTTCACGTTGGGCAGCGCGTGCGGTGCTCGCCTCGCCCGCCGCGGATCGCGTGCGCTCACCGTGACATTGCCGGCGGCCGTGTCCGTGCTCGGCCTGGCGGGTGTCTGGCTCACGCATGCCCTGGCCGAGTGGGCCCGCTTCCCGGCCGGAGTGACTCCCCGACTGGCCAGGCTCCTCGGGCTTCCTCTCGACCGCTTCGGGAGCGTCGCCCTCGCCGAGGCGAGCCTTGCCGCAGTGCTCGTGCTTCCGCCCGCCTTGCTCCTGGGCATCTTGTACCCAGCCTTCATGCAGCGGAACTGGCGCGGCCGGTTTCGATTCGGATCCTTCTACGGCGACGTGAACCTCCTGCACACGCTGGGTGCCCTCGCCGGTGCGCTGCTGACGGGCTTCGTGCTGCTCCCGCGACTCGGACTGACGGGCACGTCGTGGACCGTGGCGGCCCTCGGTGCGGTCGCCAGCCTCGTGTTCCTCCTCGACTCTTGGCGTCACGTCGGCGCGCTGTCTCGCATCACCTCGCTCTCATTGATCGTAATCGGCCTCGGCGTCGTCGTGCTGTTCCCGGAAGGCGGCGTCCGGTTCTGGAAGGCGAACGAGCGGGACGTCGAGCTCGTCGCTTATGAGGAGGACGCAATGGCGAGCGTGGCCGTGGTCCGCGACACGAGCGGGCACGTCTCCTTGCGATTGAACGCGACCGGCATCCTCGGCGGCTCGGCCGGGACGCGCATCGAGGCGCGTCAGGGCTTGCTGCCAAGACTGCTCCATGAGCGTCCGCGGAACGCGCTCGCGCTCGGCCTGGGGGCCGGTCACTCGGCGGCCGCGCTCCTGCGATCGGGCGTGCCCACCGTCGACGCCGTCGAAGTCGTGCCAAGCGTGCTGACGCTGCTCCCCCACTTCAGTGCCACGAACGGCAACCTGCATACGCGTCGAGATGTGCGTCTCATCCTCGACGACGGTCGCACGTACCTGCGTCGAAGTGATGAGACCTACGACCTGATCGTGGGTGACCTCTTCTACCCGTGGCTGTCTGAGGCCGGGTACCTGTACACCCGCGAGCACTTCCAAACGGTGAAGGAGCACCTCGCCGATTCGGGGATCTTCGTGCAGTGGATCCCGATGCATCAGCTCTCTTGGGAAGCTTTCGGGAGCGTGGCGCGGACCTTTGTGGCGGTGTTCGGAGACTCCACGACCGCCTGGATCGCGGGCGCTGATCTTCCCTTCCCGATCGTCGCCCTCGCGGGGCGGCCCGACGCGATGGCCCGCTCGGAGCTGCGGGCGCTCGTGACCGGATTCCAACAGCCGCACGTGGCTCGAGCGGCACACGAGCAGGGCTGGGCCAGCCCGGGCGACGTACTGGCGAACCGGTGGGCGGATGCAACGGCACTGCGAGAGCTCTTCGCGGACGCACCGTTGAATACCGCCGACCGACCGCTGGTCGAGTACCTGGCCGCGCGACGGCTGGAGTCCGATGTCGAAACGGGGCGACGCGCCTTCGTGTCGCTCTCGAAGCATTGGGGACCGCCGCCCGATACCGCAACGCTCGGGGCACTCTCCGAGGCCGACCGACTCCGCGTATTGACCGGACGCGAGCTCGCGATCGCGGGCGGCGCTCGCCTGTCGACCGAGCCTGCCGACTGGCAGCGGGCCGTCCAGGCCGTGAACCGGGGCCTGTCGATCGATCCCAGCCACACCTTGCTCCAGGCCATCGGCTCGAGCTTCGGCTGGCAATTGCTCGAAGCGCGGCAGCCGTCGTTGGTCCTCGACATGATCCCGATGCAGCCGTCGATGCGTATGATCCTCACGCCGAGCTGGTCACTCCTGGAGGCAGCCGCTCGCCTCGAGTCGGGTGAGGTGGAGACGGCGCTCACGATGCTCACTGAATACGAGCCCAGCGGTCCTCGAGATCGCTTCCGGCGCCTGGCCTGGCTCGCCGTCGCCCAGCTCCTGAGCGATCAGCCTGACGCGGCGAGCCGGTCGCTCTCCGAAGCGATGGGGCTGGCCGGCCAGCTCCCGAGGACGGCCCTGGCGGCCCAGGCTCTCCTGCGCGGCAACCGCGACGAAGCCCAAGGCCTCCTCGAGGGCCATCCGAGTCCCCAGACCTGGCGCAGCCTCCTGGAGTGAGGGCCGTGAGCGGGACCTCAGATCGTCGAGGAGCTCTCGCCAGCGGTCGCCACGGGATCCCGGTGCGTCCGGACGAGGCTGAGGAAGCTCAGAAAGGCCATGCAAATCAGAATGAGGAAATGCGCCGGCCGCGAGACAGAGAGAGTGCCGAAGCAGCCGCACTGCTCGACGCCGCCGCCGAAGACATCGAGACCGATGGCGGCACCGAACAGCAGTCCCACCCAGGTCTATTGACCTCGCGATCGGTTCTCAGTCTATTGTGCGCGCGGCGATATGGAGAACCGTATCAAGGAGCAGCAGCTCTACCTGTTTGCCGATCGGACCAGCTGCCACGAGCTCGTCGCAAACCAGCTACGACTCTGGCTTCACTCAGCAGCCTACGTCTTCATGCAGGCATTCCGAAGGCTCGCCCTGGAGAGCACCGAGCTCGAACGAGCTCACTCCCACACCATCCGGGAAAAGCTGGGTCTTCCGGGATTCGTGTGGGTTGACGACCAATTCCTGAGGAGTGAGGAGCGACTTCGTCGCCAAGTCTCCAGCTGGGGGCTCTGCCCCCAGACCCCCGAAGTTTTCCGCTTTGTCCTCAGCCCGATCGCTCGGGAAGAGGCGGGCGACCCGGAGGTCACCCGCCGATCGGTCCGAGGCCCCGGGGCGGCGCTCAGGTTGCTCTTCAGCAGAGCCTTAGCCTCCGCCCGGGCCGCCTCTTTGTTATCGTGCCGGGCATGAGAGATCGAGACCTTTATGCGAAGATCCTGGGGCTTCCCGCCCCATGGCGAGTCGAGGATGTGGAGCTGGATCGCGAGGCCCGCGAGGTCCGCGTTCGGGCCAGCTCCAGGGGAAAGATGCCTTGCCCCGAGTGCGGAAGGCTCAGCCCTCGGCACGACCATCGAGAGCGGCGTTGGAGGCACCTCGACACGTGCCAGTTCCAGACGATCCTCGTTGCGAACGTGCCGCGAGTGCACTGCGAGGAGCACGGCGTTCACATGGCGAAAGTGCCTTGGGCCGAGCCACGCTCGCCGTTCACGGCGATGTTCGAGGCACTCGTGATCGACTGGCTCCTGGCAGCGAATACGAGCACCGTCTCTGACCTGCTCGGCCTGACCTGGGATGAGGTCGACGGAGTCCAGCAGCGGGCTGTTCGTCGCGGACTGGAACGACGTCAACCCGAATTCCACGCCCGGATCGGAGTCGACGAGACGTCGGCGAAGAAGGGGCACAACTACATGACCATTGTGAGCTCGATCGACGGTGGACACGTGCTCTACGTCGCCGAAGGCAAAGACGGGGCCGCTCTCGACGGCTTCTACGAGAGCCTCAACCGGGAGCGGCTCGATGCGATTCGAGTGGTCGCGATGGACATGTCGAACGCGTACATCAGCTCGACTCGAAGAAAGCTCTCCGACGCAGACGCCAAGATCGCATTCGACAAGTTCCACGTCGCTCAACTCTTGGGACAGGGAGTCGACAAGGTCCGCAAGCACGAGCACCGAGAGCTGCTGGAGACGGGTTTCTCGATCCTCACCAAGACCAAGTATCTCTGGCTCATGAACCCCGACAACATGAAGGACGAGACCTGGAAGGACGTCTTCTCCTTCCTCAAGGACGAGGCGCTCAAGACTTCGAGAGCGTGGGCCATCAAAGAACACGCCATGAGCCTTTGGCACTACGTGAGCCCAACCTGGGCCAGGAAGGGCTGGAAGCGATGGATCGGATGGGCCGTACGGTCGAGACTCGAGCCGATGAAGAAGGCGGCTCACACGATTCGAAACCACCTCGGCGGAATCATCAACGCGATCATCCACAAGGTGACGAACGCGGGTGCCGAATCCCTCAACGCCAGGATTCAAAAGATCAAGGCGATGGCCTGTGGCTTCCGCAACTCCGAGCGATTCCGCAATGCCATCTACTTCCATCTCGGTGCGCTCGACCTATACCCCGCAACCCACACGGATTCCTGAAGCGCCAAAGATATCCACACCCGCTCACCCTACGGGTGTGGATTCTCTCGTGCGCAGTTTCTATGCGGCCCTCCTGACAGCGCATCGCAGCGTCTTCATGGCGAGCTTCATTCCCGCCTCCCATCGGTCGCTTGTAGCCAGTGCACGGAGTTGGAGGATGTGCTCTCCAGAGG
>JAJDCO010000033.1 GCA_029260795.1 Planctomycetota bacterium | reverse complement strand
GTGCGAGAAGGCAGAGCCACCGACGGTAATCGTCACGCGAGACCGACTGCGAAGCGAACTGAAACCCGAGCGTTGAAAAAGCTACAGCGCGCCGACTTGAAGATCTGAACGTTGAACGTTCAACGTTGAACGTTCAACGTTGAACGTTCAACGTTGAATCCGCCTGATCGAGCGGAGGCGAGGTTGACGACCTCCCACCCGAATGAATTCGGGCCTCCGAGGGGACGGTCTGGAGCATTTCGTGTTGCAAAGCTGGGGTTTCGTCGATGCTCCGGAGAGGATTCGCCCATGTCCGAGATTGCTCGAGTCGGTGAGCCTCTTCCCGAAGCGCTCCTCTCTCACTCGATCTCGGGCCTCCATCTCCAAGGTGCGACTCTCGGGGAGCAGATCGGTCGTGGGCCGACGCTCCTCACCTTCTTGCGGCACTCAGGCTGCATCTTCTGCCGAGAGACCATCGCGGACATTCGGCGCGCCCGAGACGAAGAGCCTGGTTTTGCGGACGTGGTGTTTCTGACACAGAGCCTTGCCGAGCACGCCGCTCGAATCTTCAGCGGGCTCTGGCCCGGCGTCCCCGTCATCTGCGATGCCGAGCCTGTGCTCTCTCGAGGCTTCGGGCTGCGCCGCGGAGGACTCGGCCAGCTGCTGGGACCCAGTGTCTGGGCTGCCGGTATTCGTGCTCTGTCAAAGGGGCACTTCGTCGGTCGTCCCGTCGGCGACTTGCGCCTGCTACCTGGCTTGTTCCTCGTCGTGAACCAAGTGGTGGTCTGGGAGCATCATTTCCGCAATTCGGGCGACCAGCCCCGCCTGCGGGGGAGAGCTTTCGATTCACTCGCGTGCACCCCGTCCCAAGCCGACGAGGGACGGTCCAGCAGGCCTGCGAAGCCTCGTTGAGCGCGAGTCTCGACCTGAGGAGCCACGCATCCACCAGCCGCTGGCGCGCGAAGTGTCTTCGGTAACTCAGGCGTCTTCTGTCTCGAGCCCGACTAGGATTCTCCATGCTTGGTGCCCTCCGTGTTGGCCAGCCTCTTCCCGAGGTCCTTCTGCGATCCCCGGTCGAGGGCGACAACCTCGCCGCGGGCACGCTCGAAGACGAGCTGCGTGGTCGCGCCGTCCAGCTGGTGTTCCTGAGGCATGCCGGATGTATCTTCTGCCGGGAGACCGTGGCCGATCTGAAGCAAGCGCGAGAAGAGGTGCCGGACTACCCGCACGTCTTGTTCGTCGCTCAGGGACGGGTCGAGCAGAACCGCAAGTTCTTCGAGAAGGTGAGTTGGCCGGAGGCCCCGGTGATCGCGGACCCCTCTCGCGACATCTACCGCGCCTTCGGAGTCGGTCGCGGCACGCTCCGACAGCTGCTCGGGCTGGCGGTGTGGCGAGCGGGTCGGCGCGCGCGGAAGAAAGGGCACGGCTTGGGTGGCATCCAGGGCGATCCTTGGCTGATGCCCGGGATCTTCCTGATCTTCGATGGCGTGCTAGCGTGGCGCCACCAATTCGGGCATGCCGGCGATCACCCCGACTTCGAGTCTGTTCCCGGTGACGAGATCAACCCGTCCGTGAGCGGCCTCTCCTGCCAATGAGACTGCTCGGGATCACGCCTGACCGATCACGGACTGCACCGCCGCGACCACGCGATCGTGAAAGCGCCCATTGGTCGCGATGATCCCGCGATTCTCCGAGAGCGTTCGCCCGCGAGAGAAGTCGAGATCGCGACCCGTCACGTCGGTGACCCGACCGCCCGCTTCGGTGACGACGATCCAGCCCGCGGCATGATCCCAGATCTTCTCGCGATAGTCCGCGCGCGTCGGAAGCCGCAAGTAGATGGCCGCATCCCCGCGCGCGACTGCCGCATACTTGCATTGGCTGTCGATTCGAAACGGCTCGGCCTGCACACCCAAGATCTCGGCGACTTTCGCGGAGTCCCCGTGCGCCGAGTGTGCCGATTCGACCGACTCACAGAAGGCTGCAGCAGACGGGTCGTCGATCGCCGCCACCCGGATGGGCGCCGCCACCTCAACATCGAGCGATCGCCAGGTCGCGCCCTCGCCTCTCGCCGCGACGAAGAGCGCACCGCGCGCTCCGTCGGGACGTCCGGCGTCGTGCGGCAAGTTCGGACAACCGAGCACGCCGAACACGACCTCGCCGTTCTCGATGCGTGCGAGCGCGATGGCGTATTGGTCGCCGCGAAGGAACCCCTTCGTGCCATCGATGGGATCGAGCGTCCAAAAGCTTCCGGCTCCACCCTCGCAACGACCGCGATCGATGGCCGCGAGGACGTCTTCACCTGTGAGGTCGGGTCGATGCTCTCGCACTCGGGCGATGACCTTGTCCCGGAGAACGCTCTGATCGGGCTGACGCAGCACGTCGGACGCCTCCTCGGCGACCATGGCGAATTCGTCGCCTCCTTCGGAGAGCTGCTGTGCGATGAGCGCTTGGGCACCGAAATCGGCGACCGTCACCGGGGAACGATCCTGCTTGTCGAGCGAGTCTCCTGAGGTCAGCTCGGCCTGCACGGCCCGACACAGCTCACTCGCCAAGCGCACGGCCTCGACCGCTCGCTCGCGGACCTCACTGGAAACGCTCATCGTTCGTCAGACCTCTGTCTTGGCAACGTTCTCGATTGGCTGCGCGACTCGGGTCTCGCGAGAGCGTTCGCGCGCCGCCTGCCTCACACGAAGCCGCCCAGTGTGCTTCGAACCGGCCGAGGAGTCCACGAGGATTGGTGAGACTCGCTCTCGGCCTCGCCGGAGCCCCGCGGTCAACCCGAGAGCGGAGTCTTCCCGGGATCCGGGCGACGCCAGAGCTTCGAGAGCGGCGAGGTGAGTCGTTCGACGAAGCTGCGGGGAAAGCGCTCGAGGCCCGGAAAGCCCAGACGCTCGGGTTGCTGCTCGGGGCGCTCTTCGACGCTCGGCCACCAAGCGGTGCCGAAGAGCCAGTCCCACAGGCTGAGCGAGATGCCGAAGTTCACGCCCCTCGAACGCTCGGCCGGCCACTGCCGATCGTGATGCCAGACGTGCATGCGCGGTGAGTTGAGGACGTATCTCAGCGGTCCCCAGGTGAGATCGAGGTTGCTGTGATTGAGATGACCGATCAGCGTCGCCACCACCGCGATCGCGAGGATCACCTGCCCATCGACACCCAGGATCGCCAAAGGCGCGTAGGTGAGCCCCCGGTAGACGACGATCTCCATCCAGTGGAATCGGAAGCTGCCAATCCAGTCGAGCTCCTCGATGGTGTGGTGCACCTTGTGGAACTCCCACAGCCAAGGCACTCGATGCAGGAGGTTATGGACGCCCCACTCCATGAGGTCCTTGAGCACGAAGAAGACGACGAACTGGAGCCACAGCGGCTGCGCGGCGATCATGCGCACTGCCTCGAGGCGCTCGAAGCCTGGCGCGGCCCAACCCAAGACCCGACCGGTGGCCATGGCCACGAGCACGCCCGCCATGTGGCCGTTGAAGAAGAGCCAGAGGAGATCTTGGCCGAACTGAGGTCGGAGCATGCGTTGGCTCCGCCGCCAGGGCCGCAGACGCTCCAGGGCCATCACGGCGATCGAGACCACGAGCAACCAGAAGGGGTAGCCGCGCGGGTCGAAGAGGTCGGGCAGCAACGCGTCCATGACGCCTCCCAGCGGCGAATCGGTCAGCTCGGGTCGGACGACGAGGCGTCGCGCCCGGTCTCACCCTCCGTGAGCTCGAGCGCTCCTCGACTCAGAGCTCGACGCCGAAGACGCCCTTGACGGCGTAGCCGAAGACCATCGAAAGGACGACGACGATCGCGAGGACCCAGCCGGAGCCGCCCGACAACGGACCGAGCTCCTGAGCGGGATACTCGAGCTCGATGCCTTCGATCGGCGAGCTCTCACCGAGCGGCGCTTCGGCGGGATAGAGGAGGGCGAACCAGAAGCTGTTCGTCCTCAGGGGCGCCATGCGTCGCGTGCGATCGCCGACGCTGATGAGCTTCGTCTCGACGTGATCGCCCACCTGGATCTTGACCTCGTAGTCGCCGGCCTTCTCGGCTCGCACGCGCCAAGCGACCTCCCCCTTGTCGAGGGAGACGTCTTCGGGGAAGCGATCGCGGATGCGGACCATCGTCTCGGCGACGAGCCCGTCGGGCAGCTCGAGAGTCGCCTGGGGCGCGATGCCTTCCTTGAGCTCGGCCTTCAGGATGATCTTCTGCCCGGGCTCGAGCCCGGCATAGGAGAATCGCATGTCGAGCTGAAAGAGGAGCAGCATCAAGGGAACGATCGCGACCGCCACCGGCTTGAAGAAGTGGAACTGGTAGATCGCGAGATTCTTGAAGATCTGTCCGAGCGACTTTCCCAACACGCCCAGATCCTCTTTGAAGATCCGGATGGCGAACATGTGCGCCTTCATGCGGTCCTTGGCGACCTGGATGCCGCCCTGATCGGACGTCCATTTGAAGACCAGGATCATGACGACGCCGAGCAGGCACGAGACGACGGTCAGACCAAGAAGCGGATGCATGACCTCGAATGGCCACAGCACGATGTCACCGATCGCATTGAAGACGGAGTTCATGGTGTGTCAGGAATCTCGGGTGGTTGGATCGGGAGCCCGGAGCGTCCCGCGCGGGACGCCTCCGGGGTCAGGCTCCGGGAATGGGAACGCTACGAGATGTAGCCGAGGCCACGCAGCTTGGCCTTGAGCTCCTCTTCGGACTCAGCTTCCTCGAGCTGAGCGAGCTCCTTCTCGAGGGCGTGCATGATGAACTCTTCGACAGACGAGTAGCCCGCGACCTCGACGACGGCTTTGACGCGCTTGAGGAGATCGGGATCCAGCTTGACCTTGCTACCACCAAACATGCTCATTCCTCCGGTGAGGGGGGATTGGAAATCGGAATCAACGAGGGGCCGAGAAGTCGAGAATGGACCGACCGATCATGCGCTTGCGCCCGGCCTGGGATTCCGGCACGCCGTAGAAGTCCATGACCGTGACGGTCACGTCATACAGCGCCGGATCTTGCAGCTTGATCGGACGATTGGAGACAACGACACCCGGAACGACCTCGGCCGCCATCAGGTGGCAACCGCTCCAGGCATCCATGTTGTCTTGAATCACACGCGAGGCCGGTACGATCAAGCCTTCGACGGTGTCGTCGTGCGCGCGATAGCGGCTCGCGTAGCCGATGATCATGTCCGGCGTGATGTCGGACTCAGCCCATTCGCCGCGAAACTGGTTCTTCGAGATGTAGTTCGTGAGGACGACCGTCTCGCCGTTCTTGGGATCCCGGTACTCGCGAAGCTTCTGGTCGATCTCCGCCAAGAGCGCGTCCTGCTCCGACGGCATCACCGTCCCGTGCGGCTCGCGACCGCGCAGATTGAGATAGAGCGCGTTGAAGCCGAGCGCGTAAGCGCGGGTGTTCTCCCAATCGACGTCGGCGAGGAGCTTGTCCTGGCCCAGACGCTTCTCGTCCTTGATGGCGAGGTAGCCGTTCTGCCACAGCCAGGTGTTGAGGTTGAGGGCGCGATAGTAAGGCGCAAAGCCGTGGTCCGAGATGACCATGAGCAGCGTCTCCTCGCCGATGCGCTTTCGGATCTCGCCGACCGCGTCATCGGCCCGGCGATAGATGTCCTCGATCGCGCTCTTCACTTGATCGGGCTGATCGGGATCGTAGTTTGGATGCTCCGGATCGCTGAAGCGCCACATCATGTGGCTGACGAGGTCGGTCGACGAGAAGTAGAAGAACAAGAAGCCCCCCGCCTTCTCGAAGCGGTCGAGCTCGAAGTCGAGCATGCTTATCCGCTCGTCCCAGACGAGGTCGACCTGCTCCAGGTACTCGGCGGGCGTGAAGATGCCGGCGCGGAGCGCCGAGGTGTCCTCGGCCATGCCCTGGGTGTAGTAGGGTCCGATCGACTCGGCGAGCTCGGGGGCGGCGTCGTCGGGCGTGGAGACCGGCGTGAAGGGATCGCGCGGATCGATCTGGATCGGCGTTACGTACAGCTTGAAGTGCGGCTCGAGCGACTGCAGCTTGAAGCGGCAGATCCCGTCGACGCCCTCGAGCGGCATCCCGAGCGCCGAGATGAGATCGAAGCTGACCGAGACCCACTGGCTGAACTCCCCGACGTTCAGGATCACCTCGGCACCGCTCACCGAGATCTTGACTGACTCGTTCTCGCGGTCGATCGCGACCGTCATCGGCGTCGTGACGACGGGGTTGCCCTTCTTGAACGGATCCGGCGGTCCTTCGAGGGCCGTCGTCACCGCGTCGTCGCGCACGTAGACCTTCTTGATCTTCGCGCCCGGCGCCGGCTCACCGGTCTGCGCCGCCGGGTCGGACGTGAACTGAAAGCAGGTGCCGTAGGTGCCCGGCAAGTCCGGCGTTCCCATGCCCGGGAAAGTGCGCTGCTCGGAGGCGGTGGGCGGATAGTTGGCGGGGATGCGCACGATCGAGGCCGGCACGCCCTGCTCGCGCAGGATGTTCCAGAACACCGGACCGCGTCGCATCTCCTCGGTGCCACCCGCGTCCCAGGGCTTCGGGATCTGCAGGTCACCGAACGACCAGGTCGAGCCGGAGTCAGTCAACGCCGTCGACATGAAGAGCTCGAGATGCTTCTCCTCGAGCTTCTCCGCACCGGCGAAGCGCCGGTGGACGAAGTCGAAGATGCCGTGCTCACCCGGATCGGCTCCGGAGATGACGTTCGACCAGGCGATCGGGCTCTCGGGCGGGATCGAAGTCTTCAATGGGGTGAAGCCGCCTTCCTGGGCGAGCTTCTTGAAGTTGGGGAGCTTCCCCTCGTCCATGAGCCGCTGAAGGACCTTGGGATCGAGACCGTCGAAGCCGACGACCATCATCCGAGGCGAGGCGTCGTCCATGTCGTCCCCACAAGCGCCGACGAGCGCGAGGGTCGAGGCGAAGAGCGCACCGAGCAGCAGTCGGAGCGCGACCGGGCGCGGCATCAAGAGACCTCCACTTTCTGGGGCGTTGCGGCGGGCTTCGTAGGCGCCGGCTTCGAAGGCGGTGAGAAAGGCGAGCCTTCGAACAGCCGCTTGCCCTGCATGTATTTCGGAACGTCGACCCCGAACAGCGACAGCGCGGTCGGCGCGAGATCCATGATGTGCGGATTCTCGGACTGGAACCCCTGGCTCGAGAAGATGACGCCCGGCACCAAGTCGGGATCGATGCAGTGATCCCCGCTCCACGACTTGGTGTTGTCGGAGATCACCTCGTCGGTGACCTGGCCGGTCGCACACTCCCAGGAGTGCCGGTAGCCTTCCTGGTATCCGATCAGGAGATCGGGCGCGTTGCTCGCATAGGGACCGGGCATGTGCTTGACGGTGTCGAAGACGCGTCGCATGACCGAGGCGCCTTCGCGACCGCTGTCCTTCATGTTCGAGAGCTTCTCGACCAGCTCGGCCTTCAGCGTCTCGAGCTCCTCGCCCTCGGCGACGATGCCCTGCGCTTCTCGGCCCTTGCGGTTGATGAACATGCCGGTCAGGCCGAGTGCAAAGGCCTTGGTGCGGGACCAGTCGACGTTCTCGAACCAGTCGTCGCTCGTGCGGCGGGACTCGTCCTTGAGGTAGAGGTAGCCTTCATCGCGGAGCCACGAGTTGAGGTTCACACCGCGCTGGAATTGCGAGAAGCCGTGATCGCTCATGACGATCAAGAGGTCGCGCGGGCCGATCTTCTCTTGGATCCGCGCGAGCATCTTGTCCATGTTCGCGTAGAGATCGGCGATCGTGTTCTTGTACTTCTCGATGTCCTTGCCCGCATTCGCTGGATGATCGGGATCGAGATAGCGGAAGAACATGTGCTGGATGCGATCGGTGGTGTCGAAGACGGTCGTGATGAGGCCCTTCTTCGTCGTCTCGAGTGCATCGAAGAGCATCTTCTCGCGCTCCTCTTGGATCAGGTAGGCCTGCTCCAAGAAGGCCGGCTCGTCGATGACCCGCTCGTTGAGCGCCCAGGTATCCTCGGCCAGGCCGAGCGTCGCGTACGGCCCGTGCTTCTTGGCGAGGTAGATCGCGTAGATGAACGGGTGCGAGATGGGCAGCGCCGGCTTCTCGGGATCGATCTGGATCGGCGTGACGTACATCTCGAAGTCGGGTGCGAGCGAGTTCACGTAGAAGCGCGCGATGCCGTTGACCTTGACGCCCGGCATCGCCTTGAACCGGAAGGACACCCACGGCGTGTAGGTCCGCGGCTTCAGCGGGACCTTCTGGCCGTCGATCTCGAGCAGTGCCTCGTTGTTGGCGCGGTCGATGGTGATCGTCATGGGCAGCTTCATCTTGCCGCCGTTGGCCACCATCGAGTTGTCGGGGCCGTCGAGATGCGTCTCGACCTTGTCACCTTGAACTTGCACCTGGACCTGGACGCCGCCCACGTCGGGCTGATCACCGCTCAGCTTGCTGCTGTAGTAGGTGAACTCACCCTGGGAGCCGCGGAGATCGGGTACGCACATGGCCGAGAGCAGCACGCCGTTGAACTTCTCGGGCGGAAACGTGATCGGCACCCGTTGGATCGTGGAGAAGATCTTGTGCTCGCCGAGGATCTTCCAGAACGGCTTCGACTTCCGGAGTAGTCGGATCGAGGGCTTCTCGAGCGGGATGCGGTACTTGCCGAGTGGCAGCACCTTCTTGGCTTGACGGATGTCGGCCGAGGACAGCTGCGGAAGGTAGGTGCACGGGTCGCGCGTGATGAAGTCGAAGATGTTGTGCTTCGACGAGTCGACGCCGGTCGTGAACGACGACCAAGCCGACGGCGACATCGAGGGATGCGCGGTGGCGAGCGGTGAGAACCTGCCTTGCTGAGCGAGCTTCGTGAAGTGGGGCATCAAGCCTTCGTCCATGAAGCGCCGCGCCAGACGCGGGTCCATGCCATCCAGCCCCACGATGACTACGCGATCGACGTGCGACTTCGTCTTGCTCTTGCGGTGAACCAGCAGCCGAATCAGCAGCCGAAACGGGTAGGCGAGGATGGTCGCGAACGCCAGGAAGAACGTCGCGAGGATGATCAGGAACGATCCGAGGAAGGCGAACCCTGCCCCCGGTCCGATGTAGGCGAAGGCCGATTCCTGGAAGGCGAACAAGAAGGCGAGCGTCCCGGCGATCCGGGTCGTTCTCGAGAGACGTCTCATGCGCGTTGCTTCCGGTCTGGTTTCGGGCGGTTCGGGCGGTTCGGGCGGTTCGGGCAGGCTCCTGCGGCCGGCCCCGGAGCTTCGGCGAAGGGGTCCCCCGACGGCAGGCACCCGGCCCAGCCCGGTTCGAGAATCAGGTCTCGGAGGGCGAGGACGGTGGGCTTCGGAACGGCCATCTGAGGAGGACGGGGGCTCACCAGGCAAGTGAGAATCGTACGGGTTCGCACAAAGGATACCACGTTAATCCGGGGCTCGATCTCGAGCGAGAATCACCCGAGCGGGACTTTCTGTCACGCGAATCTCGGCGAGCGGGACTTTCCGCCCCGCTCGCCACGATCGGCTCTCAGAGGTAGCTCTTCTTCTGAAGCTGAGCGACGATCTCGGCCTCCTCGTCGTCCGCGCAGTACGAGGCGCCGGCCGGAGCCGGGATCAGGTTCATGCGCTCGAGCCTGTCGATGATGTGCTGGGCGCTCTCCGCCACCGACTGCGTGTCGGAGTGGACGCGGATCTCGGGATCCTCCGGCCCCTCGTACGGATCGGAGATGCCGGTGAAGTTCTTGATCTCACCCGCGATCGCCTTCTTGTAGAGGCCCTTCACGTCGCGCTCGGTGAGCACGTCGATCGGGCACTCCACGTACACCTCGACGAAGCGGCTCTCGGTCATGCGCCGCACCTCGTCGCGAACGGCCATGTAAGGAGAGATCGCGGCCGACATGGCAACGACGCCATTGCGGCTGAGCAGGTTGCAGACGTAGCCGATGCGGCGAATGTTCGTGTCCCGGTCCTCCTTGGAGAAGCCGAGGCCCTTGGAGAGGTTGGTCCGGACCGCATCGCCGTCCATGATCTCGACGTTGGAGCCGCGCTCGCGCAGCTCGGCCGCGACCAGCGTGGCCAGAGTCGACTTGCCGGCGCCCGAAAGCCCGGTGAACCAGAGGGTGAAACCCTTCATCTTCGGTATCTCCTACCTGAGTTCGTTCTCGTGTGAGTCGATGACGGGCGTCACGACTTGGGGGTCATGCTCTTCATGAGGATCTGCGCGATCTCGGGACGCGTGAACTCCGCCGGCGGCGATTCGCCATTGCTGAGCATCTCGCGCACCTTGGTGCCGCTCAGGAAGACGCGCTGGCCCTTCTCCTCGGCCGGCGGGCAGGTCTTGTCCGTGCCCATGGCGCCCGACTTCAGATCGAAGAAGGCGTGCTCGAACAACATCGGCGTGATGCCGATCTCGCCGGGCTCGAACTCGTCGAAGATGAGCTGCGCGTCGTAGGTGCCGTAGTAGTTGCCGACACCGGCGTGATCGCGGCCGACGATGAAGTGCGTGCAGCCGAAGTTCTTGCGGACGAGCGCGTGGAAGATCGCCTCGCGGGGGCCGGCGTAGCGCATGGCGGCCGGGAAGATCGACATCGCGACGCGTTCCTTGGGGAAGTACTGCCCGAGGAGCGCGTTGTAGCACTCGAAGCGGATGTCCTCGGGGATGTCGTCACCCTTGGTCTTGCCCATCAGCGGGTGGACGAGGAGGCCGTCGACCATCTCGAGAGCGCACTTCTGGATGTACTCGTGCGCGCGGTGGATCGGGTTGCGCGTCTGGAACGCGACGACACGCTTCCAGCCCTTGTGCTTGAAGAGGACGCGCGTCTCCTTCGGATCGAGGCGGAAGTCCATGAACTGCGTGTGGGCGCGGCGCTCGACCATCGAGATGCGACCACCGAGGTAGGTGTTGGTGATCGACTGGAGATACTCGACGCCCGGGTGCGCGGCGTCGTTGGTGCGCAGGACCTGCTCAGCCTCGGTCTTGTGGTCGACCTGGTACACGTCCTCGACGTGCATCGAGCCGAGGACCTTGCCGTCGACGTCGACCAGGGCGAGGTCCTGTCCGGGCTGGTACTTCGCCTTGTCACCCGGCTTGACGGCCAAGGTCACGGGCAGCGACCAAGGCAGGTCATTGGACAGCCGCATGCGATCGCGAACACTGACGTAGTCGCTCTCGTTCAGAAAGCCTTCCAGGGGGCTGAAGCCGCCGGTCGCGATGAGCTCGAGATCGCTCGCCTCGCGCTCGTTCAGCTGGAACTTCGGGAGGCTGCCCAGTTGCTTTGTCACGCGCTCGCGCTCTTCGCTACGAACCAGTCGGTCGACGAGTCGACCACCATGTGCAGGAATCATTTGGATCTCTCTTCTCGGTGAGTCTGGGACCGGTAACTCCTCAGGCTGACGAACGCGACGGCTACAGGTAGCCGAGGTTGCGCAGCTTCTCCTTCACGGCGCGGATCTCGTCCGCGCTGAAGACCTCTTCCTCCTGGCCGCTCTTCTGGTTCGCGTCCCATTCGCCGATCAGATCGCGTAGTACGAACACGATGAAGTCGGTCGGAGAGTTGAAGCCGGAGTTGTCGATCACGAGCTGGATCTTGCGGTACAGGGGTCGGGGTATCTTGACTGTGACCTTCGTTTCCTTCATGCGATCCTTCCGTGAGCCCGAGGGCTCGGTGACCGTCGAAGGAGCACTCCTGGAGCACTCTCAAAAGAGTGCAATCCGGAGACCAAGTGAACTCTCCCCTGCTGATCACACGGTGCCTCCGTAAAGAGAGATACCGACGCGTTCAGTGCAAACCTAATCAGAACAGCTTTTTTTGATTCTAGGCTCGTGGGAGGGCCACCCGGGCCAACGGCTCGGGTGCTCGCGAAAGAGCACTCCTATCGGAGTGTTCTTCGGCAGGAGCATAACCAGACCTGAAGAGTCGGTCAATGGCTTTCGCCCGAATTCTCCCCCTAGACGGCACTTTCGACCAATCCCGCCTCGGCCCGTCGCACGGAGAGACCGGTTTGACACATCCTCCAGGCGCGAGTATCGTACGGCCGATCTGCCAAGGGCCTGGCGAGAGGCACTGCAGTTGCGAACCGGTGATCCTCGACGTTCCAGCGCCCGTCTCGGGCCCGGCACATCCATTCCCTCCCTGACGGAGACTCCCGACCATGCGCCGCAGCTTTCTCGTCGTCCCGACCTCTTCGGCTCTCCTCCTGGCCGCCTCGACATTCTTCTGCGCTGCTTGTGGCGACGGCGGCGGGAGCGACCTGACGGCCGAGCAGCACTTCGCCCAGGCTCAGCGCTTAATGGACAGCGACAAGCCCGACGAAGCGATGAAGCACCTTCAAGGGGTCCTCGATGCCGAAGGCGCCTCGGCGGAGCTCAAGACCAAGGCCGGCTTCGGTGCCGTCAACTGCCAGGCGCAGATGGGCAAAGGCGGCGGAACCGATCGCTACCTGAGCGAGCTGGAGAAGAGCAGCCCCGCCAAGCTGGACGCCAAGTTCTACCTGGGCGTCGCCCAGACGCTGCTCAGCAAGGAGCAGGTCGAGCCGGCCGGCAAGGTGATCGACGCCGCGAAGAAGCGCTTCCCCGACGATGCCGCCCTCTTCGAGAAGATCAGCGGCGACGTCCAAGCCGCCAAGGCCGACGCCTCCCAGCTCGCCGCCCTCGGCTACCTCGGCGGTGGCTCCGGCAACAAGGACTGGGTCGACCTCCGCTCCTACTGGAACTGAGCGGGGACGAACTTGGAGGGCGGACTTCAGTCCGCTACGACGTCGATCGCCCTCCATCGCGCGATCGACTCGCCTGCCCTCGAACGCTTGGTGCCGTCGTCGGGATGAACGGCGTTCGTCAGTCCACGCGAAGTGGAACGGCCTCCCACCAGGCTGAAGCCGGGCCTCCGGGGGGAGGAGGCCAGGTACTCGCAGCCTTTACTTGCCGGCGAGCTTCGCCAGGTACTCGTCGGGGTTGTCCTTGAAGGAGTCGACGCACGAGGAGCAGCAGAACTTGATCGTCTGGCCCTTGTGAACGAGCTCGACCGGGCCGCCCATCGAGTCGAGGTCTTCGTCGGAGACGATGCACACGGTCAGTGGGTAAGCCTTGGCGTCACCCTCGGCCAGGGCGTCGTCGGACGGGGTCCCCTTGTCGGCCTTCTCGCTCTTCGTCGATTCGCCGGACTTCTTCTCGCCTTCGTCAGCGGCCTTTTTCTCGCCGCATCCGAAAGCGAAGGCCGCGGTCAGGAGGAGGGACAACAAGGTGGCGAAAGCGCGGGTCGTGCTCATGGGGTGATCTTTCGTTGAATTCGGGTATCTGAATGTGCCGCACCGCGGCGGCTCGGGACGTCCAATGGCGGTCGGCCGGCAGCGAAATGATGCCGCAGGCCGAATCCGGCCACAAGCCCCCGGAAGCGGGACGGCTTGCGTCGACGTCGTGGGTAGCACACCCGAATCAACGAGCAGCGAGCGCGACTCGTGAGATCGATCTTCTCACCTCAGCCCGGACCGCCGCCCCAAGCCCGCACATGGCCCCTCTGGTTGAGGTAGATGTACGCTCGGCCCAGCAGGCCGAAGGAGCGATACACGAAGACCTGACCGCTGATCGGTGCGTCGAGCCCGGGATACTCACCCGGCACAGGCGGCCGCTCCGGAAACAGCACGGTGTCCGGCTGGCCGAGATGGTCGATGACCATCTCGCTCGACATTCCTTTTCTGATCCCCATGCGCTCGGCCCATTCGTCCCGGTAGCCGCGGAAGGAGTCTCCGATCTTGGGGAAGACGATCCACGCCGCCCAGGCGAGGGTCAACCCGAGCAACACGAGCAAGCAAGCACGCCGGTTTCTCATGGGATGGACACTCAGAAGGCTAGCCGTGTCGAGCCAATGCTGGCCCGACGGGATGTGGCGTCCTCCCTTTCGACTGCCCGGAGCTGAAGCTTGACTCGAAGAGAGCCTGAGCCGAACGTCCAGATTCTCGGGTCGTCCCAACCTTCGCGACCCCCTTCGACCTCGCGCGCTCCTTGCTCATCTCGTCTTTCGATAGGGCCTTTTCCGGGCGTCCGGATTCCGGCAACATCGGGCGCGTTCTGGCCCTATCTGCGAAAGAGGAGACTTCGATGTCCGAGCGTCCGTGGCGAGTCGTGCAGTTCGGTCTGGGTCCGATCGGGGTTGCGTGTGCCATCGCCGTGCTGCGTCATCCAAAGCTCGAGCTCGTCGCCGCCGTCGATCAAGATCCGGGGCTCGAGGGTCGCGCGCTCGGCGCGTTTCTCCCAATGGACGTGCCCTCCAGTGACGTGGTCGTGGCGCCGGATCTCGGCGAGGCCTTGGAGGAGGGGGTCTCTGCCGACGTCGCGATCCACACCACGCAGTCGCGCATTCCTCAGGTGCGCTCCCAGCTCGAAGCCCTTTGCCAGTCCGGTCTCAACGTGGTCTCGAGCTGCGAAGAGCTGCTGTGGCCGCGACTCGCCGCGCCCCAAGATGCCGAAGCTCTCGATGCCTGTGCTCGGGAGCACGGCGTCTCGATCATCGGAAGCGGCGTCAACCCGGGCTTCGTCCTCGACACGCTCGCCCTGGTCGCCAGCGCGCCGAGCGTCGACGTGAAGCGCATCGATGCGCGACGCGTCGTCGACGCCGCCAGCCGCCGAGGTCCACTCCAGAAGAAAGTCGGCGCCGGACTTTCCGAAGCCGAGTTTCGCGGCCTGGCCGCCGAGAAGCGACTGGGTCACGTCGGGCTCGTCGAGTCGCTGGCACTTCTGGCCGCTGGTCTCGGTTGGTCACTCGAGCGCACCGAGGAGAAGCTCGAGCCGAAGCTGGCCGACGCCGCGATCAAGACCGAGCACGTCGACGTGTCCGCCGGGCAAGTCGCCGGGATCCATCACACCGCTTCGGGCTGGACCGCCGATGGACGCGAGCTCCATCTCGACTTGCAGATGTACGTCGGCGCGGCCGAGCCGGGGGATGAGATCGAGATCGCAGGAAACCCGCCCATCCACCTCAAGTCCGTGGGCGGCATCGCAGGAGACACGGCCACGACGAGCATGCTGATCAATCTGATACCGCGCATCCTGGAGGCCCCGCCCGGACTCCGCACGATGCTCGACATCGGACTTCCTCGCAGCTTCTGAGCGCCTCCGTCAGCGATCCGCGCGTCGCCCTCGGAACTCGCGGATCTTCGGCTCCGCCTCGCCTTCGGTGATGACGATGTAGCGATCGACCGGGAGGTTCTCGAACACCTGGCGCTGCTTCGTCACCGGCCAATAGACCTCGAGACGCTCCACCCTGGTCGCGCCTTCACCGAGGCCGCAGTGTACGGCTCGCTGTGAGAGAGACCCGAACCCCTGTCCACCGCTGACCTCGCGCAGGTAGCGGCGATCGCCCATCTGCACGAACACCTGAGCACCGACGCCGTTGCGATTGCTCTTCACGCCGCGGCACTCGACGATGATCGACGGTCGCGAGTTGCCCCCGTCGTTGCGGTACAGCGCATTGTGCCAACGGTCGCCGATGTAGTAGCCGCCGTTGGGTGAGTAGAGGTCGAGATCGCCGTCGTCGTCGAAGTCGGCGAGGGAGGTGCCGTGGCCCTTACCGAGATGGCCGGTCCCCGTCTGCTCGGTGATCTCCGAGAACGTTCCGTCGCCGTTGTTGTAGAGCAGGGCGTTGGGCTCCAACCGCTCCATGGGCGGGCCGCCATTGCCGAGATAGATCTCGGGAAACCCATCGTTGTCGATGTCGCCCCAGTTGCCGGCCATCGATCCGAATGAGAGTGACAAGCCGGCGCGGCGCGTGATGTCGGTGAAGGTGCCGTCACCGTTGTTGCGATGGAGGGCGGGCCGATCGAGATCCGTCGGCGCCGATCCGTTGATGCGACACGAGATAAAAGACTCGAAGATGGAGAAGTTGGTCGCGAAGATGTCGAGGTCGGCATCGGCGTCGAAGTCGAAGAAGAACGGCACGTAGCTGCGCAGCGGCTGCTGTCCGCCCGCCTCGGCCGTCACCTCCTCGAAGGTGCCGTCGCCCCGGTTGCGGAACAGCACGTTCGACGAGCCGAGCTGACCGATGTAAAGGTCCGGGTCTCCGTCGAGGTCGTAGTCGCCGAACGCACATCCGATGGCAGCCCCGGAGTGGGCGACGCCCGCGGCTTCTCCCACCTCGGTGAACGTACCGTCGCCGTTGTTGCGATACAGCGAGTTGATGCGTCCATCCGGAAGCAGCGCACCGACGCCGTTGGCGATGTGCAGGTCGAGGTCGCCGTCGAGGTCGACGTCGGCCCAGGCCGCACCCAGCCCCGATCGGCTCAGCTTGCCGATCCCCGACTCGGTCGAAACGTCCCGAAACTTTCCGCCGCCCTGGTTCTGATAGAGCGAGTTCGGCTTCTCGCCTTCCCAACCCGCGCGCACGACCAGGAGGTCTTCGTCACCATCGTTGTCGTAGTCGGCGAACAGACATCCCCATCCGTCGGTCGGCTCGGATACTCCGGCGTCCTTCGCGATGTCGGTGTAGGTGCCGTCGCCATTGTTGCGATAGAGCGCGTTCGCGTGATGATTGCCGACCGCGGCCAGATCGAGGTCGCCGTCTCCATCGAAGTCGGCCCAGGCACTGCCCCGCCCCCCCGAGTACAGGTCGACGCCGACCTCCTTTGCCACCTCGACGAAACGGGCGGGCTGATCCATCAGCCGCTCGATGCCGGGATGCAGCTCGTAGCGCGCCTCGAGGTCGCCCGGATACTCACCGTGCTTGCGGCGCCAGGCGAGCATCAGCAGGAACTCGAGCTCCCGATCGTCGAAGCGCTGATCCAGCCCTTTCTGGCAAACACGAATCGCCGCGTCGTCGTCGCCGTCGAGATAGTGCAGGGCGGCGAGCTGGATGGAGGCGCGCGTCAAGCTGGGATCGCGTCCGAGCGCCTCGTCAAAAAGACGCGCCGCCTCTTCCCGCTCGCCTTGGTAGAAGTGCACTTTGCCCAGCTCGAGAAGCACCCGCGGCTCCGCGCGAATCTTGCGCACGCGCTCGAGCTCGTCGACCGCGCGCTCGAGATCCATCACGTTGCCGGGCGTCATGAGCGTACGCGCCAAGCAGATGCGGGCGAGGAACTCGTCACGCGGCTCGAGGTTCTGGTGCTTCAACACGACCTCGAAACACTCCTTGGCTTGGGAGAAGCCACTTTGCTCCAGGAAGACTCTCCCGAGCAGCATGCGCGTCTCGGCATGATCCGAATCGATCGCGACAGCCTGCGTCAGCTTCTGCACCGCTTCGTTCACACGTCCCGACTTGTAGTCCGCCGCCGCCTGGTCGTAGAGGCGATCTCGCTCACCGCGATCGGCCACGTCGATTCCGTCTTCCGAAGAGCAGGCGATCAAGGTCCCGCAGAGCACGGCCAACAAGGCGCGGAGTATCAGAGCCAACATCTTCACCGTCGTGGTCACAGCCTCGGTTCGAAACCCCGCCCCGGTTCTAACGCACGCGATCGTGGGGGCGACTCGCCAAGAGCGCTTCGCCCTCGGTGATCACAATATAGTGATCTGCGGGCAAGTCCTCGACTACTTGACGGGTACCTCCGGCTGGCCAGAGCACCTCGAGCCGGTCGATGTGGTCCGCGATACCCAAACCGAAATGGGCCATCGCCGGGTTCGAGGAGCCGAAGGCGGCGCCACCTTCGATCTCGCGATAGAGCACTCGCTCCCCCACGAAGGCTCGGAGCTGGACGCCGATCCCGAAGCGGTTGGTCTGCGAGCCCCGACACGCGATCGTGATCGAGTGGCCGGCCGCCTCACCACCGTCGTTCCGATACAGCGCATTCTCCCACTGGTCGCCGCGGTAGGCGCCGCCGAGGGGAGCGTAGATGTCGAGGTCCCCATCCCGATCGAAGTCGGCAAATGTGACGCCGTGACCTTTGCCGATGTGCCCGCCTCCGACTCGCCGCGTCTCCTCCTGGAACGTCCCGTCTCCCCGGTTGTGGAAGAGTGCGTTCGGCTCCAGCCGCTCGAGGAACGGACCGCCGTTACCCAGGTAGATCTCCGGGAAGCCATCGTTGTCCAGATCGCCCCAGTTGGCGCCCATCGCTCCGAAGGCACGCGCCAAGCCGGCCCTGCGGGTGACGTCCTGAAAGCGGCCCTTCCCGTCGTTGCGATAGAGGTAGAGTCGCTCGGCGTCGTTGACCTCGGAGCCGGGTTGGACCGAGCTTGCGAACGTGACGAATGAGCTGAAGCTCGTCACGAACAGATCGAGATCGCCGTCGGCGTCCATGTCGAAGAAAAAGGGCACGTACGAGGCCGCGCTCGCTCGGACCTGCGCCTCGGCCGTGACGTCGGTGAAGCGGCCATCGTCGTTGCGATACAGGCGGCAGCCGTCTCCCAGATTCGCGACCACCAAGTCCGGATCGCCGTCGCCATCGATGTCACCCCAAGCGGTCCCGATCGACTTGCGTGCGTCCGCGACGCCGAGCTCGGCGGCCACCTCCACGAACCGACCCGTGCCGTCGTTTCGATACAGGCTGTTGATCGAGCCTTGGTCGGAGGCCGCGCCCACGCCGTTGGCCACGTAGAGGTCGAGGTCACCGTCGAGATCGTAGTCCGCCCAAGCCGCACCCAGGCTCGAGCGCTTCTGATTCAGGCCCGCCCGCTCGCCGACTTCCTCGAAGTGGCCTTCACCATCATTGAGGTAGAGCAGGTTGCGCTCATCGCCGAACCAACCGCTGCGCGTCACGAGAAGATCGAGGTCACCATCGTTGTCGATGTCGGCGGCGAGGCAGCCCCACCCATCGCCGGGTGGCGCGAAGCCCACCTCTCGAGCGACGTCGACGAACCGCTCGCCGTCGTTTCGAAACAGCGCGTTCGGCCGATAGCTGCCGACCGTGGCCAGGTCGAGATCCCCATCGCCGTCGAAGTCGCCCCACGCGCTCGCTCGCCCACCGTCCAGGCGATTCACACCCATTGCCGGACCGACGTCGGTCAGCCGAAACGCCGGAGTCGGGCCGGTCGGCGACCGCTCCGGAAGACGATAGCGCGACTCCAACGACGGCTCGGTGCCGTCCACGTCGTGCGACACCCGAAGCAGCCACAGGCTCGCCGGCTCCCGAAACTGACGATCGAGCGCCTCGCGCAGGAGCGAGCGGGCTTCTTCGGTTCGCCTCGAGCGAATGAGAAGCGCCGCCAGACCACGGCGAGGAAGCACGCCTTCGGGATCGACCTCGATCGCACGCCGATAGGTGGCAATCGCGTCGTCACGTTGGTCGAGACACTCCAGGCGCATGGCCTCGAGCCGAACCGCCTCCCGTTCCGGTAGGCCAGCCTCCCGAGCCGCACTCAGGTACTCGCCGGCTTTCTCGAGATCCAGAACGTTCACCGGGCTCAAGCAGAGATAGGTCAGGCGAGTCAACGCGAAGAGGCGTTGTGACTCACCAAGGTCGTCGAGGGCGAGCGCGCGTTCGAAGGCGTCGCGCGACCGATGCGGGGATCCGATCTTCTCGAGGATCGAGCCCCAGAGCAGGAGAGCCTGTGCGTGTTTGGGGGCCGCGGCCACCGCGCGCTCGACCACCTCGAGGGCCGTATCGAGACGTCCCCGATCGAGGTGCTGCTTCGCCCGCAGAAGATCCGCCTCGAGGGACGGAGTGGAATCGACCTCCGGGGTCGGCGATTGCTCCGAGCAAGCGGGGACACAAACGCTGGTCAACCAAGCCGTGGTGACCAGGGCGGCGTGAGCCCACCGAAATGTCATGAGTTTCCTCGGTCTTTCTTGGTGCCCTTCGCCAAGCGAAGGAGCGCGCTCATTATGACCAAGGCCCCGAAGCGGGTAAAGAGCCGGCCCGCGGGTGACAGGGTCTCACTCGACGCCGATGGCGTTCGAAAAAGCTGTCTCCGAGCGCGAACGACATCCGCTCCCTCCGGGGTGGGTACGCACTGCACGCGACTACGTCGTTCGATTCGCCACGTTCGCAGGCTGAAAGCCGCGAGTGTCCATTCCATCCCTGCCGTCCCGGGGACCCCACCTGGGGTCACGGCATGACCTCGATTCCCTACTGGAGATACATCGATGCCTTCGCTCTTGCTCAGCCTGGCCCTTACCGTCCTGAATGGAGCCGCCCCTACCGATTCTTTGCAGCGCTTCGTCGATGTGACGGGCGACGGCTTCGCGGACGCGTTGCGCATCGAGGACGGTCGGCTCACGGTCTCGGTCAACCGTCAGGGACGAGTCTTCGAGGTCGCGACCTCGAACCTCGAGCTGCCCCGCCTCGCGATCCACGACATTCTGATCTCTGACCTCGACGATGACGGTCACCTCGACCTCTACCTCGTCGGAAGCGGACCGAACGTCGCCCTGGTCGGCGACTCGACAGGCTTCTTTCTCGAGGGCACCGCACGCCTCGGTCTCGGGGATGCCGGAGCCGGCGTCACCGCTCAGCGGACCGACCTCGATGGCGATGGCCTCAAGGACTTGGTCCTGCGCAATCGCGACTCCGACGTGCTGTTCTGGGCAGAGAGCACCGGAACGTTCACGCAGCATCTCGTGGCGACGACTGGAGCCGCCGCCCCGTCCGAGATGACCTCGGCTCCGGCAGGTAACACGATCTCTCGCGCCGCGGTGAAGCCTGCCCTCGAGAGCGATACCGGCAGTGAGCTGCCAGAGGGTGAGCGCCCGGAGTCGGCGTCGCCGGGCGAGCTCCCACGCCAGCCGAAGACCCGGCGCCTCGTGCCCGATGCCTCGAAGCCCTCCCCGCGGCCGAGCGCGGCGGCGAGCCCGAGACCTGGGTCAGTCGATCGACCCGGCAACGACGGTGACGATCCGGGTACCCAGGGCACGCCGGGACTCGGTGGCGCCGGCTCCGGCAAGGGCATCGGGACCTTCGACGTCGGTCCGGACGCGCGGTACGTGAACGACGATCAGAACGAGGTCGAGGGCGCGACCGACATTGTCGACGAGACCGTCACGGGCGCTGACATCCAGAACGGCTCGCTCACCGGCGCCGACATTTCGACCAGCTCGGGCGACGTGACGTTCTCTTCGGGTCGTCTGGTGCTTCCCGACGGTCAAATGGAGATTCAAGACTCCCACGGAATGATCTTCAAGCGTGGCGACGGCAACCTCGGCCTCGAGCTGGGCACGAACATTCAGGGGAATCTCGTTCGCTTCTACTCGGGCGGCAACCGCATGTCGGAGATGTCCTCGGACGGAGCCGGAACGCAGTGGTACCTCCAGAATGGCCCCTTGGGCATCACCAACGACCACGTCGGCATCGGGACCGCGACACCCGAAAAACAACTGCACCTCTCGGGGCCGGACGCCCAGATCCGCCTGCAGGACAACGACGATGTGGATAGCTACTCATCACTCCACGACGTCAACATCGGTGCGATGTCGATCCGCAAAGTCACGAGCGCTGGGAACAACACGATCGACCTCAATCCCGAGCCGCTCGATGGGACGGGCAACGCGCTGGTTCGACTCTTCCGACAGACCAACACGACCGGGCATCGATTGCTCCAGCTCATGAAGGGTGACGGAAGTGGTACCGCGGAAGCCCAGATCGGCGTGGACGGGCAGCCGACGTACTTCCTGGGCAGCAATGTCGGCATCGGCACAAACGCGCCTACGGTCAAGCTTCACGTCGCTGGCAACACTCGATGGACGAGAACTGCTCCGTCCTTGGAGTTCGAAGAGACGGACTCCTCCGGAGCCGGCGCCCTCTGGCGACTGCCGCTCGACAGCAATCGCCTCCGCTTCGACTCCAGCGACAACGGGACCGACTTCAGCAGCTACACCAGCGTCCTGTCCCTCTTGCCCAGCGGCAATGTCGGCATCGGCACGACCAGCCCGGCGGCGAAGCTGCACGTCGAAGGCACGACGAAGACCAAGGTGCTCGAGATCACGGGCGCCGACCTCGTCGAGGCCTTCGAGACGGCAGACGGTGAGCACGAGCCGGGCTCCGTCCTCGTCATCGATCCGGAGAATCCGGGCCATCTGATCCTCTCCACCGAGACCTACGACCGGAAGGTCGCCGGCATCGTCTCGGGTGCCAACGGCATCGATCACGGCATCCAAATGGGCAAGGGCAGCGCCCTCGACGGTGACCACCTCATCGCCATGACCGGCCGCGTCTACGTGAAGTGCTCGACCGAGAACGGTGCCATTGCCCCCGGTGACCGACTGACGACCGCTTCCCTCCCCGGTCACGCCATGAGGGCCACCGACACCGCTCGCACCGACGGTGCAGTCCTCGGCAAGGCGATGACGTCGCTCGAAAGGGGCGAGGGCTTTGTCCTCGTCCTCGTCAGCCTGCAGTGATGGGCGCTGGGACCATGAGAATGGGCGCTACGCTGGTGGCCCCACTCCGCAAGCACGGGGAGTGACCTCGAACTTCGTCTCGCCCCAGAACACGAGCCGGTCTCCGGAAAGACTCCCGGAGACCGGCTCTTCGGCTGTCTCCCCACCGTCTTTCGTTACTGCGTCACGAAAGACTCGGTCCCGGAGATCGACGTCACGGCCCCTGCCGGCAAGGACCAGGTCACACCAGCAAAGTTGACCGTGAGGCCCACCGGCACATTGGCGGGGATCGAGAGCGGGACCGTCGAGACTCCCGTGCAGCCGCTCAGGCTCACCTGGCGAAGACTCGACGGCAACGAGAGCCAGATTCCCAGGATCGCATCGGCATTGAGACCGAGCTTGCGGCCGCCGGCACCCGGCACGCTCAGTCCACCCGCGGCGCCTGGGCCGAGGCTCACGTACACCTCGGACAGGTTGCCGTTCTGGTTGGCGGCCGCCACCGCCTGGAAGCCCACGGGCGGGCCCCCGATGTTCGGCACACCCTGCAGCTCCCAGAACGTCCCGAGCTCATCGGCACCCAGGTCGACGGAGCCGATCTGCCGGAGATCCAACCCCGACCGATCGAAGGTCGGCAAGGCGACGCCCGGTGACGACGTGCCGGCGTCGACGCAGGGCGAGGAGCACGAGAGGCGGGTGTCACCGCTGGCTGCGTCTACGAAGAGCGGATCCACACTGAGGTTGCCGACACCGGGATAGCCGCCCTGTACATCCGAGTAGGTGATGTTGGCAGCGTCCGACACCTCATCCGGGGAGTTGCCCCAGAGGATGCTGTTGACGACATGGACCCCGGCACCGCTGATCGAACCGCTGATGCCACCGCCCTGGCCATTCGCCGTGTTCGCGGTCACGGTCGAGTTGGCGAGGATGGCCGTCGAGGTGGGCGTAGCGGCCAGGCTGACTCCGCCGCCAGAATCGGCTCGATTCCGGGCGATCTCGCAGCCCACGATCTCGATCCGACTCGAGGTCTTCGCGTAGCCCGCGATTCCTCCCCCGTGTCTCGCATCCTCGTTGTCCACGATCATGCTGCCACGAATCTCCAGCCGGGCCTGATCGTCGAGAACCGCCGTGACACCGGCTCCACCGTTCAAGCCGAATCCCCCGTAGGGACTCTCGAGGCGATTGGCCGAGACCGTCGTCGATGTCATCGTGACGTGTGCGTCCTGACCTGCCGAGATCCAAACGCCGCCGCCTTCGCCCGCGAAGTTGCCGTCGATGACGCTGCTCACGATCTCGGGGGAATCCCCGGCACCGACTGACACGAAAACACCACCCCCGCTGGGATAGCCGACGAAGCTTGCACCGAATCGAGCGACGTTTCCTCGAATCGTGTTGCCGAAGAGCAGCGCGCTCGAGTCGAGCAGAGCCACGCCCCCACCCTTTCCCTCGTAGCAGACGAAGCCGCCGCAGGAGCCGTGGGACCGATTGCCCCGGATCGTGTTGTTTCGAATGGTCGGCGAAGCCGAGAGGCAGAGGATGCCCGCTCCGGTGGCTCCTTGATCCAGAAGGCCGTTGCGAATCGTGAAGCCCTCCAAGACCGAGTCGCGCCCTTCGCCATTCCGAAACGTCACGACTCGCCCCTGGGACTGAGCATCGATGGTGGTCGCGCCGGGACCGTCGAGGCTTCGCACCTCGATGGCCTTGCCGAGAAAGTCGATGCGCTCACGGTAGGTCCCGGGCGCGACGAGCACCGTCGTTCCGTCCGACGCCGCGACGATCGCGTCCTGGATCTTGCAGAAGGGATCTGAAGGGCTCCCACTGCCCGGACAGTTCGGATTCGTTCGATCGACATGGAGCGTCTGCGCCGTCGCGCCCACGGACCCGACGAGCAACATGATCAGGACGAGCCAACCGCACGTCCGCAGAAAGTTCTCTTTGCGATTCATGGTCCCTCTCCGAGCTGGAGTCGTTCGAAAAGCGTTTCCGGCGAGTGCCTGATGTGGGACTCGTACCGGCCTGGGCTCAAGTAGGGAGAGCGCTCGCGCGCGGCCGATCGAGACAAGCTTTAGCCGATTGCCGTCATTTCGGAGTCGTCGACGAGTTGGAGTCCATTCCGCGGCCGGGCCTTCTTTCACTTCCTCCCAAAAACGTGTCTCCCCTCAACGGTCTAATCCGCTCAGCGAGCTGGTTGGGGGGCTTCCCAACCGCCGGTTCAAGGCCGGCCAAGCCTTCGCCGCTCGATCCACCCCGAGTCAGGAGACCACTTCGATGAACTCGCCACTGCTCCCCTGCTTACTACTCACCTGGCTGACCGCGCTAGAGCCCCCCTCCAGCACGGACGACCCCTCACCTGCACAGCTCGTCTTTCGGGGCCAACTCCAAGAGAGCGGCGAGCCGTTCTCGGGTGAGGCACAGGTCCGATTGGCGCTCGTCCGAGGCAACGACGTGATCTGGTCGCACAACGCCTCTCCCGACCGACACGGACGGGCTTCCGAGGCGCTGCAGGTGGCCGTGACCGAAGGAGCCCTCTCGATCGAGCTCGGTGCCTCGGGCCTGGTCCCACTCCCGGCGAACCTCGATCTCGACGACCCGAACCTCCGCCTGCGCCTCTGGGTCGATCTCGGAGAGGGAGACGAACGGATGGCCCGCGACTACCCGCTGCCGAGCTCGCGGCCGCTTCGCGCGGCGGCTCCCCTGAAGCGCAGTCCGAGAGTCGTCCAGGCGAAGATCGAACGGAAGCGCCAGAAGCTCGCTCAGCGCACCTCGCCGCCGAAGAACCCCAAGCAGCGCGAGCGGGAGCGCTACCTGCGCAAGCTCGACGAAAATGGTGAGATCCCGCCCAACGGGCTCGTCCGGGCGAAGGAGCACGTCGACGCGATGTGGGAGCGGCAGCAGAAGGAATCCGGCGTCGGGGCTGACGCCGGACTCTGGAGCTGGGAGTGGCTCGGCCCGGGGAACATCGGAGGCCGAGTCCGCGCGATCCTCGTGCACCCGACCCAAACGGACACGATGTGGGTCGGAGGCGTGGCCGGCGGCATCTGGAAGACGACCAACGGCGGCGCGTCGTGGACTCCGCTCAACGACTTTCTTCCGTCCCTGGCCGTGACCTCGCTGGTGATGGATCCGAACGATCCGGACGTGATCTATGCGGCGACCGGCGAAGGTTTCTCGAACTTCGACGCTCTGATCGGCGCGGGCATCTTCAAGAGCACCGACGGTGGGAGCACGTGGTCCCAGATGGGAAACACGTTCACCTACCCCTGGATCAATCGCCTCGAGCATCACCCCTCGAACTCGGGCGAGCTCTACGGCGGGTTCGGCTTCTTGGGACTCTCGCGTGGCCAGATCCGACGCAGCACGGACGGCGGCGCCTTCTGGACGAAGATCCTCGACACGCCGAATCGACCGACGGACATCAAGATCCACCCGACTCAGCCGCAGTACATGCTGGTCGGTACGGCGACCGACGTTTACTTCAGCCAGGACGCCGGAGCGACGTGGACGCGCGAGTCCGACGGGGGCGCCGGCAAGCTACCGTCGAGCCCGGGGCGGTGCGAGGTCGCGTTCGCCTCGAGCATCTTCGGCTTGGTCGGACTCTATGTCTTGGTGAACCGAAACCAGGGTGAGCTCTGGTTCGCCCAGGACCCGTTCGGCAGCGGCGGGGCGAGCTGGACCCTCAAGAACACCGGCAACAACTTCCTTGGCGGGCAGGGCTGGTACAACAACGCCCTCTTCGTCCGCGGCGACGGTTCCTTGATCGTCGTCGGTGGCATCGACCTGTGGCGGAGCACCGACTTCGGCAGCACCTTCACCCGGATCAGCGACTGGGCGAAGTACCACACCGGGCAGTCCGCACACGCCGACCACCACATCATCGTGCGCAAGCCGGACACCATCAGCACCGTGTTCGTCGGCAATGACGGGGGCATCCAGAAGGCCAACAACATCGACACCGTCACTCAGACGTCGGGCTGGACCAACCTGGCCAACAACCTCGGCATCACGCAGTTCTATGGCGGCTCGGCGGCTCCCGACGGGAGCGTGATCGTCGGAGGAACGCAGGACAACGACTCCCTGCGGTTTCGCCCGCAGGACGGCGTTCAGGCGTGGTACCAGGCCGAGACGGGCGACGGCGGCTTCGCCGCCATCGACTTTAGCAACCCGGCCACGATCTTCACCGAGTACACGAATCTCCAGATCGAGAAGAGCACGGACGGCGGGCAGACCTACTCCTCCGCCACCACCGGACTCACCGACGCCGGATCCAACGCCCTCTTCATCGCGCCCTTCAGCATGGATCCCAACGATCCCACGCGCCTCATCGCCGGAGGAACCAGCATCTGGCATACGATCAACTCAGCCGGCACCTGGCACTCCCTCGCCGGCCCTCGCACAGGCTCTCCCAGGTGCAGCGCCATCGACATCGCGGTCGGCGACTCCCAGACCATCTGGGTCGGCTACGACGACGGCAAGGTCTCCCGAACCACGAACGGGGGCAGCACCTGGTCCGACCGCGATGACAACTCGCCGGGGCTTCCCGACCGGTTCGTCACCGACATCGCCATCAACCCGAACAACTCGGACGAGGTCTTCGTGACCTTCTCGGGCTTCGCGGGGGACAACGTCTGGTTCACGGACGATGATGGTGCGACCTGGAGCCAGCGGACCGGTCCGCAGCCCGACCACATACCGCCGGTGCCCGTCAACACCGTACGGTTCCACCCGGCCGACGACGACTGGGTCTTCATTGGCACCGATCTCGGCGTCTTCGCCTCCGAAGACCAGGGTCTGAACTGGAGCGTTACGCCCCGCTACGGCGACTTCGAAGGTCCGGTCCATACCGAGGTGTCCGAGCTCTTCTGGCAGAACGACGAATACCTCATCGCCGCAACGCACGGGCGAGGCATGTTCCGAGCCCGCCCGCTCACGGTGATCTACGTCGACCTCGCCTGGAACGGCGCTGAGGACGGCTCCCAGTCGAATCCCTACAACACGATTCAGGAAGCGCTCGACGCCGCCGGCAACGGGACGGCCATCGTCATCCAGAGCGGTCAGTACCTGGAGGCCCCCATGACGATCCACAAGCGAGGCAAGATCTCGGTCACGGGTGGGGCCGTCATCATCAAATGATGGCGACTCGAGCGGACCGCTCGGAGATCACCGGGGCGGAGCGGTGTCCCAGACCCCGAGCTGTCCGTCCCGGCAGGCGGAGATCAGGCGATCGCCTTCCGGCGTGAACGCGAGATCCAGGATGCGCCATTTGTGCCCTCTCAGCGTTACCAGGCAGCGCTTCGAGTCGACATCCCAGATCTTGATGGTGCAGTCCTCGGAGCCGGTGGCGAGGCGATGGCCCTCGGGATGAAACGCGACGGAGTGCACTTCCTGAGTGTGCCCTTCGAGCACGGCGATCGCCTCGCCCGCTTCGACGTCCCACAAGCGAACCGTCCAGTCCTTCGAGCCCGAGGCGAGGATCTGGCCTTCGGGATGCAAAGCGAGGCGAGTCACCGCGTCACGGTGACCGGTCAACCGGTGAAGTGTCCCGTCGGGTCGCGTGATGGCGATGTCACCGTCTTCGCCCGCGGAGGCCACCCACCGAGACTCGGGTCCGACGACGACGTCCAGCACCCAGCCCTCGTGGGCCTCGGTTCGAGAGAGCCGGCGCCGGGACTTCAGGTCCCAGACATCGACGGCGCCGAACTCGGCCCCCGTGACCAGCCGACGTCCATCGTCGCTGAAAGCCATGGTGGTGCAGCGTCCCTTCTTCGTCGGAAATCGCGCGATCTCTTCCCAGGTGGAGACGTCCACGACACGTGCCTCCTCGGCTCCGACCAGACCGACTGCCAGCCAACGTCCATCAGGGCTGACGACGGCCCGCTGGATCGCGTCGTCGAAGACGTGCTCCTCGATAAGCTTATGAGACTCCGAGTCCCAGGTCTTCACGACCGAGGCCTCTTGGTAGCTCGCCGTCAGGTAACGCTTCGAATCCCGCAAGAAAGCGATCGAATGCGCCCACAGGAGGTGACCTTGCCGGAGGCTCAGGTCGCCGCGAGCCTCCGTTTGCCAGATCTTCACCTGGCCGTCCTGGAGCCCGCCCGAGGCGTAGGTCCGGCCGCTCGGATGCCACGTCGCTCGACCGACCTCACCCGCGTGCCCGTGCACTTCCGACAGGACCCTGTCCTGCTCCCAATCCCAGGCTCGCAAGGACCCGTCGCGACAAGAGGCGAGGACGCGCCGATCGTCGGGATGCAGATCGGCGAACCAGATCTCCCCGCACTCGCGACCGCGCCAACGAGCGAGCAACTCTCCGTCCGGGATGGAGCGCACCTGCACCTCCTGGCCCGACATCACGAGAAAGCTCCCCTCGGAGCTGAAGTCGACCGACTCCACCTTGGCGGGGTTGGAGAAGCTCCCCGCCCGCTCGCCCGTCTCCGTGTCCCACAGCAAGACTCGCTGATCGAAGCTCCCCGACGCCAGCCATCGGCCATCCGGGCTGGCCGCCAGGTCGAGGACGCCTCTTTCGTGCCCGGTCCAGGTGCCCGACAGAGACAGGTCCTCGAGGTTCCAGACTCGAATGTCCCGATCATCCCCCGCGGAGTACAAGACTGGGCGAGAGGGATGGTAGGCGATCGCTTGCACGGGCGCTTGCGAGTGTCGGATCTCAGGCAGCACCTCGCCGCCCGAAAGCGACCAGCGGCGCACGAAGCCGTCCTGGAAGCCGGCCGCCAGCTCGTGGCCATCGGGTGAGAATCGGACACAGTGAACGGCAACCGAAGATACACCGACATCGAAGACGAGGTCGCCGCCCTGGACGTTCCAAACGCGAACGCGGCCGTCCTTCCCGACGCTCGCGAGTAGACGACCGCCGGGTGAGTACTCGACGTCGCTCGTCCAGTCTTCGTGGGCATTCAGAGTTCGGCGGCTCTGGTCGAGACGATGCCAGAGGTGATGCCACTCCCAACCACGACGCGACTGGGGTGCGTCCTCGAGATGCTGCCGGGCCAGATAGACGTCGTGGATCTCGAGTGCAGCGGAAGCGGCTTCCAGGTGCGCGACGTAGCTCGCCAGCTCACTGCGATCGGCCCAGCGCCCCTGGACGATCGACACCGCGACGGCGCCCGCCAGCGACAACACGACGGCCGCCAGGATCGCGGCCGCCGTCGCTCGGTTGCGGCCGATCCATTTCCGCAGCTCCACCCAGGCACCGACCCGGTGCGCCCGCACGACGCGACCATCCAGGTAGGCCTGCAGGTCCCTGGCCAGGAGAGTGCAGGACGCGTAGCGTGCGGCCGGATCGCGCGCCATCGCCCGGTGGCAGATCGCGACGAGCTCCGGCGACGCTTTCGAAGTCAGCCGCTCGACCGGAGTCGGGGGCCCGGACTGCACGGCTTGCACGAGATCCCGTGCCGTCGAGGCCTCGGATCGGTCGTCGTACGGTGGCCGGCCCGTCAGCAGTTGGTAGAGCATGCCTCCGATCGCGTAGATATCGGAGGCCGGGCTCAGCTCGTCGAATCGGCCTGCGGCCTGCTCGGGGGACATGAACGCGGGAGTCCCGATGATCGCACCGGCGGCGGTCAGGGCCGGAGAATCCGGCAGCGGAAGGGGCTCATCCTCACGGCCGGGCTCTGGGTGCTGCGGTGCACTGGCCAGCGCCGAGCTGCCAGGCAGCAGCTTGGCCAGCCCCCAGTCCATGACGTAGACCTCGCCGAACTCGCCAACCATCACGTTCGCGGGCTTGAGGTCGCGGTGCAGCACGCCACGATCATGGGCGAACGCCACGGTCTCGGCGACTCGGACCAGAACGCTGAGAGCCCTCGAGATTGACCAGCCCTCGCGCTCTTCCCGAGCCAGCTCGATGATCTCCGACAGCTCGCGACCCCGCACGAGCCGCATGGTGAAGAAGAGGTTGCCGTCGTCGTCGAGTCCGAGATCGTGAACCGGCACGATGCCGGGGTGATCGAGCTGCCCCGTAATCTGAACCTCGTCAAGAAAGCGGGCCACGAGGTGCCACAGTGCCACGTTGGAAGGATCGCGCTCGCGGGCCGAGGTCGGTTGAGCGAGGCAGATCTTGCGCGCGATCATTCGGCGCAGGAGCGGATCCCATACCTGCTGCACGATCCCCATGCCACCGCGGGCGATCTCACCGAGCACGCGGTACCGGTGACGATCGGTCGAGAGGGCTTCGATCATCTCGGGGGCGCGATGCCGGGGCAGGAAGGCCTCACCGGCGCCTTCCGAGTCGAGTCCCAGGACCTGAGAGAGCAGCCCGGACCCCGCACCGGGCTGCAGGTGAATGGCGTCCCATGCCTTCTTGATCTCCTGGAGGTCGCTCGCCAGCGCCGGTCGGTGGGCACAGAACGCCTCGAAGTCGACCTCCTCTTCGTGCTCGCAGCGACTGAGGTAAGCGAAGAATGCCTCCTCCGCCTCGCCGGAGGGCGACCAGCCAGATTGGGCCTCAGCAGTCATCGGTCTCTTCATCGCTCGGGGTTTTCGGCTCCGGGGGATGCCGCTCCCGAAGCCGACGCTTCTCTTGAAGGAGCAGAGAGCCTCGGAGCAAGCGCTTGCGAACGGCGTAGAGCTCCACACCGAGCTCGGAGCCGATCTCCTTCGGCGTGAGCCCCTTCATCTTCAACTGGAAGACGGAGCGGTAGCGAGGCGGCATCTCCTCGATGAGCGCGGCGACGAGGGCGATCTCGTCAGCGGCCGTAACGGGCCCCATCTTGCGCTCCTCGGGTTGCCGCTGCCGATCCGTGCGCGCCCCGACCGCCGACTCGCCCTGAAACGCCGCGGCGCGGCGCCCCTGGTCTTGGACCGCCCATTCGGCGTGCTGCATCAGCAGTCGACGAAAGTCCTCGAGATCCGCTTCCTCGCGGAGGGCATCGAGCCCACCCAGCGCTCGCACAAAGGCTTCTTGGCACAGATCAGACACGGAGAGGAAGCGCCGGAGCCTGGTTCCGGCCTGTCGCCGGAGGCGAATCCGAAGGCTGCGCTCCACGAGGCGGTAGAGCATCGCCCGCGCCTCCTCGGAGCCCGCACGGGCGGACGCTACGAGGCGGCTCGTGTCGTCAGGCACCGGGTAGTCTCGCGAGTTCAGTGGCATGAATACCGAAGGCGATCCGAGGGAGCCCGCGCCGGAGGCTCGAAAATGTCGAGTTGGAAGGGCCTCTTGGAGACCAGGTCGATACCTCCGAGTCTAAGAGGTCCCGGTGGCAGCGCGCAACCTCTTCGTCCTTCGGCAGCGTCGCTCGCCGCGAAGTCCGCCGAGATCCTCTCGAGAAAAACGTCTCCGCGAGCGCGTGCGGTCCGCTCATCCCAGCGATACCGAGCCGCATCCGCGGCCTCGTTGCACATCCCGATGGAGGAGATCCATGCCGTCTGCGCGCGTCCGTAGCGCTCTCGTCGCTGTCCTGGCCCTGGCAGCCTTCACCCTGACCGGCCGCCTCGTGAGTTCCCCCGAGCCTTCGCCGGTCGTGCAAGAGATCGCTGCCCCGGTGCGTGCAGCGGACTCCGATCGCGAAGGAGCCGACGATACGAACGGCGTCCAGGACATCTACCTGCGGTAGCTCATCCCCCCCATCGCGACAGAGAGAGAGTGATCGTGCCGAGCCTGGGCGGCCCGCCGGATTCTCCCCCCGGAATACCAAGCGCCTCGAGCGACGGCCGTTACTTGGCCTTCGCCAGCCGGGCCACCAACCTCGTCCCGGGGATCACGATCGCCCACTTCCGGGCCTATGTCTTGGATCGGCTCGCCTTCGGTGGCGCCGGAGACAACATCCTCATCAGCCACCGGACATCATCACTGCCGGAGTGGTCGACGTCTCCGGCGACGGCCGCTTCGTCGTGTACGGGATCGACGCGAACCAGGTCAACCCCCACGAACAGGTCTACCTCCACGATCGCGACAGCGACGAGGAGGGCAGCTTCGATGAGAGCGCGGGGGAGACCTCGACGACTCTGATCAGTGGTCCGGGGCAGGGACAAGGCCGAGTCCCAGGAAACGGGAGCAGCTTCTGGCCTCGGATCTCCGAAGATGGAGCCTTCGTGACTTTCATCTCGGGTGCCTCTGACTTGGCCGTCCAGGACACCAATTCGCACACCGATGTCTACGTCTACAGCCGTCTCACGGACACCTTGGTCTGCGCGAGCCTGTCTTCGACCGGAGAGCCGGGTGACGGCCCGAGCGGTTTCGTCATCGCAGCCGAGACGAGCGAAGTTCGGACTGTCGGGAACGGAGGCCAAGTCGCCTGGGCCTCCGCCTCCAAGAACCTCGTTCCGGACGACAACAACAATCGGGTCGACACGTTCGTCAGCGAGCTCGTCGACCAGTGCCCGACCATCGTCCGCAAACCCGAAGACCTGACTGCGTGCGAAGGGGGCGCCGTCACGCTCTCGGTCTTGGCGACTGGCGAGGGACTCAGCTACCGGTGGTACTGGGACGGCATCGAAATGGAGGACGAGAGCGGTCCGCAGCTCGGGATGACCGACTTGACGCCCGACGACGCGGGTCTCTACCACGTCGTCGGGCGCAACCCCTGTGGCTTCCAAGAAAGCCGACGGGCGGTCGTCACCGTCAACGGGATCAAGGCGGAGATCGTACCGGCCGTGAGCACTGTCGCCTTCAACGACAGCGTCACGCTCGACACCAAGGCTTCGGGCGCCGGCCTCACCTACCAGTGGTATCACAACGGCCAGGAGATCGTCGGCGCGACAGGCAGCGCGTACCTCTTCGTGGCGACCCGTAGCTCGATCGGCACTTACCGCGTCGTCGTGAAGAACGCGTTCGGCTGTTCGATCGAGGCCTTCGTGGAAGTGAAAGTACCCGGCCGCAAGAACTGACGCGGAAGCCGATTCGCCGCCTCGAGTGCTCCGTCTTCGGTCGGCGCACTCGAGGCGGACTCCCAGGACACAAGCCCACTCGACCCGGAGATCTCACTCGACGCCGATGGCGCGGATCGGATCGAGGCGTGCGGCGCGCCACGCCGGAATCAGGCCGGCGAGGAATCCGAGCACGAGGGCGCCGGCCACCGCCATCGCGGCCAGCCCCGCGCCGATCTCGATCAAGACTCCCGACGGCGCATAGGGCAGGAGCGAGCGCATCAGGGAAGCTGCCGCGGCGCCCCCGATCCAGGCGAGGAGCAGGCCGCCGCCCGAGCCCATCAGGCAAAGCAGGAGCGTCTCGATCTGCACGAGCTCGAAGACCGCGCGGTCAGGTGCGCCCAGTGCCTTGAGGATGCCGATCTCCCGCGAGCGCTCCCGGACCGAGGTCAGCACCGTGTTGATGATGCCGAAAGCCGCCACGACCGTCGCGAGTGCGGCCAAGGACAACATTAAGATCTCGGCGGTCGCCAGCAGGCTTTCGAGCCCGCCGCGCACCTCGGACAAGCTCACCACCTGGACGCCCGGTAGCATCGACGCGCGGTCGCGAAACTCGACCAGCTGCCGCGGGTCCTTCAGCTTCACGCCGACTCCGGTCAGGCGTCCGTAGGCGAGGAAGAACCGTTGAGCGATCGGCAGATCCATCAAGAAGTTGCCATCATCGGTCGATCCCGTGCGCGCCAGCACGCCGGCGATGCGGAAGTGGCCGATGCCTTCGACCTCGAACGGGTCGCCCGACGAGAGCTCGAGCTGCTCCGCGACGTCGGCCCCGGCGAGGATCCGCGGCTCCCGCGGGAGCTCGGCCGGCCGAACTCGTGCGATGTCGGTGCGGTAGTGCGTGATCTCCCGGGTGGTCGTGAGTCCCTCGAGCTCGGGATTCAGCAAGGCGTCGATCTCGTCGCCGCTGAAGGCGCGAAACACGATCTGCTGCAGCGTGAGGGTGTCGGCGTCCTCGTGGATGATCAAGCCGCCCAGCGTGCGACCGTCCTTCAGCTCGAGGACATCTTGGGGTCGATCCGCCGGCGACAGCCAACTTCCCGATGTCAGCGCGAGCTCGGGTTTGATGCGGCGGTAGCTCTCGAGGTCGACTCCTTGAAAGAGGAAGAAGCGGCGCTGGCCGCGCGACTCCTCGACGGGACAGGTGAGCAGCGGCGTCGCGATCGCGACATCCGGGTCGCCGCGCACGAGATCCGCGATCTCGGCCGCGATGTAGATGCCCGGCTCCTGGATGTCGTCGTCCGCCGCGCCAGAAGCCTCCGCCACGCAGCTCGTCGTCGTGACACCGGCGCCGAGAGCATCCCGCCCTTGGAGCGCGAAGGTCGCGATCTCGTACGGGCAGCCTCGCTTGGTGATCAGCGCCTCGTATCCCAGCCCCGCCAGCTCCCGCTCGAGCCCGTTGCGATACCCGTCATAGAAGCCCGCCAACGTCGTCAGCGTCCCGACAGCAGCCGCAATACCCAGCACCGTGAGCGCCGTTCGGCCAGGTCGCCGAATGAGGCGCTTGAAAGTCAGTGCCAGGAGCTGGAAGCGTCGGTTCATGGAGTGATTCACGAGGGACAAGGACGTCAGGGGCTTTCCTGAATACTATCATGCGATCGCAGCGAAGGCGGGACTCGCCGGCTCGCCTTCGTCGCTCCCGGCTCGGCTCGCTCAGAGGCGGGACTTCAGCTCGCGCTCGATGGTGGGCCAGTCTTCTCGGCGGTTGCTGATGTAGATGAGGCGAACGCCAGGGGTGACTTGCTCGTCGCCGGTCGGGTTGGCGAAGACCTTGCCGTCTCGGACGATCGCGACCGGGATGATGCGATTCGGCATGTCGAAGAGGGCGCGGGCGACGGCATTGAAGGGGGCGGAGGTGTGCTCCATCTCGGCACTGTAGAAGGAGCAGCCGTCGAGCTTGCAGGTCAGGTCGGCGAGCACCTCACCGACGCCGGCGTCCTGGCTCTCGTGGATCAAGACATTAGCGGCGATGCGGTCCGTGGGGACGACGCGATCGCAGCCGTTGTTCTGGAACAGCTTCACGTGCGCCGGGTCCAAGCACTCCCCGATCACGACCGCGCCCGGCTGAGCGTGCTTGACGACCGAGATGATCGAGGCGGCGATACCGTCCGAGCGGGGATCGTCGAGTCCGGTGGCGAGCACGAGGACGTGTCGCGCCTGATCGAGGCCGGCGCGCTCGAAGGTCGACTCGGCGAGCAAGGAGCCTCGCACGAAGCGAACGCCTTCCTCTCGGAACGGCAGCTCCTCGAGCGAGTCCGCGACGATCACGATCTCGGCGTCTCGGCTCGGGGCGTCGCGGCGCAGCTCTTGGATCATCCGCCGCACACGCGCCTCGGATGGGAAGTTGACGATAATGATGTGCCCGGAACCGGTGATCGGGTTCATGCCCCGCACCTCTCGCATTTTCAGCTCGACGAAGAAGTCGACCCCGAGGCCGACCAAGTAAGTGAACGTCCCTAGCCCGATGAAGACGATGAAGACGACCCACGACAGACGCGCTCCGAGGGACGTTGGCGAGTAGTCGCCGTACCCGATGGTCGTGATGGAGACGACGCTGAAGTACAGGCCGTCCCAGAACGTGTAATCATGAGCCGCGTCGCTCGCATTCTCGAAGGTCGAGAAGCAGACCGCATTGAGTAGCAGGCAGAGCACGACCAAGGCGATTGCCGTTCCGAATCGCTTGATCTGAGAGCTCGCCACGGTGCGGAGGACACGCATGACCTTTCTCACGCGCAGCACCATCATCGGGCGGCCTTCGGCGCGATCGTCTGCGTCATTCCTCTTCCCAGCCCTGTCGATGCAAGTCCGTCAGAATCGGATCCAGTAGCGAGTTGATCGTCTCCTGCTTCGACTCCAGCCACCCTTGCCCGAAGACGGTGGCCGCCTTCCACACCGGGGCGGTCAGGTAGCGCGTCTCGACCGGGATCTCCGTGATCCGATCACACGCGGTCGCCAAGGGCGCATCGTATCCGTCTCCATCCTTCCGGGCGATCCAGAATCCCCACTCCCCGAAAGACGGAACGTGATCGTGATACGGCACCGCCTCGTAGCCGGCCGCGCGGAGCGTCCGGCCCACACAAAGATACGCCTCGCGCGCGTTGAACGGCGACCCGGATTGAATCGCCACCAGCCCACCACGCGCCAGGTGCCGCATCAGCGTTCGATAGAACTCGCGCGAGTAGAGCTTCGCTAACTCGACCGTCGAAGGATCGGGGAAGTCGATGATCACGACGTCATAAGGATCGCCATCGAGCTCATCCAGGAACCTCCCGGCATCCACCGTCACGACCTGCACGCTCGCCAACGTCCCTTCCTCGCCGCGCACGCGCCCCACCGGGCGCTCGCTCTCTTGTCGAACGAGCGTCTCACCCTGACCCGACACGAACGCCGCCACCGAGGCGTGCACGCGCGCGTCGCTCAGGGAGCCGCGGTTCAAGGCGACGAGGCTCGACTGCGAGCGTGCCAGCTCGATCATCCGTGGATCGAGATCGACCAGATCGACCCGACGCACGGTCGGGTGCCGGAGGATCTCCCGCACCGCGAGACCGTCACCACCGCCGAGAACCAGCACCCGTCGTGGCGCGCCCCGCATCGTCAAGGCCGGATGCACGAGTAGCTCGTGGTAAATGTGCTCGTCGCGCGATGAGAACTGCAAGTGTCCATTGATATAGAAGCGCAGCCGATCCCCGCGCTCCGTGATCGTAATCTGCTGATAGTCGCTGGTCGCCGAGTAGATGACGGGATCGCGGAACAGTCGCTGCTCGGCGGCCGCCGTCCAATCCGGTGCGCGGAGGGCTGCAAATCCGAGGGTCGCGGCGGCGACGGCAACGGTCGCGCCGAGGCGGCGCGGTCGACGCAGGAGCGGCCAGAAGTAGACGAGCGCCAAGAGTGCAATCGCGAGATTGAGCAGCCCCAGGACGAAGCCGACCTGAACGATGCCAAAGGTGCGCCGCAGGAAGTAGGTCCAGACCAGCGCGCCGATCAATGCGCCGACGTAGTCCATCGACAGGATCTGGGAGAGATTCGTGCGCAACGAGGCGGCGTAGTGCCGGTTGATGCGTACCAGCAACGGGATCTCGAGGCCGATCGCGAAGCCGACCAACGACACGAAGGCGTACAGCACCAATCGGAAGTGCTCGGTGACTCCAAACGACAGGTACACCAGCAGCGCACTCAGGCCGCCGATCAAGCCTAGCCCGATCTCCACCCAAAGGAAGGCATCGAGGAGATCGCGCTTGACCCAGCTCTGGAGACCGGCGGCAGCGCCCATCATGAACATCATCAGCCCGATGATCATCGAGAACTGATCGATGGAGCTGCCGAGCAGGTAGGTCGCCAGCGTGCTGAGGACGTACTCGTAAACGAGCCCGCAGGCCCCCATCGTGAACATCGAACCGATGAGGAGCCAACGCGTCAGGCTCGGCGGGCGAGACAGGGCTCGGGTCTTCGCGACCACAGCCGGTGGGTCGTCCAGTCCCACCGTCAGATCGAGACCACGATGATCAGCGCCAGCGACGTCAGCACGGCCAGCTCGACGAAGCCGGCGTTGAGGTTCCGATCGCGGGCGATCTCCTGGCCCAGATGCGCGGTGCGGAAGAGCACCCACTCGCAGAACCAGCGCCCGAGCGGAAGCAGCACGAGGCCCACGGCGAGCGTCACTCCGAACCGGGTGAGGTTGTCGCTCCACGAGACGAAGTCACCGCCGGCGGCCTTGGCGAGCACGATGCCGAGAGCGACCAACGCGCCGCCGAACGCGACTCCCGCGGCCGCGTTGTCGGCCTCGATCTCGGCGTGGACGTCGTAGGCCGCGAGACGCGTGTAGAGCAGCCCGAAGCCAATGAGGCCGGCTTGTCCGAGGACGAAGAACACGAGCGCCGTGACGATGCCGCCGCCGCTCCCGCTCACGGCGCCCGCCACCACCAGGCCCGAGGCGAGGTAGCTGCCGGCTTGCACGGCACCCGTGCCGACGTTGCGGTCCTCGATGATCTCCTTGACGTTGCTGAATCGTCCGAGGATGAGTCGGTCATTCAGCACGCGCGACACGTTGAGGAGCACGATGCCGAGAGCACCGTAGAGCGAGATGTCGATCAGGTCGCGACCGAGGCCGCGGCTCGGGCCCATCAGCACACCGGCCAGCACGAACCCGACACCCAGCAGGTAGCCCATGATGCTCACGCCCAGAGCCGGGTTGTCGTTCTCCATCAGCTCATGATCGATGCGATACGGCGTCGTCCAGTCGTTCACGAGCTTCGCCACCACGAAGATGACTGCAGCCACGCCCACGTAGGCGGCGCTCGCCAACGCGTCTTCTAGCCAGAGCTCCATCGTCACTTACCTCCTCGTGAGAATCCGGAGCTCCGGCCACTACTGGAACGACGACGGGTGGTGCTTCCACCGCTGGAGCGAGTCGAACGGTAGGTCTGCTTCTGGTACTGGCTGCCCTTGTAGCCGCCACTCTTCACGTACTTGGAGCTGCCGTACTTGGCCTTCGTGATCGAGCCTTCCGACCCGTACTCGAGGTTGCGACCGTAGTACGTCTTGCCTTGTCGTCGATTGCTGTCGTAGCTGTCCCAGTCGCTGCGCGAGATGTTTCGGGAGCCGCCCCCGAACATGCTCCGCATGAACGCATACTGCCCGTAAAACGCCCAGAACGACTGCCCGCCGCGCCGCTCCCAGCGGCCGTAGTGAGGGTTGCCGACGTAGGTGTAGCCCGGGGGCGTCGCCAGCTCCTGGGCCTCCTCGTCGTAGAGCCCTTTGGGCTTCGACGACAGCGTCATGCCGAGGTGGTTGCGATGCTTGTTGAAGCTCGACTCGGAGACGTCCTTCCATTCCGTCCGCTCGACGGGATCCGCCTCACCGATCTGCTCGACGATGCGGTACTGGTGACGATGCTTGGTCGCACCGCGCGCGACCTCCATGTCCGCGAGGATCTGGTCACGCGACGTGTCGAGCTGCTTGAGACGCGCCCGGAGCTGAGGAATCGCAGAATCGAGGGCGCGGCCACGCTCCTCGATCGCACGCAGCCGAGCCACGACCACCAGGTAGTCGGGAAGGTCTTTGGCCAGCTCCTGCTCGGCTTCCTCGACCCAGCTCTGGAGCGTCGCCGGTGTCGAGACGATCGCGTTCAGCCGGCGATCGAGGTCTTCCTTCTTTTGCGGATACTTCGTGGCCGCGCCTTCGACCTCGACTCTCAGCGCCGGGAGCTCGCCCGAGCTCTCGGTGAGCTGCGCCGCCTTCGCGACGGTGCCGGCCTTGGCTTCGGCAAGGCGCTTGGGAGCTTCTTTCTTGTACTGGGCGACCTGGCGGATCTGCTGAGGGATCGACTCGATGGCCTGACGGGCGCTCTGGAGGCTCTCTTGAGCGCCGCGCAGCTCCTGAACCAGACGCTCCTCGTCGTCGGAGTCGTTGCGCTCGACGATGGGCGCCAGCACGGTCGAGTCCTTCCTCTCGACCGCCTCGAGCTTCGCCAGCGCTTCGTCGAGCGACCGCGTCCAGCCTTCCTTGAGATCGTAGCGCCTCAGGAAGTCGGGATCGTCGGCGATCAGATCCTCGACCGTCTCGACCGCTCGCTCACCCTCGGAGACTGTCGAGGAGAGCTGCTTGTGGAATGCCTGGTAACGCTCCTTGGCATCCGCCGCCACGCCGCCGGGAAACAGGACATGCAGCCCTACCAGGATGACGAGAAAGATCACCAAGAACGAGAGCGGGTGGCGCATGCTCCACCCGGACTTTCGCTGAGCCACGGTTCCACTCCTCCTTCAGATGTGTGCCGCTGACGCGAGCTTGCGCTGCCTCAGGCGGTCGCGGCCTCTTCGGCCTCTAGGCTCCAAACCGAGACGTCCTCAGGTCGAACCTTCCGACCACGCCACACGGTGAACGGCTCGCCTTCGTAGCGCTCGACCGTGAGCATTCGCTCTCCGTCAGGCTCCTTGAAGTCCCAGTAGTAGAAGCCTTCGCCAGAGCCGGGCCGACTGTCCTCGTGATAGAAAGCTTCGGCCGACTCGGTCAGGCGCCACTGGGCCCCATCGTGCTCGAAGGTGCCGTCTTCTTCTTCGTCGAAGCGGATCAGATCCTCCTCGGACAAGCCGAGGTCCGCCAACCGCTCCTCACTTTGTTGGCTCAGAGAGACCTCGAGCCGGTCGTCTTCTTCGTACTCGAGGTAGACCTCTTGGGTTCCGTCCTCGGAGACGAGCTCGTACCAGTCGGAGCCACCCTGCGAGTAGCGGTTGCGCTTCGACACGACGAAGTTCTTCTCACCCTCGGCGAGGCCGCGAACCGAAACCACGCCGCCGACCCCGACGTTGGGGAGCGTCAGGGGCCGCCGGCCGGCCGCCTTGGCACGAGCCACCTGCGCCTTGGTCAGACGAAAGCGCTGCCACAGGTACAGGATGGTGAGGGTGAGGGCGACAGCAAGGAGAACGCGCCAGAACATGGCGTCAGGACTCGCTCTTCTTGGCGAGCGAGCTCTTCAGCGCCGCGAGCTCGGCGGAGACATCGGAGTCTATGTTGTCGAACTCCTTCGCCAGGTCGTCCTCGGCGCCCCCTTGGAGCTCGGTCATGGCCTGACTCTCGGCTTCCATCTCACGCACCTTCTCTTCCATGCGATCGAAGGTAGAGAAAGCGGTGCGACCCGCCCCGAGTGAGCCGAGGGTCTTCGAGACGGACTTCTGAGCCTCGGCGGCGCGCTGACGCGCGGCGAGCTGACCCTTGCGGCGCTTGGCCTCGTCGATCTTCGACTTGAGCTGCCCGATCTGAGTCTTGAGCTTTTGAGTGAGCTCGGAGGACTGCTCCCACTGAGGCTGAAGGCCTTCGGCGAGACGCTCCTCCTCCTTCTTGCGTCCGAGCGCCTTGGCCGCCAAGTCTTCGCGACCGGACTCGAGAGCCTGGACGGCGCGCCCTTGCCAGATCTCGCTTTCCTGGCGGTGACGCTCGAGCTCGTTCTTGAGCTGCTTCTCGCTGGCAATGGCCTTGGCGGCACCCGAGGTGGCGCGCATCAGCTCCACCTCCATCTCCCGGATCGCCTGGGCGATCATCTTCTCGGGGTCCTCGGCGTTGTCGAGGAGAGAGTTCAGGTTGCTTTTGAAGATGTCGGAAACGCGTGAAAAGATGCTCATCTGTATTTTCTCCCGGCTGAGGGCGCTGGTCGCCCACCGTTGATGACTCGAGAAGACACCCGCGCAGGGGTGGACCGTCAAACGGCCGTCAGCTCGCGACCGAGGACCGTGCGACGAACGGCGAGAGCAGCTTGTGGGCGGCCTTGACGTCATCGGACAGGTACTGGAGCACGGAGCGGATGTCGTCCTGATCCTCGGGCCCCATGTCCTGCAGCGTGCACAACGAGCTGAGCGTGATCATCTCGTCGCCCGACGAATCGCGCGTCAGGCTGAAGTAGCTCGTGGAGATCCCGTTGTCGGCGGCGAGGAGGAGGTCTTTGACCTCAGCCTGCTTGCCTTGGGGAATCGCATTCATCGAAACGCACGCGACCGACCCGAAGAAGACGCCGTCCTTCAGGCAGCAGATCTTCTCGACGTCGTCGTCACCTGCCACGATGAAGGTCTCTTCCTGGTCCTCACGAATCTCGTAGGACTCCAGGGTCAGGAACTGCTTGATCTCTTCCATCATGGGATTCCGATCTCCTCGCGATCCAGGCCGCACCCTGCGGCGGTACTTTCGAACGAACGAGGCCGGCATATCGCCTCGCTGATTGCATCATTCAATTTAAATATGAGAGGTCGTCCCCACCCCTGGGCTCGCGACGGCAGCCCGTGGGCTCGCCGAGTCGCTCCGAGAGTCGAGGGAACCGCCGGGAGCGTGTCCTGCCTCGACCGAGCTCTTCCCGGGAGTCGACAGCATATCCGGGCACGGAACCGGCGTGAACCGGAGAAGTCGCTTCCCCGTGGATTCCTCCTCGGTGTTCCGAGGCGCGAGCGCGCCCACCTCACCGAAGCGCCTTCCTCAGCGCGTCTTCGGCGATGGGATCTGTCGAGGGCCCTCCGGGAATCCCCGAAGAACCCTGGCGGCTTCGGAATTCAATGCACGATGGGGTAGATGTCGACCTGCTCGCCCGTCCGGACGACCCTCGCCTTGGGAAGCGTGAGCACGAAGCCACCGTCGGCTTCGATCCGGACCTCGGTGAACACGTCCTCTTCCTGCTCCTGAAACTCGATGTGAAGATCGCTCTCGTCCGGAGCGGGATCTGGATCGATCCACTCGAAGTAGTCGAAGCGGAAGATCATCGGCACGGGCTGCCCCGTGAAGTCGAGATCGCCCTTCTCGAAACGCAGCAGGCCTCCAGCCCAGACGGTCATGGGGCCCTGCGCGGCGTCCGGGTTCAGCTTGCCGGGCACGTGAAAAACGGGGCCTTCCGGCTTCCACTTGAACCGCCCGCGAATCTCGCCGTGATGGATTCGATAGCGACGACCCGGCACCTCGAGGAACGCGCGAATCGTCGCGAATCGTTGCTCGAGCAGTGCCTTCTGCTCCCCGAGCAGCTGCGCGTACTCGAACCGCTTCTCGGCGAGCGCCAGGAGCTCGGCCTCGTCCTTTTTCGGAACCGCCAGCGCCCTCTCGACGAGCTCGAACTGGTTACGCCCCGGCTCCGCCATCTCTTCCTTCCAGTCGGGGCGCAGGCGATCGAGGGCGAGGCACATCCCCATGCCGTTCAGGTACTGGCAATGGACAAACTCGATCAGGGCGTCTCGTGGCGGCGTGATCCGAGCCACGAAGTCGTCGTACATCCGGGCGGCGTTCTCGAATCCTCCATAGTGAGCATCCAGCACCTGTGGCTCGATGCCACCTCGCTCAGCGAGGAGCCGATACAGACGGGCCTGGATGTAGCTCGCCGTGCCCTCGTTGTACTCGTTGATGCCCTCGAAGCGAATCTGCTCTTCGGCGAGGGAGGCGTGGCGAGCGCGACGCACCGCGACGAACTGCCTCGCGAGGTCATGCACTTCCTCGTCACTCTCGGCCGCCAGCAAGGCTTGCAGCACGAGGCTCTCGAGTCCGATGCGTGCGAAGTACTCGGCATCATCGTCGGGTGGCTCCTGCAGGCCGCCTTTCGGCATCGACTGGAACCGACGCTGGTACACGTGGAAGCACTCGTGGATCAGGAGAGACAGGTACTCCTCGGTGGCCTGCCTCGGCTGCAGTGTACAGGCGTAAGCCGTTTGCTCGCCGCCGAGATCCACGGCCCATCCGCCGCCCCGAGGCCCGTATCGGGTGCAGCCGTCCCGCACGAGGACCGGTCGGTCTCCGAGCTTCAACGCCTCCGCAGAGTGAAACTCGTCCGGCGGAGACGGATGTGCGAAGAGCATCTCCTCGCGATCGTCATGGTTGATGGCGATTGGAATCTCTCGCGTGTCGAAGCCCGGCCAAAGCGCCTCACCGAGCAGGTCGGTCAATCGATACAGCTCGGCGACCCGAGCGACATCCTGCGGCTCGAGCGAGCGGAAGGCGTACAAGGCCGTCTCGTCGTCGACGACCGGAGCGCCGGGCTCCTGGCCGAAGGCGTTCACGGCCAGCACGATCGTCAAAAAACCCGGTCGAAGGAATCGGATCACGGTTTCGTTCTCCCTGAAAAGGCTGCCGGGCTCCTCGGGACATCTCCGTGATCTTACGAAACGATGGTCAGATTTTGCTGCTGGCGGGGTTGCCGAGGGACGCCACCTCACCGCGCCCACCTCCATTGTGTCCCTTGCGGCGTGTCGATCACGACCACTCCTCGCCGGGTGAGCTCGTCTCGGAGGCGATCAGCCTCGGCCCAGTCTTTGGTCTCTCGGGCCACCTGACGGGCTTCGACCAGGCCGTCGATCTCGGGATCACTGGCCGCGGCCTCGGGTCGCGTGGCGACACCCAGGACCGACTCGATACCGTCGAGCACGACCTGGACCTCGCTCGCCTCCTTCGCGTTCACGCCGAGGCGGTTGACCTCGCGCATCAGCTCGTTGACGGCCGCCAGTGCGACCGAGATGTTCAAGTCGTCGTCCAGACCTTCTTCAAAAGCGTCCCGAGCGCTCTTCACGATGTCGCGCAGCGCGTCCCGGACCGGCCCAGTCGGTCGCGGCTCCGCCAAGGAAGCGAAGAACTGGTCGTAGCGCTCCAACCACGAGCGCGCCCCGTCCAGCTCGCCGAGCGTGAAGTTGAGCTGCTGGCGGTAGTGTCCCTTCATCAAGGCGAACCGGAGCTCCTTGCCGCCGTAGCCTTGCTCCTTCAGGTCGCGGAACGTGTAGAAGTTGCCCAGGCTCTTGGACATCTTCTTGCCGTCGACCAACAGAAAGCGTGCGTGCATCCACAGCTTCACGAACGGCTTTCCGGTCGCGCACTCCGACTGGGCGATCTCGCATTCGTGATGCGGGAAGATGTTGTCCTCGCCGCCGGTGTGGATGTCGAAGGTCTCGCCGAGGTACTTCATCGACATGGCGGAGCACTCGATGTGCCAGCCCGGGAACCCTTCGCCGAAGGGGCTATCCCACTTCATGATGTGCTTCGGGTCGTGCTTCCAGAGAGCGAAGTCGCGGGGGTCACGCTTCTCCTCGTTGATCGCGATGCGGGCGCCGACGTCGAGTGCCTCCAGCGTGTTCCCCGACAGCCGGCCATACTGCTCGAAGCGACCGACGTCGAAGTAGACGTTCGAGCCGACCTGATAGGCGTATCCCTGGGCCAGCAGCTTCTCGATCAGAACGATCATCTCCGGGATGTGGTCCGTCGCCTTCGGGTAGTGGTCGGCCATCCGAAAGTTGAGTGCGCGAATGTCCTCGAAGAAGCACTCGGAGTACTCGGCTGCGATCTGCCAGGGATCCTTCTTCGACTCCCGCGCGGCCGCGACCATCTTGTCCTCGCCGCTGTCCTCATCGTCATGCTGCATGTGACCGACGTCGGTGATGTTCATCACTTGGTCGACCTCGTACCCCTTGTACTCGAGCGTTCGACGCAGCAGGTCGGCGAACGTGAACGACCGAAGGTTGCCGATGTGGACGAAGTTGTAGACCGTGGGACCACAGTGGTACATGCGGACCTTGCGGTCCACGAGCGGCTCGAACGGCCTCTTCTGCCTCGTCAGCGTGTCGTAGAACTCGAGCGCCATCGGCGCGGACTCCCTCGCAGCTCATGGAGGGAGAGCGACGGCCGTCGCCGCTCCCCATTGACAGCGCCTGAGGGTATCTCCGCTTCCGTGACGAGGCAACGCTCGGTTGCAACCTGTGCGACCCGGGTCTCGAAGATAGAGCACCGACTTCACTCGAGCGTCGCACAGGCAAGAGCCCGAGCGTCGAAGCCTTGCAGGAGCCTCGGTGCCACCAGAGCCTCTCCGGCCAGAGACTCCTGAGCGCTTCTCGGAGGCAAAGAAGGGGGACGGTCCTTGGAGACTCCTCCTCAGGAAGCGCTACTAGCCCAGCCGGGCCAATGGACCTGCGGCGTCCGCAGCCCCGAAAGCGAAAAAAGCCGAGGCGCCTGATGAAGCGCCTCGGCTCGTGAAGTCTCGGGGGCGGCTGCTGCTAGGCGGTTTCGAGGTATAGACTTTAGGCCGCCGAGGAGCGAAGTCTGTGCGATCTCAGCTGCCAAGCCCACCACTCTTCGCGCAGTTCTTGCAGTCTGCCCAGCATTCCCAGATCGTAACGCCGTTGTACTTCAGTTCACGCTTGATCCCGTTACCGCACTCGATGTCCTCGTCGCCACCGGCGTCGATCGAGTCGCCCATGACGGTGCTCTGGACATTCCAGCTCCCACTTCCAGTCCTCGAGGAATAGATCAAGGAAAGGCTCCCGCCGCACCCATCCTCGAGGCTTGCCAGCACGATCCAATCAAGGCCGCACTTCTCCTTGTCACAACTGTCTGTGTTCGAGTTGTAGGTGCAAGAGCCTGAGTCGGTGTTGCATCCAGTCGTCACACTGACGCAGGGATCGCTGTTGGAATTACTCCCGCTTCCTCCGATCGTGCATCCAGCCGGCGTGCAGTCGTCCATGCGAGCGGATGTTCCCGCAGCCCCTATTCCCAAGAAAGTCATCAGAGTGCAAGTGCACATCAATCTTAGCATCTGCCGTCTCCTGATCATTCCATGATTTTTGTTCTTGGACCCTCTCACACTACATATCGTTGATCGCCTGACGCATTGCATTCACAGTTGATTCTAGCCGCTGCTCTAGTGCAGTCATCACGTCATCGACACCTGAGTCCACCCCCAGTCGGATTCGTACGATATGGGGCTCCTTGCCCGCCCTTGTCACGGTGAACACCCTCTCACCTTCGTCGGCATCGGGCGTCACATAAACGGGATGTTCCTCATTCCATTGCTCATGGCTCGGACCAACAGGATCTAAACGCTCGGCCCTCCCGGCATCGTAGAGCCGGTTCGCGGCAGAGCGCATCTCCGTCCTCAGACGCTCATTCAAGTCCCTGACTACGGCAAGGTCGCCCGCGAACATCTCGGACAACTCGGAGATCTCTTGACCGCTCAGCTTCTTACCATTTGGATTGATCAGCGAATTGGTCACAAGCTCCTCGATCGGACCCCGCAAACTGCGTGCGGTCCTCCGCAGAGCGTCTATGTTGCTATCCAACCTAAACGGATGGTCACCGCCGCCTGACGATTCACTCTCGCCATCGAGCTCTCGAGATGCCTTCGAGTCCGCTCCGTCAGTGGAACCGTGATCATCGGAAGGACCTTCGGTACTGACTGAATGCGAGGCCGAGACTGTATCATTCTCGTTCTCGTCGTCGCCAGGCTCGGCCGATTGCAGATAGCTCTCCCTATTGGCTGGATCGGGCAAGAGCTCGTGACGACCAGCCGTACTGTTGAGCAATACCAGAGCTGCTACAACGCCGATGGCAATGATGGCCAAGAGAAGGAAGGCTGACTTGCTCACTACAGAACACCGATTCAGTAGGGTAGACGTCTTTGATCCCCGATTCGAACACATGAGACCCGAAGCGCTTACCAGATCAGCGCCTCGAGCTCAACGGGCGTGTCGAGCACTCAAGGCGGGGCCCACCGAGATGCGACCCGAGCATATACTGCACCCTCCTCCCTGCTTCGGCTTCCTGTCTCTCACCAGGTGCGAATTGCTTGTTCGCTCGGGGCGAGAGGCCTGCCCGCAACGGCCATGCCAACATGACTTGGAGCTGAAGTGCCTCAGACTCTTCGCAACCTCATCCCTCGCAACCTCATCCCTCGCAAGCCAGCCGGAATCCGCGAAAGCCACCCCCTAGACCGAGGATGAGCAGAGATCGACTGCGTTCAAAATGATGAACACCGCTCCCTCTGGAAGTCCATACCTCACCCTCTAGATGGAACCTAAAACACTACAATCTAGAAAGATAACACGATGTTGATTATCCTCAACAGAATGTTGTGAATCCTAGTAGATCGATTCCAAATTGACATTGCAAGGGTAAAGATGTCACACTTCTTCCAGCGGTTGGTTCAAGCTGTTGGGGAGGTGTGTCTATGCCATTCGAATCCAGGCTGCCCTCACTCGCTTTGGGGGCCGAGGAGCTT
>JAJDCO010000032.1 GCA_029260795.1 Planctomycetota bacterium | reverse complement strand
ACGAGACTTGGGCCCACCTCGCAATCGACGGGCAGCAAGTGTTCGTGCGCGAGCTGGACGGTTTGACCGCGTACTCCTGGCGGTAGCCCGCCTGGGCTCTCCCGGACACACGACATTCGCCGGGGATCGCCGCTCGCAGAGATGATGTTCTAGAGAATCCTGCATCCGTGGTCGGGTTCTCAGCGATTCAACATCTGAACGGGGATCTCCCCGCCTATCGAAGTTTTTGCTCCGCATTCCAGATCGATAACCAGATGAACCGCCTCCTTACAATTGTCTCTTCGACCGCAGTCCTTCTCGGTGGTCTTCCTGCCCAAGTCGCAAAGAACGCCGATTCACCGCGTTCGAAGCCGACGATGGACATCGTCGACACCGCAGTGACCGCGGGCTCCTTCAACACTCTCGTCACGGCCGTCAAAGCGGCAGACCTTGTCAACACGCTCAAGGGCAAGGGCCCGTTCACCGTCTTCGCGCCGAGCGATAGCGCTTTTGCGAAGCTTCCGGAAGGAACGGTGCCGTCGCTACTGAAAGACAAGGAGCAGCTTGCCGGGGTTCTCACCTACCACGTCGTGCCCGGAAAGCTCATGGCCAAGGACGTTCTCGGATCGCAGTGGCTAACGACGGCGAACGGGCAGAGCCTCATGGTTCACATGAACGGCGATACTCCGATGATCGACGGTGCCAAGATCGTCAAATCGGACATCCTCGCGACCAACGGCGTCATCCACGTCATCGACTCGGTCATCCTGCCCCCGTCCGACAGCTGATCCTTTCGCAAAGGCCGGAATGCTGAGACAGGCGTTTCGATGCGACCGCTCTACTGATACTATCGCCTCCCCGGCTTCTCGGAGCCGGGGAGGCTTTTCACTCGAACGAGTTGCACGACCGATGGCGGATCCCGTGAACGCTCCTCCGGAGTCTCTTCTCGAGCGCATCGCCGCGGGTGACAAGGCGGCGGTCCGCGAGGCTCTCGATCGATACGGCGGCCTCGTCTGGAGCTTGGCGCGCAAGTTCACCTCGGACGTCGTCGAGGCCGAAGACGCCGTCCAGGAGATCTTCATCGAGCTGTGGCGACACGCGGCGCGCTTCGATGCCTCCATTGCCGCAGAGACCACCTTCGTCGCCATGATCGCCCGCCGTCGCCTCATCGATCGGCGCCGTCGTGCGGCACGCCGACCGACGCCGCAGGTGCTGCCGGACCAGCTTCCCAATCCTCACAACCGAGAAGGCGAGCTGGTCGAGGTTGCCGACGAGGCCTCCCAGGCGACCCTCGCCCTGCAGCAGCTCCGACCCGAGCAGAAGAAGGTCCTCGAGCTGTCGATCTATCAGGGACTGACTCACGAGCAGATCGCGGCCAAGACCTCAATGCCGCTCGGGACCGTCAAGACCCATGCCCGACGGGGCCTGATCAAGATCCGCGAGATCCTCGGAGTCGCCAGGTCGGGTGACTCCTCGAAGGGTGGTTCCTGATGAGCTCGACACCTTCCTCTCGACTCGATGAGCTCTTCGCCGACCGAGCGCTCGGTGCCCTGACGCCCGAGGACGAGGTTGAGCTGAAGGGTCTCCTCCGGGATCATCCCGACCGCGATGACCTCGGCTGGGAGATCAGCGTCGCCGCCCTCGCCGTCGCGTTCGCCGCTCAGCAAGACCCCGAAGGCGTGGAGCCTCTTCCATCGACGCTGGCACTCCGCTTGGAGCACGAGCTGGTCCGACAGACGACGTCCCCGCGCGAGCCTTCGTTTCCGCCCCTACCCAAGATCTCGAGCCCGGCGCCCACCGCGTCGGCCCGGACCTCGGCCCCATCGTCGACTCGCCCTCTCCGCCTCGTGAGTGGGCTGGGCTGGGCGGCCGCAGCCGTTCTGGCGATCGCTCTCGCCTGGCCCGAGTCTCGCCCCGGGCTGCCGCCCCTGCCGTCCGCCGACGAGATCGCGGCCATCCCCGGCGCACTCGATTGGACCTTCACTGCCTTGCCGGGCTTCGAAGAGGCGAGCGGACGCGTCGTGTGGAGCGCGAAGGAGCAGCGGGGCGTGCTCGAGCTGCGCGGCCTCCCCGTCAACGATCCTCGGCAGAGCCAATATCAGCTCTGGATCATGGACGCCGAGCAGGCTCAACCGATCGACGGAGGCGTCTTCGACGTGCGGGGATCCGTGCAGCGGGTCGCCATCGACAGCCGATTGCCCGCCCTTGCGGTCCAACAGTTCGCGATCACGGTCGAGAAGCCGGGAGGCGTCGTGGTGTCGGCCCAAGAGAGCGTCGTGGCCTCGGCGACGCCCTGACCGAGCACCTCTTCGACCGCTGCCGAGCCGACCAGATGCGAGCACCGATCTCGCGGATCGGGCTCGAGTTGGATGGCCCGCGAGGCCGTTTCTTGGGGAGCTTCGGGACACAGCTTTTTACCAGCTTGCCGCCGCTTCTGCTACTCTGTGGCTCCATTCCCCTGGACAGCCACGACTTCCAGACAGCGATTGCAAACGATGACGACGATTCTCGCCGGAATCCTCGGTTGCGCTCTGATCGGCGCACAGGACTTCTCTCCCGCAGCTCCCGACTGGCGACCCGTTCAGGAGCTCCGAGCGGCGTCGCTCTCCGGTGCGACCCTGGAGATTGCGCCCGATGGCACGGTCCGCGTCACGGGGCGTGCTGCGGAGACGGACGCCTACACGCTCGAGGTCGTCCTGAATGCTCCGAAGATCACGGGCCTGCGCCTCGAAGCGCTGCCTGATGATGCTTTGAAGGAAAAGGGCCCCGGTCGCTCACAGAATGGAAACTTCGTGCTCACGGCGTTCCGGCTCGCCGCCGGCCCCAAGCTCGGCGGAGCCGGTCGCCGCCAGGTGATCCAAAACGCCTCGGCCAGCCACGCACAGAAGAACTGGCCCGTGTGGGGCACGATCGACGAGGATCCGAAGACCGGCTGGGGCATCCTCCCCGAAGCGGGTCAGGCGAGCTCGGCCTACTTCGAGCTCGGGAATCCCATCGAGTACAAGAATGGCGCGAAGCTGACGATCACTCTCGATTTCCAGTTCGGCCAGCACCACACGCTCGGACGATTCCGGCTCTACTGGACGGACTCGCCCCCACCGTTCGTCACTCGAGCTCCGGCGGCGTTCGACAAGGAGCTCCAGCCCAAGATCAATGCCGCCATCGACCACGGCATCGATTTCCTCCTGGATCAGCAAGAGCTCGATGGTTCTTGGGCCGCCAATCAGGACCGCTACCGAAACGGCCAGACGGCGTTGTCGGTCTACACCCTGATCAAGTCGGGGCTGGCGCCCGAGCATCCGGCGATTCGTCGCGCCCTGGCATTCTTGGCCGCCAAGGATCCCGGGGAGACCTACTCGAATGGCTGCCAGCTGATGGCGCTGGAAGCCGTGGGTGACCCGGCGCACCTGCCTTGGGCGCGCCGCTTGACCGACCTGATGCTCTCGTGGCAGCACTCGAACGGCGGCTGGGCTTATCCTTGGGGCGGCGTCGACCTCTCGAACACTCAGTACGCGGCCCTCGGGCTGCGCGCGGCCGCTCGGATCGGCGTGCCCATCGAGCCGAGCGTCTGGTCCAGCCTCGCCGATCGCGTGATCGAGCATCAAGAGGAGACGTCCAACCCCTATGCGCCGGCCGGCTTCGGATACCACCCCAAGCGCGAGCCGACGGGCAGCATGTCTGCGGCCGGTGTCAGCGTCATGGCGATTTGTCAGGAGCAGCTCACCGAGGGGCATCCGAACAACGGGCGCATCCGAAACTCCATCGAGCGCGGCGTCGCCTGGTTGACGCGCTACTTCAGCGCGCAGGACAACCCGAAGGGGCCCAACGACGAGTGGGCGACCTACTACCTCTACGGCATCGAGCGCGTCGCGGCCTTGATGGACCTCGACCGACTCGGGACGCACGACTGGTACCGAAGCGGGGCACAGAACCTGACCGGGAAGCAGTCCGACAAGGGATCGTGGTCGGCCACGGCGGGCCGCGACCAAGAGAACACTGCCTTCGCGCTGCTCTTCCTCTCACGCGCCACTGCGCCGACCACCGGCAAGAGCATCATGCGCAGCGCCAAGATCTATCAGCAGGACGACGCGACCAGTGACATCGCGCTGAGAGCTTCCGGAGACACTCCGCTCACGGTCTGGATCTCGAGCATGGGGAAGAAGCCGGCCGAGAAGGCCGTGGCCGGCGGTGGCTCCGAGGTCGATCCGGGAGTGTCTGCCAACGAGGCTCCCCCACTCGAGGTGCGGAGAGTCGAGTACGTTTCGCCCAAGACCGAGCCCATCGGGGGCGCCGCGATCTGGCAGTACACGACCAAAGAGCCCAAGGGCGACTGGATGGCGACGGGCTTCGTCGACGCGCGCTGGGAGACCGGCACTGGCCCGTTCGGACCGTCGTCGGGTGCGGGGGTCTCCATCCGATCCGAGTGGACCGAAGCCGCGCTGTGGCTGCGACGAGAGCTCTTGATCGACCCGGCAGACCTCGTCTCACCCGAGCTCGAGCTCTATTGGTCGAACCGCCCTCCGACCGGACCTCGGAATCTGGCCGGCCCTCCGCTGGTCGAGCTCTTCGACGAAGAGGTCGACTTCGTTTCGCTCCTGACCGAGAAGGGCGGCTCGAGCCAAGCCGTCGCTCGCTTCGAGGGGGCCCAGCTCGGCGAGGTCTACCTCGAGGTCGGCCCTCAGCAGCGTCACAACCCAAACATCCCTGGCTGGTTCTTCCCTATCGCCCAGAAGCCCGGGGAAGGCGAGTATCGCTTCCTGCGCTTCGCCTGGAAGAAGCCCGGCGACGACGGCGTGATGATCCAGCTCGCCTTCGACGGCAACTGGTCGAAGCCGATCCGATACCTGGCCGGGAAGAACACCCTGGACTGGGAAGCGATCGAGGTCGGCAAGCGATCCCCCAGCGACTGGATGGTCGTCACGCGCGATCTGTACAAGGATCTCGGCGGCCGGGCGGCCTCGCTGACCGGCATCGCTCTGACTCCCATGAGCGGCGACGCCGCCTGCTTCGACGGAATCTACTTGGGCCGCTCGCTCAAGGACCTCAAGGCCGCCGAGCGCAGGAAGCGTGAGCCCAAAGAGCGAGCCAGGCGAGGCTCGGCCGAGCCGGCGATCACCTCGTTGACGATCTACCTCAACGGCGAGCCGCTCTACGAGGACGCGTTTCCAACCATCGGATACGAGCCACTGGTTCTGCCCATCGGGTGGCAAGAGCGACTCCGTCACGGCCGCAATGTGATCGCCGTCGGCTGCCAGCGCGCGGACGCGCTCCAGACCTTCGACCTCCGCTTGGTCGATCGACGGCGCCTGGCGGTGATCGACGTCCCGGCTGATCGAGCCGTCGACCAGCGCTTCCCGGCACAGATCCGATTCACTCGCCCGGGAGATCATGTGGTGGTTGCGCGCGCCCATGTGGCGGCCGGTCCCGAGTCCAAAGGCACCGTCGTGCTCGAGTCCCCTCCCCTGACGGTCAGCATCGAGGAAGCCGAAGATCCTCTGCTGCTCGAGTATGCTTCCGACCCTGAGCGGAACCTCCTCGCCAACCAGCAAGCACGGGTCAAGGCCTCGAGCGAGCTGAACGGTTGGCCGGCCGCCCACGCGGTCGACAATCTCCAGCGGCGCGGCTGGCTCTGCGTCGATGGAGACCCGGCCCCGAGCTTGACCGTGTTGCTCGAGCGGCCCGTCAAGGCGAACGCGATCCTTCTGAGCCCAACGCGCGCCGAACGAGCCGATGCCGACCGTACGGCCTCCATGGAGCGGGTCGAGATTCAGATCAACGGCAAGGGCGATCCTTTCATCATCGAGATCCCGGAGAGCCGCCTTCACAAGGCGCTCCTCGAGCTCGACCGCCCCCAAGCCATCCGTCGCCTCGACATCCGCGTCCTGAGCACTCGCCCCGGCAAGAAGCCGAACAAGACCGCCGTCGGCTTCGCTGAGGTCGAGCTGCAGCTGCGCAAGTAGAAACAGAGACACGAACGGAAGAGATGCGTCGGACGCGATGCCCATAGGCGCCCCCGATCACGGCGTCGCACAAGGGTGTGAACAGAGACACGAACGGAAGAGATGCGTCGGACGCGATGCCCATAGGCGCCCCCGATCACGGCGTCCCACCCGGCAGTGAGTCGCAAGAGAGAGTGGGCTCGAAGCGCGAGCGAAACCACTCTCTCACGGGACGACGAATGACGCGCACCGGCCCGACTCCAACCAACGCGACCGCACACGGGCCGCGACGAAAACCGTTCGCGTCTCTGTGCCTTCGCACCGGCCCGACTTCAACCAACGCGACCGCACACGGGCCGCGACGAAACCCGTTCGCGTCTCTGTGCCTTCGCTTTTCCGTTCGCGTCTCTGTTCCCTCGCACCGGCGCCGGATCAGTCGCCCAGGGCTTTGACGATCTTCGGGGTCAGCACCCATTGGATCGTGCCGGTTCCGGGCTCCCAATCGTCGAGCTCGAGAGCGATGACACCTGCTTTCTTGAGTCGCGTGATGAGACGCGGGGCGGCTACGGCGTGGCGGACGAGGTCATCGAGGTTGGGAGAATGGCCGAAGGCGATGAGTGAATCGACTCCAGCCGTCGTCAAGCGGCCGAAGAAACCAGGCGCGGTCGCTGCGGGCTCGAGGTATCGCACCTCTTCGACATCGCGTCGGGACGGCCCGAGAACGTCGGCAACGATCTCGGCTGTCTGCCGAGCTCGGAGATAGGGACTCGTCCACAAAGACGTCGGCTCGACTCCCCAGCACCTCAGAGTCTTGGCGACCTGCCGGGTCCGCTCACGTCCCTTTTCGGTCAGCGCTCGATCGGGATCGGGAGGACACTCTGGATCGTCGCGATCGATTGCGATGCCATGACGCATGAGGAACAGCTGACACCGGCGCATGCGGTTTTCTCCTCCCGAAGACCTCCGGACCTCTCACTTCACGATACGGCGCCTTCGAGCCACTCGAAACGAACCGTCTCACCGAGGGCCTCTCCCAAGAGCGCGCCTCGCTTCTCGGCTTTCGGAACGGGTAGCGGCGACGGCTTCGCCCAGTGCACCTTGATCTTGAGGGCTCCCTCCTCGCGGACGGCCTCGAGGTGCCCGGCGGCTTGGCGATGGTCCCGGTCGAGCGTCGAGGCGATCCGAAGCATGCCGGCGAGCTGACGGAGCTCGGACCGCTCCTCCGGGGTCAAGGTCGCGAGGAAGGGATGCTCGTAGTCCGGCTCGGCTTGCAGGCGAACCAGGCAAGCGACCTTCTCTCGTGTGCTCGGCAGCATGCCGGGCAAGTCTCCGTGCATCACGAGATACTCGCTGTGAACGTGAGCATCCCGCGCCTGGACGATGCTTCCGATCTGATGGAGCAGGGAGCCCAGCTCCAGGAGGTAGCGCTCCTCCTCCCCTTGCCCCGTCAGCGACTCGAGCTGGTCGAACAGCGAGAGCGCGAGCTGCGTGACATGATCGGCGTGGCTCGCGTCCCATCGGAGTCGACGTCCGAAGCGCCTCGCCCCGACGACGGCCGCTCGCCGCTCTTGGTCGCGTCCTTCTTGCGCACCATGCACGAAGTGGTCGGCGAGGATCTCGTGGAGCAAGCCTTCTCTCACGCCGACTCCCGGAACCACCCAGTGCCCGAGCCCCAACCGCTTGGAGAGCAGGTCGAAGACGACGGCGGCCACCCCCATGACCTCGGCCCGGTCGCGGCGCACGCCGAAGGCGGCCATGCGCTCGAGGGAGCCGAGCGACAGAATGCGCGGCAGCTCGCGCCGGAGCTCGGCGACATCGATCGTCCGGATGCCATGGAAGCGGCGTCCTCCGGCGACGCGCGCCAGCCGCTCGGCGTTTCCACCGCAGGCGATCGCCAACGGTCGAGTGCGAGGCTTCGAGCCTCGCGGGATGGCCTCCATCTCCGCCGCGATCACCCGCCGGAGCTTCTTGTTCTCCTCGAACCCGAGCGCTCCATCCAAGTGGAAGCTCTCCATCAGACGCACCGTCCCGATCGACAGCGTTTGTCCCGCAACCACTTGGTTGCCGTCCATGCGACTGACCTCGAGGCTGCCTCCGCCCAGGTCGACGATGAAGTCGGCGTGACCGATTCCGCTCAACGCGGACAGCACGGCGATACGAACGAGCCGCGCCTCCTCTTCGCCATCGATCACCTCTAGCTTGATTCCCGCGCTCGCCTCCACTCGCTCGAGAAGCTGGTCCCGATTGAGGGCTTCGCGCGTGGCACTGGTCGCCACGGCTCGATAGGCCTGAACACCGTAGTGATCCATGAGCAGGCGAAAATGCTCGAAGGCGGCCTCGGCGTGAGCGAGCGTCGTCTCGTCGAAAGCATGGTCCGTGAAGACGCCGTGACCGAGGCGGACGGGATAGCGTTCACTCGCCAGTCGCCGATACTCGATCGGGCTTTGGGAATCGGCGATGACGAGTCGGATCGCGTTCGAGCCGGCGTCGATGGCGGCTACCGTGATCGGAGCGGGCACTCCTGCTTCTCCTCGAGGAGACGGGCGATGTTCTCGCCCGAGATCGGGCGAAGCGCCCTGAGTGTGCCGCAGGAAGCCGCGCTTGAGAAGCCGCTGCCAAGAAGCGGCTCGGGGTTTCGACGAGCTCCTCGGGCTCGTATCCTGTGCCCATGGCCAAGATCGTTTACGGATTCTCGGGGGAAGGCTCGGGGCATGCCTCCCGCACGCGCGAGGTCTTGCCCCATCTCATCGCACGCGGTCACGAGGTGAAGGCCGTCAGCTACGACCGCGGCTACCGAAACCTCGCGAATGACTTCGACGTCTTCGAGACCGAAGGGCTGCACATCACGACGCAGGACAACCGCGTGCACGTGCTGCGGACCTTCCTGGAGAATCTCCGGCGCCTGCCCAACGGACTGCAGCGCTTGAAGTCGCTCAAGCAGGAGCTCTTTCGCGATTTTCAGCCCGACTGTGTCATCACCGACTTCGAGCCGATGACCGCCTATCTCGCACTCACCACCGACCGGCCTCTCATCACTCTCGACAATCAACACCGCATGCGATACATGCGCTACCCTTGCCCGCCGCGGCTTCGCAAAGACGCTATGGTCACCGAGGCGGTCATTCGCACCATGGTGCCTCGACCTTCGGTCTCGCTGATCACGACCTTCTACTTCGGAGAGGTCAAGAACGACCGCGCCTTCCTGTTCCCACCCATCCTGCGCCGTGAGGTGCGCGAAGCTCGTTCGACCAGTGAGGAGCACGTGCTCGTCTACATGACCCAGTCCTTCCAGGGATTGCTCGAGGTGCTCGAGGCATTCCCGCGCGAGCGGTTCAAGGTCTACGGCTCAGGCCGCGAGGGTCGGCAGGGACCGCTCGAGTTTCAAGGCTTCAGCTACGCGGGCTTCCTCAACGATCTGTGTGGCGCCAAAGCCGTCATCAGCACGGCCGGATTCACGTTGATGACCGAAGCGCTCCATCTGGGTAAGCCGCAGCTGGCCATCCCGATGCGCGGGCAGTTCGAGCAAGAGCTCAACGCGTTCCTTCTGGACGATCGAGGCCTCGGCAAGAACGGCCGGGAGCTGACGCCTCAACTGGTCGGCGATTTCTTGTACCGACTCCCCGACTTTCGAGAGCAGCTCGCGACCTATGAGTCCCGGGACAACGGCGCGCTCGAGGCCAAGCTCGATGAGCTCCTCGCCGATGACGCCGCCCTCGCCCGCGAGTACGCGGAGCGACGTCGCGCGTCACGGCCGTCATGAGAGGAGATGCGCCATCTCGCCCTCCTTGGCCCCCCGGCTTCAACCGGCACGTGACGCCAACTGAAACGTGGCCTCTCCGGGCGACGTCGTCTCACGTTGATCCTGCGGAGAGTCCAAGTGTTGCCGACCACGTCACGATCCCGGCTGAAAGCCGGCGGTCCGAGAACGTCGGTCGTGGGGCGACTCGGAGGCAACATCATTGGATACTCTTGAGCGCGGATTCTGGGGATCGTGAATCGACTTCTTCGACGGGCTCTGAAGTCGCGTTTCCGAGAAAGCGCCTCCAGCCGGGGGTCACGTGACGCGTATCAGTCAAACAGACGCGACCGGCAGCCCGCTCGATCCGGAGCGGCTGCGGGCTTACTTCGAAGCGGCCTTTGCCCGGTTTCCGGAGGAAGGCCTCGACGCGGCCGATTCGGTTTGTCGGGAGGCTCCAGAGTTCGCGGCCGTCGTGCGAAGGCGCCTCGAGATGCTGGGTCGCCTGGGCTTGCTCGAGGAGGTCGCGGAGGTCGACGATCCGATCCCCGAGCGCTTGGGCGAATTCCGACTCGAGTCTCGAATCGGGGGGGGCGGAATGGGCGTCGTGTTTCGAGCCACGCAGACGTCCCTCGAGCGCCCGGTGGCACTGAAGGTGATCCACCCGGAGCACCTCTACTTCGCGCAGACCCGCGAACGATTCCGACGGGAGATTCAGACGCTGGCACTGCTTCGGCATCCGGGTATCGTTCCCGTCTACGCGGGGGGCGACGAAGGGGGCGTCCCCTTCTTCGCGATGGAGCTGATCGACGGACTGACCCTGGCCGAGGTGCTCTCTGAGCTGCGGAAGAGTAGCCGAGAGCCGGCGACGCCACGGCGAGCCTGGGAGATTCTGCAGCGTGATCGCGAGGGAGAGGCGCGCTCGTTCCCGGCCGACTGGGAAGTCGATTGGCCGACCTGGTGCTTGATCGTGACGCGGGCGATCGCGGACGCCGTCGACCACGCGCACGAGCAGGGAATCCTGCACCGCGACTTGAAGCCTTCGAACGTGATGCTGACTCGAACGGGTCGAGTGCTGATCATCGACTTCGGTCTGGCCACCACGCCAGGAACATCGACCCTCACGCGGACGGGGTCGTTTCTCGGATCGTTGCCCTACATGCCTCCCGAGCAGCTCGCCGGTCGCTCCGACCGGATCGACCTGCGGACCGATGTCTATTCGTTGGGCGTGACACTCTACGAGCTCCTGACGTTGCAGCTTCCTTATGACGATGCGGTGCCGACGGCGCTCCGGCAAAAGATCCTGTCCGGCGACCGCCGCCGTCCGGGTCGCTTCCTGCGCGGCTTGCCCGCGGAGATCGAGACGATCTGCCTCGTGGCCATGGAGGCGGAGCCGGCAGGTCGCTATCCGACGATGACCGCCCTGCGGGACGACATCGATCGCTGGCTGCGAGAGCAGCGCGTTTCGGCGCGTCGCCCCGGGCTGCGCGTCACGATCGTCCGGTGGTGTGTACGGCACCCTCGCCTCGCGAGCGCTCTGGTGCTCGTGGCTCTGGCCGCCGCGGCTTGGCCGGTCACCTGGCGAATGCTCGACGAGACGATCGAGACCCACACCGCTTCCGAGCGGGCTGCCGCCCTGGTGGCGGACGACAAGGCGCGCGGCTACTTCCTCGAGATCGTCGCGACCTTCGAGGGTCTCCTGGAGCGCATCGAGACCGAGCATTCCGAGCAGTACCCCGATACCACTGCTCTGCGGCGACAAGTGTTCCAGCAGGCGGTGGCCGCCTACGGCAACATCGAGGCCCAGGACCCCGACGATCCGCTGCTTCGACGTGAGCTGGGGCGCTCGTTCCGTCGCCTGGCTCGCATCGAGTACGAGCTCGGCAACACCGACACCGCCGAGGAGGCGTGCCGCCGTGCGCTCGAGTTCCTCTCGGCCCTCCATTCCGAGTTTCCCGAAGACGACGACCTCGTCTACCAGCATGCCCTTTGCCTCGATGCCTGGGCGCACGTCCAGACGGTGCTCGGAAGGGATCGAGAGGTCTTGGAGCACGTCGAGCAAGCGATCGTGCTGCTCGACCCTCTCGTCGAGCGGCACCCCGATCGCGCGGCCTATCAGGCGTTGCAGGTGAATGCCTACCGCCGCCTCGGCCAGACCCATTACGAGCACGGGCGCCCGGAGCCCGGTCGACAAGCCATGGAGTCCGCGCTCGCCCAGCTGGCGAGCCTCGAGGCCCGCCACCCCGATTATCGTTGGGTCGAGACGGATCGAGGCCGGCTGCTAGCCGAGCTGGGTCTCCATCTGATTCGCGACGGGCGCGCGCGAGAAGCACTCCGACCTCTCCAAGAAGCGGAGCTCGAGATCCAGCGATTGGTGCAGGCGGATCCGGATTCGGATGAGATCCAGCGCCTCCACTCGCGAGTGTGCGTCAACCTCGCCTCGGCCCTCAGCCACACGGGCGATTGGGAAAGCGCCATCGAACGGCAGCGCACGGCTGTTGCGATTCACACGGAGCTACGAGCCACCTACCCCAGCCAGTGGCTCTACGGTATCGAGCTCGCCTCGGCTCAGAACGACCTCGGCCTCGCCCTCGATGCGATCGGCCAATCGGAGGAATCGCGACGCTGGTTGATGGAGTCGGTGGCGACGCAGCGGGCCATGGCGGAATCCCATCGAGACGTGCCGGTGGTCCAAGCCCGCTTTGGGGCGACCTGCTCCGGCCTGGCCGACAGCTTGTTCGGGGGAGGCCGCTTCGACGAAGCGCTCGCCTATCTCGAAGAAGCGCGTGCACCTCTCGAGCTCGCCCGACGCCTGGAGCCGCGCGGGCGATTCATGATCGCTGCCGATCGGAGCTCGCGCTGGCTCCTCTCCCTGACCCACACGCGGCTGAACGACGTCGAGCGAGGTGCCCGAATCGTGCGCGAGCTGATGGCCGAACCCGAGAGTGATCCGACCGATTGGCAACAAGCGGCCAACTACTTGGCCGGCAACCTCAACACCTCGGAGAGCTCCGATCGCGACCCCGAGCTGAAGGAGCGGCTGGCGGTCGAGTGGACCGAGATCATCGTCGGTTACCTCCAGCGCGCCCACGCCGAAGGCACGCTCGATCGGAGCCGCATCGAGTACGCGGCCGACTACGAGATCCTCCGCTCGCGCCGCCGCTTCCAGGCGTTCCTCGAGGAGCTGCGCGGTCAGTGACCCGGAGGAGATATCCCGGCGTTACCGAGATCGAGAGCGCTTGGTAGAATCGCTCGAATGAAGGACACCGAGAAGCTGGTCCAGGCGGCGACCCAAGGCGATCCCATCGCCATCGACGAGCTGCTGGACCGATACCTACCGGGTCTCCGCGCGTTCATCCGGCTGCGGACCGGTCGACTGCTCCGAGCCAAGGAGTCGGCGTCCGATCTCGCGCAGTCGGTGTGCCGCGAGGTGCTCCAGCACATGGATCGCTTTCAGTACGGCGGAGAGTCCGGGTTCAAGAACTGGCTCTACACCACGGCGCTGCGCAAGATCGCGAACCGGCAGGCCTTCTATCAAGCCCAGCGACGAGATGCCCGGCGAGAGATTCAAAAGCCCTTGGGCGAGGAGCAACGCCAGTCGCAGCTGCTCGCGGCCTATGCGACGATTTGCACGCCGAGCCAGCACGCGATGGCGCACGAGGAGCTCGCCCGCATCGAAGGTGCGTTCGAGAAGCTCCCCGAGGACTACCGCGACGTGATCTGCTACTCGCGCATCCTGGGGCTCTCACATCCCGAGATCGCCGAAGCCATGGAGCGCAGCGAGGGCGCCGTCCGCACGCTGCTCTCCCGCGCGCTCACGCGTCTCGCCGAGGTCCTCGATCAACCCTGACCGATCGTTCCACTCGTTGACCTTCTCACTCACACATCCGGATGGCGCATGAAGAAGCACGCAGAGTCCGCGGAGCGAAACCGTGACTTCATCTTCGAAGTCCTCGAACCACTCCTCCCCGAAGCAGGGCTCGTCCTCGAGATCGCCTCCGGTACCGGCCAGCACGTGGTCCACTTCGCCGAGCGCACACCGGACCTCAGCTGGCAGCCGACCGATCTCGCCCCCGAGAACCTCACCAGCATCGCGCATTGGGTGGACGAGGCGAAGCTCGAGAACGTCCGGGCTCCGTTGCTCCTCGACGTCACCTCCAACGAGTGGCCGGTAGCCCGCGCCGATGTCGTCGTCTGCATCAACATGATCCACATCTCGCCTTGGAAGGCGACGCGCGGACTCCTGCGCGGCGCAGCGCGTCTTCTCGAGAAGGGCGGCTTGCTGTTTCTCTACGGGCCCTACCGGATCGAGGGGAGGGCGACGGCACCGAGCAACCTCGAGTTCGACGGGAGCCTGAAGGAGCGCGACTCGGCTTGGGGCCTGCGCAAGCTCGAGGACGTCGCCGAAGCAGCCGAGAAGCAAGGCCTGGCTCTGGCCGCCCACATCGACACGCCCCGGAACAACCTCTCGATCGTCTTCCACAAGACCTGAGCTCGCCAGGATTCCTCGGCCATGAAGATCGCCATCGCCCAGCTCGCCCCGAAGTTTCTCGACCGCGTCGCGACCACCGGTCAAGTCGTCGAGGCCACGCGGCGAGCCGCTTCCGAAGGGGCCAGGCTAGTCGCGTTTGGCGAGGGCTTCGTACCGGCGTACCCGCTTTGGGTCTGCCGCACCGACGGCGCGCGCTTCGAGGCGGAAGATCAAAAGGAGCTGTTCGCGCACTATTCGCGCGAAGCCGTGTGCCTGGAGCGCGGTGATCTGAGCTCGGTCCAAGAGGTGGCGCGCGCCAACGAGATCACGGTCGTGCTCGGCATCATCGAACGGCCGCTCGATCGAGGTGGTCACAGCCTCTATTGCACGGCAGTCGTGATCGACGCCTCGGGCAAGATCGCCTCGCGGCACCGCAAGCTGATGCCCACCTACGAGGAGCGCCTCGTCTGGTCGATCGGCGACGGCGCCGGCCTGGTCACACATCCCGTCGGTCCGTTCACGGTCGGCGCGCTCAACTGCTGGGAGAACTGGATGCCGCTGGCGCGCGCGGCACTGTACGCGGCCGGCGAGGACCTGCACGTCATGCTCTGGCCGGGCTGCCGGCGCTTGACCGAAGACATCACGCGCTTCGTGGCGAAGGAGTCGCGCTCCTACGTGCTCTCAGCGAGCGCCTTGATCCGACCGAGTGATCTATCGAGCGAGCTGCGTCAGCAGATCGGGACCAACGAGGAGATCTACTACGACGGCGGATCGGCCATCGCCGGTCCCGACGGCCAGTGGATCCTCGAGCCCGTCGTCGGCCGCGAGGAGCTCTTGTTCGCCGAGCTCGATCCCGACCGTGTCCGCGAGGAGCGCCAGAGCTTCGACCCCTCCGGCCACTACGCCCGCGCCGACGTCCTCCACCTCACCGTCGACCGCCGCCCCCAGTCGGCCGTCGAATGGATCGACCCGAAGTAGCCGAGAAGCAAGCGAACCGCGCGCGAAGCAAGCGGACGGAGCCCACGTGCTCGTCACGAACGCATGGGGAGGAACCGCGCCGCGAAGCAGGCGGACCATGGCGCCAATACTGCCTCAGTCCAGTCCGCGCCGCGAAGCAAGCGGCACCGACGATCGATCGGCACCCAGCCCGCGATCGAGCGAAGCCTTTGCGACTCGGCTTGCGTTACGAATGCGAGAGGACTCGAAAGCCCTCTCGTTGAGCTGCACCGGCGAGGCGAGCATCGAAGCACACGAGCTCCCAGCCGGTGGGGTCATCTGCGGCGATGGTCAAGGCGGCACCGAGCTGGAGCGCGTCGGCGGCTCGGAGTGAGTGCAGGGCGAGCAGCCGTGAGGCGCGCAGCTTCACGGGGTCCAAGGCATCGACGACGGCGACGGTTCGAAAGAGCTGCTGGGTCTGCTGCCAAGCGGACGCCAGGCCTTCGGCCGTGAGCTGTCCTTCTCGAGTGAGTCGGCAGAGCGCGGACCGAATCTCCACCTCCGAGAGACACCACGTGCCGATCTCGGGATCCTGGCGCTGCAGGCGGCGCGCGGCCCGGGAAGCGGGCTGGCGAATCACGAGGCAAACCAGGGCCGAGGTGTCCCAGTACCTCACCAGTCGCCTCGCTCATCGATCACGGCCTGGATCGCGTCGCCGTCGCAGGGGACGAGCGGTCTTTCGGAGAAGAAATCCGCATCCGGCGCTTCGGTCGGAGCTTTGACCAATCCACGAGCGATCAACTGGTCGAGGGCTCCCGTGGCCGCCCCCTCCGTCGAGACCCGAGACACGCGGGCGACCGGCTGCGAGCGGTCGAGGATCTCGATCGTCTCACCCCGCCGAACGAGACGGAGGTAGTGGCTGAGTCGGTTCTTGAGCTCGGTGATGCTGACGCGAATCATGAGGGCCAGAATAGCCTGGTTGTGAGGGCTAGTCAAACCTCTTGCGTGCCCGGCTCGGATTCACTCCGGCTGCAGCGTGACTTCGGCGTCGGGCGGCTCGTTCCAGGCGAACTCGCCTTGGCCGAACGCTTCGGATTTCAGCCGGTAGTGGCGCGGGGTCTCCGGGATCCAGAGCCGGGCGCGACCTTGATCGTCGGTCTTGAGCTGACCGCCCTTGCCGCGCTCGTCTTGCACCCAGAGTCGAGAGTTCACGATCGGGCGGCCGTCCTCCGCCAGCAAGCGCAATCGGATCGCTCGGATCTTGCCGCGCAGGTCCCAGGCTTTGATCCGCTCATCGGTCACCGGCTCACCCGCGCGCACTTCGACGCCTTCCATTCGGTCGATGACCCAGCTCATTCCCTGGGTCTTGACCTCGAGCGTCGCGTCACCCGGCTGCGCGTCGGGAAGCTCGAACAGACCGAAGGGACCCACGCTCCGATCGCGGCTCACCCCGCCGGACCGGATCACGACATGCAACGACATGAACGGGATCTGGGGATCGAGGAGCAGCTGTCCCTGAAGCGCCCCCATCTGCTTGCGATGCTCTCGATTGTCCTCGAGGACGAGCTCCACGTCGGTACGCCCCACCTCGAGGTCCTCGGCGGAGCCGTAGTGATGGGGAGTCCGTCGACCCCAGATCTGGACGATGTCCCAGTCCCAAGGGTGGCGAATCTCGAAGTATCCGTCGCCGTCGGCCGAGGTCCTTTCGGAGTTCGACCACTTCCGCTCACCCGGTTTCCCGTAGGGGAATCGCAGCGTCACGTAGGCACCCCGGATGGGCTGTCCCTCGACGTCGACGACGCGGCCGCCGATCACGACCGGGATCTCGATCATGCGCAGGTCGCCCACGTCGTGCCGCTCGCCCGGCGTCAGCACAGCCGGGATCTCGACCTCGGCCCATCGTCCGCCGACCCGGAAGTCGCCTCCCGGCGTGTCCTTCTCCACGAAACGCAGGCGTCGTCGATGATCGGCTCGGACCTCCGCCGGCACGGCCAGCTCGAAGCGACCGTTCGAGTCGGTTTGGAGGATCTTCCAGCCGGGTCGAGGAGGTCCCGAAGCGGCTGAGCGCGGCGAGAGCGGGTCGATCCAGGTCTCGGCCACGACGGTGTCCCCTGGGATCGGCTCGCCCGCCGGCGTCACCAATCGACCGACCACCGTCGGCAACGGCGGTCCCAGCTCGACGGTCGCGGTGGTCGTCTCTCCGGCACGCTGCGGGCCGAGAAACTGCGCGCTGCCTGCCGACGAGCTGCCATCGGTCACGCCGCAGCTCGCCTGGAACTCGAGTCCGAGACCCACGAATCGGTAGCTCGCCTGGCCACCTTCGAGCTCTCGAATGTGATTCGAAGCTCGCTCGAAGCGCGTGTCGGTGGTCGCGGCATTCGGATCTCGCCAGAAGAGCGCCACCGAGCCGTTCGAGGTCACTGGGCTTCCTTCGTGATCGACTAGCTCGACCACGACGTGACCGAGCGGCGGCAGCATCAAACGCAGCACCTGACTCGCCGCTTCCAGATCGACGGGCACTCGAGGCGGATTCGCGATCGGCAGGTCGCAGGTCACGAAATAGCTCTCTCGCAGCTCGAGGGCCTTCAAGCGCTCGAAGCGCTCCCAAAGCTTCTCCTTGGACAGGAGCACCCAGCCCCCCTCGTCGGAGACGCCGTTGATCAGGGCCTCGCTGGTGCTCGTTCCGGTCGACTGTGACTTCAGCTCGACGGGCACTCCTTCTTCCGGCTGCCCCTTGGCGCTCACGACGAGGATCCGAATCGGTCGAAGCCAGGCAGACGAGCGTGCGGGCACGACCAGGACTCGCTCCTCACCGGGCGCCGGCTCCTCGATGAGCTCCAGCTCGACGGGCGCATCGAGCGGGAGCGCGGTGTCGATCAGGACGCGGACCTCGAGCGTGGAATTCCGGGGCCGCTCGGTCGCTTGCTCCCAGACCTCCCAGCGGAGCTCCGCCCGCCCCTCGACATCCGTCTCGGCGGTTTGAACGATCTTTCGCTCGAGGATGTTGGCGCGCCGAGCCATCGCCAACCGAACCGGCACGCCTTCCAACCGCCGGCCCTGGTCGTCTTCGACGCGCACCCAAAAGCTCGCCGACGCGGAGCCGGCCTCGTCGACCTCCGGACTCGGCTCGGGGGCCTTTGCTGCCTGGGCCAGGTCCTCGAGCGCTTCTCGAGACTCGACGCCCGGAGGCTTCGGCTCCCGAACCTCGATCGCGGGCGAATCGGGCACCGAGTCGGGCCTCCACTGGCTCAGGAGCCACCCCGCCGCGCCGAGGACGACGAGCACCAAGATCCCCCATCGAGCGTTCATCGGGAGCTGATCCTTTCGAAGCCGTTCGGTTCGAGAAGCCTACCAGCCGGCCATTTACGCCCATCGATGGGCCTCCGTCCACCGATTGGGTGCAGCTCGGCCACGTTTTGCGTAACGCGCGCGGTGAAACGTGGATTCAGGGACCAGACGAAGACCCGACGAATCCCGGAGGACTCGATCCATGACATACATTCAAGACTCTCGCCCCAGCTTCGTGATGACGCCCGCCGGAGTCGACGAGCTGCTGCTCTTGTCCTTGAAAGGTGGTGAGGCGGTCTCCGAGCTCTTCGAGCTCGAGGTCGAGCTGCTCTCGACCGAGGCCTCGATCGATCCGGCAAAGATCGTCGGCCAGCCGCTGGGCATCGGGGTCGAGCTGGCTCGTGAAGGAGTCCGCTACTTTCACGGGATCGTGTCGAGCTTCGCACAGACCGGAGCGACCGGACGCTTCGTGCACTGCCGGGCCAAGATCGTGCCGTGGCTCTGGCTGCTGACGCAAAACCGGGACTGCCGCATCTTCCAGAACAAGACCGTCCCCGAGATCCTCACCGACCTCTTCGCCGAGCTGGGCTTCGCCGACTTCGAGATGCGCCTCCAGGACAGCTACTCGACTCGCCCCTACTGCGTGCAGTACCGAGAGACGACGTACGACTTCCTGGCGCGCCTGCTCGAAGAGGAAGGCATCCACTTCTTCTTCCGACACGAGATCGATCGCCACCTGCTGGTGATCGCCGACGCCTCGCCCCTCGCCGAGGAGCTCGCCCTTCAGCCGACGATTCGGTACGCCAAGTCCAACCCCCATGCGAGCGGCGGCGACGAGATCCAGGAGTGGCATTGGGAGCGATCGCTGCACTCGGGTCGGGTCGCGATGACCGATCACGACTTCGAGACGCCGTCGCTGGACCTCGGCGTCGATCGCCCGTGCGCCGAGCCGCAGGAGCCGACCGAGCGCCTCGAGAGCTTCGACTGGCACCCGGGCGTCTACCGGACCGTGGAGGAAGGCGATCGCCAGGCCCGCCTCCGTCTCGAGCTGCTGGAGTCCACGGCCACGACCGTCCGCGGCCGCAGCACCAGTCGAGCGCTTCAGAGCGGTGCGCGATTCGAGCTGCAGGGGCACTTCGATCCCGCGCTCGACGGACACAGCTTCTTCGTTCTGAGCATCGAGCACGACCTGAAGCAAACCGCACCTTTCGAGACGGGCACCGACCTCGCCGTCATCGAGTACGAGAACCGCTTCGAGTGCTTGCCGATCGAGACGCCCTTCCGCCCAGCGCGCCAGCGCTCCAAGCCGCGGATCCCGGGTGCGCAGACCGCGCTCGTCGTCGGTCCCGAGGGCGAAGAGATCCATGTGGACGCGCACGGACGCATCAAGGCGATGTTCCACTGGGACCGCCGCAGCCCGCGCAACGAGGACAGCTCCTGCTGGATCCGCGTTGCGCAGAGTGCCGCCGGCAAGGGCTGGGGAGCAGTACAGCATCCTCGTATCGGGCAAGAGGTCGTCGTCGAGTTCCTCGAAGGGGACCCCGATCGGCCACTCGTCATCGGCAGCGTCTACAACGGCGAGTGCCGTCCTCCCTACGCGCTCCCGGACAACAAGACCGTCTCGGGGCTCAAGACCGACAGCACACCGGACGCGGAGGGCTTCAACGAGCTCCGATTCGACGACCGCGCCGGCGCCGAGCAGATCTTCGTGCACGCCCAGCGCGACCTCGATCTGGTGGTCGAGAACGACGTCCACGAGCGCGTGCTGCGACACAAGCACCTGATCGTCGAAGGCGATCACATCGACGAGGTGAAGAAGAACCGCCACGCCAAGGTCGAGCGCAGCTCGTTCGAGTCGGTCGGCGTGGACCGCAACCTCACCGTCGCGGGCAAGGAGGCCAAAAAGGTCTCGGGCACGATGTCCTTGATCGTCGACGGCGGCGCGATCGAGTCCATCTCGGGTGACCGCACTCTGACGACGGGCGGCACCCACAAGATCGAGGGCACCTCGATCGAGCTCGAAGCCAAGGGCATCCTGGTCCTCAAGTGCGGGGGCGCTTCGATCACCCTGACTGCCGGCAGCATCTTGATCGACGCGCCGATGGTCTCCGTCAAAGGCGGCGTGATTCAGCACGACGGTCCCACGCTGGCGACGGGCGTTGTCCAGGCACCCATCATCGACGCTGCGATGATCAAGACCGGCTTGCTGTCCGCCGCATCGGTCACGGCGACCAGCTACTCGCCCGGCGCCGGGAACGTGATGTGATGGCGGCACGCCCAAACCAGCGCTCCCTGTTAGCCGTGATCCAAAACGCCTCGGTGAGTGCCCGCCTCCGCTTCGCGACGACGCTCCGCGTCAATCCCTTGGGAGCGCCCCTCGGCTCGATCGTCATGGCCATGCTCCGCGACCCCTCGCCCGCCGTACGCGCCTCCGCCCTCGCCGCGGCCTCGCAGTGTGACGAGCCACCGATCGCCGCCCTCACGCACGCCCTCGACGCCCATCAGCCCCTCGAGCTGCGTCGGCAGGCCGCGGGCGTGTTCGCCTTGCTGGGCAACCGCGCGCCCGGTGCGATCCCGAAGCTGATCGGCTTGCTCGCGGATCACGACGCCCCCTTGCGCTTCCAGGCCGCTCTCGCCTTGGGGCGCCAAGGCTCGAGTGCCGTTCCAGCGCTGCTGGCGGCCCTCGGCACGAATGGGTCTGGCCCCGGGCGAAGTGCGCTCTTCGAAGCCCTGGGTTGGACGGGCGCTCCGGCACCAGCCGCGGAGCCACTCATCGCGACCGAGCTGGCTTCGGCATCTCCTCAGGAAGCCGTGACGCTGCACTGGGCTCAGGCGCGTTGCGGCGTCGCGCCCAGCACGTCGATCGCGAGCCTCGTCGAGCTGACGCGGCACTCGTCGGTCGACGTGCGGATCACCGCTCTCGACAAGCTCATGACCCTGACCGAGAGCACGGATCAGTGGCGCGAGGCCGCAGCGACCGCGACCTCCGACTCCGATCCGCGCGTCCGCGCGACCGCCCTTCGGGCCGCCTCGATCTCGGGACTGCCGTCCCCCGAGCTGGGACGCCTGGCGCGCCGAGCGCTCGACGATGGGGACACCGAGGTGCGCGCGATGGGCTGCCTGATCTTCGGTTCTCACGAGCTCGACTGTAACGATGCCTCCGATCGCCTGATTCAGCTTCACAGAGATGATTCACCCCGCGTCGCGGCACTCGCCCGCAACGCATCGACTCGAGCCCGGAACGCCTGAAGGAGCTCCCCCGATGCCCGCCAAGCCCATCGAGCCCGTCCTTCCCGATCCCCCGACGCCGGTCGAGGCCGCCCCTCCGGGCGGGAAGACGGCTCTCGGCCCGATCGAGCCCGAGGAGTTCACGCCCGACGAGAACCTGACCGGCTGGATCGAGATCGAGCTCGTCGACGAGGCGGGCCAGCCCGTGGCCGGCGAGCCCTTTCGCGTCGAGCTGCCCGATGGCCGCGTCGCACGCGGGTCGCTGGACGAGCTGGGCCTGGCTCGCGTCGAAGGCATCCCGAGCGGTGCCTGCCGCGTGACGTTTCCTCGCCGCGACGGCGAAGCCTTCGAGACGCTGTGATCTCCCTGGAGAACCGAGACATGCCCCACATCGAGATCGGAACCGGCGACAGCATTCCCAGCCTGGCGCGCTCGCACGGCTTCTTCTGGGAGACGCTGTGGAATCACGCCGAAAACGCCGCGCTGAAAGAGAAGCGCTCCGACCCGAACTTGCTCGCCGCCGGCGATCGCGTCTTCATCCCCGAGCGCACCACGAAGTGGGAGCCCGCCGGCACCGAGGAGCGACATCGCTTCAAGCTGCTCGGCGATCCCGTCCGCTTCGTGCTTCAGCTCCGTCGCTTCGGTGAGCCGCGCAAGAACGAGCCCTACGTCCTGAGAGTGGGCCGCGAGCTGATCGAAGGGACGACCGACGGGCAAGGCAAGCTCGAGACCTTCATCCCGGGCGACGCAAAGTCGGCGCTCCTCCTGCTGCGCGGTGGTGCCGAGAAAACCCCGCTGCGGATCTCGCGCCTCGACCCCGTCACGGAGCTGAGTGGCGTGCAGCAACGCCTGCTCAACCTCGGCTACGACTGCCGCTCCGAGTCGGGAAAGCTCGACCCCGCAACGCAGAACGCGCTTCGCCGTTTCCAAGCCGCACAGGAGCTCGAGGTGACTGGCGAGCCCGACGCGGCCACACAGGCACAGCTCGAGAAGCTCCACCCCTGATCGAACTCGCTCTGATGAGCAAGGTCTCCGCGAAAGGCTCCTCCCATGCTCGATGACGCCCTCGGATTCGCCAACGACGTCTTCGGTGACGACCCTGCCGAGTCCACCAAGACGACCGCCGATCCGCCTCCGACCTTTCAACGCGCCGAGCCCCTCGCCGATCCCGAGGTCGGAGGCGCGACCGCGCCGCAGCTCCAGAATGCGCTCGATCAGGCGCCGATCGACTTCATCCACTTCGGTCGCCTGCACGCCGACGACGGCGCGCGCTTCGTCCACGAGGACCTCGAGGACACGGCAGCCGATTTCGAGCTGGAAGAGGAGGTCGTCGGGCGCGCCGCGCTCTTTCGTGCCGCACTGGAGCGCGAGACGCTGCTCCTCCACGAGTTCGCCGGCTGCACACAGAAGGCGCTCAACGAGTACCAGAGCAGTCAAGGTCCGATCGGAGAGCTCGCCGGGGCCGCGATGGACTTGCTCTCGAGCGACGCCCCCGCCGACCAGCCTCCCGATCCGGCCGAGCTGGACATCCACCGCGAGGACATCGCGAATGCGGGCGGCTTGGCCAATCAGGCCGAGATCCGTTGGCTCGATCTCCACACTTCCGGGCGCGACCTACATCAGCATCGCGGAGACTACCGCCAATTCTGCACGAACAGCGCGCGCTACTACGTCAAGAAGGACGGCGGTGGCGGTGGCGGCGGGATCGGCGGGCTGATGCCTGCGTTACCCGGCGTGAGCGACGCCGTGAAGACGGTCCAAGGCATCGTGTTCAAAGCCTTCGACCTCTACCTCGCGATGTTCCTGCTGAGCCGTGAGACCTTCGAGCCCACTATCGAAGAGGAGTCCTATCAGCTTTCGCTTCGCAGCATCCGCGAGCGTTGGCGGCCGATCTACGGCATCTGGTTTCCGCCGCCCCCACCGCCGCCCGAGAAGAAGGACGGCCCTCCGAAGGACGAGAACTTCTTCGAAGAAGCCGTCAGCGATGCCGAGGACCAGGTCGACGAAGTGAAGAGCTCGGTCGATGAAGCCATGGACGACGCCCGCGGCTTCCTCGGCATCGAAGATGATCCGCCCACCTGCAACGGCACCGCGTCGCTGACGCGCATCTTCTCGGCGCTTCGCGGTCAACCGGATGCGGCGCTGCCGGCGAAGACCTCGCCGACCGCGGCGAGCCAACACATTGCCGCCTTCGAAGAGGTCCTGGGCTTCTCGGTTCCCGAGTTCGTCCAGGAGATCATCACGGAGCTCACCACCGCCAACATCGATCTGATCGAGCGCGTCTACAACGCCGTGCTCTGGACACGCGCCGCCGAGCCGATCACCGTGCCGGTGATGGTGCAAGCGGGTCGCGAAGCACTTGCGGACCGCCTGGTCACCTTGGCCGGCAAGCTCATCCCGGGGCTTGGGTTCCTCAATGACGACAAGGATCTCTTCGGCGTGAGTGGCTTCGGCGCGGTCGGCGGGAAGTCGATCTCGAACATGGCGGCCCGCTACCTGGACGAAGGGCTGGGCGAGCAGCTCGGTCAGGTCGCGGAGCTCTCTTCGGGCGAGCTGGCCCCGGTGCTCGAGGAAGCGCGCCAAGCGGCCGGTGATGAAGGCCGAGCCATGGAGCTCCTGCTCGGTCGGCTGCCATACATCCTGACGCTTCAGTTCCGGAACACGTTCTTCCCGCTCATCGACTTGGTGATGGACGCGGTCTTCGGTGCCATCGCCGGTCCCGCGGCGAGTGCGATGTCGCCGGTGAAGGGTTTCTTGTCGGGAGCTTACGATCGGGCCAAGGGCGCCTACGACGACGCGATGGGTGTTTACGACGACGTGATGGACGCCAAGGAGAAGGCCGAGAAGGTCCAAGACAAGCTGGCCGACGGCGTGAGCGCGGCCGACGTGCTCGAGGATCCCGAGGGCTTCGTCGACGACCTGATCGGGGACGACCCGACCGGAGGAGCGGGCGACGAGGAAGCGGGTCCCCCGCCACCATTCCCCGGAGCTCCGCGCGAGGTGAAAGGGCGCGGTCTCCGCATCGAAGCCGCCGATTTCGAAGAGGCGCTCTCGCAGCAGGCCGAGCTCAAGATCCAGGAAGGTTGAGTCAACGACGGAGGGCGGACTTCAGTCCGCTGGAGGATCCGAGGAGTCAGCGCCTCCCTTGAAATCCGTCCTCCGATCTCGCATGCTCGACCTCGAGGGGAGCGGTCCTGTCCCACTCCTTCGACTCTGCAACCTGTCACCGCGCTTCCCCCTCGAGCCTGACTCATTTCGTGACAGATTGCACCGCTGCGATTCGGAGCGACGCGTGTCGTCTCCGGGCCGCACACGACGATCGCTTGGCAACACGGGACCGCTCGAAGAGCTCGTGACCGAACTGGTGTTTTGGGGCTGAGAAAGACACCTTCCGGTCGTGGGCAGCCGATCCGACATCGGCAACTTCACTGGCGAGCGAGAACCGGCCGGGCGCGTCGGCCCCTTCAAGCCAGGAAAGGTGCGTGGGATGCCACTCATCAGCCCCCGAGGAGGACGGTCCGTCCCCACTCTGACGATCCTGCTCTCCCTGCTCATCGCCACTCTCGGTTTCCCGAGCTCGGCCCACTCGACAGTCCATGACGACATCTCGGGCCCGGACATCCGGCTCCAGTTCGACGCCGGCAACCTCGTCCAAGGTCTCAAGGCCCGTCGCCTCGATCGCTGCCACGACGATGGCTTCGCGTACGACTTCGCGGACGAGGACATCTGGCAGCTGCGCTTCATCGAGATCGGCCAACAGCCCGGCAGCTCGCCATTCATCGACGTGAAGCCGAGCAACTCCGACGTCATCTCCGACATCGACGTCTCCAAGAAGTTCAACAAGGTCACGGTCACCTGGGACATCACCGACTCGCCGGTCGGAGCGTTCGAGGTGAAGGTGATCGCCAAGATCGGATTCTTCTTCGACCCGGTCCTCGAGCTCGACATCGAGGTCGACACGCCGCCCGGTTTTGCCTTCGCCACCTACGAGGTGCAGTTCCCGCGCCTCCGCATCGAATCGCCCAACGCGCCCGGAGACTCGACCGCCTCCGAGCGCTTCGTGATCCCCATCGTCGGCGGCCACGAGCTCGAGGAGCCCACCATCAGCCTGCCGCCCGGACCCAACGGCGCTCAGCTCATCCATCCCGGCACGCTCAGCATGCAGTGGTTCGGTTACTACGATCAGGAGAAGGATCCCTTCCTGTTCCTCGGCACGCGCGACTCCACGGGCTACCGGAAGCAGTTCCATCTGTTCCGACAGAGCTCGACCGAGTCGGCCGGAATCGTCGGCTTCGAGGTGCGCGTCAAGCCCGAGAACAACCTCACGGCATCCGATTACTCTTCGCCGGCCCCGGCCGTCCTCGCCTGCATCGAGGGGGACTGGTTCGATGGCGCCAAGTTCTACCGCCGCTGGGCCGTGTTCCAGCCCTGGGCCTTCGGTCCCGGTAAGGGCCCGATGCGGTACAACTCCGAATTCTCCGACCTGGTCAAGGACATGCAAATGGTCGGGTGGTTCTCGCTCGACTCCCGCAACCCGTTCATCGGTCAGCCGCCGTGCCCCACGCCCCTGATCCCGATCGTCAACCAGCAGTTCCAGAGCTGGCTGCCGAACCTCGAGGACGAGGAAGACTGGTTCGGCCTCGAGACCGGCGAGATCCTGTCCTTGATCTACAACTGGCACCCGAATCGGTTCGACTCGAACTTCGGGGAGTGGTTCCCGGCCGTGCCGAACTTCCTGAATGCGGCGACCGACGTGTCGATGTCGGGCCGAGCCTTCGCGCCTTACTTCCAGCCCGATCTCTACTCGGTCTTCAATGCGACGTCCGGTTGTCAGATCGTGGCGGTCCCGGGTTTCGGTGGTGATTGCGCCGAGGACTTTCGTCTGCTCGATGCGAACGGCACGCCCTCGCTGAGCACCGACTGCCTGGGTCAGGCGACCCAAGGCACGTTCCTCCTCGACTACGCGTCCACGTTCGCACAACAGCAAGGCCTCTGGGTGGTCGAGCAGCTCCAGTCCGAGCTGGCAGCGGTCGGTGGCGACGCCGGCTTGCGCGGCATGTACTACGACACGCTCACGCACCTCAACTCGGAGCTCTGCTACAACGGCGACCCGGGTCACCAAGGTCACCCGCTCGGTGGAGGCACCTTCTACAACGACGGCAAGCTCGCCTTGTGCGACTTGGTCAAATCGGCGTTCCGTTCGCCGAGCGGCAATGACGATTCCGAGTTCTTCCTCTTCAGCGAAGCCGAGGACGAGCACTTCCTCGGGCGCGTCGAGATCATGAACGTCAACGCCTCGATCGAGGACACCTCACGTCCGCAGGATCGGCGCAATCTCTTGCCGCTCTTCCAGACCGTCTACCACGACTACCTGATCGCGACCCGCTTCGCCGCCCTCCAGTTCCCGGACTGGCAGCTCCTCTTCTCGCCGAACGCGGTGATCATCGAGTTCCGGCGCGCCTATGCGGCGCAGCTGTTCTTCGGTCACACGCCGTGGGCGGGCGGGCTGATGTCTTTCACCTCGCTGGCGCAGAATCTCGCCGACCCGCGCTACTTCCGCGCCGCCGAGATGATCCAAAGCTACATGAGCATCCTCAAGCACGACGATGTGCGGGACTACGTGCGCTTCGGTTCGCGTGAGCGGGATCCCGAGGTGACCGGCATTCAACACGTCAACGCGGCGGCGTCGCGCATGCTGGTCCCGTACGAGAAGACTCAGCCTTCGGTCTACGTGTCGGCCTGGCGTAACACGGGGACCTTGTTCGGCAACGACGTGGGCGTCCTTCTGACCAATTGGGTCGAGGACCTCGAGCTGCTCGACGTCGACGGCAACATCGTGGCCGGTGATCAGACGGTCACCTTCACGCTCGACCGCAAGAAGCACCGCCTGTGGCCGGGGCTGTATCTCGTCAACGAGATCGAGGCCGACGGGAACGAGATCCCGATCGACATGGTCACCTTCAACGACGAGTACACGCTGACGCGAGCCGTCCCCGCGCGTACGGCCAAGTTCATCACCTTCAGCCGATTCCCGTTCTGAGTCGACTCGGAGGAGGATCCGCCATCGGGCGGGTCCTCCCCCGTTTCTCCGCGGTATAATCCTCTCCTCGTCTCAGGCCCCGACCTACGCTCGAGGAGATGCGACCATGCCGTTCATCCTGCCCCTCGTCCTGTTCCTGCTCCCCTTCGCCCCGCCCCTTCAAGACTCGCCGCAAGCCGGCATCGTCATCCACGCCGGTCGCTTGCTGGACGTGCGCTCCGGGGAGGTCCTCGAGCAGACCACGATCCGCATCGAGGGTGACAGGATCACGGCGGTCGAGTCGGGCTACGCGCCGCCGAAGGATGGCGAGCGACTGATCGACCTCACCCACCACACCGTGCTGCCCGGCTTGATGGACATGCACACGCATCTGTCGGGCGAGCTCGGTCCGGACTCGTACAACGAGGACTTCCGGATGGAGGAAGGCGAGATGGCCTTCCGCATGGTCGGGTATGCCGAGAAGACCCTGCTGGCCGGCTTCACGACCGTCCGGGACCTCGGGGACACGTATCGCCTGACGATCTCGATGCGCAAGGCGATCGACAAGGGACACGTGATCGGGCCGCGCATCTACTCGGCCGGCAAGGCGATCGCGACCACCGGCGGCCATGCCGACCCCACCAACGGCGTCGCGTCCTGGCTGCGCGGGAATCCGGGTCCGGACGAGGGCGTCGTCAACGGCATCGAGGATGCCCGCAAGGCGGTGCGCCAGCGCTACAAGGAAGGCGCCGACCTGATCAAGATCACGGCCACCGGCGGCGTGCTCAGCCAAGCCAAGAACGGGCTCAACCCGCAGTTCACCCTCGACGAGGTCCAGGCGGTCGTCGACACGGCCCGCGACTACGGCCTCAAGGTCGCCGCCCATGCGCACGGCGCCGAGGGCATGCTGCGGGCCGTCGAGGCCGGCGTCGCCTCGATCGAGCACGGCACCTTCATCGACGACGAGGTGATCGCGCTCATGAAGAAGAAGGGCACCTACCTGGTGCCGACGCTCATGGCCGGACGCGAGGTCGCGCAGATGGCCGAGATCGATGGGCTCCTGCCCGAGATCGTACGACCCAAGGCGCGCTCGATCGGCCCCGTGCTCATGAAAATGCTCGGCAAGGTGCATCGCTCGGGCGTCAAGATCGCCTTCGGCACCGACTGCGGCGTCTCCAAGCACGGCACGAACGCGCAGGAGTTCGGTCTCATGGTCGAGGCGGGCGTGCCGCCCATGGAAGCCATCCGCTCGGCGACCTGGTCGGCCGCCGATCTCCTCGGTGTTCAGGACGAGATCGGCGCCATCGCCGAGGGCTATCACGCCGACCTCATCGCGGTCACCGGCGACCCCTTGCAGGACATCACTCGCCTCGAAGACGTGGCCTTCGTCATGAAGGACGGCGTCGTGTACAAGAAAGCGAAGATCGCGGTCGAAGCCGTCGACATCGGCGGCGTGCGCTGAGCGCGGACGGGTCGAAGAGAGCGCCGACATGGCGTGGGTGCTGCTCATCGTCGCCGGCCTGCTCGAGAGCTGCTGGGCCGTCGGCCTGAAGTACACGGCTGGCTTCACGCGCTTCGGCCCCTCGGTGTTCGTGGCCGTGACACTGGTGGCCAGCATGTGGCTGCTGGCGGTCGCCGTGCGCACGCTCCCCATCGGCACGGCCTACGCGGTGTGGGTCGGCATCGGCGCTCTTGGTGCCGCCATCGGCGGCATCGTGCTGTTCAAGGAGCCGCTGTCCGCGCTGCGCGCGGTGTTCCTACTGCTGCTCTTGGCGTCGATCGTCGGCCTGCGGTTGACGGCGACGGCACAGGAGTGAGACGGTGAGCGGTCCAGCCTTTTCGCAAGACGGACCCCAGTTCAAACGCCATTTGCGCCGCCTGTATTGACGGCTTCGCAACTCACCTCGGTCGTGAGGCTGGAATCCTGAAGCTCCCGAATGAGCGCCAGCCCTTTACGACGCGATGTTGACAGCTTCCGGTCGATCTGCTCCCTTCGATGACAAGCCGCATTCATCGACCGACGAGAAGGACCCATCACGCTCGAGCCGCAGCCACCCTCCGCGGTCCCGCTCCGACTTGCCCGTGATCGTCATGCTTCCGGGAAAGGGGAGTCATGCCACTCGAGAATACTCATCGCACGCGAACGACCGCCCTCAGCATCGCCGCCCTGGCCATCATTTGTATCGGCCCCCCTCCACAGCGCTTTAGCGCAACAGGACTCCGTCTTCTTCCAAGACGGTGACAGCGCTCATACGCCGGCCTTGCAGGAGGCCGCCTCCGACAAGGGCGGGATGATGTACGGGGACGGCGCGCTCCTGAACCTGCTCCAAGGTTGGCCGACTTGGGGAACGAGCTGGGAGAATCCGGTCCCGATCACGAGCCATCTGGGCCAGCTCAGCCTCGGCTCGATCCAGACCGGCCGGACTTGCTACCTGGACCGGCTCGATACTTCGCCCAGCAAGGAGATCGAGTATCTTTACCAGAGGTACACGCTCAACGGCGATCGGGGTGTGATCTTCTATCCCAAGACGTTCTTTGATGTCGTGAACTGCGTCACCGCTGGCCCCCGCGACGTCGATCTCTTCATCGGCTGCCGGGCGACAGCGGGCACGCTGCACGCGATACCCGAGCACCTCGACCAAGGAACGGTCCCGTGCTCGAACGCTGCCGGTCCCAAGCTGCCGAACTTCGCGATCCCGATCTTTCTCCAGTCGATACCCTATCGCGAAGGCGCCGATCGTTGGGCCATCGTCGCCATGGGCAACGGGGGCTCGGGCAACCATCCCGTGTGGCAGATGATGCAGCACAATATCACGCTGCTGAAGGACATCCGCGATCGCCTTGCCCTCGACGAGGACTATTGCTTCGACGTCAAGAACACCTTCATCGCGGGTGCCTCGTTCGGGGCCAGCATCGCGCTCCTCCAGAGCATGCTCGATCCGCAAGAGTTCGACGGCTGCTTGGCCGTGGGCGCAGCCGGCGTCGGTCCCGAGGGCTTCTATGGAACCGAGCGGCTGCAGCGAGCGGGGCAGTTCCTGTCCAACTACGGCTCGGAGGCTCAAGTACCCGGAAGCAACGTCTGGATCGAGGACGCCTGGTATCTCCACGAGGTCCAGGAGCTCATCGAGTACCAGATCTCGACGGGCAACCAGAGCGACGCGCTGGCCAACGCTTCTGTGTTGAAACGGCTCCAGGCGCGCGCCGCCGCCCAGACCGCGCTCTTCTATCGTCCCTTCGTCCTTATCGGCGCTGACGAAGACCTCGTGACCCTGGCCAACGTGTTCCGCCATCAGTTCGATGACGTGCTCGAGAACACGAACATCCCGAACACGTCGATCCCCTACTCCGACTACGGGATCGTCCTTCCCTACGCCTTCCAGGAGCATTCGGGCGCGAGTGGCGAAGGCCTCGCCCTGCTCCTCCACCCGGGCACGTACTTTCCCAACAATGCGACGATCCCCTCGGGCGGAAACGTCGTCGACTGGCTCAAGGCGCGCCACGACAACTGGAAGTCCCAAGGGTCTCCCGTATGGCAAGACCCGCCGCCGGCCATCGCCATCGACGAGAACGTCGCGCCGCTCAACTCGATCTCCGACTACGTCTTCCACGAAGCCACGATCAGCTCGCCGCCTGCCACGCCGTCGGGTGCCCTGTCGCTGACGCGCCTGTGGACCGAGGCTCCGCCCAACGGCAACGGTCGCGGGTTCCTGGGTACTGGCATCGAGCCCGGCATCAACCACAACCTGATCGTCGAGGACATCGACGACGACGGCAACCTCGAGGTCGTCTACGGCGAGTCGGCCGGATTCGTCCACATCCTGGAGTGGGACGAGACCAACGATGCTCTGGTCTTCGAGTGGCGCAGCCCGGACATGGGGACCGCGATCACGGGGCTCGACTCGGGCACCTTTGCCAAACCGGGCGGCGGCACGATGACGGGTCTGGTGGCGATGAGCCACTCGGGCGAGATCTGGGGGATCTGGTACGACTCGACGGCCTCGGTGTTCGATGCCAGGCAGCTCACGGGGCCTATGGTCTATGGCGGCGAACGCGAGAACCCCGATCTCGCGATCGGCGCGCATGTCTCGGGAGCGACGTCCGTCTTCATCGTCGGCACCGGTATAGCCCACGCCACCAGCGGCAAGCCGAACGCCTGTCGCCTCCAACGCCTCGATGTCACCGACATCACGACCGGGACGATCTCGGTCGGCACCGCCGAGGACTTCGAGCCCGTGACCGAGCTGGTCTACGACGACGCCACCGGTGAGCTGCTCGCCGGCACGGCCCGCGGCTACTTCGCGCCGATCGTCGAGAGCTCAGGCGACTTCAGCTTCAGTTCGACATTCGTCTCGGGTGCCGCCAACTACGGCTTCAGTCACTACCTGAAGATGACACCGTGCCAGATCCGAAAGGTGACGGTCTCGAGCACGACCGTGTACCTCATCGTAGGGATCCCTGGAGAGTTTCAGGACTACAACTCGTCCACGGACGTCGAGCGCAACCTGATTGCGGTGGCGGCCGACGGGACGATCTTGAAGGACTCCTCGCAGAACGAGATTCGCGTGCTGGTCGAGGAGGCGATCGACCTGGATCCGAACAACACCGACAACGGGCGAAAGATCTACCTGCCGCTCGATTGCTTCGAGGTCCTCTCGAACGACGGCAGCACGGCCACGCTCGCGCTGGGCGGCAAAGACGGCATCCACTTCTTCGACTTCGACCTGACGAGCGGCTTCAGTGAGGTCCAGAATGGCAGCACATCGGTGTACTGGAGTCCGCAGCGCTGTCACCTCCAAGGAGAGGCCACTCCTCGCCTTCGGAAGGCCCCGATCCTCAGCCTCGAGGTCGCGACTGTCGGAAGCGACAAGCGTCTCTTCGGCACGACGGTGCACGGCGTGGTGTTCGTGGCCGACGTGCCCTCGAGCTTCCCGACCTCAGGTCTGTCGCTCCTCCATCAGGAAGAGCCTCTTTGCCTGGCCTACGGTCTGAAGGCCTTCGCCGACAGCTTCAGCTCACTCGGTCAGAGCCAGACTGACTTCCCGAACCTCGACGTCGACCTGACCCCCTCGCTCAACGTCATCGCCCACTTCACCTACTGGGACGCCTTCGCCGGCGCTTTCACATTCACCTGGCCCGGCCGCGGCCCGGCCGGCTCGGCCTACTACCGCGTCGACGCGCTAACGGGCCTGATCGACGAGCGCCGCGCGCGCGACGTGGTGTGCCGGACGTTCAACCCGGATCGGCGGGCGGCGGCGTTGGTGGGCCAAGGCCCGGACGCTGGCAATGCGTGGAACGTGTTCTGGGACAAGGACAGTCTCCTCGATCTCGACACCCACGTCTTCCAAGAGACGGTCGACGTCGGCCAGCTCCAGAGCTCCGGCCAGTGGGATCTCGCGATGATCGGTGATCAAACGACCGCGAACAACAAGGGACGGCTGCTTTCCAAGCTCGACTACCTTGCTGGTTCTCCTGGCATCGATCGGCAGCCGACCTCGACGGGCAAGACCTTCATGCTGGACGACCGCTACTACACGTGGTCGCTGCGGGCCTTCGGGAACGCCGTCCGGATGGGGAACCTCGACAACAGCAACGGTACGGCGATTCTCGAGACGGTCTTGGCAACGAACGGCGGTCGGCTGGTGACATACAAGTTGGGCGTCGGGAGCACCCCTTGGACGAGCTGGAAGGACGATGACCCCTCGGACGATCCGATGGGCGACTTCGGTTGGACTCTGGCCGGCCTGGCCACCTACAACATCGACCCGGCTACCTCTCAGGACACGCTCGATGAAGTGTTCGCGGTCGGCGCCATCTACGGTGACGCCAGCGACCCCGACGAGACCGACAGCCACCTGATGATCTTCGAGAGCAACGGCTCGGGCGAGCTCTCGCGCATCTTCAACGGCGATCTCGCCGAGGCGAGCTGCACGGGTCTGTGGGTCGGGCCGGCACTCGGCAAGTGCTCCTGCCAGAATCAGCTCGAGGTCATCGTCGGCAAGTCCCAGACCTTCGCCGTCTACAGCATCGATCGATCCAACAAGACCGTCAACCTGACCACGCCGCGCTACGAGAGCGAGGGGCTTGGATGGAACCTCGGGGCCTTCAATTCGATCGAGGTCCTGCGCGAGCAGGTCGATCCCGAGAACTCGCAGAAGCGCGTCGACTACCTCTTCATCGGCAGCGACGCGTACGTCTACGCCTACAAGTCGCCCTCCTACACCGTCGGCGGCCCGGGTGGTGGCGGCGGACACCAGCACTGAGCGAGCGAGCCGAGAAGGAGACCGACATGAAGAATCGACTTTTTTTCCTGGTCGTCACACTGCTCGTATCGCCCTGCGCACGGTCGGCTACCGCCGACGACTACTGGGTCGATGCCGTGAGCGGCGATGACGCAGCCGGAGTCGGGAGTGAGGCCTCGCCCTGGAAGACGATCACTCGCGCCTTTGCCCAGATCTCGGGAATCGGGGACACCCTGCACGTCGAACCGGGGGCATATGACTCTGCCCTTGGCGAGGTCTTTCCGCTCGTTCCGCCATCAGGGTTGACGGTGCGCTCGACCGAAGGACCGGACAATACTCGAGTCATCGGAGTCGGAGAGTCGCGTGTCTTTCAAGTGCACAACACGATCTACTTCGCCGAGACGAGAATCGAAGGGCTCACGATTGAAGGTGGCAGCGACGGTGTCGGTGTCCATGACGAGTCCGGTAATTACTTTGTCTTCCTGGTGAACAATACGATCACTCGAAACTTGCGGGCCGGCGTATACGCTGGAACGCGAGTAGACACGGAGAACGGTCGACTGTTCGGCAATACGATTACAGAGAATCGAATCGGGTTCTATCAAAAGGGAATCGACGGCAGCTCCGGGTGGGGTCTCCAGGACAACTCGATCTGCAAGAACCTGGAAGACGGCGTGCGTATCCACTTGTGGCAGTCCGGGAGCACCGTGGGGTCGAACCGCGACCTGATCGCCCACAATGGCGGCATCGGCTTCACTCAAGTCGTCGAGCCGGGCTTCGTGACGTCGATCCAGACGCGCTTCACCAACTCGACGATCACGAAGAACGCCGGGGGAGGCCTGTTCACCTCGGGCGACTACGCCTGCTTCTACATTCCCTACTTCGGGATTCGATGCTACGACCCCCTCGCCTCGATCGGAGTCTTTCAGACCACGGTCGAAGGAAACGGAGGATTCGGGGGTGCGATGCGCTCGGGGACGTCCGGTCTCGTCTTCGGACACATCGGAGCATCGGTCGCCTGGGGAAACACGCCGCTGGACAACGTGAACTTCAGATCCTCGGGATCCGTCATCGGCACCGGGATCATCGACGACTCGGACGTTTCAGTTGACCCCAAGTTCGTGAACGCGGCAGCCGGGGATCTGCGAATTCGATTCGACTCGCCGTGCGTCGATTTTCGTCTGAGCGCTCCGGTCATCCTCGACATCGAGGGCGAGAACCGAGGCTTCGACGGCGACGGCGTCGACGATTCCGGACGCGAGGACGACATCGGGTCGGACGAGTTTCACACCCTCGTGTTTCCGGGGACGGCGCCGGTGGCCGGACAGCCGTTCTGGTTCGAGGCGCAGTCGCCTCCAGCCGAGAACGGCAACCTCGTAACGATCGTGCTCTCGCTCGACGATGGGAGCAAC
>JAJDCO010000031.1 GCA_029260795.1 Planctomycetota bacterium | reverse complement strand
CCCCCCCCTCGATCGCCGTACGGACGCTCGTGGTGCTCATCATGCTGTTCATGTTTCACTCCCCTGTTATGTGTCGTCGCCTCCCCCCGCGGCTTGCAGGAGGGCGACGGGTCCTTCCCGGAACCCTGTCGAGGCTACGCCTGATTGGGCGGGACGTCAATCGCGCGATGGAGTGAAACCGCCCCCCCGAATGCGTTTCGCAAGGGGCATTCCCTTCAGCGGTCGCGCGACTGGTCTTCGGGCTTTTGGGCCGGCGTCTCGATCGGCGGGAGGGGGCCGGTCGCTCGCTCGAGAAAGCTCTCGATCTGCTTTGTGGTCTCGTCACCCAATCGGCCGATTCCCAAGACGATCGACTGATGCGACCGGTCTGCGATCTGCGCGGTCATGACGCGCGCGGCGACACCCGAGAGCTGGCGCGCGAAGGTCAAGGCACCCGACTCGAGGCCGGGGAGATCGTTCTCGGCGAAGAGCACCAGGAACGGCAGGACCGCATCCGACGCGTCGATGTGCGAGAGGGGTGAGGCGAGCCGGCGCGCTTCGAGCTCGGAGCCGAAAACGCGATCGATGCCCGGGATGCCGACCAGGTCGTAGACGCCGCTGATCGAGACGACGCCGCGCACGATCGAACGATCGAGGCCGACCTCCTGAAGGTAATGGTCGTCGGTCGCGATCAGGCTCACCAGGTGACCGCCGGCGGAGTGGCCGGCCAAGACGATCTCTTCCGGATCGCCGCCGTACGAGGCGACGTGCCCGTGGACCCAGTCCACGGCACGAGCCACGTCCTGGACGTGATCGGGATGCCGCACCTCGCTGCGACGCCGCGACAGACGGTAGTTGATGACGGCCACGACGTAGCCACGCGCGGCGAAGGCGCGACCGACGTTGCCGTAGAGGCCGCCGTAGTGGTTCTTGTCGCCGAACATCCAGCCGCCGCCGTGCACGAACACGAGCACGGGCCGGAGCGGGCGACCGCTGTCGACGGCCCATCGGATGTCGGGTCGATAGAGGTCGAGGCGGTGCTTCCGCGCGTCCTGTGCATCGCCGTCGCAGTAGGTCAGATCCGGGATGAGCTGGACCGTCGGCAGGATCTGGGCTCGCGCCAGCGGGCCGAGCGACAGCGCGAGCAGCACTCCGAACGCCAGCCGGATCGCCCACCCAGCTTGACCCCTCGCGCGATCGCGACGTACAATCCCGCCCCTTTGAAACTCGCCTGCTCCCAAGAGATCGGAGAGCGACGCCGCCGGCGTCGGCGCCCCATCATGACCAAGCCGCTCAGTCCCTCGGACATCCACGACCGATACCGTGACCAGATCACGACCCAAGACTACTCGGGCCGCGTCCGAATCGACGGCGTCCAGATCGTCGACCTGCGCCGCTTCGTCGAAGACGGCGGCTCCTTCTGCGAGCTGGCCCGCTTCGACGACAAGGGGGAGCTGGTGGGGTTGCCCGGGTTTCGACCCAGTCAAGTCAATGCCTCCGAGATGTTGCCTGGCACGATCAAGGCCTTCCACCTTCACTATAACCAGGAAGACGCCTGGTTCGTCTCGCCCTCTCAGCGGCTGCTGGTCGGCCTGAAGGATCTACGAGAGGGTTCGCCGACACTCAACGTCTCGATGCGCTTCGTTCTGGGCGACGGCCGCGCCCAGCTCCTGTACATCCCGCGCGGTGTCCTCCACGGCGTCGCGAACGTCTGGAGCGATCCGTCGACGATCCTCTACTTCGTCAACCAGTGTTTCGACGCCGCCGACCCTGACGAGCGCCGTCTACCCTGGGACCTCATGGGCGCTGACTTCTGGGAGCTCCAGAAGGGCTGAGCCTCTGGTTCTTGGGCACGTGGGACAGGATGCGACGGACCTTGCGCCGCACTGCCCGCAGCAGCTCCCGACGCCCGGGTGCTGACGGTCCGCCGTAGGCTCGGAGGAAGGCGGCCACCACTCGCCGCGGGGGCGCTCCGCGGCGGCCGCCGGCGGGGCTCTCCGCCGGCCACGACGACGCCAGCGCCGCCAGGTCTTTCACGAACCATCGAGGACGCACGCGCTCGCCGCGCTCGATCCGCCCCGCATCGATCAGCGTGTAGCGAATGGGACCGCTCTCGGCCGCGGTCGCGAAGACGTGGCAGAGGTAGAGGTCCTTGTGGTAGTGGCCGAGCCGATGGAAGTGGCGCACGAAGCACCCGAGGCGATCGGCTTCCTCCACCAACCGGCGCGCGCTCCCGGGCCAATCCGACATCAAGAGCTCGTCGACGGGCGCGCCCGGCACTTGCCGCGTCAGCACCCAGCCTCGCCGTGGCTCTCGTCCCCAGCCGACCACGCGCGCCGCGGAGACACCTTCCCACTCGAGCGCCATCAAGCGCTTCCACTCGCGCTTGGCTCGGCGCCGGCCCGAGCCGTCGCGGGCGCGATGGACCTTGAGGTACCACGTCTCCCCGGGCACGGGATCGACCCAGACCGCGTTGGTGCGCTCGGACAAGCGGCGTTGCACGGTGATCCCTTCGACCTCCTCCAGCCGATCGAGGTTCGGAGCCTTCGGCACCGCTGCCAGCTCCCGGCGCCAACGAACGCGCGCTCCGTCGGTGCTGCGCCACTCGCCCCAGCGCGAGCGCTGGAACTTCGGACGATCCTCGATCTGCTCGAGACGCACGCGGATGTGGCGAAGCAAGGCGCGCCGCTCGGACGCGCCGCCGACGACGCGCTCGTAGGCACGCAAGAACACCCAACGCAGGCGACGATCGATCTTCAGCATCGGCACCGAAGCGACCAGCGCGGCCAAGTCCCTCGCTCGGCGACGCCGACTCGACGGCGCTTGGGTCGCGCGCAGCAAGTCGAGGTGACGAAATCGGATCTCGGCGTCGAGCTCGTCCGGCACCAGCACGTGCCAGGCGAGGAGGTCGGGGTGCCCGAGACCCGAGCCGTGGAGACGGCCGATCTCGGCACCGAGGGCCGCGGCCAGACGCCGACGATCGCGCGGCGACGCCTGCGCCGCTCGCTCGAGGATCCACGCATCGAGCCCCGACCAACCAGGCTCTCCGAGCGTGATCAGGTACGAGCCGCGCTCGGGGTCTGCGGATTCACCCCAGGCGACGACCGGCACGGTCTCGAGTCCGGCGGCCGCGAAGGCTTCGAAGGCCGCGCGCTCCACGGCCGCGTCGGAGCGAGCCGGGCGTCCGCGCCGCCAGTCGGGCCAACGATCCTTGAAGTGCCGACGATGGTAGCGCTTCACGTACAGCGCCTGACCGGCTTCCCCGTCGAGCCGCCACACGTCACGATGCCGATGGCGCTCGATCGCCTCTCCGGTGGGCTCCCCCTCGAAGACGTGGGCGAGGGCGTCCAAGCGACAGCGGACCAACCAGTCCTGAAGATCGGGTCGCTCGAGGTGATCCTGAGGTGCGTCGCCCATCAGCGCTCCGTCGCCGCGAGGGCGGGCGAGACCAGGAGTGCAAGCCCGATCGCGAGAGTCAAGTAGGCCAACACGAGAGCCGAGCGCTCACCGAGGCCTGCACGCCCGACTGGTGCTCGGCGCCGTCGCACGACCTGAAGGACGATGACCGAAAACGCGAGGCCCGTCGCGGCGAGCGGGAGCCATCCGAGCCAGCGAGGCAGCTGGTCGACGTCGAGAGTCAGGCCGCTGGCGACGAAGGTCACGAGAGACCCGAGAGCCATCACCGCCAGGCCGAGCTCGGCTCCGATCCGGGCGCGCGACCCGTCGATGTCGGAGCTCTGCTGGCCGACGCTCAACGGAACTTGCGGCGGCGGATCCGGCGCAGGACGTCGGAGGTCGAGTGCTCTTTCGGATCGCCGACGATCAAGACCTCACCGCCGATCGACTGGACGGTCTCACGCTCGGGGACGGTCTGCGGAGTGTAGTCCGTCCCTTTGGCATGGAAGTCCGGGCGCAGCTTCTTGAGGATCTCGTCGGCGGTCTCCTCCTCGAAGACCGTGACGTAGTTCACACACTCGAGGGCAGCCAGCATCTCCAACCGCTCTTCCTCGGGGTTGATCGGATGGCCCTTGCCCTTGAGCTTGCGGACCGAGGAGTCCGCGTTGAGCGCCACGACGAGATAGTCGCCTCGTGAGCGAGCATCTTGCAGGTAGCGCACGTGACCGACGTGCAGGATGTCAAAGCAACCATTGGCAAAGACGATCTTCTTCCCCTGCGACTGCAGAGCGTTGAGGATGTCAGCCAGGGTCTTGTGGTCGTCGACGATCTTGTCGACGGCCTTGTGAGTCACCGATTTCGGCGTCATCGAATTCGAGCCCCCAACCTGTTGGCGGATGGGTCCTTGGGCAAGGCGCCCCCCGCCGGATTGTACTCGCGGCCGACGTCGAGCTGAAGCAGCTAACCTGCGAATCGATCGCCGACGCTCTCGGCCGCCCTCTCACTCGGCTTCAAGGCTCTCCCGAATGCGACCGATGATGTCGGTCGTCGACGAGCCGGCCCGAAGCGGCGCCAGCACCACTCTTCCCCCATGGGACTCGACCCATTCGCGCCCCACCACTCCCTTCTCACGCCAGTCCTCGCCTTTGACGAGGATGTCCGGCGAGACGCGCTCGATGAGCTCCTGAGGCGTGTCGTCGTCGAACGAGGTCACGAAGTCGACCGTCTCGAGCCCGGCGAGCACGATCTGTCGCTCGAGCAGAGAGAGGATCGGTCGCTTGGGTCCCTTGATGCGCTGAATCGATGCGTCGGAGTTCATGCCGACGATCAGTACGTCGCCGTGCTCGCGGGCGAAGCTCAGGTACTCGATGTGTCCCGGATGGATGAGATCGAAGCAGCCGTTCGTGAACACGATGCGCTTGCCCTGGCGTCGCAGCGAAGTGATGACCTCTTCGAGCTCGGTATCGGCGAGGATCTTCGAAGCGCCGAACACCTCGCGCGCGCCCACGGCCGCGCGGAGCTCGGCGGGCGTGACCGCGGTGGCTCCCACCTTGCCGACCACGACTCCCGCCGCCGCGTTGGCGAGGGCGACCGCCTCGGGCCAGGCGAGGCCGCCAGCGCGTCCGAGCGTCATGAGCGCGATCGCCGTGTCGCCGGCACCCGTGACGTCGTACACCATCTTCGCCTTGGTCGGGATCCGGATGCCCGTGCCCGAGCGCTCGCGCAAGTACATGCCGTCGGGACCGAGCGTAATCACGATCGCCTGCAGCTCGAGGCTTTCGAGGAGCTGTACCGCTGCCTTCTCCAGATCGGAGTCGAGGTCCAGCTCGTAACCGACGGCCGCGCTCGCCTCGGCTCGATTCGGCGTGATCGCCGCCGCCCCACGGTATCGGCTGTAATCGTGCCCCTTGGGATCGACCAGCACCGGGATCTCACGCCGTCGTCCCGCCTGGATGGCCGCCTCGATGATCGCCGGTGCCAGCGCGCCCTTGGCGTAGTCCGAGAGAAGGATGGCATCGACCTCGTGGGCCGCGGTCTCGAGCTGCTGGACCAGCCGATGCTCGACGTCCTCGCGGAGCGGAATCACCTGCTCGTGATCGACACGCAGCACCTGCTGCTTGCTGGCGATGAGGCGCGTCTTGACGACGGTCGGTCGGTCGTCGAGGCGAGGCACGGCGTCGGTCGTGATACCGAGATCACCCAGCTCGGCCAAGAGATCGCGGCCGTGTGAGTCGTCGCCGACAAAGCCACAGACGGAGACCTGTGCACCCATCGCGGCCAGGTTGCGGGCGACGTTGCCGGCACCGCCGAGTCGGTGCTCCTCGGACTGCACGTGCAAGATCTGGATGGGCGCCTCGGGAGAGATTCGCTTGACCTGTCCCCACACATAGCGATCGAGGATCAGATCGCCCGCCACCAGGATCCGCGGTCGAGCGCTGCGATCCAGGAAGTCGAGAATCGTCTCGCTCATGAGGTCGTCTCCGGGGCGCGGCTCAGCTCGACAAGGATTCCCTGGTGAAGGAGCGGTACGAGGATCTCGTGCTGCCCCACGATAGCGATGCCGTGTCCCGAGGGTCGGCCGATCACATTCACCCGCCCGCGGTAGTGTTGAATCATGTCGAGGTTGGCCGTGACGAACGCGTGTGGCGCTCCGTCTTGTAGGTTGCGCGCAATCGTCAGCGCCTTGAGGAAGACCTCGGGGAGCAGCACGGCCGAGCCGAGGTTCATCCACACGCCACCCTCGATCGCGGAGACACCGTGGGTGAGGACGCGGAAGTCCTCCATGGTCACGGCGCCCCAGGCCGCGCCGTCGACGTCGGCCGCCATGTGCACGATGTCCGTGCCCAGCGCGACGTGTACGGTCGCGGGTTTGCCCAACCGCGCCGCCGTCGCCAAGAGGCTCTGCTCGAGGTAGGGCGCCTTGGCCGCAATCAGCTCCTCGCCGAGCGCCTGCCCGAGCCCCCGGCCATCTCGATACGCTCGACGCACGACCTCGTTGAAGAAGTCGCTCGTCTCGGCCGCCATGCCGAAGGAGCCGTCTTGGAGCGACTCGCCGACATCCTCACTCGTCGCGCCGATCAAGGCGAGCTCGACGTCATGGATCGCACCGGCACCGTGGGTCGCGATCCCGTGCAGCAGATCGCGCTCGAGAAGATCGATGAGGTGCGGACCGACTCCGACCTTCACGACATGCCCCCCGAACGCCGCCCAGCTCGGCGCGCCGTTGCGATGGGCGGCCACGATTCGACGGGCGAGCTCCTTGAGGCTCCGCGCTCCGAGAAAGTCGGGCAGACGATCCCAAAAGGCCGCGAAGCCGTCTCCCGGCGGGGCGACGGTTCCGAATCGCGAGATCTCGACCAGGTTCTTCCGCTCGGCGAGCGGGTATCGCTTGAGCTTCTTCAGGTCCATACGACGTCACGGGTAAGACGATCGACGGCCCAACGCCGTCCGCGGTCTGATTTCAGCACACGGGCGCCCGCAGTCCAAGCAGCCCGCTTTCTGGATTTCGGCCGCTCGGGCGTCGAATGCAGCCCGCTTACTGGATTATGGCCGCTCGGACGTCGATCTCCGCGAGGCGGCTCAGCTTCAAATCAACCATCCTCGCGCCGCGTCGCCGTGCGCGGCTCGGATTCGTCCAACGCCAAGCGTCGAATGCAGCCCGCTTACTGGATTATGGCCGCTCGGGCGTCGATCTCCGCGAGGCGGCTCAGCTTCAAATCAACCATCCTCGCGCCGCGTCGCCGTGCGCGGCTCGGATTCGTCCAATGTCGGGGTACTGCTTGGCTCGGATTCGTCCAATGTCGGGGTACTGCTTGGCTCGGTTTCGGCCGGTGTGGGTGGCTCGTCGACTGCGTCCAGGCCGGCTTCCTTCCTCCGGCGCGGCTTTACCGAATCCGGCGTCGTCTTCCAGCGGCGGTGCATCCACATCCATTGCTCGGGATACTGGCGGATCCAGCCTTCGAGGACGCGGGTGTACTCCTGCGTGATCCGTTTCACCTCGGCCGCGCGGTCGGGTGCCTCACGATTCGGCACGATCGGATCGGCGACGAAGATGCGGTAGTGGTCACCGTCACGGACTGCGCATCCGGGGATGATCGAAGCGCCGTGCTGCAGCGCCGCGAGCGCCGGGGCGCGGGTGGTCGAGGCGGGGCGCCCGAGGAAGTCGACGAAGATACCGTGTCGCCTCGCGTCTTGGTCGGGCAAGAACGACAGGTGGTTCCCCTCTCCCAACATGCGCGTGATCTCTCCCCACGCGTGGCGTTTGCTGATGAGCCCCTGACCAAAGCGCTTGCGCTCGGCGAAGACGAAATCGCTGATGAGCGGGTTGTCCAGGGGTCGGGCGATGGTGTTCAGCCGGATTCCCATCAAGACCGTCGTCGCGCCGAGGACCTCCCAGTTCCCGAGGTGAGGCGTCACGAAGACGGCCGCCTTGTCGAGTGCCTCCAAGCGTTGGCGTTGACTCGGATCGTCGAAGCGGATCAAGCGATCGAGTCCGCGCCGCACGATCCGTGGCATGAGCAGGAACTCTGCCGAGAGATTGCCGAGGTGCAGAAAGAGCCGGCGGATGAGGCGTTCACCCTCCGCTTCGGAGAGATCGAGCGCCATCCGGGCATGATCGATCGCGCGCTGGCGAGCTCGCTTCAGGACGAGGAAGCCGAGCCGACCAATCAGCATCCGGCCCAGTGCGCGGGCGGCGGAGAGCGGCAGACAGCGCACGATCGCCACGACGATGCGAAAGGCGATGTACTGTGCCCACACGACGGGCGAGCGGCGGTTGCCGCGGTGCTGGTGCTTCATCGATCGTTCACCGGAGTCGGGTTGAAGGCGTCTCGAGGGACGTTCTGTTCGGTCAGGACGGCGTCGAGGCGATCCCAAAGCGCTTCGTCGCCAGACGAGATCTCGAGCTCAATCGCGAGCCAATGAACGGGCAGCTCACCGATCGTTGCGAGCTTCACGGCGTCCTTTTGAGTCGTCAGGAGGCAGTCCGCACCCTGCGCTTGCGCCTGGGCAGCCAGGGCTTCTAGGTCGTTCGGCCGGTAGTCATGGTGATCCGCGAACGAGCGCGTGGCTCGCACGTCGGCTCTCAAGGCGCGCACCGATTCTACGAACAGATCGTTGCGCGCCAACCCTGAGAACACCAGCACCGACCGGCCGTAAATCGAAGCGAGCGGCCGGCGCTCACCGCCCGGATCGACGATCGCCATCGGCCGATGCCGCGAGCGCGCGATCACCGCCTTGGGCGTCCAGCGGCGAACCTCTCGCTCGAGCCTGGCCAGGTCCTCGTTCGTCGCGCGATCGCTCCGTGTGATCACGACCGCCCCGGCACGGGCCAGCCCTCGACGGCCTTCGCGCAGCAGGCCCCGCGGCAGAAGACGGTCGAACCCGAAGGGACAGGCCGCGTCGATCGTCACCAGGTCGAGGTCCCGCGCCAGTCGCCGATGCTGAAATCCATCATCGAGCAGAACGACCTCGGCACCCGCCGAGAAGGCCTCGCGCGCACCGCGCCATCGATCGGGGTTCGCCAGGACCGTCGCCGCAGGTAGGTTGTCTCGCAGCAGACGAAGCTCATCGTTCAGCTCCCCGCGCGCCGCTCCATACCCTCGCCCGACGATCGCCACTCGCCGGCCCTGCCCGAGCCAGCGGCTTGCGATCGCCTCGACCAAAGGGGTCTTGCCCGTGCCGCCTGCGGTGAGGTTCCCGACGCAGACGACCGGTCCGGGCGCCCGATGAACGGCACGCCAGCCACGGTCGTAGGCCGCGTTGCGCAAAGCGACTCCGAGCCCGTAGGGCCAAGACAGCGCGGTGAGCCCTCCGCGTGCCACGCGGCCGACCCAGTCTCGGCGTGCGCCGGAGACGATCTCGAGAAAGCGATCGGACATGGCCGGGAATGATACCACCGGCGTGAAACACGTCTCCGTTCTTACGATTCGGTGACGGCTGGTCGCGGACCTGGCCAAGTGGCACAGTGTCACGCGACTCGGCCAAAGCTCACCCGGAGAACCCGATGAAGAAGAAGATCCTTTGGGCCCTCGTCCTGATCGCGATCGGAATCCAGTTCGTCCCCGTCGACCGCAGCAACCCCCCGATCGAAGGCGAGATCGCCGCCCCTCCCGAGGTCGCCCAAATCCTCGAGCGGTCCTGCTACGACTGCCACTCGCACGAGGTGCGTTGGCCCTGGTACGGCTACGTCGCGCCAGTGTCGTGGCTCGTGGCTTATGACGTCGAGGAAGCGCGCGAGCACCTCAACTTCTCGCGCTGGGATCAGTACGAGAAGGAGGAGCAGCTCGAGCTCGTGGAAGAGATCTGGGAAGAGGTCGAGGACCATGAGATGCCACTCGACATCTACCTCTGGCTACACCGCGATGCGGTGCTCAGCGAGGTGGACCGCCAGACGCTCCGAGGCTGGAGTACCACCTTCGAACGATGAGGGCCGAACACTCGAAGGGAGCTGCCGAAGCTCCCTTCGAGTGCGGCGAGCTGAGCTCGACGATTACTGGCCGCCGTCGTCGTCTTTCGGCTTGTCAGGCTTCTCGGGGCCCTTCGCTGGCGGCGTGACCGGCTTCGCGCCTTTCCCATCGGGCGTGCCATCGGCCTTTTCATTCTTCCCGGCCTCTTCTTCCTCGCCCTTCTTCTGCTCCTCGACCCAGAAGTGATAGGCCGGCAGCCACTCCTCGAAGCTGTCGAGGAAGGCCTGCTCGACCTTGGTCGGGAAGACGTCGACGGTGATCTTGCGGCGCTCGATCTCGTCTTTTCGTTCGGGCGTCCAACCGTCCTCGGGCGAGAACTGAGCGAGCAGCTCCTGATAGCGCTCGTTCCGCACGGAATCCGCGGCGACGCCGCCTTCGGCCTCTTGGTTCTTCTTGGCTTCGTCTGCTGCCGCTCTCTCGGCTTCGCGACGAGCAAATCGCTCGTCACGCACGCGGCGACGCTCCATCTCGTCGGCGAGCGTCGTCTGACGCTGCTCGGCGAGACGGTCATGGATCGCCTGGACCTCGTTCGGCGTCAGGGTGCGCAGCGCCTTCATCTCGCGAATCTGGTTGTATCCGATGCGCACGTATCCTTCGGTCTCGTAGACGTACCAGAGCCGGAACCCGCGGCCAGCCAAGCCGGAGCGCGGTCCGAGGACGAGTCGGCCGTCCTTGAGATCACGAATGACCTGCTGGTCTTTGACGATCCCTTCGAAGGTCTGCCCGTTGCGCAGCAGGATCTGCACGCGCACGTGCCGAACGAGCTCGCTCAGCTCGGGCCGTTGATCATCCTTCGTGGGGGTGCCATCGCGACGCACCGTCGGCTCCACCGGACCTGCCATCAAGGGACGGCGACGCTCCGTGAGGCGTCGGATCCGCTCGGCGATCGAAAGATTCTCTTCCTCCACGGGCTTCGGGGCCGGCTCGGCTTTGGCGGCTTCCTTCACCTCACCGTCTTCGCCCTGGTCGCCTCGCAACGCGGGTGGCTTGGCGAGCCCGGAGCGGTAGCGCGGCTTTTCCGGCTTCGCTTCCTCACCTTTCTTCGGCTCGAAGAAGCCGGGTGGCTTCGGCAGGCCGGAAGGGTGAAACGCTTTCTTGGGCGGCTCCGGAGGCGCCTCGGGCTCCTTGGGCTCCTCCTCGTCCGTCGGCTTCTCGTCCTGCTTGCCCTCGGATTCTTGGGGCTCGGACTCGCCCTGGGGTTTCACCGGCTTCTCTGTCGCCGGTTTCTCTTCCTTCTTCGGATCTTCCTGAGCTCGACCGGTGACCGGCCAGAGCCCAGCGAACACGAAGCTGATCAGAATGGTCAAGAAGCCGTGACGCGCGCCCATGGTACTTCGCCTCGCGAGCAGGAGTTTCACGGTTGGCGCCGACCGAACCATCGGCCGCGCGCCCCGTTCCTCGCCACTTCCTCTTTCGGAGCCTTGCGGCTCGACCTTGATTCGAGGCGACGAGAAGATCGGCGTGACCTTTGCATCCTGCAGAATCCCTTTAGAATCCCAAGGATGGACGGGCTCGGGAGGAGGGGCGCGGACCACGGGTCGATTCTAGGAGATCTCAGGCGTGATGCGACGACTCGGCGGCAGGGCCGGCTGGATCGGAATACTTGTCGGCGGCGTCCTCCTGAGCGGCTGCTCGTCGGAGCCGGAGCCGGGCGAAACGCGGGCGGTGGTCATCGGGATCGACAGCGCGGACTGGAAGGTCATCGATGCTCTGGCGGCGCAGGGCAAGATGCCGAACTTCCAGCGTCTGCAAGAGATCGGGATCCGCGGTCCGATCGAGACGCTGACGGACGTCCCGCTCTCGCCCGTCATCTGGACCAGCGTGGCGACCGGCAAGGGCCTCACCAAGCACGGCATCAGCTGGTTCATGGTCGATCAGCCCGACGGTACTCGAACGCCCGTGCAGAGTGGCAACCGGCAGTGCGAGGCGATCTGGAACATCCTGGCCGAGAACGAGCGGAACGCGACCGTGATCGGCTGGTGGGCCACTTTCCCCGCTGAGCGCCTCGGCCGCGGTCGCATCGTCTCGGACGCGATCGGCTATCACGGCTTCGGTGCGACGGGTCGCGGCTTCGACGACTCACGAAAGACCTATCCGCCCGCGCTCTTCGAGCCCGTCAACTCGATGATGCCGACGCTCCAGCAGATCTCACCGGAGTTCGCGCTCCGCTTCTTCGATCTCAGCGCCGAAGAGTACCGCAAGCGCATGTTCCTGCCGTCGCGGCAGCGGTATCCCGATCCGAACAATGCGGTCCAGCTCTTCCAGCAGTATGCCGTCACGGCTCAGGGATACACCGCGATCGCCGAGGAGCTGCTGCAGGACGACTTCGATCTCTTCATGCTGTACTACGAGCAGGTCGACAGCCTCTCGCACTTATTCATGAAGTACGCGCCGCCGCGACTCGACTGGATCGACCCGAAGGAGTACGAGCGGTTCCAGCATGTCGTCGAGAACTGGTACCTGTACCAGGACGAGCTTCTCGGCCGCCTGCTCGACAAGATCGACCTCGAGACGACGGCGCTGTTCATCTTGGCGGATCACGGCTTCAAGTCGGGCGAGCGGCGCATTCGCAGCGAGCAGACCGTCGACGTGCAGAAGGCGCATCTCGATCACGAGAAGTTCGGCGTCTTTCTCGCCGCCGGCCCCCACATCAAGAAGGGCCAGACCTTCGACGGCGCGTCGGTGCTCGACATCACGCCCACGGTCTTGCACTACCTCGGCCTCTCGGTCGCCAAGGACATGGACGGCAAGGTCCTGTCTCAGGTCTTCACTGCGGACTTCATGCAGGACAATCCGATTCGCTACGTGAGTAGCTACGAGGGCAAGGGAAAGCGCGCGCCGAGCGACGATCTGGTCGCGATCGATGCCGGTGAGGCGGCTCGGGCGATGCAGGGTCTCCAGCAGCTCGGCTATGCCGGCGGCCGGCGTACCCATGGAAGCGAAGAGCCCGAGAGCGGGGACGCGCCCACGACCTCCTCGCCCGAGATCCACAACAACCTCGGTCGCACCTATCTTCGCAACGGAGATGTCGAGAAGGCACTCCTCGAGTTCGACCGGGCTCTGGCCCTCGACAAGAACAACGCCGAGGCACTCTTGAACATCGGCTCGATCAAGCGTTTCCAAGGGCGAACGGCCGAGGCCGAGTACTTCGTCAAGCGCGCTCTGCAGGTTGATCCCAACTCGATCGGCGCCCTTTGCGAGCTGGCCGAGATCAAGCGGGATCTCAATGACCTGCAGGAGTCGATCCGGCTGTATCGTGAGGCCCTGTCCATCAGCGACTCGCAGCCGTTCGTCTACCTCGGCCTCGGGGACAGCCTCCAACGAGCCGGGCAGCTCTCCGAAGCCGAGGAGGCCTTCATCCGCGTCCTCGAGCTCGAGCCCGACTCCTTCGAGGCGCTGTACAACCTCGGTGTGACCTACTTGAATCAGAGCCAACTCGACAAGGCCGTCGCGCAGTACGAGAAGGCCCTCGCCAAGAATCCCGATCACCCGAGCGCCGCGCTGGCGCTCAACAACCTCGCCGACATCTACCTCCGGCGCGGAGAGACCGAGAAAGCGATCGAGAGCTTCGAGCAGGCGGTCAAGAAATCGCCCATGCACTTCGAGTCCCGCTACAACCTCGCGGTCCAGTACGCGCAGACCAGCCGCGTGGACGAGGCGATCACGTTGCTGGAGGAAGCTTCACGCCTCCAGCCCAACAACGAGATGTGCAACGCGCAGCTCGGCTTCCTCTACCTGCAGAAAGCTCGCTACGAAGATGCCTTCCGCTGCTTCACCTTGGTGCGCCGGCTGTTCCCCAAGAACTGGGGTGCCTCGATCGGCCTGGCCCTGCTCCACGCGGCGAGCGAGACCGACGTCGAAGGCAATCGCGCCAAAGCCAAGTCGTTCCTCGAGAATGCCCTCGAAACCGGCGGTGAAGCCGCCAAGCAAGAGGCCGCTCGCCACCAGGTGCTCACCGAGATCCTGGCCGAGCTGACGGGCGGGTAGCGGCCCGGCAGGTTCCGGCGTCGCGCGTCATCGTCGCCTCGGACAGCCGGCTTCGCCCCGGCGGTCCAAAGGAACAGGAACAGGAACAGGAACAGAGACCCGAACGGAGTCCGTCACGTCGAACGTTGAAGTTCAACGCGTTCCGGCGGGCCGCGATGCCTTCACCTCACATCGACGAGAGAGCGGTCGCAGTCCCAAGGATCGGACGAGACGTCGCCCGGAGATTCCACGAATCACGAGGCGTGGGGCGAGCGTCCTCATTCTTCCACCTTCGAGCTTCTTGCACATGACGGCGAACCCACCGCCATGAATGCTCGGCGCGAAGGAGGGCTCATGTCAATCTCTCCCGCGGCGGCCTGAGCTGAGCGCAATTCCAAAAAGCGCCTCCACCGTCTCAGCGACCATCGGAGTTTTTAGGCGAAACGCGAACGTCGATCGTGGCTTCCGTCTCGCCGTCCGGCATCTCGAAGGGACCGAACCGTTTTCCGCGCACCTGAAGATGGATGGGACCGAGCGGGGCGGGCTCGATCTTCAGCCAGCCTTGGCCATCTGTCTCGGCCTCGTGCCACCAGTCACCCGTCATCCACGAGCAGGGAGTCTCCGAGGCGGGTGTCTCGCCGTCCTCCTCGAGCAACCGCACGCGGAAGACGCGATGATCCAATTGGAACGTGTGCTCGAGGCGAGCTCCCGCGTCCAGAGTAATCGAATCCCCGCTGTGGTATTGAAGGGGCCTCGAGGCCTCGGAGGCGTTGACCGACAGAGAAAGCGTGTAGCTGCCAGGTGGAAGCCCTTCGGCAAGGAAGGCTCCCTCGGGATCGGGGACGTACTGCCCACACGAGAATCCGCGCCCTTGGAGAGTCACGCGGGCCCCCGCCGGGGCCTGCCCGTCGACGAGCACCCTTCCCGTCAACGTCGCCGACTGGAGCAGCCCGGTGTCGAATGACACCTCCGTCACGCTTCCTTCCTCGAGCACGACCTGGCCCAAGGAAGGAGCGAGGTCGATGGAAGAACGCGATCCGCCGCCGTCCGACTTCATGTGGATCAAAGTGCGGAGGAAGACCTCGAAGGAGCCGGGCGGCAAGTCGGTGCGTTCGAACTCGCCCTCCGGGCCGATCGGAATCGCGTCGCGGCCCGTGATACGGACCTCCGGTGAGACGAGAGCCAGCGAGCACTCGCCCGGATACTCCCGGTAGCCGCTGCCGAGTAGCCGACCCTTCAGCGTTGCTCCAGCCGAAACCGTGACCTCGAGCGGTTGACCGGGAGGCGGCGCGAGCTGCTTCACGAACACTGCCGGCAGATGACCGGGTCCGAGCGCCCGAACGGCGAAGAGGTCGACCTGGGGCCGACGAGCGAGAGTGACCCTCCCCTCCGCGTCCGTGTGGCCCTCGCTCATCACCATGACGCCGCCCTGGCCTTGGCGATCGAAGAATGCGTCGATGTTCTGCGTCCGCTTGCGGATGTATTCCCGCCCGCTAATGGACTCCGAAGGGCTGTCGATCAACTCGACGAGCGTTCCGACGACCGGCGTACCACTCGGCGTTTCAACGCGCACGACTACCGGTAGGAGCGGTGCCAGCTCCACGGTCATGGGGTCGATGCCGGGATCGGCCGCCTCGAACTCGATCACATCGCTGAACCAGTACTTCGCGTCCTTGGGGACGACTCGCAGGACGCACTCGCCCCGCCAGACGCCGTCGACCGTGACCTTGCCGCCCGGGTGGTGTCCACCGTGGCGAGGCTCTCGGTTGCTGCTCCAACGAGCCCGTTTCGCGAAGCACTGGACGGCATAGTCCTCGATCGGTTGGCGAGTGTCGGCATCGACTACCGTGAGCTCGAACGAGAGGGCGCGTCGCATCGTGAGCACGATGTCGGTCGTCCCCCACTCAAAGGCACGATCGTCCTCGAGGGGCTCGTAGAGCTCGGGTCTCTCGCACTTGAAGATCACGGGGTCTCCGGAGCCGTAGAGCAAGAACGTCGAGTCCTCGCGCGTCCAGGTCGAGCCGGCACTGGATCCCAAGTAGATGCGGGACTCGAGGGGATTGCCGTTCTCGTCCTGGACCCGGCCCGAGATCGACTGGAGCTGCTCGACGACGACCTCGAGGTCGATCGCCGCGGCGCCTTCCTCGATCGTCAGCGAATCGGGGGAGACATGTCGGTATCCGCTCCGACGGCCGTTGACGCGGAGCGGCCAAGTCCCGAACGGTATGGGAGTGCTGACCGTGAAGCGCCCGTCGGCTTCACTCCATCCTGAACGCGAGCTGTTGGCGGCCATGTCGTTCCGCACGGGCAGAGGGAGATTCTGAATCGAGACGCCCACTTTCTCGACGGGAAAGCCCCGCGTATCGACAACCTGTCCCTGCACGTTGGCACCACGCGAGATCGGGATGTCACCGAGGTCCTCGATCTGATCCGGCGCGAAGGCTCCCCAGCGGCCCGTCCGCGGCACGCGCCCCTCGGCTTGGATATCCAGAGAGTGCTGATAGGGCGGCATCGCTTCGAACTCGATCTCGAAGACGCCGTCCGCCTCGGTCACGACCGGCTCGGGCGCTTTCCAATCCACAGGTCCGTGCAGCGCCATCTTCTGCGAGTTGGAGGGACTGCCGGAGAACTTGACCGTGCAGCCGGCCAAGGGCAGGCCGGTCTCCTGAGCGATGCAGCGACCTCGCACGATCGCCGGCGACTCGATCGGCTTCGTGGGCTCGGTCGGAGCTGCGTCGTCGGCGTCTTCCTCGGACGGCTGCAACTCGTCCGCGGTCGGAGCCTCCTCAGTCTCCCGCGCCAGTCGGGCCAGCTCCGCAGGCTCGGTGTGGCTGACATCGACATCGAGCGCGCCGGTCGAGGTGCCCGAGGTCTCGCTCAAGAGCCAGAAGGCGACGGCCGCGACACCCGCGATGATCAATACCAAGACACCGACGACGACGACTCGCGACTGCATCCCGTTTCTCCTGTCAGCCTCGATTCTCGAGCCGAGCCCCTTTCCCTTCTCCCAATCTACCGAGTTTCAACCCGAGGTCGAGCGCGCGTCTCCCCCCGCCCCGACCGGCTTCCCGATCGGAGCGCCGGCGGTCCATAGGAACCGGAACAGGAACAGAGACCCGAACGGAGTCCGTCAGGTCGAAAACAATGCGTAGACGGCTGCAGCCGACGGTCCGAAGTGATCCTACCGGTTGAACAAGAACGCCGGGCTGGTCGCCAAGGCCCATACCAAGTCCTGGGCGGTGGCGAGGCGGAGGGCTTGGGTCATCGGCTTGTCGGTGGCGATGAACTGTCGGAAGGACAGCGCCTGCTGCTCAGCGGTGCGCTGCTCGCGCGGGACTTGCAACGCTGCCTGCACATTCGCGGGGAGGCTCGAGACTCGCACGGGGCGCGGCGACTGCGTGACCTGCAGTCGGAACCGTCCGAGCGTGTGCTGACCCCCATAGTTCTGGACCATCTTCACGACGAGCTGCGTGCCGCCCGCGAAGCCGATGTCGTCCTTCGATTCGAACGCGGCTTGATGCATGCGACCGAATTGCGGCGACACCGCCCAGCCCTTGTCGTTCGGCTGGATCGCCTGGGCAACCGGCCAACCCTCCTGAGAGAAACTCGCCGTGGCGCGACTGAAGGCAACCCGCCGGTTGGCGAGCGGTGAACGCGCCCCGAGTGCGATCACACGAAGCTCATGCAGCACGAAGTTGCCGTTCTCGGCGCGACCCGGCCCCTTGGCCGGCAGACCGTCGTCCGGCAGCGCTTCTAGGCGAACACCGGTGATTCCCGTGAGATTCGTGTTGAGCACCAAGTCGTAGGTCACTCGCTCGGGGTTCTCACCACCCGCGCGGAGCGAGCCGTCCTCGAGCACCTCGAGCGTCGCCCCTCCGGTTGTCGCGGCTGACCGCACGCTCACCGGCTGCCAGAGCGAAGGTTTCTGAGCCATCTCCCAATCGATCCAGCGCTTCTGCAGATCGCGCGCCTGGTCCGGCTTCAGGGCCGCGATGTTCTCGGGCCGCGTCGGATCGAGCTCCCGAGAGAGCTGCGCTTGCTCGTCCGCCGTCGCCGGCCGTCCGAGGAACCGGATGTACAGCTCGTCGATGACATTGTTTGCGTTGCGCTCGATGCGGACCAGGTCGACGATCGCACTGTTCGGATCTTCGATGGCACCCGCCAGCGTCTCGCCGTTGACGAGATTCAATGCTTGGCCCAGCGAGACACGATTCACGCGCTCGCACTCGCAGGCGCTCTCGCGCGGCGGCCGACCGAACAGATCGAGAAAGCTCACCGGCACGGCCGGATCGAGCAGCGCTGCGGCACGGGTTCCGTGGCGGTAGCCCGGCACGTGCGTCACGGAGCCGGTTGCCCGCGCGATGGCATCGTAGAGCGTCTCGGCCGGCAATCGCCGGGCGAAGCAATGCGAGTAGTTGCGCGTGTCGTCCCGGTTCCAGTCTCCGGCCTCGATGCCGTGCTGATAAGTCCTCGACGTCACGATCAATCGCATGACGTGCCGCACATCGAAGCCACTCTCGAGCAGCTCGCCCGTCAAGTAGGTCAGCAGTGCGGGATTGCTCGGTGGATTGCTCGCCCGGATGTCGTCGACCGGATCGATCAGCCCGACTCCGAGGAAGTAGCTCCAGAGCCGGTTGGCAAAGCTGCGAGCGAAGTAAGGGTTCTCCGGCGCCGTCAACCAAGCGGAAAGCTGTTCGCGGCGTGGCACCGAACTCGGGATGTCTCCGCCGTGCTCGTACGGGAATCGCGGCGGCGCATACTGGCCCGTCCCCGGATGCGTGACCTCGCCTTCGTCCGCATCGAAGATGCGCTCCTCGAATGCCGGCGTCGGCTCGTTAGGCGGAGTGGTCCCGTTGCGAGGCATCTTCGGTGAGCCCTCGATGTCGGTGCGACCGACCTGGGCAAAGTAAGCGGCGAGCTGCCAGTGATCGTTCTGTGTCCAGCGCTCGAAGGGATGGTCATGGCACTTGTTGCACGAGAAGCGCACGCCCAAGAAGAGCTGGGTCGTGTTCTCCATCACCACGTCCGCTTCGCGGAGCACTTTGTAGTAGGCGACCGGCGGGGTCTCGGTCGTCGGCCCACTCGCCGTCAGCAGCTCCTCCACGAACTGATCGTAGGGTCGATTGCTGGCGACCTGCTCGTAGATCCAATTGCGGAGCCGCTGCGCCCCAGCCTCGCCCAAGAACTTCCGGTTCACCTGCAGCAGGTCCGACCACTTGTTGGTCCAGTGCTCGATGAAGTCCGGGGAGCCGATGAGCCGGTCGACGAGCTCCTCTCGCTTCAGGCGCGAGTCGCGGCTGTCGGCGAGGAAGCCCCGAACCTCCGCCAAGGTCGGCACGAGCCCGGTGAGGTCGAGCATCACGCGACGCAGGTACTCGGCGTCCGTACAGACCTCGCTCGGCAGCGTCTGGATGCTCTGCAGCTTGTCGTAGACCAGGCGATCGACCTCGCCATAGGTTGGCACTGGCTTCCAAGTGAAGCCCTCACGATTGCCCATCACGAACACCGGACGCGATGCGTAGCTGCCTTCGTAGCGGGCGAGAAGGACTGCTTCGCCACGTCGCACGGAGCGGGCGAGGGCCCCATCGACCGTGACGACCTCGGTGTCGTTCGACGTCAAGAAGGCCTCGGCCGTGACGTCGCGCTCGCTGCCGTCGTCGTAGCTCGCCCAGACCGCGAACTGCTGCTCGAAGCCCGGCTGCTCCAGCGCCGGCTCCTCGGGCCCGATGCGAATCGAGGTGACTCGCGTCGTCTTGCCGACGTCCGACGGCACGCCCGATGCGACCCACGACCGAAGCAGCTCATAGTCCGCTTGCTGCGGCTCGAGCACTTGACCGCCCTGGTGGGGTACCTCGGCCGTCGGCTTGAGGAGGAACAGGCTGCGCTCCGGCGCCGATCGATTGAAGCGACGTCCGGCGAGGTCGTCGGTCAACGCACGATGATCTTGGATCGGATCGTAACCGCGCAGCGAGAGCTGAAAGCCGTTCCTGCCCTTGGCCGCGCCGTGACAGGTGCCGCTGTTGCAGCCGTGCTTGGCGAGCTGTGGCATGACGTCTCGCACGAAGCTCGGCTGGAACTCCGCGGACGTTCCTCGAACCTGCACTGGCACCACCGCCTCGAGCTCACCGAGCCGAATACGCAGCTCGCCAATCCCGTCGCCGGTCGGGCGCACCAGGCCCCGCGCGTCGAGGCGCAAGAAGTCCGGAGCGCTGAGCTCGACCTCACGCGTCACGTCACGGCGCCGACCGTCGGCGTCGATCGCGGTCACGAGAAGCTGTGCGTACTCGAAGCGGTTCTCGAGATCGAGGCGCGCGGGGAGGGTCTCCAGCGCGACCCAGCGATCCGAGTCTTCCGCTCCAGAGCTCCCGCCTGCAAAGAGCGACATCGCTCCGAAGACACCCGCGAGGATCAGTCTGATCTTGTTCATCTCTCGGACTCCCCTGCGGCCGGCGCCTCCGGCTGGACGGACCATTCTCGAACGAGCTCGCCGGTGTCGCCGGCGAGAATGCGAACTCGACCATCGAAGCCCCCGACGGCAACGTGTGTGCCTTCGGCGTCGAAGGAGGCCGCGTAGATCGGCGTCAGGAGATCGCGCTTCCAGACCAGTTCGCCGTCCTCGACCTGGTAGACGCGCACTTGACCGGTGCTGCCGGCGCTGCTGCCGACCAAGATGCGGTCTCCGGCCGGCGCGTACTCGACCGCAAAGACGCGCCCAGGCACCGGCTCGAAGCTCTTGAGCCGATTGAAGTCGTCCCCGATGACCCGCTTCTTCTCGCGGAACATGCGGTAGATCTTCGGCTCGCCGTCAGCGCCTCCGGTGAGCAGCTCGTCGCGCTCGGGATGACGATCGATCGCCGCCAGGCCACCCTTGAGCGCACCCGGTGTGATGCTCGTGATGTTGTCGACGAACTGCTGGCTCGCCACGACGATGAGCTTCATCGAACGATCCCGGCTGACGGAGACGAGATGCGAGCCATCGACCGAGAAGGTCGTATCGAGCACCCAATCTCCATGCGCACCTTGGAAAAGGACCCTCTTGCCACTCTTGGCCTCGATCACCCGCACGATGTGGTCCGCGTCGCCGAAGGCGATCAGCCTTCCGTCGGGAGACCAGCTCGCTCCGAACAAGCAGTCCGCGGTCACGACCTCGGAGAGCAGCAGCTCCCCGGTCTGGACGTCCCAGACTTGGATCTCGCCGAACTGCGCGGGCGAGCCACCGGCGACCGCGAGGCGAGCCCCATCCGGCGAGAACGTCAGGGACTCGATGCGCTCGGAGGTGCCGATGAGCCGTCGATTCAGCTCAAAGGTCGTCGCGTCGTAGAGAAGGGTCTCGTGATATCCCGACACGGCGAGCCAGGCGCCGTCCGACGAGAAGTCGACGTCGCTGAGCACGGGCGGCTGCGCGTAGACCGGTGGGCGCTCGGCATCGACGGTCACCCGATCCTCTGGCGTGTCATCGACGGCACCGGCCGCGATCCAGGCGCGGAGATGATCGACCTCCTCCTTCGACAGCGGCGGTCGGTCTTGGGGCATCGCCGGGGGCTCGCCGTCTTCCGACACGATCTCCCAGATCAGCGGGCTCTCTTCGGGATCGCCAGGCACGATGAGCTCCGAGCCGAGCTCGTTGCCGGCGAGGATGGCAGCGGCCGAAGTGAGATCGACGCGGCCTTCTCGCTTGGCCGGCTGATGGCAGCCGGTGCAGTGCTTCTGAAGGATCGGCCGCACGTCGCGCGTGTAGCTGACGTCGTCGACGGCGACTCCGAGCAGGGTCAGGAGCAGGGCGCTGAGCATGTCATCCTCCTCAGGCGAAGAGGTCGGTGACAGGCGAGCCGGGCGTCATCTCGCGGGGTTGATTCAAATGGTTGAAGACCATCGTCTCGGGCGAGATGCCGACCGCGTGATAGAGGGTGGCGAGCAGCTCGGTCGGATGCACGGGGTTCTCGAGCGGAGCCGAGCCGGTCTCGTCGGAGCGACCGTGGACGTATCCGCGCTTGATGCCACCGCCCGCCAAGAGCGCAGTGAAGCAGTAGGGCCAGTGGTCGCGACCGTCGTCGGTGTTGTCATTGCCCGAGGTGCTGATGCCTCGCTTGGGGCTTCGGCCGAACTCGCCGACCGCGACCACGAGCGTGTCCTCGAGCAGGCCGCGCGAATCGAGATCGCGAATGAGAGAGGAGTAGGCGGGATCGAACATGGGTGCCGCCTCGTTGCCGAGCCGATTCTTCAGGTCCTTGTGCATGTCCCACGAGTGGCGATCGGAGTTGGCCACCTTCGGCCAGTTGACCTGCACCACGCGCGCGCCCGCTTCGACGCAGCGCCTCGCGAGCAGACAGCATTGCCCAAAGGTCGTTCGGCCGTACTGGTCGCGCAGCTTGTCGGGCTCCTGGCTCAGATCGAAGGCGTTGCGAGCGCGGCCGGACAGGATGAGGCTCATCGCCTGCTCGGTGTATCGATCGAGCTGAAAGTGCTCGACCGCTTCGTCGATCGCGCGCATGTTCTGCCGGACCTGATCGCGCAGACGTCCGCGGCGCTCGAGCCGATCGATCGACAGCTCGGGGCGCAGGGCGAGATCTTTGATTCGGATGCGCTCCATCTTCGCCTGGTCGAGATCGTCGCCGGTCGGATACAGCGTGTACGGGTCGAAGGCTCGACCCAAGAAGCCCGCGGTGCCCGCCTTTCCGATCACGTTGCTCTCCTGCAACGGTCGCGGCGTCATCACGAAAGGCAGCATCGAAACCTGCGGTGGCTTGAGCTTGATGATGTTGGCGCCGAAGTTCGGGAAGTCCTTCGGCGAAGGCGGCTCGAGCTGACCCGACGGGCTGACGCGATCGGCCGTGTAGCCGGTCAGCATCTGGTAGATCGCCGCCGTATGGTTGAAGAGCCCGTTCGGCGTGTAGGCCATCGAGCGGATCATGGTGATGCGATCGGTGATCTGGGCCAGGTGAGGCAGGAGCTCGGTGACCTCCATACCGGGCACCTTGCTCTTGATCGTCCTGAAAGGGCTGCGCACGTCGTCGGGCACGCCGTCCTTTGGATCCCAGAGGTCGATGTGCGAGGGGCCGCCCTGCATGTACAGCAGGATGATGCTCTTGGCCCGATTCCAACCGGGACCGCTCGTGAGAATGGGCGCCGCCTCCGAGGCCTTCAGCATCTGCGGCAGGCTCAGCCCCAGGAGGCTCGCCCCTCCGGCGCGCAAGATCTCACGACGCGTCCATCCTCCCCCAGGTCCGCGGGCTCGACTCATGGAATGTCTCCGAAAGGGCGCGATGAAGCGCCGCAGGTCGTCAGGTGGGCGAGGTGTGCCCCTTGAGAAGGGCTCCGTCATGTTTACCAAATGGCCCGGCGTGACGCCAAGATCGGCACCGCGAGCGGCTTGGAGACACTCCGTCGGCTCAGCGGCGACCCAACGATTCCTCCAGCCGATCGATCTTCTCGAGCAGCTTGGTGGCCAGGTCGTTCCGCGGCGACAGCTCGAGGATCCGCTGGCAGGCCCAGCGCGCCTTGGTAGGGTACCGGAGCTGCATCGCCAGCATCGCCAAGGCACCGATGTTGGGGATCTTGCCGGGCTCCAGACGCACCGACTGCTCGTAGGCCCAAGCGGCCCGATCGAGCTCGCCGCGCGCCTGCAGGATCTTGCCGATGTTCGCGAATGCCATGTGGTTCTCGCGGTCGCGTTCGAGCGTCTGGAAAGCGGCCCCGAGCACGAGATCGGCCAGCTCGGGTTGGTGCTTCAAGCGCTCCTCGGGCCCGTCGATCTTCGCGAAGCGACCCGGGACGCGAATCCAATGGTCCACGAAGGTCGACTCTCGTCCCTCGACTCCCATCGAGGTCGGGACGGCCTGCATGTGACAGCCGATGCAGGTCGTCACGGAGCCGTCTTGGCCGCCGTGCCCCTCCTCTTGCACGACGCCCGGGTGACAGCCGGCACACACGTGATCGTAGTGCCCGGCGTCTCCTTTCACCGAGTCCTGGTGCGGGCTGTGGCAGTTGAGGCAGCCGAAGTCCTCGCTCTTCAGAAAGCAGGCCGACAGCGTGATTCCGACCCCGGAGTGCCGCACGATCGACGCCGACTCGGTGACGATCTCGGCGACGTCAACCTCTTCGATCCGACGGTGACACTGAGCACAGAACGCCACCTGCTCGGCGCCACTGAGGCCCTGGAGCCCGAGGAGATGGCTCTCCTCCTCGTCGCCGCGAGCCATCGCCTCGACGTGCTTCCCGCCCGGCCCGTGACAGCGCTCACACTGCACGCCCCCCAGCGCCTCATCGAGGATCAGTCGCCCGTCCGGCTGCTTCAGGACGCCGGTCGCATGACAGTCGAAGCAGCGCCAGGCCGGTCGCGGGCCGAACTGGATCCCACGCGGATCGTGGCTCGGTGGCTGCCTGGGCGTGACGCCCCACTCGTCGAGATCGGTGTAGTGGGAGACCCGCAGCTCGAGCAGGTCCGTCTCACCCGATGGTGTCACGAAGGTGTAGGCGCGCCCGCCCGCTCCGATCGCCCAGTCGACGGGAATGCGTGTCGATTGGCCCTTCGGCTTCCGCACCTCCATCACGACGCCGTTGTCCTCGAACTCAAAGCGATAGCGGCTTCGGTTGTAGGGGTCCTCGAACGTGCTCTCGCGCAGATGGGACGGAAAAAGCCTCTCGCGGTTCTCGGCCGTGACGCGCTCGCCCGTGCCATGCATTCGTGTGGCCGATTGGAGCTCGAACTCCTCGAGATGGCACTCCGAGCAGGCGTCCGAGCCGACGTAGCCCCCGCGGAGATCCTGCGACCAGAACGGCACGGGTCCCGATCGAGGCAGATCGGCGAGGAGCTCCTCGTAGGACGTCGTCGCGAGCGCCTCGATCACCCCGATCGAGATATCGGGCGACTTGTCCTGGGTGGCGGAATCGTCATCGGCGCAGGCTCCGGCCCACAGGATCAAGAGGAGTGGGAGAAGGCGGTGCATGGCGCGAGATCTCGTTGGCGACGTGACGGTTTTCGTTCGAAGAACAGTATACCGGGTGCGCGGCGGCCCGGCTCTGCCTTGGGGTCGATCCGCGCCTCGATCCGCTTGCCCCTTGGCCCGCCTCCGGGGATGAGGTATTCGTGGATCCTCCGCTCGCCGCCTCGAACCAACGCCAGAAGGATCCTCAGCATGCAAAGGACGCGCATCGGTCGCGCCGCCGCGGGGAGCGTCTTGTCCCTGTCCTTGCTCCTCGGCTCGAGCTGCCGCCGCGAGAGTGGTGACGTGTTCCTCATCTCCGAGGAGCACATTCAGCCACCGACCGCCGACGCCGGGCCCGACCTCGCCACCGGCTACGGAAGCGTCGTCTTCCTCGATGGCACACGGAGCAAGTCCGGCAACCCCGGTCAACCCGGGTTGCAGTTCCGATGGGAGCAGCTCTCCGGACCCAAGGCCACATTGAAGAGCTCCGACACGGCGCGCCCTTCCTTCGTGGCCCCACTGGCCGATGCGACCTTCAGCTTCCGACTGGTCGTGACCGAGGAGGAGCTCGCGGGGTCGCCCGACGAGGTGACGATCACCGTGCGCAACGCTCGCCCCACGGCGAATGCCGGCAGCGATCAGATCGCCGATCCTGGCCTTCGGGTCACCCTCGATGGCCGGGCGTCGATCGATCCGGACGCGGGACCCGGACCGCTCCGATACCGCTGGCTCCAGACCGGGGGCGCGGGCAGCCCCCCGCTGAGCGACGACACCGCGGCGCGGCCGACTTTCACGCCCGTCTTCGGTCGCGATCAGCTGACCTTCGAGCTGACGGTCACGGATGGCGTTCTCCTCTCGCCACCGGACACCGTGACCATCGACGTCGACACGCGTCCGCTCGGCGAGGCCGGGCCGAACCAGGTCGTGCCACGCGGTGCGACCGTGACGCTGGACGCGACAGGCTCTGACGATCCCGACGGCGACGCGCTCACCTACGAGTGGGTTCCGCCCGAGAACGTCACGCTCACCCCCAACACTTCGGATCCGATCGTCCAATTCGACACCGATCCGAATCAAGACCTCGACTACGTCTTCGAGCTGCGGGTGTTCGACGACCTGCGGGAAGGCATCTCCTCGTTCGTGACGATTCAGGCGCGCGCGAGTGCCAGCTCGACGCCCCGAGCGGACGCGGGACGCACTCAGATCGCGTCACCGGGCAGTGAGGTCTCGCTCAGCGCGTTCGACAGCTTCGATCCCGACACGCCGTTCTCCGGCTTGAGCTTCGCCTGGAGCACCAGCGACGAGGACATCGAGCTCTCGAGCGCCAGCTCGGCCACTCCGCTCTTCACGGCACCCGACGACGTGCCCCGCATCCTGCGCTTCGATCTGACGGTCTCCGACGGCACACGCAGCTCGACCGACGCCGTCCAGGTCTTCGTCGCCCCCAGCGACAACGACGCCCCGATCGGTGCGGCCGGTGACGACCAAACCGTTGCACCGGGAGCATTGGTGACCTTGGCCGGCACGGTGGACGACATCGACGGGCCGCTGCCGCCGACCTTCGCCTGGCGTCAGATGGCCGGCGCCGCCGTAGTCCTCGACGATCCCACGAGCCTGACGCCCAGCTTCACGGCTCCGAGTGACCTCGCCTTTCGCGCACTCCGCTTTCGCGTCCTCTCCTGGGACGGGCTGCAATACGGCGCCGCGGATGACGTGATGATCACCGTCTCGAGCCCGGACGCCCCGATCGCGATCGCCGAGGCGTGTGATCCGGGAGACGGGAGTGCCTACCGACCGCTCGAGACCGTCTGCCTCGACGCCAGCCGCAGCTTCGACCCGAACGGGTTCCCGATCCTCGAGTACCGCTGGACCGAGCCGGTCGGCTTCGAGGGCATCCTGGACGACCCGACCGCCGAGCTGCCGAACGTGACGCTCCCGAACGTTCATCGCGATCTCGTCTTCACGCTCGAGGTTTCGAATGGTGCGCAGTTCAGCGACCCGGACACCGTGGCCCTCACGATCGAGAACCGGCCTCCCCAAGCCGTGATTCAGGGAGAGCCCGTGGCCGCCGTTCAGCCGGGTGAGAGTGTGGTGATCGACTCCTTGCCGAGCAGCGATCCGGACGGCTCGACGCTGAGCTCGAGCTGGCAACAGATCTCGGGCAACGAGGCGCTCCAGTTCAACTCGGACTCGTTGCCGAACCTGCTCTTCACACCGACGCAAGCCGCGCTGATCGGCTTCACGCTCCGCCCGCCGATCGTGATTCGGCTCACGGTGGACGACGGCAACCTCGACGCCATGCAGTCGACCGACGTCGTCGACAGCCTGTCGATCGAGGTCCTTCCGAGCCTCGAGAATGATGTGGCCGATTTCCTGCGTACCGGCAGCAACGGCGCCTGCGACACCGGAGTCTGCGTCGCCTGCCACTCACCGACCGGCCGCCAAGAAGGCGCCTTCCGCGTCTCGTGTGACGATATCGACGATCTCTTCCGCGAGCTTACAATCGAGCTGAGCCCCGCCGAGCAGATCCCGCGCGTCGACCCGGCCGACCCGGAGAACAGCCTCCTCCTTCGAAAGCTCCGAGCCACCGACGGCAACCACGACGGCCTGTACCCCGACTCGAGTGAGCAGTACCAGCTGATCCTCGAGTGGATCCGTGCCGGCGCCGTAAAGAGCTGAGCGCGGCGGCGAATCCACAGGACCGCTTTCGCGCGGCTTCGTGCACGGCCACCGCGGACTCGATGAACGCAGCTCAACGCCTTCGAGCTCCACGACGATCTACTTCGCAATCAGTCTCACCTGACGAATGCCGTCGGCGGCTCCGCTCCGGCGGCGACGGTGATCCCGGCGCGGCTCGCTGAATGCCAACGATTCAGAGACGCGAACGGAGTCCGACACGGCGCGCGGTCTGCCCTCGTGGCCAGTCGGCGGGCCGCCTGGCATTCGAGCGACGGCGAGGAGAGAGCGGGCGCGAAATCGCCCGCGCAGCGCAATCAGCGGCTGCGGTCGCGCTGATTCGGGCGCCACTCAACAGGCCAGAGAGCCGCCGCTCCGAGACGCGTCGTGCGCGGGACGCGTCTCGGTTCCTCCGGTCGTCCTCACTTGTGCAGGAGTCGGAACGTCAGCTCGTCGGCGTTGCGCTTCTCGTCGAGGCTCGTCTCCTGAGTGCTCTCGACGTATTCATCGTGCGTGACGACGACGCGGTAGCGGCCCGGGGCCAGCCCCGTGTACTCGAAGACACCGTCGCCGGGAGTGAAGGAGGAGCGGGACTCGGTGGTTTCCGGGTCTTCGCCGTTGCCGAGGGCGTCGAGGCGGATCGAGGCGAACGCCACGCCGTCTCCGGTCCCCGAATCCACGACCGTGATCTTCAGGCGCCCGCCAGCGGCGAGCTCGAAGTCGATGCCTTCGACCACAGCCTCGACTCCGACCTCGACGTCACCTCGATCGCTGGAGATGTGCTCACTGGACGACACGCCGACCTCGTAGGTGCCGGCCGGGACGTTGTCGGCGCGGTAACGACCGTCGGCGTCGGTCCGCACGAACTGGTTCGAGCCGGACGAGCTCATGATGAAGTTACCGTCCCCGGAGGAGAACGCGTACGAGACGACGGATTGTGTCGTCGTGCTGCCCTCGGGGTCCTGTTGCTTCTGCGGTTGAATCGTGATGCGCGCGTTGACGATCGGATCCCCGGCCTCGTCGGTGACACGGCCCGTGATGACGCTCGTCGAGAGCGCGATCTCGACCTTGGTTTCGAGGGCGTCGCCCACGACGATGTTCTCGCTCGCGGCCACGGGCATGGTCGGCTTCGCGGCGGTCACCTCGTAGGCACCCGGCTCGACATCCTCGAAAGCGAACTCCCCGTTCGAGTCGGTCTTGGTCGTCGGTGAGCCGAACCCGAAGGGATTGGCGGAGGTCTTCAACGAAACGGTGGCGCTTTGCACCGCATTGCCGCGCTCGAGCACGCGGCCGCGCACGATCCGAACGCCCGCCCAATCGAGCTCGACCGGGCTGGTCTCCCCGGCTCGCACCGACACGGGCTCGCCCTTGGGCGTGTTGGTTCCGTCGTCCATTCGGAATCGGAAGCCGCTGAACTGGCTCTTGCCGGCGAGCCGGATTCGATAGTCACCGGGAATGACGTCCTCGAAGGTCACACCACCTTCGGCATCGGTATTCTCGCTCTGGGTCTGGCTCTCACCTCCGAGCGGCCCTTCGAGCTCGATGCGCAGCCCGGCTTTCGTCGAGCCGTCGCTGGCCAGGGCGATCGCGGCCACCTGGCCGGCTCGATCGAGCGCGATCTCGATGTCCTCCTGCGCCTGGCCGGGCAGGACTTGCAGCACGCGCTCGGAGTGCTTGCAGTACCCACTCGCCTTGGCTTCGACTCGGTACTCCCCCGGATCCAACCGCTCGAACTCGAACCAACCCTCGTCGTCGGTCGTGACGGAATCCTGAGTCGCGTGGCGGAAGCTGGGAACGTCGCTGCCGGGTGAGCCCGACACATCGACCGCCGCCAAGAAGCCACCGCTACCGCCTCCGCTCGAGCGCATCATGACGCGGTCCCGGTTGTTCTCCTCGACCTTCTGAAGCTGAACGTTCGCTCCGCTGATCGGCTCGCCGCTCGCCGACGAGGTGACACGGCCGCGCAATTGGGATCCGGGCTCCAGCGCACACGTGATCCCCGAGGTCGTGTTGCCGGCCACCACGTCGAAGGGGCCTTGCACCGAGCTCGCGTGTCGATCGCTCACAATCTGGAGGTAGTAGGTCCCGGGGTCGACGTCCTCGATCGTGAAAGCTCCGTCGGCGGTCACCTCGAAGCTCTCGGAGCGCTGCTTGTCGGATCTTCCAAACGTCCTCATCGGGCGCTTTCCAGTGCGCTGAGGCGCGATCGTGATCTTGAACGACCCGACACCCTCACCGCTCGCGCCATCGACGACTCGTCCCGCCAAGGCACCCGGTACGGCCAGCTCGATGACGACATGCCCTTCACCCGCCGTCACGTTCTCCTGACGTCCGCTGGCGAAGCCGTCCGCCTTGGCGACCAAGTCGTAGTTGCCGTCGGGCAGCGCCGTGATCTCGAACTCGCCGACCGCATTCGTCTTCTCGGTCCGGGGCTGAGGAAAGCTCGCCATCGGGCTGTCCGGGTCGAAGCGGAAGCCTCGATCCATGCGCGGATAGGCCGTCACCTCGCCGGCCACCGTCTGACCGCTCGGTCCCACGATTCGTCCCGCCAGCACCTGCCCCGGATCGAGCGTGATGTTCACCCCATCGTGGCGATCCCCGACCTCGACCGTGACCGGCGCCGATCTCCCTTCCAGCAGGCCCTCTTTGCTGGCCGTGATCCGATGCGTCCCCGACTCGACGCCCCGGAGCTCGTAGCGTCCGAGCTTGTCGGTCTCGGTGCTCCGAGGTGGAAGCGGCTTCGAAGCCGCCGTGATGAAGACCATGTTGCCTCGCGAGACCGCGTAGCTGACTTCTGCTCCCGCGACTCCGGTCCCCGTCGCATCGACGACCTGACCTCGCACCGAGCCACCGTTCTCGAGCACGAGGCTCTCGAGCTCCCGCTCCTCGTCCGCCTGGGCAGACACGTCGTTCAAGGTCGCACGCACGAAGTCGGGATGGTCGGCCGTCAGCACGTACGCCTTCTCGGGATCCAGGCCGGTGATCCGGTATCGCCCCCGCGAATCGACCTCGCCCTCGAGCGTGCCTTGCGGGGCTTTCTGCCCGCGGGCGAAGGAGGCGAAGATCGCTCCGAGATCGTTGCCGAGGTTCGGGGAGAGATACACCTTCGCTCCAGCGGCGGGCGCTCCGAGCGGCGTGTCGACGCGACCGACGACCGATCCGCTCGACCACTCCTCGTCCTCCGGCTCCTCGGAGGGCACATCAGCGACCGCCTCGGTCTCGGGCTGGGCTTCCCCGGTCTTGGCCGCGGCGACGGCGTCCGGCTCGGCCGCGTTCGGGTTCAGCGGATCGAGGGGCCGAGCCACCTGGCTCGAGCGACCGCCCGGGGTGTCGCCGACGACCTCACCTTCCGATGACGACGTGACGTCGTTCTGGGAGTTGAGCCAGTAGAGGGCGCCACCGAAGGCGGCCACGACGATGACGAGGATGAGCAGTCCGGCAGACTTCATGGTCGGAGCTCCCGAGATCCGGGGGTTGCTTGGGAAAGCGGCATTCAGGACCCGATCCAGTGTGGGCCATCGCACAGGTTAGCAAGCGCTCGGCCAGGCCGCAGAGGGAAACCCCGGACGGCGCTTCCGCAGCTCCCTGTGGGTCTTCTCGGCCGAATCGTGCCCCAACCTGGCCCAGAGAGCTGTCTGAAGCACCCGAATTGGGACGCGGCTACCCGATTTGCGGCAGCCGCTGCCGCTTCCGCAACCGGGCTCTCGACGGGCACCCGTCTCTCGTCATGATCGAGCCTCTGGGTTACTCTAGGGGCTTCTCACCGGCCGACCCATCCGGATCTCGATACCCGGCTCCGCCCTTCGGGCGAGCTTTCGATTCGATAGGAGCACAGGTCAGCATGCAGCCTACGGAAACCGATCGACCCGCCGCCACTCGGGCCCTCGCGCCGGAGACACTTCGACTCGCCTACCGGATCGCGGCGCGATCGAGGACGACCGAAGAGCTGATCGTCCGACTCGTCAGCCGAGGCGACGTCAAGTTCGCGATCTGGGGCCCGGGCGAAGAGGTCCACGGGACCGCCACGGCGCTGGCGCTGCACCAGGCCGTCGATCCTCGACGCTTCGGCTTCGTGCCACACTACCGATCGAGCGCGCTCTGCTCGATGTGGTGCGAGCTGAACGACTATCGCCAGTTCACGCTGGACGTGATGCGCCAGCAGTTCTCGAAGGCGACCGACCGCATGAGCGGGGGTCGTCAAATGGTGTATCACCTCGATCACCGTGAGCTGGGAATCCTCCCGGTGCAGAGCCCGGTCGGGATGCAGCTCGGCAAGGCCGCCGGCTATGCGATGGGATTCAAGCTGCGCGGCATCCACGACGGACTGACGATGGCCATCGTCGGCGACGGAACGACGGCCGAGGGCGACCTGCATGACGCCATGAACGCCGCCAGCGTCTGGGATCTGCCGCTGCTGGTGCTCGTCACCGACAACAACGTCGCCATCAGCACCCAGCCGAACGAGGGGCGAGGCATCCGGGACTTCGAAGCGTATGCGGCCGGCTTCGGCCTCGATCATTTCCGCTGCGACGGACGCGACTTCTGGGACACCTACGAGACGACGCTGCGAGCGGCGCGCTCGATTCGGGAGAACCAGCGAGGGGCCATCCTGCACGCTCACTCGTTGCCGCGTTTCAACGGACACAGCTCGGCGGCCGACGTCACGTTCGATCTGAGCCAAGACGATCCGCTGATCGCATTCGGTGAGGTACTGGTCGAGCAAGGAGTTCTCGAGAAATCGGACGTGCTCGAGCGCAACCTCGGCGAAGGGCGAGATTTCTTCGCGCATCACGATCTCGGCACCGTCATGCAGGCAGAGATGATCGAGGTCCAGGACATCATCAAGCAGGTTCGGCAGGAGCCGGACCCCGACCCCGCCACCGTCGAGCACCTCATCTACCCACCCTTCCCCGAAGTGCGGGAAGTCGAGTCGAACGGCCAGACGCAGTTCACCTATGCCGGCGCCGTGCGCGCGGCGATAGATCAGATCCTCAGCCATCACGGCGGTGTGCTTTGGGGCCAGGACGTCGGTCGGCTGGGCGGCGTCATGACGGCCACCGCAGGCCTGCAGGCGAAGCACCCCGAGCGCGTCATCGACGCGCCCCTCAACGAGCCCCTCATTGTCGGCACCGCTTGCGGAGCCGGCCTGCATGACGAGGTGCTGGCCCTGCCCGAGATCCAGTTCGGAGACTACTCCCTCAACGTCCTCCACTGGTTGGTTCACATGGGCAACCTCTACTGGTCGACCCAAGGGAACTCGAAGTTCGCGACCATCGTCCGCATGCCGGTCGATCCCTTCGGCGGCGGTGCGATCTATCACTCGATGAGCCTCGACGGCTACTTCACACCGATCCCCGGGCTCGTGATCGTCATGCCGTCCACCAGCTTCGACGCCTACGGGCTCCTGATGACGGCAGCCGAGTATCGGGGCTCGGTCATCGTGCTCGAGCCGAAGTTCGTCTATCGCCTCGCCCTCGGGCCGGCCTTCCCCGGCGAGTCGACCGACTCGGCCGAGGTGGACCGCATCAAGAAGCTCGTCATGCGGGGCGGCATTCCCGACATCGACCCGAGCGTGCGCGTTCCCTTCGGCAAGGCGGCAATCCGCCGCCCCGGCCGGGACCTCACCTACGTGTCCTGGGGCCGTGCCGTCTGGACTGGCATGAAAGCCGCCGAGCGCCTCGCCGAGCAAGGCATCGAGATGGAGGTCATCGACCTGCGCACGCTCGTGCCGCCGGATCTCGAGACGGTCGCCGAGAGCGTCGCGCGCACGGGACGCTTGGTGGTCGCCTCCGAGGACCGCCCGTTCGCCGGTTTCGTGCGCTCGATCCAAGGCGCGATGGTCGAGCGGTTCCCGGGCACACCCACGCGGGCCATCGGTCAGAAGAACGTGCCCGGCATCGCGCAGTCCCTGATCCTCGAAGAGGCGACCGTGCTCGACGTCGCAGAGATCGAGCGGGCCACTCGCGAGGTCCTCGAGACCAAGGTGTCTGGAGGCCCCGCGGGCTGGTCCTGGATTCCATCCCGATTCTATCGCGGCTGAGTGAGCAGAGGGCGGACGGTCGAGCCTCGGCTCACCTTCGCCCCACTCCGAGCGCAGGGAGGCAGCCATGAAGGCGATCGTCGTTTCTCGACCGGGTGATGCGAGTGAGCTCGTCTACACGGATCGATCCGATCCGACACTCCGTCCCGGCGAGGGGCTCGTACGCCTCGAAGCGATCGGGGTCAACTTCATCGACACGTACCATCGCACCGGCCTCTACCCGGTCGACCCGCCCTTCGTGCCCGGCGTGGAGGGTGCCGGCCGACTCGAGGCCGTCACGGAGAACGACCTCGGCTTGACCGTCGGTCAACGGGTCGCCTTCGTCGGGCCTCGCGGATCGTATGCCGAGCTCGCGGCCGTGCCGCTCGAGCGTTTGATCCCCATCCCCGACGACATCGATCCCGAGACCGCGGCCGCCGCGCTGCTGCAAGGCATGACCGCCCACTACCTCTCGCACAGCACCTTCCAGCTTCAGGCCGGCCACACCGCGCTGATACACGCCGCTGCCGGAGGGGTCGGGCGCCTGTTGGTCCAGATGGCACGTGATATCGGGGCGAGAACGCTCGGCACCGTCTCGAGCGAGGAGAAGGCCGCGTTGGCCCGGGAGGCCGGCATCGACGAGATCATCCGCTACGACCGCGAGCCGTTCGACGAGGCGGTCCGGCGGCTGACCGACGACCGCGGCGTCGACGTCGTCTACGACTCCGTCGGTCAATCGACTTTCGAGCAGAGCCTGAAGAGCCTGCGGCCCCGTGGATTGATGGTGACCTTTGGGCAATCGAGCGGTCCGATTCCGCCCGTGAACCTCCAAGTGCTGAATCAACACGGCTCGCTCTACGTCACGCGTCCGTCGCTCTTCCACTACGTCGCCGAGCGGAGCGAGCTGTTGGAGCGCGCCCAAGACGTCTTGGGTGCCATCGCCAGCGATCGGCTGATTCTGCACATCGATCGAGCATTGCCGCTGGCCGAAGCCGCTGACGCGCACCGTGCCCTCGAAGGTCGTCAGACTCGGGGCAAGGTGCTGCTCATCCCTTGACTGCCTCTTGCCAACCTGAGCTTCCAATGATCATATAATCATCGGTCCGCGGTGGCGCGCAAGCGGGCGAGCACGAGCCGGTCGGTCTCGACCGCGCGTCGTTGCTTCAGCGCCGAACGTGCGGCCGGCTCATCACGGCGGGCGAGCCCCTCGACGGCGTGTAAGCGCACGACCCAGCTCGGATCTTCGAGCTTCTCGATCAAGAGCTTCAACGAGCGAGGACCCGAAAGCCGTCCGATCGCCACCACGGCCAACGCCCGCGCACGATCGCTGGCCGCGTCGAGGCTCCCTTCGATCACCGGGATCACGGCCGGCCCGAGAGCGCTCAGAGCGCGCGCTGCTTCTTGGCGCACGCTGGGGTCGACGTCTTCCAAGAGCTCGAGCAATACTCGAGCGGACTCGAGGCGCCCGATCCGCCCCAGCGCCAACGCCGCCACTCGCCTCGTCGAGGTGGGACGCTCGGGCCGAGAGGCCTCGACCAGTCGCGGCAAGGCCCGAGGATCCCGCGTCGATCCCAGCGCCTCCAGCACCGCACGCTCTCGCTCGGGGTTCGGCGTCGGGAGCTGCTGCAGCAGGATGGCCGCGGCCTCCTTGCCGCCGATCGTGCCCAGGCAACGCGCCGCCGACTGAGCTGCCAGGTCGGAGCCTTCGGTCAGCACTCGCTCGAGTCGAGGGATCGAGACCGCGCGGAGCTCACTCAGCACCTCCCCCAAACCCGCCGCGTCGCGTTTTTCGAGCTCGACCAGGTGCTCGACCAGCACACGGGAGGTCAGCGATCCGCCCCCGAACAGCTGCATCAGGAGCTGGCGGCGCATCTTTGGGTCCTCGGTGAGTGAGAGGCGAGCGAAGGAGTCGAGGACCTGCCGGACCTCGGCCTCCTCGTCCTGCCCTCTCACAGCGCCCGGGGCGAACGGAAGGAGCGTCTCGACTGTCGCGAGAATCAGCAGGCCGACGGATCCGAGGATCGAACGCCTCATTTCTCCGACCTTCCTCGCTCCTCGTCCCACGCGGTGTCACCGGCTTCGCTCCAGACGAAGGGATCCTCGGAGAGCCGACCCGTCCACACGTCGCGCCCGGCGGCCAGGTCGATCAAGAAAGCCAAGCCTCCTCCGGAGCCGACCCAAGGTTGAGCCGAGGCATCGCTCGGCGCGAGGTACCAGTCCGCCCCCCCCGCGTCGAGGAGCACGGCCCGGGCGTCTCCACTGGCGGCACATTGGCTGTGCTCGCCGCCGAAGTAGCGATCCGATCCGGCGCGATCGAGCAAGAGAGCCAAGGAAGACAGCTGCGCCGAAGCCTGGGTCTCGGTCCCCCCGAGGTATCGATCGTCGCCCGACAAGTCGAGCAGCACCGCGACCCCTCCTCGCCGCGCCGCGGCCTGACCCAGACTCCGGAGCTGATAGTCGTCCTCGCCTCCTCGATCCATGAGGAGGGCGACGCCACCTTCCGAAGCTGCCTGAGCGGCCCCCCGCGCCTCGTAACCGTCATCGCCGGACCCATCCACGAGGCATCCGAGGCCCGAAAGCCCTTCGAGGCCCAGGTCACTCGACGCTCCTTGCGACCAAGCCCCCGGAGCGGCCACTCCCAACGGCGGACGCCACTGCCCCCGCGCCCGATAGCGATCGCGTCCCGCCAGGTCGATCAAGGCGGCGGCGCCACCGAGGAGGCCGCAGCCCTGCGCCAGCGCCTCGGCTTCGAAGTCGTCGTCGCCCCCGGCATCCACCAGCGCCGCGGCTCCTCGCACGGCAGCCCCTTGTGAAAGTCGGCCCGCTCGATAGTGATCCGCCTCGGGACCGAGATCGAGCAGAACGGCAGCGCCGAGCTGCGCACTTCCCTGTGTCCGGCTGGTCCCTTCGTAGCGATCCGCACCGGCTACATCGAGTAGCACGGCGCTTCCCAGGCGGGCTGCCCCCTGGGCCCCGGGAAGGGGGCTGGCGTACCAGTCGTCGCCGGCTCCATCGACCGCGACCGCGACCGGAAGGCCGGTCGTGCCGTCCGCCGCCGCCACCGGATGCCGATAGACGTCATCCCCTGCCGGATCGAGGACGACCGTCGCTCTGGGCCACTCGTGAACGTCGCGGCCCGTTCCTCCGATGACCACGAATCCGAAGTCGAACTCGAGCACGAGCGAGAAGCCGTCCTCATCCGTCCGCAGTGGAGGACCCGTCGCCAGGCTTTGAGCAGCCTCTTGCGCCGCATTCGCCAGTCGACGGGCGACCGCGACATAGGGTGTTGGATCGAAGTCGGCGAGCCGAGCCGCCAGACGACTGGCGTCGAGCGACGAAGGATCCTCGTGCTGCGTCATGCCGAGCCACGCATCCAGGAGAGGCCACCACGGCTCGAGCTCTTCCGCGCGTCTTCCTCCCGCCTCGAGATCGAGAGACTCGCGGCCGTCGAGAACCGCGTCGAGCAGGATGCGAAGCGGCTCTTCGATGGCCGGGTCGAGCAGGCCTTGCTTTCGCAAGATCTGAGCGTTCTCGGCTGCATGACGCTCGAAGATCTCATCGAGCGATCGGCCCCGAGCTGGGATCGCATCGACCTTCTTCCAGCTCATGGCTCCGGAGAGCTCACCGAGCACGGTCGCCCCGGAATGCGAGCTCAGGGAGTCCGAAAGTGCAGCCGCTCGATCCGCAACGCCGAACGGATCGACTCGCCAAGGGCGAACCCAAGTCGGGCTCCCACCCGGCAATCCGAGATCGCTCGGATCCAACAGCCGTGCCGCCAGGAGCCGAGTCCAGGCGTCGCGCTCGGATTCGGTCAAGAACGCCTCTCGAGGCGTGGTGGCGGTCGTTCCCGATGCCGGCCGAAACCCGAGGGGTAACAGCGCCAGGCAGCCGAGGACGAGCGCCGTGAGCGAACCGGCCCGAGGCCGGTGAGGCGCGAGCATGCGGGCGAATCTCCAGGCTTCCGGAGGTCGACGACAGGTCGAATCGGACGGGCGCAGACTACCCCTCACCCCTTCCAATTTCCCACTTTTTCCGCTTCGCTATCCTGATATAACAATCGCGCTTCGGGCCACTGGCGCCTGTTTCCGCGCATCCCGGCTCGTTGCCGACACACGCTTCGTTTTCGGTTTCGCGCTCGCATTGGCGAGCGTTGGATGCCTCGATCTGGAGAACCTGTCGTGATGCTGTCGACCGACGAGATTCAGGGAAACGCCGTCGACCTCGACGCGGACTCAATGAAACTCGACGCCCATCCTGGCCTGGAGCTCGAAACTTTCGATCCGAAGCCTCTCGACGACCTCGAGCCCGACGGGCCGGCGCGGACCGATGACGCCTCGCCTTCACAAGATGCCTACGATGAGGACGAGGACCCAGGCGACGACGCAGACGATGAAGACTCGTCGAACGACGAGGTCGAAGACGACTACGAGGAGGATGACGATCTCGACCTCGATGATGACGACGACGGCGACCTGCCCGAGAACGAGGACGACAGTGAGAGCGACGACTGGGACGATGACTGGAGCGAAGACGAAGACGAAGACGAAGAAGACGATGACGATGACGATGACGATGACTGGGAAGACGGGGACGACTGGGAGGACGACGATCTCGAGGAAGACGACAACTGGGATTGAGCTGGGGGCCTCGCGATACCGCTGAGGCCGGATCTGGTCCTGACCGCGATGGCCGATGCCCGAGGCGACTGACGCGTCGACACGATCTCACCGCTCGTCGCAACATCTTCGAAGCGCCTCGGCCGCGCAGGTTCTTCGCGGCGACGGCGCGCATCGAGCTCGAGCTCCGCTTCACAGAGGATTGCATGGGCTCGGAACTTCCCGTCGAGCCAGCCGCACTTCACCCTCCGCGTCCCGACACCGTTCGCGTCATTCAGGACGACGACGAGATGGCTTGGTCGATCTCAATCTGGGTCTCAAACGAGCGGCGAGAGACTCGCGTCCTCTCGCACCATCGGCATCAGCAGGGAGAGTGACCGCGGACTCACTCGTCGGCGGCTCTTTGGAATTGTCGTCTCTCAGCGGCTCAGGTCGGAGTAGGTTCCGCCCGAGTCGGCCGCAAGTCCCTCGAGCAGTCGGCGCGCGTGCTCGCCGATTCCGAAGGTATGGACCTGCATCTGGCGCACACGGTTCTCGCGCCGGAACCAGGAGCGGATGGCTTCTTCGGATCGAGGATCACCTGAAGTCGGAACGCCATCGGTGAGCAGGAAGATCGTGTCGGGTCCTTCGGTGCCAGGGCGTTGGTTCTCGCCGAACGAGACTTCGAGCGCCACCCGCAGAGCATCATGCAGATTGGTCGAGCCTCTGCCGCCGAGTGTCAAGACGCGCTCGAGGGCCTCACCGCGCGGCTGGGGTCGTGCCGGTACGAGCTCATTCCTCCAAGCCGTCGCACTGCTGCTGAAGAAGACGATTCCGAAGAAGTCGTCGCTCTCGAGATCGACCAGAGCCTGAGCGAGCTCGAGCCGGGCGCGGCCGATCCGGGTCACGGGACCGTCGAAGTTCAAGAATGGTGCGAGCGCGGGTCCCCAAGTGCGCCCCGTCGGTAGCGTCAGCGACGCCGTCTCCGCCATGCTCCCGCTGGTGTCGATGATGAACACCGGACGTTTGGAGTCGATGCGCACTCCATAGTACGTCGGACGGCGATACCGACCCGAGCGCGGCGTCGCACGATCGGCGAGCCCGGCGAACCAGTCTCGCCAAACCTGAGGCTCGGGGCCAAAGTCACCGTGACCCGTGAGGCTCTGCAGGATGAGTAACGCCTCAGCCTCCAGGCGCCCTTGCTCTCTCTCCAGCGAATCGATCAGTGCCGGAATGATCTGCGGCGGATAGAAGCCGCCGCGGGAGAGCCCACGAAGTGCAGCGGCGCGCACTTGCCACGCAGAATCCTCGAGCGAGACCAAGATGCGCACTCGGCTCCGGCGTCGATGCGGATCCTCGATCAGGCTGGCCAACGCCGATGCTCGTACTTGCCAATCCGGACGTTCGAGTCGGTTCTCGAGAAAGACGCGCGCTTGCTCGAGCGGGATGCCGCCGAGGCACTCGAGGATGCGCAATCGAACCGGTCGGGGGGCGCGGTCGTGGGCTTCCAAGAGCGGGCGCACGAAACCGGGGTCCCGCAGCTTTGCCAATCGAAGAATCCGTCGATCGAGCTCGAGGGTCTCGCGAGCCGGCTCGTCAATCGTCCAAAGATCTCGAATCGCCAGCTCGAGCGCCGCCGCCGAGTGCGGTGGCTCGTCGCCCACGAAATGCGGGCTCGCCGATCCGATCCAAACCAACCCAGCGCAAAGCCAGTAGAAGATCATCGGGAGGTGACCTCGTCGAGAGAGGTGCCCGGCTCGTCGGGCGGGCCGGTCATCGAGAGGATCAGGCAGGTGAGCCCAGTCTAGCAGGAGATGTGCCTGGCACCAGCGTCCCGTCTTTCCCCCTCTCTCCTCATCGACGGTCGCGAGCGATCGCAGCTCGAGACTCCTCGACGCCGCCGATTGGACGAGAACGGCGGCAATGACATGGCCGGCCGGCCAAAGCTCCTCATCGGATATTGCTTGAAAAGCAAGGAGGCCTTTTCAATCATGCATTCTCTGCAACTGGCGAAACTCCTCCCGGCTCGTATTAGCTCTCGACAATTCTGTCTCCTGCGCTGGGTCAGTTGATCTCTGCCAGTTGCCCTCCATGGTTCCTGCGGGGTCCCCGACGGACCTCGTTGACAGTCCGAGACCCGGACGCTGCGAAGTGAAGGGAAAACCGATGGCAACCGTGAGCCGAGAAGTCCGGCAATTCGTGAAGCAGCTCGTCAAGCAGGGCATCACCCGACCGGGGGATGTTCAGAAGCGGCTGAAGAGCCAATTTGGCAAGGGTCTCATGTTCCGAGACCTCGGCCCTCTGCTGCGCGGTGAGGGAAAGACTCCGCCGCGGCCGCCTGCCGGTGACGCGCGTGGACGCAAGAAGGTACGGAAGAAGAAGGCCAGCCGGAACTCGACCACTCGGAAGGTCCGTGCGATCCGAACCGGCGCGCCTCGAGGCCGTCGAGCCGCCGTGACTCCCGAGCGTCGCTTCGCCTTCGTCGTGATGTTCCGACGCGAGGGCACCACCGAGTATCGAGGCAGCCACACGAAGACCGAAGCGGCCTCCGAGGTCCAGCAGCTCATCGACGCCGGCGTGGCCGTCAACGACATCGCCCTGTATGAACGGAACGATTTCGAGACATCCACCACCGTCAGCATCGGCTGAATCGACGGAACCCCTCCGAGAAACATCCAGGAGAGAGACACCTAAACCACTTCGGGGCAACCTGTTATGGAGAAGAGGCGCTTTCTTCAGAAGAAGGCGTTACATCGGCCGCCGAAATCCCCCTGTTGGAGTGACAGCTCAGCCGCTCCGGCGGCACCGGATCAGAAGAAAACAGCGCACTCCTCCTTGGCGCTTCTCGAACAGGACACACACGGGATTCCTCCTTTCTTCTCGAGCCCGATAGCCTCTTGGACAAGCGACACACATCCTCGCCCCCCCGCCCGGGAGGCGAGGATGTTCCTTTTCGATCGCTGCACGTCGAAGCGAAAGCCCCCGATCGTCCAGGTCCGCCCTAGAGAGCTGACGGTGTTCACCTCGCCGTCGACGCCCCGTTCAACTGCACTGGCGGTGAGTCGCTTGAGCCGGCCGGTTGCCTGGTCGCAAGGACTCTTCGGAATCGAGCCCGGCAATGCCGACGGGAAGCGTCAGCCCAAGCGATCCGCCAGCAAATGAAGAAAGAGACCGACATCCGTCACTAGGCCGTGAGTCTGAGCCGAGCCGCGATCGACGAGCTTCGTCACCACGGCCGGATTGATGTCGACGCATATGGTACGGACGGTCGAAGGCAGCATGTTGCCGACAGCGATACCGTGCAGCATCGACCCGAGGATGATGACGATGTCCGCGCCCTCGAGCGCCTTTGCATACGCGTCCTGAGCCTCGATGACGTCGGTCAACACGTTCGGCAGCGGACCATCGTCGCGGAGGCTTCCTGCCAAGACGTAGGGCACGCCGCTCGTCACACAGGCGTGCATGACGCCGCGGTCGAGCCAGCCGGCCGCGACCGCCGCCTCGAGGCTGCCGGCATCGCGCACGCGGTTGATGGCCTGCATGTGATGTCGATGCCCTTCCGGCATGACCACACCACTCTCGACCAACACGCCTAGTGAAGTGCCGTAGAGCGCTTGCTCGACATCGTGCACGGCGAGCGCATTCCCGGCCAGCAGCTCGGTGACGTAGCCATCGCGGATCAACCGCCCCAAGGCCTCACCGCCTCCGGTGTGAATGACCACCGGACCGCCCACCCAGATCAACCGACCACCCACGGCCTTTTGCTCCTCGAGCTGCGAAGCCAACGTGGCCACCGCCGTCTGGACTCGCCTCTCAGAAGAGACCTCACCGCTCATGAAGCTGAAGCTGCCGCGCTCGCGGGCGGGTGCCGGTGGGTGCACGCGCACGCCCGAGTTGCCACAAACGACCTCGTCGCCGGCTTTCAGATCACGCAGCTTCACGCAACGAGCGGACGAGTCGGTCACCACGATCGCCGCATCCATGCGCTGGTCGACCACCGGCTTCCAGCTCCCGTCTCGATGGATCTCGGTCGGATGGTTGGTCGTCGAGTAGAAGCGCAATGGCGCGACGCCCGCAACCCGGCAAGGCTCGAGCTCGGCCTCCTGACCCGTGGCGCGCTCGGCCCCGAGCTCGTGCAGCTCTCGCCGGATCTCGCTCAAGCTCTCGTCGTCGGTGGCCCGCACCTTCAGATGGAGCCGCGAGGTCGACTCGTTGTCAGCACCGATGTGGAAATCGACGACCGCGAACTTACCGCCGGAGCGGATGATCGCGTCTAGCATTCGCTGTAGGCTGCCCGAATCGATCAGGTGACCTTCGGCGACGAACTCATCGGTGAACATCGGGACTCCCGGGCTTGAAGAACACTCGTGGCGAGCACGCCTCGCCTTGCGAAACGCTGTGCTATAATCCGCGCCTCATACGGGCTGGCCGGGTCGGCCGGCCCTCTCTTTTGCACTCCCGCCGGTGCGAGCGCCAGCCTCCACCGGCTCCGAGACTCGATCCGAAACGTCCCATGCCCGAGCTGCATTCCGTTGCCAAGGTCGACGAGATTCCCGCTGGCGAACGCCGGCTGGTCGAGATCGACGGCCAAGAGATCATGGTCCTGAACGTCGCTGGCACCTACCGAGCCCTCGCGGTTCGGTGCCCGCACGCCAATGGGCGGCTCGGCGATGGTCGCGTGATCGAGAACGGCAAGCGGATCGAGTGCCCGCTGCACAAATGGAAGTTCGATCTCGTCACCGGTGAGACTCTGATCGACCGGCGCAAGCGCGCCAGCATCTACCCGGTCGTCGTCGACGGTGAAGAGCTGAAGATTCGGTTGTGACTCGCCAGCAAGCGCTGGCGTCCGACTTGGAGAAGAAAGAAACACGATGCACGAGCTGATCATTCTGGGATCGGGAGCCGCGGGTCTGACAGCGGCCATCTACGCCGCGCGCGCCGAGCTCAAGCCCCTCCTCATCGAAGGAATCGTCCCGGGCGGACAGCTCACCATCACGACCGAAGTCGAGAACTACCCCGGATTCCCCGACGGCATCCTCGGGCCCGACCTCATGGAGGCCTGTAAGAAGCAGGCGGCGCGGTTCGGCACCGAGTTCGTCTACGGCGAAGCGACTCAGGTCGACTTCTCGCAGCGGCCCTTCAAGATCTGGGTCGGGAACGACGAGTATCAGGCGCAGTCGGTCATCGCCGCCACCGGTGCTTCCGCCAAGCTGCTCGGGCTCGAGAACGAGTCTCGCCTCATGGGGCACGGCGTCTCGGCCTGTGCCACCTGCGATGGCTTCTTCTTCAAGGAGAAGCACGTCCTCGTCGTCGGCGGTGGCGACAGCGCCATGGAGGAAGCCACCTTCCTCACCAAGTTCGCCAGCAAGGTCGACATCGTTCACCGACGGGAAGAGCTCCGCGCCTCCAAGATCATGCAAGAGCGAGCCAAGGAGAACCCGAAGGTCGGCTTCCTCTGGAACTCGGCCATCCAGGACATCCTCGATCACGGAACGGGCAAGGTCACCGCGGCCGTGCTCGAGAATACGAAGACCGGCGAGGTCACCGAGATGAAGGTCGATGGTGTGTTCATGGCCATCGGACACGTGCCCAATACCAAGATCTTCGAGGGCCAGCTCGACCTCGACGAAAAGGGATACCTGATCACGCACGATCGCACGCGCACCAAGATCGAAGGCGTCTTCGCCTGCGGCGATGTCCAGGACACAATCTACCGCCAAGCGGTGACGGCGGCTGGCTCCGGTTGCATGGCCGCCCTCGACGCCGAACGCTGGCTCGAAGAGCAAAAGCACGCCAAGTAGCCGAGAACAGGAAACCGCGCGCCGGTAGCAGGAACCGCACAGGGAACCGCGCGCGACAAAGGGAACCGCGCGCGAAGCAAGCGGCACCGGCCTCCGAACGGAGGAGGTCGCCCCCGCCTCACCAAAGCATCGCACCCAGGAGCGGCATCGCTCCCAAAGAACCGCGCGCGAAGCAAGCGGCCATACGCGCCATGCTCCTCGCCCAGCATCAACCGCGAGCGAAGCAAGCGGCACACGCGCCTCCGAACGCCCTCGGTGATCCCGACGGCTTTGGAACGGCGAACGACCTCCCACCCGACTGGATGAAGTCCGCCCGCCGAAGGCCGAGCCTTACTTGCCCTTCTTCCGCTTCGGAGCGGCCCCGCCGATGTAGCCGGTCTGCTCGAGCATCCGGAGATACTCGTCGCTGACACCCTCGCCGCTGACCGTCGATCCATCGATCGCACGCTGCAGGTCCAAGAACATCTTCATCTGCGTGCGGAGGAAACCGCCCATCACGGGATGCTCGTCGAGCACGTCTTGCTGCGCGCCCGGGTCACTCCGCAGATCGAACAGCTCGTGCTGATGCCGTTCGGGCCACTCGATGTAGCGCCAGTCATCGCTCCGAATAGAGAGCGATTTCTCCAGCAACGCCATTGCGTACGTGAAGCGCTTCCCGGACGTCGCCTCATAGGCCAGTCGCTCCGAGAAGTCCTGCCCCCAAACCGCAGCCGGCACCTCCCCGAGATCGAACAACCGATAGAAGGTCGGTAGCAGGTCGACGAGCTCCACCTGACCCGCGCGCCGCCCGCCCGGCGCCTCGATGGCCTTCGGTAGCTTGATCATCAGTGGAACGCGCACGCCTTCGTCGTGTGTCTGCTCGCCATGCCCCAGCAGCCCGTGCTCGGCGAACTCCTCGCCATGGTCGGACACGACCACGATCAGAGCGTCGTCGTAGACGCCTCGCCGCTTCAGGTCGTCCAAGAGCCGGCCGATCGACGCGTCGACCGAGCGCGTCGTCGCTTGGTAGAGCTCGCGCAAACGGCGCAGGTCGTCGGGTCCGAACTTCGAGCCCTCCGCCCGCATCTCGAGGTTCATCGAGTGCAGGTCGCGGCGGTCCGGGTACGGGCCCGCATACTCTCCCACGACGCCCTCGAGAAACTCCTCGGCCGGCCAGTACGGCGCGTGCGGCTCGAAGTAGTGCACGTAGAGGAAGAACTTCGAGTTGACGGGCGTCGTGGTATCGAGCCAGTCGATCGCGGCCGAGGTGATCTTCTCGGACGGGAAGTACCCGAGGTCGTGGTCGAAGAACGCCTCGCGATCGGGCGGCTCTCCGAGCTCGCGAAACGTGTCGAAGCCGATGTCGTTTCCGTACCGACTCCCGGCATTGAGATTCGACACCATGGCGCCCGTCGAGTAGCCCTTCGCCCGGAATCCCGACGCCAACGTGTTCGTTCCCTCGGCCAGCTTCTTGTGGTCCTTGCCGGCGGTGTCGGCTCCCACCAAGATGCCGTGGGCCTGCGGGTAGAGCCCGCTGAACAGGGACGGAATCGAGGTGACGGTATAGGAAGCCTGGCTGGTCGCCTGCTCGAAGACGATGCTCTCTTCGGCGAGGGCATCGAGGTGCGGTGTGAGCCCTTCGGGAGCGCCAGTGGCCGAGAGCGCATCCCAGCGCATGGCGTCGCACAGGATCATCACGACCGGGTGCCCATTCAGATCCCAAGTCGGCGGCTCGACGGTCTGGTCCGTCTTGGGCTCGACCCGGGGTGCGACGACGCGCGGTCGGCCCCATGCCGAGCCGAGGGCGCGCGTCATGCCGAGCACCGAGCCCTCGGTCGGGAGCACGCTCAAGGAGATCTGAACGATGCGACCCGCCCAGGGACGCAGGTCGATGCGCCGACTCGCCTTTTCGCCCGGCTCGCCGCGAAAGCGCTCGATGGTCTCGTCGCCGCCGTGCTCGCGGATCGCGACGCGGAAGTCGGCCGCGAGCTCGCCACTCACCTGCGGTTGAAAGATCCAGGTCGCGTCGCTCGGCACCTCGAGGAAGTACGTGACCGTCACGCCGGGCTCCATGTGAAGTCCGCGCTGACTGTCCGCCTCGACGCCGACGCTCCCCAGCCACGAAGGAGGTGCTTGCTCGACATCGGTCGCCTGCAGGGTCAGATCGACGAGCCAGGCGCTCGCCACGAGATCGATGCTGGTCTGCGTTGGAAGGACCTCGGAGACCTTGCGCGTAATGCCCCAATCGATCTCGAGTCGATTGATACCCACTGTCTGGGCCGAGGCCGGTAGCACGAAGCGCCGCTCTTGAGCGGGTCGGAGCATCGGATTGATCTCGAGCTCGAGAGTGGCGACGTCCTGGCCGTTCAGCCGAACGCGCGCCGTCGGCGTCGGACCGCCTTTCCAAGACAGCGGAGACACGAGCAACGTCGCTTCGCGTTCTTGGATCTCGTGAAAGTAGAGCTTCAGGCGAGTCAAGCCATAGGCGATGCGAAAGGTCTTCGTCTGCCCGTCGTAGGTGAGCGCCTCGCTGTCGATCAGCGAGATCCCGTCGTCGCCTTGATAGTGGTCCCGATCTCCTTCGGTGCCGAAATCGATCGCCGTCGTCTCGGACCACTTCTCCGCGTAGGCCAGCGCCGCGACACAGTCGAAGGCGACAACCTCGGCATCGTCCTCGGACGCGCCGTTCTGCGTCCACCAGACGACGAGCACGATCGCGGCGACCGCCACCAAGCCGACGATCAAGCCACCGGCTCGTCCCCGGCCGGCCTGACGTTTCGCCGTCCGCATCAGCTCGACCGCAGGCTCGTGAGGAACTCGGTCAGCCGGCGCGTCGCCTCGTCGCCACTCGTCCCGTCGAGCTGCTTGACGATGGCGCTTCCGATGACGCAGCCGTCGGTCTTGCCTTTCAGCCGCGCGACGTGCTCGGGCGCCGATATCCCGAAACCGACCACAAACGGCTTCTCGGTGTTCTTGCGCACCCGCGCCAGATAGTCCTCGATGTCGGCCGGGAGATCACCCCGCGCACCGGTCACGCCCGTCAACGCGACCGCGTAGGTGATCTCGGTCGAGAGCGCATCGATCTTGCGGATGCGCTCCTCCGAAGTCGTCGGCGCCATCAGGAACACGTTGCTCAAGCCGTGCTCCCGGCTGGCTGCGACGACGTCGGCCGATTCCTCGGGCAGCATGTCGGGAACGATCATCCCATCGACACCGGCCTGCACCGCGTCGTGCACGAAGCGATCGAGGCCGTAACGCAGCATCGGGTTGAGGTAGCCCATCAGGATCAGCGGCAGCTGGCTCGTCTTGCGAACCTCTCTCACTTGCTCGAGGATCCATTTCAGCGTCGCACCATTCTCGATCGCGCGCTGTGAAGAGAGCTGAATGGCTGGCCCGTCGGCGAGAGGATCCGAGAACGGCAAGCCGATCTCGAGCAGGTCGGCGCCGGCCGCTTCGGCCGCCAAGATCAACGGCACCGTCGACTCGAGGGTCGGAAAGCCACCGGTCAAGAACGGGATCAGCGCAGGCCGTCCTTCGGCGCGGGTCTTCTCGAATGCTTTCGCGATGCGTGTCATCTCAACCGTCCAGCTTCACATGCTCGGCCACGGTGTGCACGTCCTTGTCACCGCGTCCTGACAAGCAGACCAGGATACTCTGATCCGGCCGCATCTCGGGAGCGACCCGAATGACGTGAGCGATCGCATGGGCACTTTCCAGCGCCGGCAGGATGCCCTCGGTCAGACAGGTCCGCTGCAGCGCCGTCAGCGCTTCCTCGTCGGTCACCGAAGCGTAGTGCACGCGCCCGGTGTCCTGGAGCCACGCGTGCTCCGGACCCACACCCGGGTAATCGAGGCCGGCCGAGACCGAGTGCGCGATCTGCACCTGACCTTCGGCGTCCTGCAGCAGATAGCTCATCGCGCCATGCAGAACTCCCGGCTCGCCTTGGCCGAGGGTCGCCGAGTGGGCACCGCTGTCGATCCCGTGTCCACCGCCCTCGACGCCATGGATCACGACGCCCTCGTCCTCCAGGAACGCGTGGAACAAGCCGATCGCATTGCTGCCGCCGCCCACGCACGCGACCAAGAGATTCGGTAGCTTGCCGAGCCGGCCCTGCATCTGCTCGCGCGCTTCCTGGCCGATCACCGATTGGAACTCGCGCACCATCCACGGATAGGGATGCGGTCCCACGACCGAGCCGATGATGTAGAAGGTGTCGCGCACGTTCGTGACCCAGTCACGAATCGCTTCGCTGGTCGCGTCCTTGAGCGTGCGGCTGCCGCTGGTCACCGAGACCACCTCGGCTCCGAGCAGCTTCATGCGGAAGACGTTCAGCGCCTGCCGCCGCATGTCTTCTTCGCCCATGTACACGACGCACGGCAGTCCGTAGCGAGCGCACACGGTCGCCGTCGCGACGCCGTGCTGACCGGCACCGGTCTCGGCGATGATGCGCTGCTTGCCCATGCGCCGGGCGAGCAGGATCTGTCCGAGGGTGTTGTTGATCTTGTGCGCGCCTGTGTGAAGCAGGTCCTCGCGCTTCAGCCAAATCTGCGCGCCGCCCAGCTCGGAGCTCAGGCGCTCGGCGTGGTACACGGGCGTCGGACGACCGGCGAAGTCGCGCTCGATCTCCGCCAGCTCGTGCTGGAAGGTGGGGTCCTGCCGGGCCGCTTCGAAGGCGGCTTCCAGCTCCTCGAGGGCGGGGACGAGTGTCTCGGGGACGTACCGTCCGCCGTAGGCACCGAAGTGGCCCCCGGCATCGGGACGATCGCGGGTGATCTCGGTCATGATCTCGGTCTCGGAAGTTTCAGCCGTCCAGTAGGGCGCGCAACGCGGCGCCCGGATCGGGTGATCTCATGAAATGGGTCCCGACGAGCATGGCGTCATAGCCGAGCGCCTCGAGCCGTGCCACGTCGGCAGTCGTTCGAATGCCGCTCTCACTCACCTTCGTCACCGCGTCCGGAAACAGTGGAGCCAAACGCTCCGAAGTCGCGAGGTCGACCTTCATGGTCTTGAGGTTTCGATTGTTGACACCGATCAGGCTGGCGCGCACGTCGAGCGCGATCTCGAGCTCGGCCTCCTCGTGTACCTCGACCAACGCCGTCAGGCCCAGATCGTGCGCCAGGTCGTGCAGCTCCCGCAGCCGCTCCCTGCCCAACGAGGCCACGATCAGCAGCACGGCATCGGCGCCCACCTCTCGCGCTTGGAAGAGCTGGTAGCCGTCGACGATGAAATCCTTGCGCAGGAGCGGGATCTCGACCGCACCGCGCGCGGCCTCGAGGTACTCGAGCTTGCCCTGAAAGTGCTCGCTCTCGGTGAGGATCGAAAGCGCGGCCGCGCCGCCGGATTCGTAGCTCTCCGCAATGGCGGCCGGATCCTCGTCGTCGCGAATGCGTCCCTCGGACGGCGAGGCGAACTTGATCTCGGCGATCGCCGAGACACCCGGCGTCGCCACGACGGCGGCGCGAAAGTCCCGCGGTCGTGGCGCGTCCTCGGCGGCACGCATCACCTCGGAGACCGAGCGGTGCGCCATCTCGTTCGCCAAGCTCAGGCGCCGCTTGCGGACGATCTCGTCGAGCACGGTCGCCGCCATCTCAGCTCACCTTTCGCTGACAATATCGCACCAGCGCTTCGAGCTTCTTCTGCGCCGCTCCCGAATCGAGGGTCTCGCGCGCCAGGGTCACGCCAGCCTTCCAATCGGGCACCAGCTCGGCCGCCCAAAGCGCCGCCGCCGCATTCAGCAGCACGATCTCCCGAGCCGGCCCGGACTCGCCGGCGAGCACCTCTTGGGTCACCATGGCGTTCTCATCCGCCTCGCCGCCCGCGATCGCGTCGGCCCCGACTGGCGTGAATCCGAGCTCCTCGGGGGTCACCTCGCGCGTCGTCACTGCGGCGCCGTCCCATTCCGAGACCCGCGTCGGCCCGGCCAAGCTGATCTCGTCGAGCCCCTCGAGACCCGAGACGACGACCGCGCGCTTCGAGCCGAGCTGGCCCAGCACGTTGGCGAGCGTCTCGGTGAGCGCCGGATCGAAGACACCGACGAGCTGATGCGGAGCGCGCGCCGGATTGGTCAGCGGTCCGAGTACGTTGAACACGGTGCGCAGGCCGAGCTCCTTGCGCGGCCCGACCACGTGCTGGGTCGCTTGATGGAACAGAGGCGCGAACAGGAACGCGATCCCCACTTCGTCGAGGCAGCGTCCGGCCTGCTCGGCGTTCATCTCGATGTCCACACCGAGCGCCGCCAGGACATCCGCGCTCCCGCACCGACTCGACACCGAGCGGTTCCCGTGCTTGGCGACCGCCGCGCCCGCGCCCGCCACGACGAAGGCCACGGTCGTGGAGATATTGAAGGTTCCGCTGCCGTCACCGCCGGTTCCACAGGTATCGATCAGCGGCGTTCGGCTCGTCTCGACGCGCAGCGCCTTCTCGCGCATGACGCTCGCCAGCGCGGCGATCTCGTCGGCGGTCTCGCCCTTGAGCCGCAGGCCCATCAAGAAGGCGCCGATCTGCGCGGGCGTCGCCGTGCCGGCCATGATGGCCTCCATGGCAGTGCGGGCCACGTCGGGCATCAGATCGTGCCGCAGGGCCAGCTCGGCCAGGGCGATCTGAAGCGGGTCGGGTGTTGTCACGATCGAATCCTCTGGTTGTTCGAGACGGACGTCCTGGCGTCGGCTCGGAGACCTTCAGCTCTGAAACCCCGATTCGGCGATCTCGACCGCTCGCATCAAGGCGCGTCCCTTGTTCACCGTCTCGTCGAACTCGCTCGCCGGGTCCGAATCGGCGACGATCCCTGCGCCGGCCTGCAGATAGACGCGCGAGCCCTTGCGCAGCAGAGTACGGATCGTGATGCAGGTGTCGAGGTTGCCGCCGTAGTCGAGATGCCCCACCGCGCCCGCGTAGGGGCCGCGCCGCAGCGACTCCAGATCCTCGATGATCTCCATCGCCCGCACCTTCGGCGCGCCCGACACGGTCCCGGCCGGGAAGCAGGCGGCGAGGGTATCGACGGGATCGAGACCCTTGCGCAGCCGACCCTGGACCTCCGACACGAGATGCATCACGTGCGAGTAGCGCTCGATGACCATGCGGCGCGTGAGCTCGACCGAGCCGTACTCGCACACCCGGCCCAGGTCGTTGCGGCCGAGGTCGACCAGCATGACGTGCTCGGCGCGCTCCTTGGCGTCGGCCAGCAGCTCTTCGGCGAGGCGCTCGTCCTCCTTCGGGTCGGCGGAGCGATGGCGCGTACCCGCGATCGGATGGGTCTCGACGAGGCCATCACTCACGCGCACGAGGGCTTCGGGAGAAGCACCGATGAGCTGCGTATCGCCATCGATCGACACATAGAACATGTAGGGCGACGGGTTGAGCGAGCGGAGCGCGCGATACAGATCGAGGCCGGAGCTCCGGACCTCGGTCTCGAAGCGCTGCGACAGCACGACCTGGAAGATGTCACCGGCGCGGATGAACTCCTTGGAGCGCTCGACCATCGACTCGAACTCGGGTCGCGTGAGGTTCGAGGTGAACTCGGTAGCTGCGCCTGGCGCGTGGAACGGTACGTCGAGGAAGGGTGCGCGCAGCCGCGCCGTCAGGCGATCGAGCTCCTCGAGACCCTTCGCATAGGCAGCGTCGGCCTGGCTCGGATCGTCGACGGGCACGGAGGTCAGCAGCAGCATGCGATGCCGGACATGATCGAACGCGATCACCGTCTTGAAGAACATCACGACCGCATCGTCGAGGCCGAGGTCGTCCGGGTTCGTGTCCGGGACCTCCTCGAGCTGCCGGACGAAGTCGTAGGAGAAGTACCCGACCGCACCACCCGCAAAGCGGGGAAGCCCCGGAGGTCGCGCCGGGCGATAGCGCCGGAGCTCATGCTTGAGCTGGTCGAGGAACGGCTTCTCGACCGCCACCGACTCGCCGTTCTCCTCTCGCAGCGTCTGGCCATTCCGCAGGCGCAGGATGAGCTCGGGATCCCGGCCGAGGAACGAGTACCGCGCCAGGTTCTCTCCGCCCGCCACGCTCTCGAGCAGGAACACGCGTCCCGTGTCGGCCGCCAGCCTCATCAGCGTCGCCACCGGCGTCGTCAGATCGGCGAGCAGCTCCCGGTGGAGCGAGACGAGATTGCCTTGCTGGGCCAGGCGACGAAAACCGTCGAGCGAGAGCGTGGTCACAGGGATCCTCGGGGCGGTCGCGGGAACGAAGGGCGACAGTATAGCAAGGGAGACTGCGAGGAGCCCTGCGTCAAGCGGCGGCGCCGCCGGCGGACGTGAGAGCCGGTCGCCATGATGGATGGTCCCGACCGCGACCGCGCTGCGAGACGAGCCGCACCGGCGAGTTGCCGGGGAGGCGTTCACACCCGCCTGCCCGGGATCACCGATAGGTCGAGAGGCGTTCGCCTCCGTTCACCGCGCGACGAATCACCGGGCGCGGCTCGGTCTTCGACTGCGTCAAAAGTTGGCGTAGATCAATCGGTTCGTCTTGTTGACGCTGCCGTTGTAGGGTCCGCCCAGGATGCTGAAGATCTTGGAAAAGTTTGTGGCGAGATCGAGCATGCGATCGGTCTGCCCGGGACGATCGGCATCGGGGAAGACGGGGAAGCCACCCTCAGTCAGGGCGCCGTACGCTCCTTCGCCCCGCATCACCGTGAGTCGTCCGCAGGGGCCGGTCTTGCTCTTGAAGGCTCCCTCCGTGACCCAAGCCGCCTCGGGACCCGGGTAGGGCGTTCCCGCTCCGGTTCCCGTCCAGGTGCCGAGGCTGGCCGTCACGAGGTGCTTCCACGGATAGGCGTTGGAGGTGTCGATCGAGTTGAAGCTCATGCCGCACTGACCGAGCGCCGTGAAGTACAGGTACGAGTACTGAAGCGGCTGCGAGGTGTTGTCTGAGCAGACGCAATCCTGGCCGAGCAGCAAGGTGGCCGTGTGTCCCAGCGGATTGTCCACCCACAGGGGCTCCTCCGTCGGGCACTTCCATGGGAGCAGCCCGCCGCTGGCGTACCGAAAGCCGCCGCCCGTCATCGGACCGAAGAACGGCGGCAGGGGAGTCGGCACGAAGGGATTGGCCAAGCTGACCGGCGCCACCAGGGCATAGGAGACCTGAGGGTGAAAGACGCCCGGGACAGTCGAGGTCTTGGGGTTGTGCACGAAGGCGTCGCAGGAGTGGAACAGGCAGATCGCGTGCTCGTACCCGCCCGTGCGGCAGTTCAGGACGAGATCGTAGTAGCCGTAGTAGAAGGCCTGCGGCTCATCCCCCGCCGGAACCTGGCAAGGGCCGGTCCCCTGCCCCGTGATGGCGTACAGGTCGATCTTGGCCAAGAAGCGCCAGCATTGCAGGTCGTCCCCGTCGAAGTTCTGCTCGGTCCACGTGCGCGAGTAGTCGAGGTGGAGCTCTCCGCGCATGATCATCTGCCCGAGGATGTCTTTGACGAACATCGGACAGACGTACGATCCGCAGGATACCTCGACGAAAGCGCCGAAGGTCAGCTCGGTCGGAGAATCTTGCGGCTGGCAATCCGTCCAGCAGATCCCGCTCGCCAGCAGCGGGGGCGGAACCGGCAGCGGCGATGGCAGGCTGATCGTCGTCACCGTGCAGCAGGGCCCCTGAAGATTGTCGGGACCAAAGCACAGCGGTTGCGCATCGGCCGGCGTGACGAGAATGCTGACCGAAAAGGAGAGGATCAGGAGCAGACGGAGGTCGAGAGGAAAGCGTCTCATCGGAGAGCTCCAGCAGCATGGTTCAGGCTTCGCCACTCGAGGTGGTTCACTCGAGAAGAGTGGAATCCGGGCGAACCTCACTGAACGAAACGCGGAATCGCGTCGCGGCACGAACACGGCCACGCACGGTCATGCGGAACCCACAGAGCCACGGTTCTCACGAAGACCGCCGAAGACGAGGGCCAGGTGGTTCGAATGCTGCTCATCGCCCCATTGACGGAAGCGATGGGTGCTCAACGGCGCGGTGGCTCGGCCTGAAAGGCCTGGCCTGAAAGGCCGACATCATCCAGCCCCAGGCCAGGACGGGCGAAGCCCGACCGCAGCCTGGGGTGAGTGCCGACGCCCGAACAAGAGCGGGCGGGCCGCCCGCGCTCCCAGGTAAGACGCCCCCGACCGATCCGCCGCCGGGTCTTTCGACGAGGATCGAACGGCGGTGGCTCGGGTCTGAAAGGCCGACGTCATCCAGCCCCAGGCCAGGACGAGCGAAGCCCGACCGCAGCCTGGGGTGAGGGCGGGCCGCCCGCGCTCCCAGGGAAGACGCCCACGAAAGTGACCGGAGTGCGTCCGCGCAGCGGAGCCGACGACCTCGCCGGGAATCAAGTCGTTGCGGCCTCGATCACTCACTCCACAAGCAGCGGTACGAGCACCTCGTGGGTGACGAGCCGCGTGAAGTACCAGGAGCCTTCCCTCGACAAGTGGTCGCCATCGCGAAAGAAGAACGGCTCGGGGCGATAGGGCGGCAGGTTCAAGTCGTAGAACGGCACGTCGTGCGCGCGACAGAGCTTGCGGAGCTGCTCGAGGTAGGCGCGGTACTCGCCGTTCACGTAGGCGCCGTTCGCGAAGCCCTCGGTGACCGGCAGGTTGAAGACGATCAGCGGGATGTCCCGCTGGCTACAGAGTACGGCGAGCTCTTCGAAAGCGTCCGAGCAGCGCCCTTCGGGGTCGAAGCTCTCGAGCAGTACGCGCTTGGACTGCTCGATCCGGTATTGGGTCGCCTCCCGCAAGACCTTCCGCTGCTGCCGATAGGCCTCGATCGGAATCTGCCGGCGAATTGCCGCATCGTCCAACACCAGTGGAAGTCCCGGCCGTCCCGGGAGGAGCGGGTAGTTGCCGCCATCGAGCTCCCAGACCGACTCCGCGAAGGCGCGCTCGTCGGCATCGCCGCGTCGCCAGAGCTGTGTCAGGGAAGCGGTGGCTCGGAACATCACCTCTGGAAGGACCAGCCATTCCGGGCCGCTGAAGAGCCGTGGCCTATAGGGGCCGAATAGATCTCCCGGTCCACAAAGATGACGAATCGTGTGGTGATAGCGAGGGCTGTTCGAGTTGAAGCTGCGAACCCCAAGCCCGAGCACGAGCAGATCCGGCCGACGATCGCCGACCAATAGATCCCGGGCGATGATCGTGTAGGAGGGCATCAGCATCGCCTTGACGCCCAGGTTGAAGGCCGTCACTTCGCGGCCAAGGCGCTTGGCCGCCTCCTCCTCGAACGTCGCGGGCGTGAACGCTCGCCGCATGCGCGACGAGCCCAGGAAGATCACGTCGAACTTCGGTGCCTCGTCGGCGAACACCTGCAGCTTGCGAATCGTCTCCTCCGCCTTCGGCTGGAAGAAGCGCAGGCCGCTCTGCTCCACGACGACGTGGGACACCGCGAGCCAGCCGATCATCCCGGCCACGAGCCAGAGCACTCGGCGCCGCCAGATCCGCGCGCGCCCGGCGGGTGCGTCAGAACTGGAAGTAGATGAAGGGGGCATTGGTCAACGACATCGTTTGGTAGAAGGACAAGGACACCACGAGTACGAACGCCTGAGCGACAGCCGGCATCCGTTGGAACGCGTCGGCGCTCCAGGCCTTCCATTGAGCCGGGGCGAGGTGCGTTGCGGCACCGACGGCGAGCGTCAGCAAGATCGGCCCGGTCGCGTAGCCGCTCGGCATCCCCCAGCGCGTCAGCGCCTGGAACATCTGCGCCGCATGCGCGAAGTCGACCGATCGGAAGAACACCCAAGCCACGCACACGAGATGAAACGTCACCAGGCGTCCTAGCCAAAGACCCGCCGCCGACGGCTCAGTCGACACATGCTGCCGACGCCTTTGCAGCATCCGAGTGATCGCCAGGCCGCCGCCATGAATGGTGCCCCACGCCACGAAGGTCCAGTTCGCCCCGTGCCAGAGCCCGCCCAGCACCATCGTGATCATCAAGTTGCGGTAGGTCTTGCCGGGCCCACCGCGTGAACCGCCCAGCGGGATGTAGAGATAATCTCGGAGCCACGCCGACAGCGACATGTGCCACCGGCGCCAGAAGTCCTGCAGGTTGTTGGCGAGGTACGGCGCGTTGAAATTCTCGGGAAGCTCGAAGCCGAGCATGCGCGCCGAGCCGATCGCGATGTCGCTATACCCCGAGAAGTCGCCATAGATCTGGAAAGCGTAGCCGTAGATTGCCAGCAGCGCGTCGAGACCGCCCAGCTCACCCGGGCTCGAGAACGCGCCGTCGACGAGGTTCCTGGCCAGGTAGTCGGCGATGACGATCTTCTTGAAGAGCCCCTTCAGGATGCGCCAGAGGCCGTCGGCGAACGCCGAGTCGCTCCAGTGAGGATCGTGTCGGAACTGCGGCAGGAAGTGCGCGGCGCGCACGATCGGTCCGGCGACGAGCTGCGGGAAGAACGTCACGAACAGCGCGAACTCGAGCATGCTGTCCGTCGGCTCGAGCTGACGGCGGTAGATGTCGATCGTGTAGCTGAGCGTCTGGAACGTGTAGAAGGAGATGCCGACCGGCAGCAGCACGTCGAGCATCGGGACCGAGAGGCTCACCCCCATCTCGGCAAAGAGGGAGACCACGTTCTCTGCGAAGAAGTCGTAGTACTTGAAGACTGCCAGCACGCCGAGGTTGCCCAGCAGGCTGAGCCCGAGAAGCAGCTTTCTTCGGCCGTCCCGCTCCTCGAGATGCAGGCGCTTGCCGACCCAGAAGTCGAGGAAGGTCGAGAAGACGATCAGCAGCAGGTAGGTCGCGTTCCAGCACGAGTAGAAGAAGTAGCTGGAGGCGAGAAGCCAGACGATACGCCCTCGGCGATGGTCGCGCAGCACCCAGAAGAGCGCCAGCACGACGATGAGGAAGACGCCGAATGGAACCGTGTTGAAGAGCATCGTCGCGGGGCTCGGGGGCTGAAGAGGTGCGGCCGGGTCGCGATCGACCCATCGACTCGACGGCACCCGGCCAACGTGCGTCGACGGCTCGGGCGCGCGATCGAAGGCGCAAGCCTCGCAACGGCCCGCGTCCGTGTCAAAAGCAAAACGCCGGGTCGTGCCGCGCTCACCAGAGCAGAGCGAAGACCTCCTCGACCAGCCTCCGGGTAAAACGATACGAGCCGATCTCGTTCAGATGATCGCCATCACGAAAGTCGGTCAGAGGCGGCCGCTGCCCTGGCCGGTTGAAGTCGAAGAAGGGCACCGAGGCCTCGTCGCACACCGATCGCACCATCGCGAGGTACCTTTCGTCCTCGCCGTTTCGATACGTCAGCTCGCAGAAGCGATCACTCAACGGCAGGTTGACCACCACCAGCCGAACGCCGCGCTCGGTACACAGCGCCGTCAGCTCCTCGAGCGAGTCGCGCACCCGGCCGCCCGGGTCGAAGTCGGTCAGGACCTCCTCTCGAGTGCCGGCCGCCCGTATGGGGACCCGCCGCTCCACCTCGGCCGTGTAGCTCGTGGCGATGCGCTCGAAGCGCCGCGTCAACCGTTCGACTGCGGCACTCGCCAGCGCCGGATACTTGCCGCCCCGCCGCCGCCGGTTCTCGTCGGCGGCCGCGCGCTCGGCCGCCGTCGGTCGGTCGAGCAGCTGCAGCAGCGTGCCGGAAGCACGAAAGGCGACATCGAAAAAGAGCAGGAGCTCGTCACGGTGGCGCGGGCCGCGCGAGCCGACCAGATCCGTCGGCGAGCACAGGTAGCGCAATGTATGCCGATAGCGCGGGCTGTTCGCATTGCAGCTTCCAGCCCCCATCACGACCGCGATCCAGCGCGGGCGCTGCTCGTCCTTCAGGAGGTCCCGCGCGATGATCGTGTACGCGGGCAGACTTCCGGCCTCGATCCACAGGCTGAACGCTGTGACATCCTCACCGATCCGCGTACTGAGCTCTCGCTCGAGCTGCTCGACGCCGACACCCGCGTGCAATCGCGACGAGCCCAGGAACGCGATGTCGACCCGCTCCTCGCTCGCCCGAAACGCCTCGAGAAAACGCACGGTCTTGGGCGCCTGCGGCTGGCGGAATCGGAGATCGAATCGCTCGATCAAACCATGCGAGAGCCCGAGCGCGACCAGAAGGCCCAATCCCAGGCCGACGAGCTGGCGCTGGATCGCGGGTTGACGAAGTGGGTTGAGGGTCGAGCTCATGATTCTCGTTCAGAACTGGAAGTAGATGAACGGATCGCTCTCCAACGAGAGCGATTGGAACAGCGCGAGCACCAAGGCGAGCACGATGCCTTGCGCCCAGCCCGGCCAGGTACCGAATCGCTGGAGCACGCGGTCCTTCCAAGACATCGGCGCGAAATGCGTGAGGTAGCCCACGGCGATGACGGCAGCCGTCGCAACCGTGAGGAGACGCGGCCCGCCGTCGAAGCGGAACAGGCCTTGGACGATCTCGGTGATCGTCGTCCAGTTGCCGCCGCGGAACAGGATCATCGAGGCCGCGACGAAGTGGAAGGTCAACGCGCGCTGAAGGACACCGAGGGCGAAGCCGGGCGGCGGTGCCGGCCCTCGGTGGCCTTCGCGCCATCGCTGGTAGAGGCGAGTCAGCGCCAGGCCGATGCCGTGCATGCCGCCCCAGGCGACGAGCGTCCAGTGAGCGCCATGCCAAAGACCCGCAACGAACGCGACCATCGAGAGATTGACGTAGGTGCGCACCGGGCCGACACGCGATCCACCGAGCGGGATGTACAGGTAGTCTCGCAGCCACGTCGAGAGCGTGATGTGCCAGCGCTGCCAGAAGTCCTGCAACGTGCGCGAGGCATAGGGCGCCCGGAAGTTCTCGGGTAGCTCGAAGCCGATCAGACGGGCACTGCCCATCGCGATGTCGGTGTATCCGGAGAAGTCCCCGTACAGCTGGAGCGCGTAGGCGTAGATCGAGAGCCAGGTGTCGGCGGCTCCGTAGGCCTCCGGCCCGGCGAACACCGGATCGACCAAGCGTTTGGCCAGGAAGTCGGCGATCACGATCTTCTTGAAGAGCCCCTTGAGAATGAGAGCCAACCCCGTCCCCAGCCGCTCGGGCGTCAGCGTCGGCAGTCGTCGGAACTGCGGCAGGAACTGCTTGGCGCGCACGATCGGTCCGGCCACGAGCTGCGGAAAGAACGCGACGAAGACCGCGAACTCCAGCAGGCTCTCGGCCGGCTCGAGCTTCCCGCGGTAGATGTCGATCGTGTAGCTGAGCGTCTGGAACGTGTAGAAGGAGATGCCGACCGGCAGCAGGACGTCGAGCAAGGGCGGCGAGATCGAGAGATCGAAGCGGGCCAACAGCGTGACCAGGCTCTCGGCGAAGAAGTCGTAGTACTTGAAGGTCGCCAGCACGCCGAGGTTGCCGACCAGGCTGACCGACAGCCAGGCGCGGCGTCGAGCGGGACGCGTCTCGCGATGAAGGCGAGCACCGACCCAGTAGTCGAGCAGCGTCGAGAAGACGATCAGGCCGAGGTAGCGCGCGTTCCAGCAGCCGTAGAAGAAGTAGCTGGCGGCGAGCAGCCAGGTGACGCGCGCGCGCTGCGAGCGCTGCAGCGCCCAGAAGACGAAGAACGCGACCGTCAGGAAGACGCCGAACGGGATGCTGTTGAAGGCCATCGCTTCGCCGGTCCCCGGCAGGACGCAAGACGGCCCCAGCCTCCACCGGCCCGGGCGCGCGCCCAGGGTAGGCTTCCGTCGGGCCGCGAACAACCTTGGCGCGTCGGAGTGGGACCGAAGGTGTTCAGGGCCCGCTTACTGGCGGCTCGTCGGCTCGACGATGACGAGCGCGCGAAACCCACGTCGACTCGGTCATGCACGTGCCGCGTCATCGTGTGCGCGGCTCTGTTCTTGTCATCGTGTGCGCGGTCGGTTGAACGCGTCATCGTGCGAGCCACTGGTTTACTTCTCCTTCACGGTCACTGTGGCTTGGAACGCATTCGACGAATCATCGGACGATCTCTCGGCCCGCCAGGCGCTCATGTAGAAGACCTGACCCGAGGTGAGCTTGCGCGAGCTGTTGGAGAAGGGGCCATCGGGCACGAGCGCGCGGCTGTAGTGGGCGGAACGAACGCGGCGCACGAGCCGCGAACGAACGCGCCGATCGACGGCGAGCCGGCGCAATCGCCGACAGTGATAGGGAGGTCGGCGTCCGTACTCCTCGCGGAAGGGACCCAGATGCGGGCGAGCCACCGCGGTCCCAGGGGGGACTTTTGACGCATCCTCAGGGTGGGATTCCCGAATCGGGGGAGCGCTCGCGTCGGAGCCCGTGGCGACTCGGGCGCCCGCGGTCTCTCGAACGCCTGCAATCCCACTCTATCGCGCGAATCCGCTACAATCGGAGGGTGAATTCGCCGCGCTGGCCAGGGCGGTCGCCCTTTTCGGCGCTGTGTTTCTCGAGCTCCGGCCTGGATCCGCACCACGACCCGCGAAGTCCTCGAAAGATCCGCACCCTTCTCGGTCGAATGAGAGAGGGGGCTGGGTACGCGCGAGGCGCGGTCTCCGAGCTCGGTGTCTGAAGAACCAGGGAAACAGGATTGGCTATGGACGACTCGGCGGCGCGGACGGCAGACGACCGGGTGAGCGAGCTGGTCGCCGACTACCTCGACCGGGTCAGCCAGGGCGAGGAGCCGTCGCGCGAGGAGTATTACGAAGGCTACCCCGAGTTTCGGGACAGCCTCCGTGAGCACTTCGAAGCGCTGGACATCGTCGAGGGAGCCGTCTCGCAGGCGGTGCGTCCGGAGTCCCGCCAGCCTCTGAAGATCGAGGCCGGACAGCGCCTGGGCGACTTCGAGATCCTGCGCGAGATCGGCCGCGGCGGCATGGGCATCGTCTTCCTGTCCGAGCAGATCTCCCTGCGTCGCAAGGTAGCGCTCAAGGTTCTGCGCGGCGGCGCCGCTTTCGATCCCCGCGAGATTCGACGCTTTCAGCGCGAGGCCGAGGTCGCCGGTGCGCTCCATCACCCGAACATCATCCCGATCTACTCGTTCGGCGAGACGGCGGGTGTCTACTACATCGCGATGGAGTTCATCGAAGGGATCTCGCTCCGACAGTTCGTCAACGCCGCTCGCGCATCCCGCTTCCCGGACAGCGGCGACGCCTCCGTTCGCTCGGCCGGTGACACGACGGTCGACTTCGGCTCCGGTTCGAGCCTGAGCCCCGAGGACACACGTCCCCTCGGCACCGCCGGGCTGCCGATCCCTTCGCCCGAGAGCCCGAACTACATCCTGCGCTGCGCCGAGATCATCTCCGAGGTGGCGGATGCGCTTCAGTTCTTGCACGAGAACGGCATCCTCCACCGCGACGTGAAGCCGCAGAATCTCTTACTCGAGAACAGCGGCAAGGTCGTGCTGACGGACTTTGGCTTGGCTCGCGGCGACTCGGCCTCGTCCGTGACGATCACGGGCGGCGTCATCGGCACACCGATGTACATGTCGCCCGAGCAGGCGACCGGTCGCCAGGTCGACCATCGCTCCGACATCTACTCGCTGGGGGCGACGCTCTACGAGCTGTTGACGCTCGAGTCCCCCTTCCCGGGCGAGACCTACGAAGAGGTCATCAACGAGGTCCTACATCTCGACCCCCGCAAGCCACGCAAGCTGGCCCCACACCTCCCGCGGGACATCGAGACCGTCGTCCTCAAGGCGATGAATCGCGATCCCGATGCGCGCTACCAGACCTCCTCCGAGTTCGCGGACGACCTGCGCAACTTCCTCGCATTTCGCCCCATCACGGCCCGCCCGGCCGGTCTGTTCGCGCGCTCGTTCAAGTTCCTCCAGCGCCATCGGGCTGCGGCTGTCGCGACGGCGGCAGTGCTCATCATCGGTGCATTGTTCCCGCTCTTCTTGTCGCTGCACCAGCGTTGGTCGCTCGACCAACAGATCGATGACGTGCGCCTCGCTCTCGAGACCGATCAAATCGATCGCGCCGAGTTTCTGCTGGAGACGCTGAAGTACGCGAGTAGCGGCTCACTGGAGCTGCAGCGCCAGGTCGAGTCCTTCAAGGACCGCAAGGCCAGTCGCATCGCCAATCGGGCGCGCGCTCGCCTCGCCGACTACGTCTCGCTGCTCGAGACGACTCGGCAGCTTCCGGCGCGGATCGCTGCCGCGCGTCGACAAGCGCAGAGCGGTGAGCTCCCGAGCGACGCTCCCACACCGGGAGCGCTCTCGGCGCTGTTCGAAGATCGACGCCGCGAGGCCGAGATCGTCTTCCAGTCCATCCTCGAGCAGCTGCAAGAGGTCGAGAGCTATCGCCCCAACCACACCGGCGCACGCCGGGCGAGGCGAGACCTGTTCTCGCTTCGGCGCCAGGCCGCGATCGATCAAGGTGACTGGACGACGGCCGCCGCCTATGCCGAGCTAGCACGCAAGCACGATCACGAGGGTGAGCTCGCCGGCGTCCTCGCCGAAGATTCCGAGGTGCACCTGAGCTTCGAAGGCGACGTCCATGCGGTGCACCTGTACCGCTATCAGCCGCGCTGGCAATTTCAGCCGGGTGAGGATCGCTGGGTTCCGGTGCCCTTTCAGCACGGGGAGCCGTTTCGGGCGTCGGAGCGCTATCGACCCGGCGACCGGATGTTCCACATCACCCGACTGGAGCCGGGCGGAGGTGCCCGGGCGGCCGGGCTGGCCACTGGCGACCTGCTCTTGGGTCCGCGCGGTGGCGGCGGGCCTTTCCAAGAGTCGGCGGGCGAGCGGTCCGTCTGGAAGCTGCAGCCGACCGATTGGGCGGCCGAGCCGATCGCCCTGCCACTTCCCAGCGGCACCGAGCCCGGATGGGAGATCGAGGACACGGTCTACCCTCTGATTCCGACGCCTTTCCACCGACTCTCACCCGAGTCGGCCGGCAAGCTGTTCTTGCCGCCGGGTCATTACCTGATCAGCTTCACAGGCGATCGTGGTCCGGAGCAGCGCCTGGCTTTTCGCGTTCAGCGGGACAGCGAGCCGCACTGGAAGCTCGAGCCGCTGACTCAGCAACCGCCTCCCGGCTTCGTGGCGCTTCCCGGTGCCCAGATGTCGGACGCCGCTGGCGACCCGATCGTCCAGCTCGAATCGCTCGCCGTGTCGCGTCTCGAAATCACGGCCGGCGAGTATCAACGCTTCCTGGAGAGCCCCGAGGTCTTGGGCGAGCTCCGGGATCACCCCGACTGGCACCTGGTCGGGGCGACGCCGCGGGGCCTCGACGATCGACGCCCGGCTCGGGGTGTCTCCCTCGCCGGTGCGCAGCGCTTCGTGGACTGGCTGACGCAACGCTCCCGACAAGCCGCGCGCGATGCCAAGAGCTCTCATCACTGGTCCTACCGCCTCCCGACGGTCGACGAGTGGCGGCGTGCGGCCAGTGGCGGCGACGGACGTCCCTATCCTTGGGGCGACGAGTTCTGTCCTCAGTATGCCGGCCTCTCCTTGCCCGCCGCTCCCGCCCTCGAGCCGCCCCTGGTGGGAAGCTGCGCCTACGACGAGTCTCCGCTGGGCATCCGCGACATGGCGGGCGGCGTGTCGGAGTGGACGTTGACGGCGACCGGAGAGCCCGGGCTGTCGGGCGGACATTGGCGTGCCAACGAGGGCTCGGTCGTCCGCTGTGATCAGCGGATCGTCCGACCGCAGGGCGACCCCTCCGGGTCGAGTGGGTTCCGGCTCGTCGCCGAGTGGGTCCCGATCGAGGACTGAGTCGCTTCAGGTGGCCGAGATTCTTCGAGTGATGGAATCGGTCTTTGCGGTGCGCTCGCCGATCTGATTCGATCTCCGCAAGCTTCCCGCGGCGATGGATCGAGGAAAGATGGACACCGCCTTGTTCTTGGCGATCCTGATCTGGGTCGGCGCCGCGAGCGTCGCCTCGGTTCACCTGGTGCTCGTGCAACGACGTCCAGCGACGGCGTTCAGCTGGCTGATCACGTTCTGGCTGCTTCCGTTCGCGGGTGCGGGCTGGTACCTGCTCTTCGGCTTGCACCGCACGCCACGCTCGATTCGAAGGCGACGTCAGCGGCAGGTCGGGAAGGTTCGACAACGGAAGCGCGACGCAACGCCTCCGACTCCCACCGAGCTCACCGATGCGGCCCTCGAGCGCGTGATCGAGCAATGCAGCGCGTTTCCGGCCCGCACCGGCCATGCGCTGAAGATCCTCGACCAGCCTCTGCCCGAGATGATGGCTCTGATCGAGTCGGCTCGTGAGGAGATCTTGCTCGAGACCTACATCCTCGGGCCTGGCACCGTGGCCGACACCTTGAAGGAGCGGTTGATCGAGAAGGCGCGGGAAGGCGTCCTCGTTCGGGTGCTGACCGATCCGGTCGGCTCCCTGGAGCTACCGCGCCGCTACCTGCGCGAGCTGTGCACCCAAGGGATCGAGGCCCGCGAGTTCGTCGAGCCGGGCTGGCTGCGGGGACGCCTCCACGTCAACCTCCGCAACCATCGCAAGCTGCTCGTCGTCGATCGGGCCGTCGCTTGTCTCGGCAGCGCGAACTGGGCGGACGAGTACCGCTCGACCGGCGACGCCGCTGGTTTCGTGGACCTTCACGTCTCCGTACGCGGCCCCTCCGTGCACCACCTGAGGCGAGTCTTCCTCGAGGACTGGTCGATCGCGGATGGAAGCCGCGAATCGGCATCGCGACTTCCGAACCCGGCCGAAGACGAAGCCGCGACGCTCACACGTGGCCATCGAGTTCGGGTACTAGCATCCGGCCCCGACGAGACGGACGAGACCTTGTTCACGGTGCTGCAGGCCGCCCTTCGCAGCGCTCGACGCTCGGTGCTGATCGTGACGCCGTACTTCGTGCCGGGCGAGACGATGACCCAAGCGCTCCGCGTGGCCTGCCTAGGCGGAGTCGAGGTGAGGATCCTGATGCCGGAGCGCTCCGACAGCCGCATCGTCGACCTCGCCGCTCGTCACACCTTCCCGACGCTTCTGAGCGCGGGCGCGCAGATCTGGCTGAGGCCGCCGCCGTTTCTTCACGCGAAGGCGGTGGTCGTCGATGGTCTGTGGTCGACTCTCGGAAGCGCGAACTTCGATCAACGCTCGTTCCATCTCAACTACGAGCTGAACATCGAGATCACGGGCGTCGAGTTCGCCGCTCAGCTCGAGCGTCGCTTGAGGACTGACTTCGCCGCTTCGCGACTCCTCACCGCGGAAGAGATGACCGGACGAAGCACCTGGCGTCGCCTGGCAGCCAATGCGGCCGCCACGCTCGAGCCGATGCTCTGACGCTCCGAGGAGTTTCTTGGACTCCTCGTTCAGTAGGCTCGGGGACCGGGCCTTCCATCGTTCAGCCGGCACCTGCCGGAAACGAGACGCGCCCACCACCGGAGCACCCGACATGATCCAGCACCTCCTCACCGTTTCCCTGGCTCTGACGTCCCGGGTGACTCCGACCTCGGCCCAAGTCGAGGCCTCGCGATCCGGCCAGGTCGTTCCTGATCTTCCTCGCCGACCGGATCGTGCTCGATCCGAAGGACTGACCCGGCTCCAGCAAGCACGAGGGCCGATCGGGATCGGTCCTCGCCGATTCCACTCACTCGGCAACGCGGTCGAAATCGGTGTAGACATTGAACGACCTCTCGCGCAGGAATCCGATCAACGTCTGCCGCTGGAGCTCGGCGAGATCGACCGCGAGGCTCGAGGCGGCGGAGACAGCGGCGACGATCGGGAGGCCCGCCATCACGGCCTTCTGAACGATCTCGAAGCTGGCGCGGCCGCTGACCAGCAGAAGACGATCGGAGAGCGGCAGACGACCGCGCAGCAGGTGGTATCCGATGACCTTGTCGACGGCGTTGTGCCGCCCGATGTCTTCTCGGACCACCTCGAGCTCGCCTTCGAAGGTGAACAGCGCGGCGGCATGCAGTCCGCCGGTGCGAGCAAATACCGTCTGGGCGGCGCGGAGTCGATCGGGTAGGGCCGTCAGCACCTCGGGGGTCACCCGACCACCCGGAGCGAGAACCGCGCACCGGCGATGGATGGTGTCGAGAGTGACCGAGCCACACAGCCCGCAGCTCGACGACGCATACACGTTGCGTCGAAGTGCCTCGAGGTCGACCGCCTCGTCGCTGGCGAGAGTCACGTCGATGACGTTGCGAATCTCGGGCGTCTCGGGATCCCAGCAGTGGCCGATGCCGGCCAGGTCACTGGTCGTCGTCACGACGCCTTCGGAGTGCAGAAAGCCCGCGGTGAGCTCTCGATCGTGACCGGGTGTCCGCATGGTGACAGCGATCGCGACCCCGCCGACGCGCATCTCGAGCGGCTCCTCGACAACGAGCTCGTCGTCCGCATTCCGGGCGCCCTCCTTCGAGTAGCGCTGCATCGATCGCTGTACGGTGCGCAGGTCGGGTTTCATGGGGAGCCTTCTAGGGGAACGGTCCGGGCAAGTCTAGGGGCAGCCCTGGGCGCGTTTCGCTCGCTGGAAGCGCTCATAGGTAGGGGGTCGCCAAGCGTGCGACTCCATTCCGCAACCGCACCGGAAGCGGCAGCTGTTCGAGCTCGGCCAATGAGATCAGTCGGGCTCGCTCGAGCCGTCGCTCGACCAGCGTGCGAACGTCGGACGTGAACTCCGATCCGTAGCCCTCGACATTGAGCTCGAAGTTGAGGCGGAGGCTGCGAGGGTCCCAGTTACCGGACCCGATCAAAGCCCACACGTCGTCGACGAGCATCAGTTTCGTGTGATCGAAGGGCGGTGGCGAGTGCCAGATGCGGCACCCTCGCTCCAGCAGCAGTGCGTAGTACGGCTGGCTCGCCCACTGCACCAAGCGAAGGTTGTTCTTCTCCGGCAGGAGGATGTCGACGCGGACGCCGCGCATGGCCGCAATGTTGAGCGAGGTGATCAGTGTCTCGTCGGGCAGGAAGTAGGGCGTCACGATCGCGATGCGTCGTTCGGCGGTCGCGATCGCTCCGAGCAGCGTCAAGCGCAGCACGTCGAAGTTCTCGTCGGGCCCATCCGGAATCGCTCGTAAGATCGTGTCACCGGCTTCCTCGATGGGAGCGATCCAGCGACCTCCCTCCAGGGACTCGTGAGTGGAGAACTGCCAATCCTCCAGGAAGACCTCTTGGATCTGAGTGACGATCGGGCCCGCGAGCAGCGCGTGGACGTCCTGAATGGGTGCCTTCGGATTCAGCGAGAGCTGGTGACCCTCACGAATGTTCATTCCTCCGGTGAAGGCCGACCGCCCATCGACGACGAGCGACTTGCGGTGATTTCGAAGGTTCCCGTATCGCAGCGAGCTAGGAAGGAATGAAGGAAGGAAGTGAGCTGCCGGCACCCCGGCCGCGGTGAGCAGAGAGCGAGCGCGTGGGCGAGAGTAGCGTGCGCCGACGTCGTCGATCAGCACCCTCACCTCGACACCACGACGGTGCGCTCGGACGAGCGATTCGACGAAGCGACGGCCGACAGCGTCGGCTTCGAACATGTAGCTCATCAACGTGATCGAGCACTCCGCCTCGTCCATGGCCTGCCACATGGCCGGATACGCAGCATCGCCCCCTTCGAGCAGCTCGATCCGATTCCCCCTGACCGCCGGGTGGTGCACGATACGATCCACGAGCCTAACCAGGTGCTCCGCGCGGGCGGCGTCGGTCTGCTCGGCCGCGTCGTGACCCGTGACTCGCCAAGCACTCGATTGAGCCACGCGCTCCGCCGGCCGGTGGCCGAGCCGCTGAGCACGACGCTGGATCCGGTTGACGCCGAACAGCGCATACAGGATCGGGCCGAAGAGCGGCACCAAGACGATCAAGCCCACCCAGCCGATCACCGCGCGCTCTTCTCGCTTGTGCAGCACCGCGTGCATCAACGCCGCCGCCTCGGCGATCAGCGTCACCGCAGCAATCAGGAGCGCCCAGAACTCGGACAGAAACTCGAGCATGATCCTCGCCGGAGAGTCGCCCATCGATCTCGCGATCGAGATGAACCACTGCCACCCGCCGATGAGATCATAAATTGAGGGCAACGTCGCGGTTTCCAACCGAGCCGCACACGGTGACGCGGCGCGAAGTCCTTCGACCCGCCCAGCGCGACGAGGCGCTCATCGACAGCCGGGAAACTGCACCCAGTAAGCGGGATTCCTGTGCTTCCCGTCGACAGCCGGGCAACTGCACCCAGCAAGCGCGATTCTCAAGCCGAATGCGGGCCCGGTCCGATATCGAGGGCATGAAGATCCAGCAGGCTCTCCAGGTTCGGCCGGATGGGTTGCTCATTGCCGGATTGGTGATGGTGCTCGTCCTCGCCCTTGTCCACGGCTCCGGTTGGTCCGAGGAGCTCGGCGATCTCGGTGGAGATTCAGCCGAGTACCTTCTGTTGGCGCAATCGCTGGCCGCCGGCCAGGGATACCGGGACCTGTACTTACCGGGTGGGCCCGCGCATGCGCAGTACCCCTTTGGTTGGCCGCTGCTGCTGATGCCTCTGCAGTGGCTACCGGGTAACGGGTTCGGCGGTGAGCACCTGCTCGTGCTCGCCCTCGGAGTGCTGGCTGGGATTCTGGCCTTTCGATGGATGCGCGGCGAAGCGGGACGAGCGGCCGCTTGGATCGGGCTGGGGATCCTCGGCTTGGCACCGGCAGTGGTCGAGGCGACCGGGCAGCTGCGCTCGGAGATCCCGTGCCTCGCTTTCGGCTGGCTGACCATCCTGGCTCTCGATCGTTACGCGCGCGCCGAGCGTTGGAAGGATCGGCGTCTTTGGGTCGCGGCCGCTCTCGGAGCCGTCACGACGCTGATTCGCACGGCCGGTGTGGCCTTCATCGTGGGCGGGGCCTTGTTCCTGATCGCGAGACGAGCCCACCGCGACCGAGCCCACAAGGCGATCGCCTTCTTCGGGCTCGCCCTTCTCCCGGTGCTCGCCTGGATGCTCCGGAACCACCTCGTCGGTGGCACGAGCTCGAGCTACTTCGATCAGCTGCTCCTGTCCGAGCTCTACACCCACGATGCCGGCCAGATCGGCCTGCTCGGATTCCTCGAGCGCATCCTCGAGAACGTCTCGATCTACGCGAAGCTCATCGGCTGGACGCTCGTGGCACCCGTCGTTCGCCTGGCACCCCATGGCGAGAGCTGGATGATGCTTCCCGCCATCGCGGCCGCGCTCGGATACGGGGTCCGCTTCTGGGAGCGCCGCGGTGCGGCCGAGTGGATCGTGCCGCTCTACCTGGGAGTCCTCCTCGTCTGGCCCTGGAGCGGCCCTCGATTCTTGATCCCGATCCTGCCGGCCATCGTCTTCTACGCGGTCGCTGGAGTCGGCTGGCTCGCCCGGCGCTGGGTCCAGCAGCCCCGACGCACATCGCTCGCCTCGGCGGCCCTCGCGATCGTGGCCGTGCTCACGCTGGTCGGCAACGCGTTCGAGAGCTCGCCCCGTGTCCGGGCGCGCTTCGATGAGGCTCAGATCGCTCACGGGGAGCACTTCCGGCTCGACTTCGCCGGCTACTCCGAGTACAGCTCTTGGCGCCAAGCGAACATGGTGGCGGCCGCTCAGCATGTCTGGGCCGGGTACCTGATCCTCGGTGAGATCGCTCGCCAACGCGGCGGCGGTCGCGTGATGTGCCGGAAGCCACGGCTCACGGCCTTACTCAATCGGGTCCCGACGACCGGGATTCCCCTCGAAGACGATCCCGAGCGCTTCCTGGCCGAGATCGAGCGGACCGCTTGCCGCTTCGTCCTCCTCGACGCCTTCGCCGGCCTGAGCCAGCGATATCTTCAGCCCACCATCGAATGGGCACCGACGCGCTTCGATCCAATCGAGCGGATCGGGAGCTCGATTCTCTACGAGGTGCGCTTCGACCTGACTGCCTCACCGAAGTGACACCGCGCTAGCGATCGATGTCCTCGAGGATCAGCGACTCTTCGACCCGATCTCCTTCCCGCACGATCGTCAGCGACACGGACTCGCCCACCGCGTAGCTGGCCAGCACCGAGTACAAATCCTCGACGGACTCGATCTTCCGATCGTCGACCGAGAGAATCAGGTCGCCGGGAACGATCCCGCGACGAGTGCGGTAGGACGCCTGCAGTCCGGCACGGTCGGCCGGGCTTCCCGACGTGACCTCGCCGATCAACGCTCCCCGATCGAAGCCCAGCTGACGGCGCATTTGATCCGACAGCAACCGGACCCCGAGACCCGCGCGTCCCGCCCGCCCGGTGCGAATGATCTCGGGAACGATCCGGTTGACCGTGTCGACGGGCACGGCGAATCCGATTCCCGCATAGACACCCGACGTCGTCAGGATCGAGGTGTTGATGCCGATGAGCCGCCCATTGCTGTCGAGGAGCGGTCCGCCCGAGTTGCCCGGGTTGATGGCGGCATCACTCTGGATGACGCCTGGGATCGGGATGTCCTGAGGCGAGCGCACCTCACGATCGAGACCACTGATGACGCCCGTCGTGAGCGTTTGGTCGAGGCCGAACGGATTGCCGATCGCGTAAACCATCTGGCCGACTTGCAGATCGCCCGAAGTGCCCACGCGAATTGGAATCAGCTTGTCGCGAGGTGCTTCGATCTTGAGAACGGCCAAGTCTTTGTGGGGCGCCTCGCCAACGAGCCGCCCCTCGTAGGTCGAGTGATCGGCCAGCGTCACTTGAAAGGCCTTCCCGCCGACGACGACGTGGTAGTTCGTGACGACGTAGCCTTGGTCGTCCCAGAGGAACCCCGAGCCCGTCCCCTGCGGGATGGCGAGGATGTCCATCGTCAGCCGGTCTCGGCCAGTCACCAGATTCGTGACGTGCACGACCGATGGTGACGCCTGCTTGTAGATCTCGATCGTCGACTGCTCGAAGTCGGAGAGCTTCCCTCGTGGCTCGACGACACGCGGTCGCGCGTCGCGATCGTGAAGCGCTCCGACCGGGCGAATGAAGCGTTCCCAGATCAAGAGAACCGCCGCGGTGAACAGCAGCATCGTGAACACCGTCGCCAGCCGGCTACCGCCCGCGACGTCTTGTCGTCGCTTCGACATGAAAGAGGCTCCTGAGCGCTAGAGTGAGAGTCGGGCCCAGTCTTGAACCTAGCGTTGCAAACGACGTGCTTCCAGATCCCAACTTGGAACGTTGGGCCACGAGGATCCAGTCGCGCGACCTGTCGAACTTCATTCGGGTCTCTGCACCCCATGCACGTGCCAGAGCGCAAGGCCACCGACGGTAATCGTCACGCGAAGCCGACGGACACGATGGGCAGATCACGACGGTTTCGGAAAAGCGAACGACCTCCCACCCGAATGAATTCGGGCCTCCGAGGGGACGGTCTGGAGCATTTCGTTTTGCAACGCCAGGACTCAGACGATGACCACCGCCTCTCGATCGCCGATCTGCACTGCCGTTCCGCTCGCCTCGTGGCCGTGCTTGAGATAGGCGAGGGCCGCGGAGCGCTCCGTGCCGAACGCCGGCGCCGCGCTCGTCACCTGACCGATGGTGTCGTCACCAAGCCGCACCTCGGCACCGATGTCGACGGCAGCCGCACCTTCGACCGCGAGCCGCACCAGATGCCGGTTGACGTGGCCCTTGTACTTCACGCGAGCGATCACCTCTTGGCCGACGTAGCAGCCCTTGGTGTACGAGATCGCGCGCGGCTCGAGACCGGCCTCCATGGGCAAGCGCTCCTCGTCCATATCGATGCCGAACCAGGGAAAGCCCGCCTCGACGCGCGCGGCGTGAAAGGCCGTGCGACCGATCGGGCGCAAGCCGGCCGACGCCCCGGCTTCGACGAAGTGATCCCACACGTCGGCGAGGCGCTCGCGCGAGGTGATCAACAGCATTGTCGGCTGTCCCGTCCAGGGCTCCGGGCGCAGGACGCGGACGGTGATCCCACCGAGATCCGCTTCCCGGTGATCGAAGACCTCGAGGTCGCTCGCCGCGATGCCGGCCTTTGTCAGTTCCTCGACGGCGGCCGGTCCCGTGACGAGCAGCTCACCGAGCTCGCCGGAGCGATCGATGAGCTCGGCATTCTCGAGGGCGATGTACTTGCCGAGCGTGCCCGTCAGCGGCTCGACGCGAGAGCCGGGCAGCTCGACGAGGAACGACTCGTCGGCGACGCGCAGCACGTGCGCATCACTGATCATCTTGCCCTTCTTGGTGGCGAACACCATGTAGGCCGCTCGTCCGACGGCGAGCCCCTGGATGTCCTGCGTCGACATGTTGTGCAAGAAGCGCGCGGCGTCGGGTCCCTCGAACTGCAGCAGAGCGCGATCGGACAGATCGAGCAGGCCGGCCGCCTCGACGATGGCGCGTCGCTCGGCGGCGACGTCCCCGAAGTCCAGCGTGACCTCGACTCCGTCCTCGAGGCCGGTGCCCGCACCGGCCGCTCCGTGTCGGCTCTTCAACGGCGACTCGCTCATGGATTCCTCGCAGTGGTGGTACGGAACGGGATTCAACGCGCTGCACGACGCCGCCCGCTTTGATAACTTCGTCGCTCCGGCATGCAACATCCTGCCCGCAAGCCATCCCGCTCCGCTAGAAGGGCTTCATGGAACCGCCGATCTATCTCGACTGCCACGCGACGACGCCCCTGGACCCGCGCGTTCTCGACGCGATGCTGCCCTACTTCCAGGAGCACTTCGGCAACGCGGCCAGCCACAGCCACGTGTTCGGGCTCCAGGCCAAGGCGGCCGTCGATCGCGCGCGCGGCCTCGTCGCCAAACTGATCGGGGCCGATCCGAGCGAGATCGTCTTCACCAGCGGAGCGACCGAAGCCCTCAACCTCGGTCTCAAGGGCGTCTTCGAAGCCGCTCGCCGCAAGGGTGATCACATCGTCACGGTCGCCACCGAGCACAAGGCCGTCCTCGACACGTGCCTCGAGCTCGAGGGCCGCGGCGCGCGCATCACTCGCCTCGGCGTCGATGCGTTGGGCCACGTCGACCTGGAGGCCCTCGCCGACGCCATCGACGACGACACCATCCTCGTCGCCGTAATGGCGGCCAACAACGAGATCGGCACCCTCGCCCCCCTGGCCGACATCGGGCAGATCACGCGCCGAGCCGGCGTCCTCCTCCTCACCGACGCCGCTCAGGCCTTCGGCAAGATCCCGCTCAACGTCGAGGCGCTCGGGATCGACCTGCTCGCGATCTCGTCGCACAAGATCTACGGGCCGAAAGGCGTCGGCGCGCTGTACGTTCGCGGGCACGATCCCAAGGTTCGGCTCTCGGCCCAGATGCACGGGGGTGGCCACGAGCGCGGTATGAGGTCGGGCACGCTCGACGTCCCGGGGATCGTGGGGCTCGGTGAGGCAGCCCGGATCGCGGCCGAGGAGATGGCGTCGGATACCGAGCGCATCGGAAGCCTCCGGGATCGGCTGGAGAGCCGACTGCTCGCCCTTCCTCGGACTCAACGACGCGGGGACCTCGCCGCTCGCCTTGCCGGAAACTCCAGTGTGACATTTAGTTATGTGCCGTCGAGCACTCTGATGATGCAGGTGCGCGACGTCGCGGTCTCGTCGGGCTCGGCGTGTACGTCGGCCGATCCCAGCCCCTCGCACGTGATCCAGGCGCTGGGCGCCAGCAAGGAGGAGGCGGATTGGACGATCCGCTTCGGTCTGGGCCGCTTCACGACGGAGGCCGAGATCGATCGGGCCGGCGAGCTCTTTGAGGCGGCGATCGGGGCGATTCGCGGGGCATCGCCGCGCTGGGAGGTGGCGAATCGGGGTGGGGTCGACGCCGGCTCTTGAGGTATCATCGTCTGGTGAGTATTCGGAGCCGGATCCGTGGGGATGCTCTTGCCGGAGCGTGCCCCGAACCGATTCGTCTTCTATAAGCGCTTCGTCTCAGCCGGCGCTGTTGCCGGCCCCCGAGCGCTCCCTGACCAGCGAGAAGCATAGAACCCGATGATCAATCTCACCGAACGCGCCGTGAAGGAGTTCCGGAAGATCCGCTCGGAGCAGGACATGCCAGAGGCGACCGGCCTCCGGCTCGGCGTCAAGAGCGGCGGCTGCTCGGGATTCGAGTACGTGATCGACTTTGCCCAGGGTCCGAGCGAAGGCGACAACGTCTTCGAGTCGAACGGCGTGCCCGTCTTCGTCGACAAGGCAGCCTTGCTCTACGTGGTCAACACGACGGTCGACTTCGAGGACAGCCTCACTCGCCGTGGCTTCCTGTTCAGCAACCCGAATGCGTCGGGCACCTGCGGCTGCGGCATCAGCTTCGACGTCTGAGCTCGCCTCGCGAGCCGATAGGCACTCACTCCGCGTCGACCCCGGCCCGGGCCTTGATGTTCGGGAGTGGCGAGAACCGCCGCTTCTGGACGCAGCGCCCTCCCGTCCCTGCCCCCGTCCTCGACCGCCTGAAAGGCATTGACATGCCCGGCGGCGGCCCCGTATCGTAGCAGACCTTTCTCCGGCGCCTTTGAGCGACTATCTCGCACTGCGCCAGAAACTTACACCCGAGCAGCGACCGAGCCCCCGCCTCCGGCCCGGCCTCGTCCCTCGCGGACCTTCGACGGCTTTCGGGTGAGGAGGAGATGACGTGAGGCCGAAGGTCAAACCCCGCTCGGCTCCCGCCGTGCCCCGCAAGCCCGCCTGGCTGAAGATCCGTCCGCCCGGTGGCGAGAACTTCGTCCACATCAAGGATGTGCTCCGCCAGCGCACGCTGCACACGGTCTGCGAGGAAGCGCGCTGTCCGAACCTGAGCGAGTGCTGGAGCGGTGGCACCGCCACCTTCATGCTGCTCGGCGACGTTTGCACGCGGGCCTGTCGCTTCTGCGCCGTGATGTCGGGCAATCCCAAGGGCCGATTGGACGCGGACGAGCCGCGCAAGGTGGCCGAAGCCGTCGCCGAGATGAAGCTGCGCTACGTCGTGCTCACGTCGGTGAATCGCGACGACCTCGAGGATCAAGGCGCTCCGCACTTTGCCGAGACCGTGCGACGCATCCATGAGGCCGATCCGAGCATCTTGGTCGAGGTCCTGATCCCGGACTTCCGCGGAGACGAGCGCGCCATCGACCATCTGATCGCCGCGCGCCCCGAGGTGATTGCGCACAACGTCGAGACGGTGCGCCGGCTGACTCCGAAGGTGCGCGACTACCGCGCCAACTTCGACCAGAGCCTGGCCGTGCTCGAACACGTGAAGCGTGCAAACGCCGGCCTCTTCACCAAGACTTCGATCATGCTGGGACTCGGAGAGACTCACGAGGAGCTGGTCGCCGCGATGGAAGAGCTGCGGGCTCACGACGTCGACATTCTGACGCTCGGTCAGTACCTGCAACCCACCTGGCAGCACCTTCCGGTCGAGCGCTTCGTGCCGCCGGAGGAGTTCGAAGAGCTGCGCGAGCAAGGCGAGTCTCGGGGCTTCCGCTTCGTCGCGTCGGGGCCGCTGGTGCGCAGCTCGTACCGCGCGGGCGAGCTCTTCGTCGAGAACCTGATTCGCACCGAGCGAGCCGCGAACGAGCTCGGCTCGACGGGCTGACGCAAGCGAGGAGAAAGAGGACGCAGCATGAGTGAAGGACGGGGAGATTCGAGGCGCCGCACGCGATCGTCGCGAGGACGATCGACCGCGGATCGCGACGGGAGCCCCGAGCGCCGTGCTCGCGAAGGCGGCGGCCGCGGCAACCGTTCGAGAAGCTCCGGTCGAGGTGCAGGATCGGGATCGGTCTTGACCTGGCTGCCGCCTCCCGGACGCCGGACCGAGGAGCCCATTCACGAGCGCCTCTCCCTCGATCCCGCCACCCTCAGGAGCTGGTACCGCACGCTGCTGATCGCGCGGGGGCTAGACGAGCAATGCGAGCGCTGGCACGGGTCGGGGCGGCTCCGGTTCTACGTGCCCTCGGCCGGGAACGAGGTCGTCGACCTCGCCACCATCGGAGCCACTCGCGACGGCGACTGGATCTTCCCATCATTCCGTCATATGAGCATTCCTTTGCTCCGCGGCGCCACGCCGCGTGAGGTGCTGGATGCCATCCTCGGCAACGCCAACGACCCGGCTCGCGGCCGACAGCTTCCCGCGCAGTCCGGCCATCCTGCACATCACGTGCTCCCGCCCTCCAACGCTCGAGCGACACACTTGGTCCATGCGGCCGGTTGCGCCCTCGGAATGCGCCTGCGCGGCGAGCATCAGCTCGCGGTCGCGACCTGTGGACCGGCGGCCGGATCGACCCCGGACTTCCACACCGCTCTCGACGTCGCTCGCCGCACCAAGGCACCGGTCTTGTTCGTCGCGACCCAAAGCCGGGGAGTGGCCGCGGCCAACCCGATGCTGGTGGCACACGCCAAGGCCCACGGCATCGCGTCCGCTCGCGTCGACGGAACCGACATCTTCGCGATGGTCAAGGCGAGCCGGGATGCTGCATCGCACGCTCGACGCGGCGCCGGACCGTCTTTGATCGAGGCCGTGCGGCCGAAGCCGAGCGGCAACGGCGACGAGTCGGCCATCGACCCGATTCACAGGTTCCGCCAGTACGTGATCGACATCGGCATGGCCGACGCCGACGGGATCAGCGCCCTCGAGGAGGAGGTGGCCACCGAGCTGGAAGCCACCGCCGAGGAGGCATTGAAGACACCGCTTCCGGCCCAGGAGAGCCGCTTCGGGGACGTTTGTCTGCAAGAGCCTCCGACCGTCGTGGCCCCACGGGCTCTCGACATCGCCGAGGGGAGCCGAGCATGACCACGATGACGATGATCGAGGCCGTTCGATCCGCACTCCACGACGCCCTCGCCAGCGACGAGCGCGTGCTGGTCTTCGGCGAAGAGGTCGTCGATGAAGGAGGCGTGTTCGGAGCGACACGTGGGCTGGGAGAAGCCTTCGGCGCCGAGCGCGTGTTCGACCTGCCCGTCGGTGAGGCCGGAATCGTGGGCACGGCGATCGGCCTCGCGATGGCCGGCATGCGACCGGTGCCCGAGATCACCTTCGGCGATGACCTCTTTGCGAGCTTCGAGCAGATCACCAACGAGCTCGCCAAGCTGCGATACCGATCGGGTGGTCGATTCTCTTCCCCCGTCGTCCTCCGCGCGTCGATCGGCGCCGGCATCCACGGTGGACCGAACCTCTCTCAGTCGCCCGAGGCCTACTTCACACAGACACCGGGCCTCCAAGTCGTCGTGCCCTCCACCGCGGCCGATGCCTACGGCCTCCTGATCGCCGCGATTCGAGGCGAGGATCCGGTGCTGTTCCTCGAGCCGAAGTCTCTCTACCATCCGGTGCGCGATGCAGTCTCGAAGGAGGAGATCGTCTCCATCGGCAGCGCGCGCATTGCCCGAGAGGGCACGGACGTCTCGCTCGTCACATGGGGCGCGATGGTTCCGCTCGCCCTGGAGGCGGCCGCCGCGGCCTCAGAAGAATCCGGCTGGAGCGTCGAGGTGATCGACCTCCGGACACTCGCTCCCCTCGACACTCCCACGCTCCTGGCATCCGTCGAGAAGACCGGACGCGCAGTGATCCTCCACGAGGCGCCGCGCACCGGCGGCTTCGGAGCCGAGGTCGCCGCACAGATTGCCGAGCAGGCCATCGAGTTCCTCGAGGCCCCCATCCTGCGAGTGACGGGAGCCGACACGCCCGTCCCTTTCGCTTTCGAAGATGATTACCGACCGGACATGGGCCGCCTGCAAGCCGCCTTGCGTCACGTCGTCGAGTTCTGAAACAAACCCATCGCGGGGCCGGCTCCTCGGGAGCGCCCCACCCGCAAGAGGAGATCGTCGTGGCTCTAGAGTTTCGTCTGCCTGACATCGGGGAAGGTGTCGCCGAAGGCGAGATCGTCAAGTGGCTCGTCAGCGAAGGGGACTCCGTCCAGGAGGACCAGCCGATCGTCGAGATCATGACCGACAAGGCGACCGTCGAGATTCCTTCGCCCGTGAGTGGCGTCGTCAAGGAGCGGAAGCACGCCGAGGGCGCTGTCGTCCCGGTCGACGATGTCCTGGTCGTCTTCGAGACCGACGACGCTGCCGCGCCCGCTCCCAAGGCGTCCGCGCCTCCAGCCGCTCCGAAAGCTCAAGCCGCTCCGAAAGCCGCAGCCACTCCGAAAGCCGCAGCCGCTCCGAAGACGCCTCCCGCCCCCCAGACCGCTCCGGCCGCCGCGAATGGCGGCTCGTTCGAGTTTCGACTTCCCGACATCGGTGAAGGCGTCGCCGAAGGTGAGGTCGTCAAGTGGCTCGTCTCGGCCGGCGACACCGTGCAAGAGGATCAACCGCTGGTCGAGATCATGACCGACAAGGCGACCGTCGAGATCCCCTCTCCGCGCGCCGGCAAGATACAAGAGCTTCGCGTCGAAGCGGGACAGACGGTCCCGGTCGGTGACGTGCTCGTGGTGCTCAGCGGCAGTAGCGGCGCGAGCCAGCCGACGCCGGCCGGCGTGGTCGCCGAGCCGGTGGCCGTCGGTGCCACAGCGGCTCCGGTCGCTCGATCGACTTCGGCCCCCGTGACGGCACCGAGCGGCAACGGCTCGAGCGTCGCGGCTCCCGTCAGGCGCGCGGGAAAGGTCTTGGCCACACCGGCCACCCGCAAGCTCGCCCGCGAGCTCGGCATCGACCTGCAGCTCGTCCCGGGCACCGGACCTCGCGGCCGGGTGACCAAGGACGACCTCGACCGCTTCCAGCGTCGCTCGCCAAGCGCCGTCGGCATGATGGCTCCGACCGGGACCGCACCCGCTCGCCCGGCTCCACAACCTCTCGCCGCCGTCGAGCCCGAGCGCGAGGAGCGCGTTCCGTTCCGGGGCATCCGTCGCAAGATCGCCGAGTCGATGACACGCTCGATGTACACGGCCGTGCACTTCACCTATGTCGACGAGGTCGACGTCTCCCGCCTCGTCGATGCGCGCAGTCAAGCCAAGTCGATCGCGGCCGAGCAGGGTGTCAATCTGACCTATCTGCCATACATCGTGAAGGCGACCGTGGCGGCCTTGAAGAAGTTCCCGATCGTCAACACGTCGCTCGACGAGGCGGCCGGTGAGCTGATCTACAAGCACTACTATCACATCGGAATCGCCGCCGACACGCCGGGGGGACTGGTGGTGCCGGTGATCAAGAACGCCGACCAGAAGAGCCTCTTGGAGATCGCCTCGGAGGTGACGGACCTCGCGACGCGTGCTCGCGACGGCAAGCTGCAGGTCGACGAGATGCGCGGCGGGACGTTCACGATCACGAACGCGGGCAACATCGGGGGGCTGTTCGCGACCCCGGTCATCAACTTCCCCGAGGTCGCGATCATGGGTGTGCATCAGATCAAGGATCGTCCGGTCATCCGTGACGGCCAGATCGTACCGGGCAAGATCATGTACCTCTCGATCTCGCTCGATCACCGCATCGTCGACGGCGCCGTCGGCGCCCGCTTCATGAACGAAGTCATCGCTTACCTGGAGCAGCCGGACCGCCTGCTGCTCGAGATGCGCTGAGCCCGCCCTGATCGAGGAGCTCGAACCATGCGCGATTCCGCCGTCGCCTCGCAAACCTCCCAAGCAAGGAGCGCTTCCGCCATGCATTCAACCGACGTCGCGATCATCGGGGCCGGCCCCGGTGGGTACGTCGCCGCGATCCGACTGGGCCAGCTCGGCAAGAAGGTCACCATCATCGACCGCGGCTACCCGGGAGGCGTCTGCCTCAACTGGGGCTGCATCCCCTCGAAGGCTCTGATCCACGCGGCCGACGTCGTCGACGAGATCAAGAACGCCAGCTCGATCGGCATCAACATCTCTGGCGAGCCGCAGATCGACTTCGCGAAGATGATCGCCTGGAAGGACGACGTCGTGAAGAAGCTCGCGGGCGGCGTTCGCCAGCTCCTCGAGGGTCAGAAGGTGCAGTGGCTCGAAGGCGAGGCGCGTCTTTCGGGCGCGCACCGCATCGAGGTCCGCACCGCCAACGGCGTCGAGACCGTCGAAGCACAGAGCATCCTCGTCGCCACCGGCGCCCACCCGATCGACATCCCCGGCTTCGAGTTCGACGGCGAGAACGTCGTTCACTCGCGGGGAGCTCTCGCCTGGCAGAAGCTGCCCAAGAGCCTGGTGGTGATCGGCGGCGGCGTCATCGGCGTCGAGATGGGAACCCTGTTCGCCAAGCTCGGCACCGAGGTCACCATCGTCGAGCTGATGGACCAGATCCTGCCCGGCACGGACCCCGAGCTCACCAAAGTCGTCCAACGGGGCCTCAAGAAGCGCAAGGTCGCGCTCCATCTCGAGAGCAAGGCCACGAAGCTCGAGAAGCGCGGCGGCGGCTACGCCGTCACGATCGAGAACAAGAAGGGCAAGACCGAGGTCGTCGAGTGCGAGAAGGTCCTGGTCGGCGTCGGCTTTCGACCCAACACGAAGGACCTCGGCCTCGAGAGCGCGGGCGTGAAGCTCGACGAGCGCGGGTTCATCCCCGTCGACAAGTACCAGCGCACGAACGTCTCGCACATCTACGCCATCGGCGACGTCATCGGCCCGCCGTTCCTGGCACACAAGGCGTCCAAGGAGGGCTTGATCGCGGCCGGCGTGATCGCGGCCGAGGCAGGTGTCGAGAACGATGTCCGGGCCATGCCCGCGGTCATCTTCAGCGATCCCGAGATCGCCACCGTCGGGCTCAGTGAAGAGGAGGCGAAGAAGGCCGGACACGAGATCCGCATCGGCCGCTTCTCGATGCAAGCTTCCGGACGCGCCATGACGATGCAGTCCACCGATGGCATGGTGAAGATCATCGCCGACGCGAAGTCCGACCTCCTGCTCGGCGTCGGCATCGTCGCGCGCGGCGCCTCCGACCTGATCAGCGAGGCCGCTCTCGCGATCGAGATGGGAGCCGCCGCCGAGGACCTCGCCTTGACGGTGCATCCGCATCCCACCCTCAGCGAGACCATCATGGAGGCCGCCGAGGCGGTCGCCGATCGCGCGATCCACAGCCTGTCCAGCCACTGATCCCGAGCGATGTCTGAACGTCGGCTCGGCATCATCATGAACGGCGTCACGGGCCGGATGGGCCGCAACCAGCACTTGGTTCGGTCCATCCTCGCCATTCGGGACCAGGGTGGCGTCCCCCTCTCGGACGGCTCCCGAGTGATGCCCGATCCGATGCTCGTAGGCCGCAACGAGGAGCGCGTGGCCGCGGTCGCGCGCGAGACCGGCGTCGCGCGCTGGACGACCGACCTCGATGCCGCCCTCGCCAACCATGACGACACGGTCTACTTCGACGCCGCCACGACTCAGGCGCGCGCCGACCTGGTGACGCAAGCGATCCACGCCGGCAAGCACGTCTACTGCGAGAAGCCGAGCGCCACTTCCTTAGAGGACGCTCTCCGCATCTGGCGCCTCGCGAAAGAGGCCGGCATCAAGCACGGCGTCGTTCAGGACAAGCTCTGGCTCCCGGGCATTCGCAAGCTGAAAGGCCTCCTCGACAGGGGCTTCTTTGGACGCGTGCTCTCGGTGCGCGGCGAGTTTGGCTACTGGGTGTTCGAAGGAGATCGAGAGCCGGCTCAGCGGCCCTCTTGGAACTACCGCCAGGAGGACGGCGGCGGCATCATCCTCGACATGCTCTGCCACTGGCGCTACGTGCTCGACCACGTCTTCGGCGCCGTGCGATCCGTGTCCTGCTTGGGGGCGACGCACATTCCGAAGCGTTGGGACGAGCAGGGCCAGCCGTACGCCGCGACGTCCGATGACGCCGCCTACGCCACCTTCGAGCTCGACGGCGGCATCATCGCGCACATCAATGCTTCTTGGTGCGTCCGCGTGCGACGCGACGATCTCCTGACCCTGCAGGTCGATGGCACGAACGGCTCGGCCGTCGCCGGGCTGCGGCGCTGCTGGACGCAGCCCGATGTCCACACGCCCAAGCCCGTCTGGAACCCCGACGTTCCTCCGACCGTCGACTACTGGAAGCACTGGGACGAGGTCCCTGACTTGCCCGAGAGCGACAATGCCTTCAAGGCGCAATGGGAGCACTTCATACGGCACGTCGTTGAGGACGCGCCGTTCGAATGGGACCTGCTCGAAGGTGCCAAAGGAGTTCAGCTCGCCGAGCTCGGCCTGAAGAGCTGGGCGGAGCGACGCTGGCTCGACGTCGACGATCTGGAGAACGCGGCATGCCGGCCCTGAGGCTGCCGGCAGCGAACGGCGGTCTGGAGTCCTTCACCCTGTCGGAGCCGCGGGATTTCCCCAGCCGCCCAGCGCGTCCCTTCAATCGCGTAGCCTTCGCTGCCGCCCACGTCGTCGCCGATGCGCACGCCGACGGCGCGCCGAGGCTCGAGCCGGCAATCGATTGGGAAGCGACGCTCGCGATTCGCGAACACCTCTTCGCGCTCGGCTTCGGTGTTGCCGAGGCGATGGACACGGCACAGCGCGGCCAGGGCCTCGATTGGAAGGCCAGCCGCGAGCTGATCCGGCGCAGCTTGAAGCACACCCAGAGCATTCCCGATGCTCGCCTCGCCTGCGGCGCGGGCACCGATCAGCTGTCACCGAGCGATCGCCTCACGCGGGACGATGTCATTCAAGCCTACGAGGAGCAGATCGAGCTCATCGAAGGTCTGGGTGGTCGCGTGATTCTGATGGCGAGCCGCGCGCTGGCCGCGTGTGCGAAGTCTGCCGATGACTACGTTGCGGTCTATGATCGCCTCCTGCGTCAGGTGCGCGAGCCGGTCATCCTCCACTGGCTCGGCGAGATGTTCGATCCCGCACTGAAGGGATACTGGGGACACTCCGACACCACCGAGGCGATGCAGGTGTGCCTCGACATCCTCACGGCGCACGCCGACCGCGTCGATGGTGTGAAGATATCGCTCCTCGATCGAGAGGCCGAGATCGCGATGCGCCGGCGCTTGCCGCCGAGCGTGCGCATGTACACGGGCGATGACTTCCACTTCGCCGAGCTGATCGCGGGCGATGAGCACGGATACAGCGACGCCTTGCTCGGGATCTTCGATGCGATCGCGCCAGCCGCCTCGGCAGCGCTGGTGGCACTGGCCGACGGCGACACGGACGAGTATCACCAGATCCTCGCGCCGACCGTGCCGCTGTCTCGCCACGTCTTCCAAGCGCCCACACGCTTCTACAAGACCGGCCTCGTCTTCCTCGCCTGGCTGAACGGGCATCAGGATCATTTCGTGATGGTCGGCGGCCAGCAGAGCGCTCGCTCGGTGCCGCACTTCGCCGAGCTGTTCCGCCTCGCGGATGCGGCCGGTCTCCTCGCCGACCCGGAGTTGGCGGTTCGACGGATGCAGCAGCTCTTGGCGCTGCACGGCATTGATGGTTGACGAACAAGGAAAGGGAGTCTGCTCATGAGCGAAGCGGCGCGACTCTCGATCCAAGACGTGCAGCTCTTCGAGCGGGCCGTCGAGTTTCGCCTGCCGTTCCGGTTCGGGGCGGTCACTCTGACGGCGGCGCCGCAAGCGTTCGTCCGCGTCCGGGTTCGCACCTCCGAGGGCCGCGAAGGCTGGGGTGCGACGGCCGAGCTGCTGGCTCCCAAATGGTTCGACAAGCGGCCGGCACTCCGCCTCGAGGACAACTGGGACCAGCTCCGTCGCTCGTTGCGTTCGGCCGCCGATCTCTACAGCGACGCCGGCACCGCCACGCCGTTCCAGCTCTTCACGAGGTGCGTGAGAGTGCAGCAGGAAGCCTTCGGACTCGCGGGAGATCCTCCGCTGGTCGCCGGCTTCGGACCGGCACAGCTCGACAAGGCGATTCTCGATGCCCTGTGTCGAATCGAAGGCCTCGGCTTCTACGACGCCGTTCGTCTCAATCGCCCCGGGCTGGAGTCCGACGAATTCGATGCCGACGCTTTCCTGCGATCCCTGCAGCCCGCTCGCTCGATCCAGCTCCGCCACACCATCGGTGGGGTCGATCCAATCACGAGCAGCCCCGATCCTGTTGGAGACGGTTTGCCGGAAACCCTGCTGGAGGTCCTCGCCGCCTACCGCCCTCGTTACTTCAAGATCAAGGTCGGCGGCGACGTCGATGCCGACTCGCGGCGGCTGAGCGAGATCGCGGCTGTCCTCGATGGTGGCGGCGAGTACTGGACGAGCCTGGACGGCAATGAGCAATACATCGACGTGACCAGCGTGCTCGCCTTGCTGGACGCGCTCCCCGACTCGACGTCCGAGCGATTCGCGCGGTCGATCCTCTTCGTCGAGCAGCCGCTGAGCCGCGAGGTTGCGCTCGAAGCCGACGTCACGGCGCTGGCCCGTCGCAAGCCTGTCGTCATCGACGAATCGGACGCGACGCTAGACGCGTTTCCGAAGGCGAGGGCCCTCGGCTACCAAGGAGTGTCTTCGAAGTCGTGCAAGGGGCTCTACAAGTCGCTGATCAATGCCGGCCGTTGCCGCGCGTGGGGACCGCGGTACTTCATTACGGGAGAAGACCTCACGACGCAGGCGGGTCTCGCGGTGCAGCAAGACCTGGCACTGGCGAACCTGATCGGAGTGACTCACGTCGAGCGCAATGGTCATCACTACGTCGACGGCTTTCGGGGCGCGCCGGCCGCCGAGCAGGAAGCCTTCCTGGCGGCCCATCCCGATCTCTACCGGCGGGCGGGCGGCAACGTCCGCCTCCGAATCGAAGACGGAGTCCTCGCCATCGACTCGTTGAGCGGACCCGGGTTCGCCTCGGGTGCCCGGCCCGACTTCGAGACCTTGTCGGACATGCCCGCGGCTCGACGCTGAAGGAGAATCGTCTGATGGCCGATCGGAATCGCCTGTCGATCAACCAGGCCACCACTCGCCAGCAGCACACGCTCGCTGAGGCGATCGCCGCCTACTCGACCCAAGACGTTCCCGGCATCGGTATCTGGCGGGACAAGCTCGAGGAGTGCGGGCTGGCGGAGGCGAAGCGTCGACTCGACGACTCGGGCCTGAAGGTCAGCAGCCTGTGTCGCGGCGGAATGTTCCCTCATCCAACAGCCGGGAAGCGTCAGGCGGCACTCGATGATTGCCGGATCGCCATCGAGCAAGCCGCCGAGCTGGACGCCGATTGCCTGATCCTCGTGGCAGGCGGGCTGCCGGCCGGATCCAAGGATCTCATCGGCGCCCGTCAGATGATTCGGGAAGGTCTGGCCGCCGTGCTGCCGAACGCGCGTGCAGCCGGCGTCCCGGTGGCGATCGAGCCGCTCCATCCGATGTATGCCGCCGACCGCTGCGCCATCAACACGCTCGACCAAGCCCTCGACCTGTGCGACGCGCTGGGCGAGGGCGTGGGCGTCGCAGTCGATGCCTATCACGTCTGGTGGGACCCGAAGCTCGAAGCGGCGATCGCACGAGCCGCCGGCCGCATCCTCGGCTTCCACGTGTGCGACTGGCTCGTGCCGACGACGGATCTGCTGCTCGACCGCGGAATGATGGGAGACGGCGTCATCGACCTGCCCGCGCTACACCGCGCCGTGAGCGCGGCCGGCTATGTCGGGCCGATCGAGGTCGAGATCTTCTCAACCGCAAACTGGTGGCGACGTCCGGGCGACGAGGTCATCGCGACTTGCAAGGAACGCTTTCAAGCCTGCGTGTGACTCCGGCCCGCACCCGACTCGCCGAACCTCCTCGGCGCCGAACGGATCGATCGCCGATCAGCGCTTCTCGGCCAGACAGTATAGAAACCGCTCGCCACGGAGCAGGAGCTCGCGGTCGATCGCGACCGGCGACGCGCTGAATTGGTCGTCGAGACGGTTCAGCGCCAGTCTTTGCGGCGGTGCGTCGTCGGTCAGCACCAGCGTCGATCCGTCGCGATCGACGAAGTAGAGGCGGCCCGCCGCCGCCAACGGTGAGGCGTAGAAGTCCGTGACCCCCGGCAGCCGCATCGGTCCCGGCTGCTCGGCTCCGGTCGGCGCATCCACTCGCGTCAGGATGCCCTGGTAGTGGCTCAAGAAGTAGAGCGCTCCTCCGTACAAGAGCGGCGAGGGCACATACGGCGTGCGGTGCCGCCGGCTCCACACGACGTGCTTCGACCCGGTGATGTCTCCGCGCGCCCCAGCGAGGCGAATGGCGAGGAGGGCACGCTTCTCGTAGCTGCTCCCAACGAAGACGAGGCCATCGCCGGCGACCGGCGTCGCGACGACATTGTGCGACAGCCCCCCGCACTCCCAGATCACCCTCCCGTCCTCGAGGTCATAGGCGCGCACTCGCTGCGTGCCGGCGACGATGACTTGAGCTCGCCCGTCGACCGTCACGACGATCGGCGACGCCCACGACGTCACTTCGTCTCGCTCGACGCGCCAGCGCGTCTCGCCGGTCGCCGCGTCCAGAGCCACGAGGAACGACTGCTCCTCGTGGTCGGCGTTCACGACGAGAGTGCCGTCGAAGAGCGCAGGTGACGATCCCTCACCGTGGGCGTGCTTCGAGTGGAGCCGCCCGAGGTCTCTCTGCCAGATCAGCTCGCCTTCGAGGTCCAACGCATACAGGCCGTACGAGCCGAAGGACGCGAAGACGCGCTTGCCATCGGTGACCGGCGAGGCCGAGGCGAGGCTACCCGAAACGTGCCCGCCCTCGTAGGGCAGCGCTTCGTGCACCGTGCGCTGCCAGGCGATTCGCCCGGTGTCCCGATCGACCGCGAGCACCAAGAAGCGATGCCGTCGGGTGACGGGCAGGTTGTCGTGGGCGCCCGGTGCGGTCTCGGGCCGGGCCGGCAACATCTCGCCGATCGGCACGGCCGCCGTCAGGAACAACCGGGAACCGACGACCACCGGGGTCGAATGCCCCAAGCCCGGCAGCGGCGTCTTCCAGCGGACGTTCTCTTGCTCGCTCCATCGGATCGGCGGATCGGCGCCGGGAGCCTCGCCGGTGCCGAGCGGTCCCCGCCACTGCGGCCAGGCGATCGCCGACGTCGGCTCCGATGGGTCTTGCATCGGAGCGATCCAGAGCGCGACGACGAGCCAGGACCAGAACAGCATGAGCGGTCTCCAAAGATCGCAGGTGCAGGGAAACGAAGCCTCCGATCTATCGCGGGTCGAAGGCCGACACCAGTCAAAGTTGTGTGAACGGCTCGGGCTGCGGAATCGCGCAAACCTCCACGATCCCCGTTTCCCACCAGTTTCCTTCAGCTCGCTGCCACCGAACGGCCTGGCCGGCGCGCCCGTCGCGTTCATGCTGTCTGGGGCGATCGCGGCGGGCTTCAGGACCTCGAGAACCGGGATCTCCTCAACGACCTCGCGAGATTCCCTTCAGCTTCTGCCATCCTGGAAACCGAAACTAGAGGATGCGCAAGCCTGGCTCGCCTTTCCGCGAACGATCGCAGGGATCGCCGCGGAGAACGAGCACTTCCTCGGTCTGAGGACGGACCTCGTCTCGCCAAGCGGCCGACGACGCTCGCCCTCGAATGACGGCCGGTCGAGCTGAATGACGACGGAGCGAACGGTCATGGAAGATCGAACCGGCAATCCCGAACCGAGGTCGATGCGAACCTCTTCGTCGAACCCGATCGCGGTTTCCGAGGAGCGACTCGAGCCACGGCGAGTCCGGCGACAGAAGGTCCGCGACTTCGAGGAGACGATTCGGGGATGCGTGGGCGAGCGCCTCCTGATCGCCATCAAGGGTCCTCCCGATCCGGACAGCATCGCCTCGGCTTGGGCCCAGCACATGATCGCCGCCGAGCTGGGTGTCGAGTCGACGATCCTGTACTTCGATCCGGTCAGCCACCAGGAGAACCGAGCACTGGTCAAGTCGCTCGAGATCGAGCTGATCCGGTACTCGGAGAAAGTCAATCTCTCGGGATACCGCTACTACGCCCTCGTGGACACTCAGAAGCCCGGCATGCCGATCGACGACAAGGTCTTGGCCGAGATGCGGCTGCTGACCTTCGTCGACCATCACAAGAACACGGGTGAGGTCGAGGCGGACTTCGTCGACATCCGTGAGGACGCTGGCTCGGCCTCCGCGATCTTCGCCGAGTACCTCGAGCGCGGAAGTGCCGGCCTCGAGCCCGGCAACCAGCTCCACAGCAAGCTGGCGACCGCCTTGATGCACGGCATCAAGACCGACACCGACAACTTCTTCGCCGCTCGCCGGATCGACTTCCATGCCGCTTCGTATCTATCGCAGCACGCCGACATGGATCTGCTGCGGGTGATCAGCACCCAGTCGATGTCTCCCAAGGTGATGGACATCTTGCACCGCGCCCTCGAGAACAAAGAAGTGCGCGACAACTACATCATCTCCGGTGTGGGCTTCGTCCGCTCGGAGGATCGAGACGGCATCGCCAACGCGGCGGACTACCTGATCAAGCGAGAGGGAATCGACACCGCCATCGTGTTCGGAATCGTCGACGATCATCTCATCGACGGCTCGTTCCGCACGCGATCGCAAGCGCTCGATCCCGACAAGTTCATCAAGGAGCTCGTCGGCGCGGACCTGAATGGCAATTGGATGGGCGGCGGTCGGCTCGACAAGGGCGGCTTCCGCATCCCCGTCGGCGTCCTCGCCAACTGCGCCGACCGCGAGCTGCTCTGGCGCATCACCGAGAAGACCTTGAAGGGCATGCTCTACAAGAAGATCGGCTACCTCAACGAAGAGTCGGGCTAAGCGGGGGCTCTCGCGCCGGAGGCGGGGCACGCTTTTGGCGTCAGCTCCGCTCGCGGCGAGAGCTCACGTCGAGTCCGAATCGAAAGCGCTCGCTTCGCGGACGCACTCCGGCTCGATTCGAGAGCTCACGTCGAGTCCGATCCGATGGCCGCTCGCTGCGCGGACGCACTCCGGCTCGATTCGAGAGCTCACGTCGAGTCCGAATCGAAAGCGCTCGCTTCGCGGACGCACTCCGGCTCGATTCGAAAGCTCACGTCGAGTCCGATTCGAAAGCGCTCGCTTCGCGGACGCACTCCGGCTCTCCTGGCGGACGTACTCCGGCTCGCTTCGCGGACGCACTTTGGCTCGCGGACGCGCCATCGAGGGCCATTGCTACGAATTCCTGCTCGTTCATATCGACGCCGGTTTACAATTCGTCGCGGTCTCGAGAACTCCGCGCACCTTCGAGGGAGCGATGAACACACGCGAAGAGTTGGTGCCTCCGCCCGAGTCCGCGACACATTGGGCGCGCGTGCGGTACGGGAAGATCAAGCACCGGGCGCCATTCTTGATCTCGGATCCGGCGCTGGCTCCGGGCGATCGGTGTGTGGTGCGTTCCAATCGCGGGATCGAGCTCGGAACCATCCTGACGCCGCCCAAGCCGGCCGACGAGGAGCAGAGCTCGGGCTGCGGAGGCTGTCACGTCGTTCAGAAGATGTCCGAAGAGGACGAGCGTCGAGAACGACAGCTCCAAGCGCACGAAGAGCGAAACGAGTTCCGGTATTGCCGGGACAGGATCCGCGAGCTTGGCCTGTCCATCAAGCTCCTGCGCGCCGAGCACCTCTTCGGGGGTCGCAAGATCGTCTTCTACTACACAGCGGATGGTCGCGTCGACTTCCGTCAGCTCGTGCGGGTGTTGGCTGGGCACTTCAAGCGTCGGATCGAGATGCGTCAGATCGGCGTGCGCGACGCCGCCCGCCTCCTCGGCGGTGTCGGCATCTGTGGTCGCGAGACCTGCTGCAGCTCGTGGCTGGACAAGATGCCACCGGTGACGATCCGCATGGCCAAAGAACAAGGGCGCCCGCTGACGCCCGAGCGCAACTGCGGAGCCTGCGGACGACTCCGCTGCTGTCTGCGCTATGAGCTCGACGAGGCGACGGGCCGCCATTTGGAATGAGGGCCTCGTCGGAGACCCGCCACTTCGGGCGACAGCCCGGGAATCCGGAGGAACGCGGTGAAGCACGGCGAAACCGACCGACCGCTTGGAGTCCTCTGGCTCGGTGAAGAGGCCGAAGAGCTTTGGGGCCTCGCGCGACGCCCCCGTATTGCTTGGATCGAGAGTACCGAACGATACGGCGACGCCCGCGAGATCGCTGAACGCCTCGGCCCAGACGTCATCGTGCTCTACCGGTCTCCGTCCGATCTCACTGCGCTCGAGACGATTCCGGCTCTTCGACGCCAATTCCCGAACATCGCCCTCCTCTATCTGGCCGGCCGCGAGAGCACACGCCTGGGAGCGGAGGCGGCTTGGCACGGCGCCGACGAGGTGGGATCCGATGAGATCGCGGCCTCCCCCGAGCTTTGGGAGCGCGCCCTCCGTCGAGCCCAGCGTCGGCATCGCGCGCGGACCCGGCTGGCGATCGAGCAGCGTCGGCTAAAGGCTGAGGCGATCACCGATTCTCTGACGGGCGCGTACAACCGTCGCTTCTTCGACGCGCAGCTCAGTCGAGAGATCGGCCGCTCTCATCGCTATTCCGAGCCTCTGAGCTTGCTGATGCTCGACCTCGATCACTTCAAGCAGATCAACGACAACTACGGGCACCAGGTGGGCGACCGCGTTCTGCAAGAGATCGTCCAGGTCACGCGCCGCACGATTCGCACCTCGGATCTTCTGGCGAGGTTCGGTGGCGAGGAGTTTACCTTGATCCTGCCGAGCACCGATCCGGCGGGCGCCGCGCACCTGGCCGAGCGTCTCCTGCAGCGCATCGCTCGCCATGCCTTTCCGATCGAGGACGGCGAGCGCAAGCAAGGCGTGACGGTCAGCATCGGCCTCGCCTACTACAGCGGCGCCGACGAGGAGATCAGCCCGGAGACGTTCGTCAACGTGGCGGATCGAGCGCTCTACCGGGCCAAGCAGGACGGGCGCAACCGCCTCGGCTTGATGTCGGAATCGGGTGAGCGCTCTCGGAGCGTCGAGGCCGAAGGCTGAGCCCGGGCGGAACGCGATGCGCCCCGCCCGGCTCGTGATCTCACTCGGTGTAACGCTCGGCTGTCGGCGTCAGCGCACCGCTGACGGTGCCACCACCGATGTAGAGGATCGCACCGTCGGGTAAGGCCGAAGCGCTTTGGAGAGCCCGCGGCACGATCATGCTGCTCGCGCTCGCTGACCAGAGACCGGTGGAGAAGTCGTACAGCTCGACGGTCGACTGCACCGTCGGAGCGGTCAGCGAGCCATCGGCGCCACCCGCCGCGAGAACGCGGCCATCACTCAGCAGGAAGGTCGGATGCAGAGCGCGGGCGCCGGCCATCGAGCCGGTGTTGCTCCAGCCTGCCGCCGGGTTGTAGACCTCGCAGCTCGTCGTCGGAGTCGGGTTGAGCACGCTGCCCGAAGCGCCTCCCGAGATGAGTACGCGGCCGTTCGCCAGCAGGGTCGCGGCATGAGCGGCTCGCTCCGTGCCCATGTTGCCGGCCGAGCTGAAGCTCGTGCCACCCACGTTGAGCACCTCGGCATCGGTCGAGATGAACGGGATCGGAATGATGATCGTGATGAAAGAGAGGCCGCCCGAGACCAAAGTGCGGCCATCGGAGAGCGTGACGGCGTTGTGTGCGAAGCGCGGCTCCGACATGTCGGGACCCGCCGACCAGGAAGAGCCCGACGGATCGTAGATCTCGGTCTTGTCGGTCGAGCCGGCCACCATGGCGTCGACGGAGCTGAAGTCGTTGGTGCCACCAGCGACGAAGACCTTGCCGTTGTTGAGCTTCGAGGCGGTATGCCCGGCGCGGGCGCGGGACATCGTCGAGGTGGCCGTGAAGCTGTTCGCGTTGGGATCGAAGCGCTCGGCCGTCGCCGTCACCAATCCCGAAGAGTTGTTGCCACCGACCAGCAAGACCCGACCGTCATCGAGCTTGGTCGCCGTGTGGAACGCTCGCTGGCGAGTCATGTTGCCCACGGAGCCAAAGGTCTGCTGCCCGAAGTCGTAGGCCTCGGCCGAAGACAGCGCCGACGGCGACGTCAGGTTGCCGCTCCCGCCGCCCGTCACCAGCACTCGGCAATCATCGAGCAGCGTCGCGGTCGCAAGAGCCCGCGCTGTGTTCAGGTTACCCTTGGTTTGCGTGAACGTGTCCGAGCCCGACAGCACGAGCACCGACTGCTCCGAGATGTCATCGAGCTTGTTGGCGGTGATGAGCGTCGCCGTCTGCGAGTAGAGCGTGACTCCGATCGGCAACGTCCCCGGCAAGAAATAAGGCACGACCGCCTGGCCGCCCGTGAGGGTACCGATGAAGCCGGGCAGCGAGCCCGTGAGCGGCAGCAGCTCGAGGCCGACGGCGAGCGTCTTGCCCCCGATGACCGTCGGTCCCTGATTCAGCGAGACGAAGATGACGTAGACATCCCCGGAATCTCCGAGAAGCTCGAACTGGCCGGTCTTGCCGACCGTCGTACCGAGGACCTTCGCTTCGAGATTGCCTTGCGGCTGGGCGGCTGCCGTCATGGCCAAGCCGGCCAGCAAGAGCAGTGAAAGGCCGGCTGCACGCAGCCGATGATTGGAACGGGAACTCATGGGGGCACTCCTTCTCGCCAAGTCGCGAGCTGATCCGGACGGCACGCGACCGACGGACTCTTCGCGGGGACGATTCGACAGGTGGAGACAGCAAAAGGCTCACGGCCGAGCCTAGCAAAGCTCGCCGCCCTCCCGCCAGAGTATCGATGGAGATTGGAGGACGTCCGGGTGAGCGCGGCCCATTCGCGCACGACCCAGGCATCGACGTTTTCTCGACGGTTGAGAGGCCCGGAGGGCTTGGCCCGGAGGGCTGGATTGGGTGCAGCCCCCGGTGGAGGCGGCGCGACGCGCGCCGCCGGAACCTGGGGTCATCGACACCCCCATGAACCTCCCGGCCCCACGATTCCCCGCGCGCCCTGAAGGGGCGCCATCGGCGTTCGAACGATGTGGGAGGTTGCCCTACTGCGTCGTGAACTGGATCGTAGCCGAGACCTGCGAGTAGGCGGCCGGAGATGGCACGAACGTCACGGCGGCGGCCCAAACGTTCAGCCCCGGGGGTGCGGTCGGCATGGGAATCGTCGGAGTGCTCGCGCTGCCATTGGGCGAGCCGCTGATCGCTGGCGTCGTGAAGAGTGGCAGCAGACCCAGGCCGAGGTTGGTCAAGAAATCGGTGTCGATGCCCACGGTGAGCCCGTTGCCTCCGGGCAGGCGAAGTCCGCCACTGATCGACCCGTTCCCGGTCGCGCTGAGCAGCACGAAGGCGATGTTGCCGTTCTCGAGGTTACCCGTGACCGAGACCGTGAAGCTCACCGGATTGCCCGGTGCGGGCGTGCCGTTCAAGGCGAGCACGGGACGCGGCCGCAGCTCGTCGGCGCCGAGGTCGGGGAAGACGGCACCATCGCCGTTGCCGTCGATCTGACGCGCTTGCCCTTCGAAGTCGGTCGTAGGCGCATTGGGAGGCGTCAGGAATCCGATGTCGATCAGCGGTGAGATGGGCTGCAGGTGGAAGTCACCGGCGCCCGCATCGACGAAGTAGGGCAGGTAGGTGACATTGCCCGCGCCGCCTCCCGGCAGACCCGTTGCGACATCGGAGTAGAAGACCGAGCTGCTCGGAAGCCCACTCATGTCCGTCGCGTTGCCCCAGAAGATGCCGTTGTAGATCGTCGGGTTGACGTACCCGTACTGCGTCTGGATGACGACGCCTTCCCGCGTGTTGTAGGCGACAGTATCGTGAGTCGACGAAGGCGAGATCGTTCCGTAGTACGCGAAGAAGCGGAGGCCGCGATCGTTCCCACTCAGCGTGTTGTTCGTCAGCACCGGAGTGATCCGGGAGCTGACGAAGGTCTGAAACACCATGCCGGCCTTGCCATTTCCACGGATCTTGTTGGCATCGAAAACCGGGTACTGGTAGGCGGCCGTGATCGCGAAGGCGTAGACGCCGTATCCGCTATTGCCCTCGATGGTGTTTCGCTCGAGCACGGGATCCGCGTAGGCGTAGTAGCTTGACAGGTTCCGGATGCCGTGAGCGTTGCTCGAGATCGTGTTGCCGCGAATCGTCGGGGTGGCGCGCGAGTTGAAGTTGAAGCTGTAGTTCGAGACGCCGGCATTCTGGTTGCCGCTGATCGTGTTGCCGCGAATCGTCGGTCCCGTCGTCTGCCCGTCGGCGAGCACCTCGACGCCGTTGAAGCCACCGGTGATCGTGAAGCCCTCGAGGAGATCACTCGCGCTGAAAGAGCCGGTGGTAGGAAAGCGCACGACGCCAATGCCCGGTCCACTGCCAGAGGCGTCGATCGTCGTCACACTCCGACCGGCCGTCGAGACGAGGCTCGTCCCGGGCACGAGCTGGAGTGGAAACACCTCGCCATTGCCGATGTCGTAGGTCCCGGGACGCGCCAGGATGCGGTCGCCTCCGTTCACCAACCCCAGCGCGTGCGTGATCGACCGGAACGGGCTGCCCGACGAGCCGTTCCCGGTCGCGTCGCTCCCGCTGTTCGCATCGACGTACACGTCGGCGGCTCGGACGGGAATCCCGACGCCGAGCAGACAGGCCGCCACGATCAGGACTCGAAACGACGATCGACGGCTCACACGCTGGCTCATGACTCTTCACTCCTGCGGGTACAGGCACGCGAGCTCGCGGGCGAGATCGGGCCCCGAGCAACCGTCACCGTGTCGGACCCCGTGGCTCGACACTCGGCGGCTGCACCCCTTTTCACGTTCGACTCGACAGTAACTCGGATTCGCCACCCCCAGGCGGAGCCGGAGGTGAATTCCAAGTATATCGAGGCCTCGCCCGAACCGAGTCAGAAATGGAGTGCCACCGCCCGCGGGAGATCGCTCGATTCCGGACGGATCGAATCGCGTCAATCACCCCGAGGCGGCAAGGTCACGGTCTCGAGCCAAAACCGCTGCACCGAGCGGATGATGCGGAAGAAGTCGCTCAGGTTGATGGGCTTGAGAATGAAAGAGCTGGCCCCGAGCTCGTAGGCCCGCTGGACGTCCGTGTCTTGATCCGAGGTCGTCAGGATGACGACCGGAATCGTTCGGTGCGCTTCCGAAGCTCGAATCCGCTCGAGGACCTCCAGCCCGTTGAGCCGAGGCAGATTGATGTCGAGCAGAATCAGATCGGGCCGCGGGATGGATGCCGACTCTCGGTAACGCCCTTCGCACTCGAGAAACTCCAACGCTTCTTGGCCGTCCGACACGACCCAGACCTCATTGCGGATCTCGGCTTCCTCGAAGGCTCGTTTCATGAGCTCCTGATCGCCTGGATTGTCTTCGACCACGAGGATGTTCGCGCTGGGATTGCGGGCCGCGTACATGTCGGATTCCTGAGCGAATGAGAGTGGGTGGCTATCGATGAGAACGAGCCGCGACGTCCCTCTGTCAGTCGACGGTCGAGGCTCCCCTAGGCATTCGGAATCGTGAACCAGAAGGTGGCGCCTCGTCCCAGCTCGGAATCGACTCCGATCGTTCCGCCGTGTCGATCGACGATTCGCTTGGCGATGGCGAGGCCCAGACCCAGGCCCCGATAAGTGCGAGAATCTTGAAGGTGTTGGAAGACTTGGAAGATCCGCTCGTGATGCGCCGGCTCGATCCCGACGCCTCGGTCCTGAACCCGAAAGAGGGTGTGGTCGTCGTTCGCATCGACCGTGCACTCGACGAGAGCCGGCCCTTCGGAGAAGCGGAGCGCGTTGTCGAAGAGGGCCGCGAGGACGCGCGTGATCTGCTCGGGATCGGCGAAGATCCTCGGTGCCTCGGTGGGCAGCGCGATCCGGTCGCTTCTCAGTCCATCCTCAGGCAAGCGCTCGCACGCCGCTTTCATCATCGCGAGCGACTCGACCGGCACACGAGGGCGAGCGCGGGACTCGACGCGCGAGTAAGCCAAGAGACCCTGCATCCGAGCTCGCATCCGAGTGGCACCGTCGATGGCGAAGTCGAGGTACTGCCGACCGCGCTCGTCCAGAGTGTCGCCGAGGTGGTGCTCCAGGAGCTCACAAAAGCTCACGACCATTCGAACCGGCTCCTGCAGGTCGTGAGAGATGTGATACACGAATCCCTGCCACTCGCGCTCGAGTCGATCGAGGCGTCGTTGGGACGGGCAATCGTGGACACCCCCCGGACCGACCGACTCCGCGTCGGGACGGCTCGCGCCTCTCGAGATGCGATCTCGAGCACTCATGATCGACGCTTTCGCGGACACCTTCGCCGCGTCCGAACCGCGCTCTTCGACGGCATCATCCCCCCCATGGCATGAACCAGATCTCACTGAGGAGATGATGGTCCGGTCGTTGGCTGGGGAGACGCTCGACCACGACCTCCGGGCTCGCCAGGGCTTCTTGCAGCTTTCGCTCCAACGACTCGGGCGCATCGAGCCCCTTGCCGAGGAAGCCTGCGGCACCGAGGTCGAGGACCTGGCTCCGAAGCTCGGGATCCTCGTTGCCGCTCACCACCACGATCGGCAGATTCGCGGCAGCCGCCCGAATCGCGTGGAAGCTGTCGAGCCCGCGACCGTCCGGCAGCCCGAGGTCGAGCAGCACGAGATCGTAGCCGCCGCCGGCAAGCTCCGCGGCCGCCTCCCGAAGCGTCTCGACATGGGCGACGGCGTACTCGACCTTCGGCGCGCGCTCCAAGGCATCTTGGAGAAGGAAGGCATCGCCCGGGTTGTCCTCGACAATCAAGAGACGGTGGGACAGGGGGGCGAGCAGAAGGGGGTCGGGCTGACAATAGCTCATTTCGACCTTTCGACCTCTTCGGTCCATGAGAGAGCACGAGGACCGCCAACGGAGGGGTCGGGCAGAGCCCGACCGCCAACGATCGCGGATCGCCGCACAGGACTGTCAATCAACGGGTTGTATCGGAGTGAATCCCTCTTTCCGACCCTAAGCCTACTCCGCGATCCCCCCGGGGTCAAATTCCTCCACGATCCGGGGAATCTAAGAAACCCCAACCAGTTGGGGCGGGAAGAGGAAGGATCGGGAGGCCGGGCAGGCTTTTCCGATCAAACGCGCCTTCGCGACGGACGAAGGAGAACCAGGGGTCGGCCCGCTCCGCCGGATCCGGCGACTCCGAAGCTCCACTTGTGCCCGTGCCCGGAGGCTCGGCGGTGTCCGAGAGTTCGACTCGAAGACAGCAGGTGATGGAGAACCTGATCGGCAACGCGATCAAGTACGGCCGACGGCCGGGTGAGCCGGCCTGGATCTGGCTGAGCGGGTACGAGGACGAGGAGCGGGTCTCGCTCACGGTGCGGGACAACGGTCCGGGCATCCCGATCCAGTTCCGCGAGAAGGTCTTCGGCGTCTTTCAACGCTCGAGCACCACGACCGAGGGAACGGGCATCGGCTTGTCGATCGTTCGCAAGATCGTCGAAGCCCACGGAGGACGGATTTGGATCGTTGGCCCCGAAGAAGCGGGAGCCGAGTTCCGCATCGAGATCTTGAAGTGCGCGTCGAATGGATCCGACACGCGAGACGGAAAAGATGAGGAGACCGACCATGCGGTTCTTGTTGATCGAAGATGATCCCGATCACGCCGAGATCATGACCTTCCACTTGAAGCGTGAGCTGGAAGGCTGCGAAGTCGAGCACGTCGCCGACGGCTTCTCGGCCTTGGACTACCTCTACCAGCAAGGCGACTACCAGGACCGGGCCAGCCCGGATCTGATCCTGCTCGATCTCAAGCTCCCGGGATTCGATGGGCACGAGATCCTCAGTTCCAGCTGCGACAGGTCGCGCGGGATCGGTTCACGGTCACCTGGGTGCCGACGCTGGACCGAGCGCTCGAGCGCTTGCGAAAAGAGACCTTCGACGTGATCGTCTCCGATCTCGGCCTGCCCGATTGCGAGCGAGACGAGACGCTCCCGAGAATCCTCGAGGCCGCCGGTCACCTGCCGGTGGTGCTCCTGACCGCCCTGGACGATGCGCGCACCTTGGAAGACCTCGTGCGGGCCGGCGCCCAAGATTGCATCTCCAAGTCCACCGAGCACACGCATCTGCTGGGGAAGCTCGTCAGCCGTTCGATCTCCTATGCCATCAACCGTAAGGAAGCCGAGTCGGAGCACGCTCGCCTCGGTCGAGAGATCGAAGAGCAAGAATCGCCGGCTGAAGGAGTTCACGTACTTCGTCTCGCACGATCTCCAGGAGCCGCTGCGCAACCTCGGATTCCGACTGCGTCGCTTCGAGAAGCACCTGGAGACCGCCTCCCCCGACGAGGCGCGGGAGAACCTCGAGCAGATCGAAGCGGCGCCCGCTCGCATGGAGCAGCTCGTCCGCGATCTCCAGTCGCTCTCGCAGCTCGATGGCATCCGGCTCGAGCGGGCGCCGGTGTCGATCGACCGCTGCCTCGATCGGGTCCAGGAGGCCTTGGAGCAGCGGATCGCGGACACGCAGGCCATCCTGCGACGCCCGTCGTTTCCCAGGATCGAGGCCCACGAGACCTCACTGACGCAGATCTGTCAGAACCTCATCGGCAACGCCCTGATGTTCCGGCATCCCGATCGGGCTCCCTGCATCGAGCTGACCGTCGATCAATCCGGCGAAGCGTGCATCTTGGGCGTCAAGGACAACGGCATCGGCATCCCACCCGAGAGCGTCGATCGGGTCTTCGGGGCCTTCGAGCGCCTGCACGGTCGCTCCCAGTTCGAGGGGAGCGGCATCGGGCTGACGATCTGCCAGCGCGCCGTCGAGCTGCACCAGGGCTCGATCTGGGTCGAGGTGCCCCCCGGAAGGGGGCTGCCACTTCCGGGGGGCACCTCGAGCCACGAACGGCCCCTCGTCCCTCGTCCCGAGACGCAATCCGCTGAGTCGGAGACGCCCGGCACTCGCCGGGGCGGTGTCTCCCCGGGACGGGAGCGGGACGGCGTTTCGTGCTGGACGGTTCCCCAAGGAGGTTATACTCGTCGGGGTCCTGAAGGCCTGACCCGTCCCCCCCATCCCACTCAAAGTGGAGAGGTGCCATGCGCCCGTTCCTGCTCTGCGCCCTGATCGTAATCGGCCTGTCCGCCCCGAGCCTTGCCGGCTCGCTGGACCTCACGCTGAGCCACGGCGACCTCGGCAACGTGGTCACGGTCGACCTACAAGGCGATTCCGGTGAGCTCTATGCCATCGTGTTCTCGGACGACAGCGGAAACATGTTCAAGTGGATCAGCCTCACGCTGAGCGTGCCGGGGCTGATTGGCAGCCTCGATGGCACGGGACACGCCACGGCGACCTTGCCGCTCCCCGGAGGCGCCGTCTTCAACGACTTCGTGCTCTTCTCCCAAGCGGCCACGGTCACGCTGGGCCCGTTGCAGATCGACGATCTCAGCCCGATCTGCACCATCACGCTCGGCTACGGCGACCAGTTCGTCGACTCGCAGGGCCAGCTCAACTCCGAGCGCACCTTCGCGACCGGGACCGAGCTCGACGACGGCAAAGTTCTCATCGCGGGAGGAGGCGGCGGGCAGGTCTTCACGCCGGTCGGGCTGAACACGGCCGAGATCTACGATCCCTGCACCGACTCGTTCACGCTCTCGGGTAGCCTGATGGCCGTCGAGCGCTCGCTACACAATGCCTCCAAGATCGCCGGCAACCAGGTGCTCGTCAGCGGAGGCGTCGATCCCTTGCTGGTCGTGACCGCGACGGCCGACGTCTACGATCCTCTGATCGACACTTTCACTCCGACGTCCAACAACATGCGTCGAGCCCGCATCGGGCATGGACAGGTCACGCTCGATAGCGGCAAGGTGCTGGTCATCGGTGGCTCCAATGCCCTCGGCGACGTCGTCGCGTTCGTCAATGGCACGACGAACCAGACCGATCTCTACGACCCGGGCACCAACAGCTTTTCCAACGGTGGAAACATGTCGGAGCCCAAGGTCTATCCCTCGTCCACCAAGCTCAACGACGGTCGCCTCCTGGTGGCGGGCGGCTTCTCGTTCATCACGATCATCTTCCCGATTCCGTTCATCTCGTCGAATGCCGAGATCTACAACCCGGGCACCAACAGCTTCTCGGGCACCGGGAGCCTCAACACGAATCGGGTCGGCCACGCGGGTATTCGCCTCGGCGACGGCACCGTGCTCGTCGCGGGCGGCGCCAGTGATCCCTTGTTGGATCCGGCCACCATCACTTCCTGTGAGCGATTCAACCCGAACACGGGCGTCTTCACCAACGTCGGCTCGATGGCGACCTCGCGCGCCCTCTTCCCACTTATCACCCTCGGAGACGGTCGCATCCTCGCCGCGGGCGGTGGCACCGGCACCTACCTCAGTCTGCTCGCCACCGATCAGAGCGAGATCTTCGATCCGAACAACAACACCTGGAGTGCCACCGGATCGCTCACCTTTGGCCGCGGAGGCCAGGTCGGCGTGCGATTGGTCACGGGCCGCACCTTGATGGTGGGCGGTGCCGACTCCAATCAGAATGCCCTCAAGAGCGGCGAGCTCTACGTCGAGTAAGCGCTCGAAGTCCCGGCCCGATGCTCGTCATCGGGCCGGCCCCCTCGCCGATCAAGTCTCCGGAGCGTGTGCCCGACGTTGCGCGACGACAGAGACGGAGCGACGTGACGAGCTCCGTTCACGTCTCCGTTGGTTTGCGGCGACCGCCGGGATGGGAGACGCCGGGAGTCGACTCTTCTGCCAGGACCCGTGAGGCAGTGTCCGTCGCGACGCGAAGACGGCAGTCAACCTCTCCGGGTGGGACTCACGCCGGGTCGCCGCCCGATCGAACTGATTCCAGGCGCGCGACCTCACACCCGAATGAAGTCGGGCCTCCGAGGGGACGGTCTGGAATCACCTCGTTTGATTAGCGGTGAAGCAGCGCGTGATCAGCCGGCCACGCGCTTCAGCGCCTCGCCGGCCGCTTCGGCAGCCGCGTCGTCGATGTCCAGGTGGAAGACGGCGCGCACGCGCGTGCCACCGAAGCCGTTGACGCGCACACCCTCGCGAGCCAGGTCGGCGACCACGTCGGACACCTCGAGGCCGAGCGCCGCCACGTCGAAGATGACGATGTTCGACTCGACGGGCGCCCCGGCGATCGTGAATCCGAGCGCGGCTGCGACGTCGGCGAAGCGTTGCGCACGACGATGATCATCGATCAAGCGCTCGACGTGGTGCTCGAGCGCGTGCAGGCCGGCCGCCGCCAGGATCCCGACTTGGCGCATCGCCCCACCGAACAGCTTCCGCCAACGCAGCGCCTCCTCCATCAGCGAGTGCGAGCCCGCGATCAACGAGCCGACGGGTGCCCCGAGCCCCTTGCTCAGGCAGACCGACACCGAGTCGAAGGGCGCGGCGAGCTCCGCCACGCTGCGCCCGGTCGCAATCGCGGCGTTCCAGAGGCGCGCGCCATCGAGGTGTAAGCGCAGGCCCTCGGCGCGACCGGCGGCCGCGATCGCGGACAGATCCCTCGGGGACCAGACGGTGCCTCCGGCGTGGTTGTGCGTGTTCTCGATCACCAGCAACCGAGAGCGAGGCGAATGAAACGAGTCGGGCCGCCGAGCCGCTCTCACTTGCTCGGGAGTGATTTGACCGCGCTCACCGACGATCATCGAGAGCGTCACTCCCGACAGCAACGCCGCCGCGCCGGTCTCGTAGTGGAAGATGTGGCTGTCGGCCTCGCACAGCACCTCGTCGCTCGGCTGCGTGTGCAGCTTGATGGCGATCTCGTTGGCCATCGTGCCCGTCGGAACGAAAAGGGCCGCTTCCTTTCCCAGCCGCTCGGCGACCATCGACTGCAAGCGCTGTGCGGTCGGATCGTCACCGAAGAGATCGTCACCGACCTCCGCCACCGCGATCGCGCGCCTCATCGCGGGCGTCGGGCGAGTGACGGTGTCGCTGCGAAGATCGATCGGCTCTGCTTTCATCGATTCACCTCGAGCTGTCCTCGGAGTCACGGCAGGAGCTTCTGAACCTGTGCGATGCGCGCGTCCGTGGCAGGCAGGAGACGATTCTCCCACGCGGTCGACCAGAAGATCAGAAAGCGAATGCCTTCCAGCGCCCCCCAGCTTCGGCCGAGTGCGTTCTCGAGGTCCTGTTCCGTGAACGAACGTTGCCAGCCGTTGCCGAGGAGTCCATCGCCGACGTGCAGCGTCGGTCCATCGCCATCGACCGGGCTCCCCTTGAGCCATTGGACCGGCTCGACGAAAACCTCGCGACCTTGCTCCGCCTCGACGGCGACGAATCGGCCCACCACGATGCGCTCGGTCGCGGCCACCTTCCGCTCGAGCAGCGCCTCGTTCTCGCCCCAGTCGACATCGTGCGTGGCCTTCGGCTGGCTGCGCTCGTGCGGCGCGAAGACGGTCGTCGCGCGTTGGACAAGGCCCGCCTCGTCGATCTTGTAGACGCCCTCTTGCCGATCGAAGTAGGCGTAGTCGATGAGGTGCTCGACGTCGCCCGTCAGCCCCTTGGCATCGAGGAGCGAGCTCTTCAGATCTTGTGTCCAGAGATACAAGCTGTAGCCGGCGGAGCCGAGGCCCAAGGTCACGACCACCAGCGCCAGCCAGAGCCAGGCACCCGATCGACCCTGGTCGGTCGCCTGACGCCAGTCCACCCAGAACGACACCGCGCAGCTCAAGCCGAACGTGATCAAACCGAGACAGAGGACCTGTGGCACGTTCAGCCCGTAGGTGCGGTTGTTGTAGAAGGTCCACACGACCGCATCGTCGACGGGCGAGGTCGCGACGAAGAACAGGAACAGCGGCGTGAGGATCAAGGCCCCGGTGACCGGCAGCAAGATCCACGGCCGCATCCCGACCGACGTCCGAAACGCCAGCTTTCGAGAGCGCTCGCTGCGATAGAACCTCATGCTTCATCTCCCAGGGCATCGACCTCGGACACACCTTCCCCCAGCGCTCCGAGCCGCGCCTCGAAGCGCTCGATCCGGGATCGCGCGCGTCGCCAAGTCTCTGCAGCGCGAGTCGCTCGCTCGCCTTGCCCGACACGAGCTGCCAGCTCCAAACGTCTCCGCGCATGGTCCGCTCGCCGTTGCTCGAGCTCGAGGTCCGTGCGGAGAGCGGCGCGCACCCCACTCCGAGCCGTGAGCCAGCCGAACACGCTCCCGAGTACCGCCGTTCGCGGAGCGGGTCGTGAGGGCTCTTCGCCGGCGAAGCGCAGAACCAGGCCGGCCAGCTCGGGGTCCCCGAGAGTCGTCGCTTGGGTACCGTAGAATCGCGCCACGCAAGCGTCCACCCAGGCAGCCGCTCGCTCGCTCCGCTCGAGCGCCCTCTCCGGTCGACGCCGCTCGCGCGCCCGATCCCAGGAGAGCCATTCACCGCCGCCGGTCACGAGAAGGACCAGGCCGGTCGTCACGAGCAAGCCATTCGCGGCGACTCCACCCAGCGGGTAGGTGAACGAAAAAGGATCGGCTGCGAAAGCCCACATCGTGCCCACTCCGAGAAGGAGGACCTGCGCCAATGCCACGCGCCGCACGGCACAGCCGACGCACAGGGCGACACCGAGCCCGATCTCGAGGATTCCGAGCGCGAGCCAGACCGTCGGCTCGGCGAGCCATTGCAGCCCGAAGCTGGCGAGCACGCTGCGGTCGGCACGATCCGGTGCGAAGAGCAGCTTGGGGACGAGGCCGACGTAGATCCAGTACAGGCCAGTGCCCCAGCGCAGAATCCAAGGCAAGAGTGAACGCATGGCTCCTCGATATCGACGGGCCGAGCGGGCGGCGACCGCCTCAGGCGGGGTCCTCGCGATGCGCGCGGTCACCGTGAGGGTGGGGTGTCATCCACTCCTCCAGGTCGACGCCCAAAGCATCCGCGACGCGATTGATGTAGTTGAAGTAAGCCACCACCTGCGTCGCGCACGAGATGGCTTCCTCTTCGAAGCCCTGCTCACGCAACACGGCGAGGTCGGCGGGCTCCATCGCTCCCGGTGTCCGGGTGAGCTTGATCGCGAAACGCGCCAATGCCCGGTCCGGTTCAGACAGAGGTGCCTGAGTCCAGTCGTTCTGGACCGCCTGCGCCCAGGAGTCGTCGTCGACCTCGGCACGGAGGTCGCTCGCGTGCGCCTCCGTTCAGTAGTGGCACTCGTTGGCCTTCGAGACGATGACGGCCAGCATCTCACGCTGGACGCGGGTGAGCGACGAGCGCCCCTGCATGATGGCACCGTAGACGGCCATCGAGGTCTTCAGAACGACCGGCTGCTGGCTCATGATCTGGACGATCTGCCAGATCCGACCCGCCCGCTTCTGAGCTGCTTCGTACTCCGACCGCAGGAGACCTTCAGCCTCGTCCGGCTTGATCGTCCGAATCCACGACATGTCGACGCCCGCTCCTTGCGATCCCGCACTCGTCGGTCGAGAACCGGTTCTCGCGTCGGCTCGACAGCCGACGTATCTTGGGGAACAGCCTATCTGACCGGGCGAAGGCCTGCGAGGCCCCTCCGTCCGATTCGAGCATTCTCGGAGACTCCCATGCGCACGTCCTCCCTCCTCATCGCTGCCGCCGCGCTCCTGATCGGAGCCCCGACAACCTGGTCCCAGACGGCTTCGGGCAAGGCCTCGTCGGCCCAGGTCCAGAAGCCCTTCGAGATCGGTAAGCCCGTCGACGCGCGAATCGCCTTGCCCGGCCTCGACGGCAAGACACACCGCCTGGCCGACCTCCGAGGCAAGGTCGTCGTCATCGACTTCTGGTCCATCAACTGCCCGGTCTCTCAACGGTACGAGGACAAGCTCAAGAAGCTCGTCGCGAAGTATCCGGCCAAGGACGTCGTCTTTCTGGCCATCGCCTCCAACCGAACCGAGATCGACACGGCGGCTGAAGACCCGTATCACCAGATTCGCAAGTACGTGAAGAAGCAGGGCGTCACCATGAACGTGCTCGTGGACGCGGGCAACGTCGTCGCCGATCGCTTCGAAGCCCAGACCACCCCGCACGTGTTCATCCTCGATCAGAAGCTGAACCTCGCCTACGAAGGCAGCGTCGACAACGATCAGCGGGGTCAGCTCGGCGATGAAGCCATCGACTTCGTCGGCGACGCCATCGAGGCATTGCTCGCCGGCAAGCCCGTCGAGCACAAGAAGACGCGGCCCTTCGGCTGCTCGATCAAGCGCATCAAGAAGACCAACGGCTGATGCACCCGCTGAGCAAAGGGGCGAGACGGGGGCTGCTGGCAGGCCTCCTGATCGCCACAGCGACGGGCTGCGGCAATCAGCCCGAGCGGCGTCCCGAGACCGGGCCCGCTCGAGAGTACCCGGCGGCCATCGAGATCGAGACGCTCGACGGGGAGGCCACCGCCGCTCGTCTCGCCGAGCGACCCGCCCCGACCACGATCGTCAACCTCTGGGCGACTTGGTGCCCGCCCTGTGTGGCCGAGCTACCCGACTTCGAGCGGGCGGGACGCCTCCTGGCAGCTCGTGGCGTCGACGTCCTGACCCTGTCGATGGACGTCTCGTTGCCCTCCGGTGAACCGGTCGATGCCGACGGCGTCCGCCGCTTCCTCACCGACCGCCAGCTGGTTCTCCCGGTCTGGCTCTACGACGGCGATCTCAACGACCTCGCCGATCGGCTGAGCTGGGGCGGAGCACTTCCCTACACGGCCATCCTCGATCAAAGCGGACGCGTCCTCGCCGGGCACCAAGGTGCCATGGACCTGGACGGGTTTCTCGCTCTCCATGAAGAGGCCCTGACCAAGAAGCGCTGAAGGCAAGATCCGGCGTGCATCCACACAGCAAGATCCGGAGTGCGCCTGCGCAGCAAGATCCGGAGTGCGTCCGCGCAGCGACGCCGACGAGAACCTGCGGTTTCGACAAGATCATCACGGCGGAGCGGAGCTGACGCCCGAACGACGTCATGCAGAGACGAACGTCACCGCGGACTCGCGCGTTCCAGAATCCTCGAGCGCGTTGCCACACCACGACGGAACACGCGTCGTCGCCGAAGGCCGTCCGCAGCTCCGTGCCACCTCGGATCGGCGTGATATACTTGGACCGCCATGACCCGAACACCACTCAATCCTCACCTCTGGCTGGGACTGTTACTCGGCTTGCTCCTCTGCGGCTGCGGGGAAGAAGAGCGTCCATCCGCTCGCCATCTGCTGATCATCTCGGTCGACACGCTGCGCGTCGACCGCCTCGGCTGCTACGGCGGACGACTCAAGACCAGCCCCGCGATCGATCGCCTCGCCAAAGAGGGAACGCGGTTCGAGTCGGCTTTCTCGACCTCGTCGTCGACGCTGCCGGCGGTCACGACGCTCATGACGGGCAAGTACCCGTCCGAGCATGGCGTGATCGCGAATCGCTTCTTTCCCATCCCGGACGCGGAAGACTTCCTCGCCGAGCGTCTCACGGGATCGGGCTTTGCCAGCGCGGCGTTCGTGGCCAATCAGCTGCTCAGTCCCGGGTCGAAGATCGGGCAGGGCTTCGATGTGCACCAGGCCTATGATCCGTACAACGTGAACAACGGTGTGCATGCAGAGGAGACGATGACCGCCGATGCTGCGCGTTGGCTTCGAGAGCACTTCGAGGCGGACAGTCGAGCGTTCCTCTGGGTGCACTACATGCAGCCGCATGCGCCATACATCCCTCCGCGGGACACGGCCGGACGCTTCGTCGACCCGAGCTACCGTGGCGACATCGACGGCGGCCGCGACACGCTGAACGAGATCTTCATCGAGAAGCGCGAGCTCGAAGACGCCGACCTCGCGCACATCTTGGATCTCTATGACGCCAGCGTGCGCTACGTCGACGACCAGATCGATCGTTTGCTGACCGAGCTGCGAGTCAGCGGTGAGCTCGACAACACCCTGGTCGTGTTCGTGGCCGATCACGGTGAGGATCTCTACGACCACAACAAGTACTTCTACCACGCGAACTCGGTGTATCGCTCTTCCCTGCAAGTGCCGTTGATCTTCCGTTGGCCAGGAGGCGTGCCCGGCGGCCAGACGGTCTCGGGGCTCGCGTCGAGCGTCGACTTGCGGAGCACGACTCTCCGCCTCTTGGGCCTCGAGCGCGATCCGGGCGGAGACGGTCAAGACCTGTCACCGGCTTGGAGTAGTGATCTCGGGGCACTGCGCGAGCTCGCCTTTGCGCAGTTCGAAGAGGACATCGTCACGGTCTTCTCGGATCGCTGGACCTACATCGACAACCCCAACGAGATCACACCGCGCCACGTTCCGGTCGAAGGGGAGTATCCGGTCGAACGCTGCGAGCTGTACGACCGATCGGCCGACCGAGACGAGCAACGCAACGTCTGCGGAGACAACGCCCCGATCGTCTCCCGGATGGAGGAGAGCATCGCAAGCTGGCGGAGCAAGCTCCGTGAGCCGGGCGAACAAGTCTCGGACCTCCGCACCCGCTCCGAGCTCGAGCAGCTCCGTCGCCTCGGGTATACCGGCAAGGCGTCGACGCGCAAGAAGCGCGACCCGGACTCGGAAAACGACGAAGGCGAGAAGTAGCAAAGTAGCGAAGCCTGCTCGTATTGGAGGCCCGCCTCCGTGCAACCGGGCTACGCGTTCTTCGACTTCGAGCGCTGTTCCCAGGTGCGCTTGATGTGGTCGTAATCGTCGGGAGAGTCCATGTCGCGCACGACCTCGTCGGAATCGACGACGACGTACTCGACCTTGTTCGGGTCGGCGAACAGCACGTCCGTCAGGGGACGATCGTTGCTGAGCTCGAGGATCGGACGTCGAAAGACATCGGTCTCGACGAGCACGGGATGACCCCGACGATTCTGATACGACGGCACGATGACGCCCGTTCCCTGGTGACGCTTGAGGTGCAGGTCGACCATCGCGCGGATGGTCGACGGCGTCACGAGGGGGAAGTCGACGGGAAAGAGCAGGAACGAGTCGGAGCGCTTCTTCAGCTCAGCGATGGCGGCCTTGACCGACGAGGTCTGCCCGTCTTCCCATCCCTCATGGATGATCGCGTCGACATTCGGGTAGTCGGCCAGATGGGCTTCGTCGAAGACGCTCTGTCCCTCGGATCCGAGCACGACGAGCGCGTGATTGAGGTAGCTGTCGAAGATGGTGTCCAGAACGAGCTGGAGACAGGTGCGGTCCCCGAACTTCATCAGGGCCTTGGGCGTACCCATCCGCTCCGACTTGCCGGCGGCCAGCACGACGGCGGTCATCATGACTCAGACTCCTCAGTACAGCTCTCGATCGCAGGACAAGAGCGTCTGATATACCCGAGGCGCCGGCTGGGCGCCAGGGCTGTTCGAGGCCTTCCCGCAAGCCCGACCTCTCTCTCTTCGAGCTGCTCTGGGTGCCGAAAGACGGCTTCGCGGATTCCGGACTGCCGCTGCCCGCACGTTTTGCTATCGTGCACGAATCAACGGGCGGAGTGCGGATCGCTTGGGCATGCGCTGCACTTCGACTCGACGAGATCGAGTCCGACGGAGGGGAGCCGCGATGAAGAGCGGTCCAGCGGGCGGTGCCAAGCCGAAACGGCGAGACATCGATGAAGAGCGACGGCGACTCCGTGATGAGTTCGGCGTGCTCGACGGTGGAGACGACTCCAGTCGGATCGTGCTCCGTTATCTCACACTCGCCGAGACGGCCGACCTCGTAGGCCCGATGCCTTCGTCGGCCGGACTGTTGCGACTGATCGCACCCAACGCCGGGCTCCGTCGGCTCCGGCTCCTGCTCACGCTGCCTCCCGAGCAGGAGACCCCGAAGCCGTCGCGACCGAGTGGCTTTTGGAAGCGCGTCTTCGGGCGCCATGCCGAAGACTTGCCCGACCCGACCGATGCGCTCGAGCATTGGCTGGTCACGCTTCCGGCTCCAGCTCTGACACGCCTCATCCACTCGCTCGAGGCGAGGCGCCTCGAGATTCACGTGCGCGCCCAGGCACCCAACGAGGGGCCGGCCGGCCTGATGGTCTTCGCGGCTCCCGAGTCACGAGACGGCAACCGCGCCTTTCGCGGTGCGATCGTCGGGGCGACTCCCCCGGACGCAGTGCGTCGCGCGGCCTCGGCCGAGCTGCTCGTCTTCGTCGATCGCGAAGAGCAGGTCGAGCGTCTCCAGCATCAGTTCGACGACTGGTGGGACGACGCTTTGCCGCGTCGCCAGGAGCTGCTCCGCTTCGCCCGAGAGCACCTCGAACGCCTCACCTCCCTGCCCGTTCCCGGCTTGCCGGGGCTCCGACTCTCGCTGCCCACGCCGACGACCGCCTCCTTCGGAGAGAAGCAGGAGATCCGCGTCGCCTGGTCCCACGTCGCTTCCGTCAAGCTGGAGCGAGCCCTCGGCGAGTCCGGTCCCTGGAAGACACTCATCCAGCAGCCCGGCAGCCCCGAGCGCAAAGGCACCTTCCGGGGCCGGTTCCCGATTCAGGACGCCGGCGCGCATCATCTGCGAGCGACCGGAATCGACGCGACCGGGCGCCCGTGGATCTCGCCGGCCATCGTCCTCACTGTCGAAGCTCCGCCCGTGCCCGTCGCGGCACCGGAAGCTCCGCCCGCGCCCTCCCAGGTCGAAGCCGCGTCGACCGTCGACCTGGCCGAGGGAAAGAAGACGTCTTCTCCCGAAGCGGTGATGCCTCCATCGAAGAAGCCCGAGCGAGAGCAGCCTTCGAACCCGACCTCTCCCGTGAACGGCTCCAGCAGCGCCGCGAAGTCGACTCCCGAGGAGACCGAGCCGACGGACCAGGGCGCGCCCGAACAGAAAGCTCCCGCGGCGAGCACGGAACCGGAGGGAGCGAAGCCCAACGGCAGCTCGGAGTCCGAGGCGAAGAAGGCGAAGGAGACGGCTCCGGCCACCGCCAAACACGCTTCGCCGGCGACCGAGGTCCCCGACGACTCATCGCCGAAAGCATCGCCCCAGCCCGCCGCCTCCGATCCGAAGAACCCCTCACCGCGGCTCTTCTACGAGCTCGTGCTCCATGAGATCTTCTCGCGACCGATATCGACGGGCCTGGCCGTGCCGACCAACCGCATCAAGAACCTCTCCGGTGGCGACGATGCCCTAAAGCTCCTCGAGGACCTGGCGGCTCCCAGCGCCGGAAACGTTCGTCTGCAAGACGTCCTGCGCGTCCAGTTCCTCGAGCTGAAGCGAGACGCGGCCTTCGTGGACCGCATGGCGGCCAGCCTTCGCTCGGTGCCGCTCGTCGTCGAGCTCCGCGCGGGGGACGCGCCGTTCGACTTGCTCCTCGTTCGCCGCGACGGTGAGCCTCTGCTGCTGCCTTGGGACCGCCAGACGAATCAGATCCTCGATAGTGAGGACCTCGCGACCCTGACGATCCTCGAGCAAGCTCGCGCCAACACGAAGCCCTCGAAGCTCGACAAGCTCCCCTACTCGCTGGGTGTCGTCATTCGGATGATTCGCGAGCGCTACGATACCGAGCGTGCGCGCCCGCGGCAGCTGCCGCGCGCGATGGCCAAGGCGCTGACGCGGCTCGACATGATCGCACTCAGCACCGAGGACTCGTCGCTCCAGATTCACAGCGATGCGCTACGCACTCAGCTCGCCACGGTGCCGCCGCCCGTGGTCGGTGTCGAGCGACTGGAGTCGTTGGTGCGCGATGGCGCCAAGGTGCCGAATCGCGAGTTCGTCCAGCTCGTCGAGGACTTCCTCACCGATCTCGAGAAGCGGCTGCGTGCGACCGCCAAGCCGAACGACAATCGCCCTCAAAAGGTCCGAGTCGACCTCCTCGCCGCGCTCGTCCGACCGAGCGCAGAGGGGAAGTGACGCGAATCGAGCCAACTCGAATCGCGACTCGAGGCTGAAAAGACGAGTGCTCATCGGTCCCCGGACGCGGCGGATCCTCCGCCAGCCGGCCCCCGCGAACACTCGGCTCGCAGAGATCGACTCGATCTTCTAGAATCGATCGCAAGCAAGGCGACCTCCCAAACCGAAGAACAATGCGGTCCGCACTCTGACGGCGAAACGAGGGGATTCCCGATGGCTCGCTTCGAAGATCGCTCTTCCGCTGGACGGCGACTCGCCGACCGGCTCGCGCCCCACAGCGATCAGGTCTGCCACGTGGTCGCGCTTCGCCCTGGGAGCGTCCTCGTCGCAGCTCCCATTGCGCAAATCCTCGGCGCTCCCCTCTCTCTACTCTTCCTGGGTCGCCTACCGATCCCGTGGAATCCCGAAACCGGATTCGGAGCCGTCAGCGCATCCGGCGACGTGCTCATCGACGAGAAGCTTCTCGAGAGCCTCTCGCTCAGCAGCACCCGAGTCAGGTCGATCACCGTCTCGGTGCTGCGCGAGGTCAAGCGACGCCAAGAGGCATTCCAAGACGTCAACCCGCCGCTGCAGGTCTCGGGTCGACGCGTCATCGTCGTGGGCGAAGGCCTCGCCAGCGGCTACACCGCGATGGCCGGTATCTCGGCAATGCGCAACAAGAAGCCCGAGTCCGTGATCGTCGCCGCACCGTGCTCCAGCCAGAACGCTCATCAGCGCGTCTCGGAGAAGTCCGACGGCATCGAGGTCCTGGTCGTGAAGGCCACCGGGAGCTTCCAGACGGCCAGCTTCTACGAGAGCTTCGCCGAGCCCTCTGACGACGAGGTCCGAAACGTCCTCGCCGAAGCGAACTAGACGGCACCTCGGAGGCCAGGCTTCAGCCTGGTACTCGGTCGATCGCAGCAGGGCGCGCTCACGAACCGACTATCGCCTTCGGCGAGCTCTTCACCGGGACGCGCTGAACCCCAACGTGCGATGTGGCGAAATCCGTTCGGGTCTCTGTTCCTTGGACCGTCCAACGAGAAGACGAGACTTCCGGGGAAAGTGGTCGGCGGAAGAACAGAGGGCGATGCCGCTCTACTCGCCGTTGGCGGCTGCCGCTCGGAGCCCTTCGGCCTTGGCGATGAGCGGGCGCACCTGGGAAACGTACTCCTCGGTGAACAACGCTTCCATGAAGCGGAGCTTGACCAGCGCCTGGACGTACTCGCCCTTCTCGATGCGGTTGTTGGCGATGGTCATGTTCTTGTCGAAGTCTTCCTTCTGATACTTCGTGTAGTCCGCCACCAAGGTCTTGCCGTCGCGCTTGTCCTCCTCGTCGCCGGCATCGATGAAGCGTTGCAGCATCGGGAAGCAGGCGCGGTAGTAAGTGCGGCGCATCAGGTAGTCGACGGTCCCGAGCTCCTTGCGATCCTTGGGCGTGAACTGGTAGCGCGCCTCGATCTCGGACCACTTCTCGCGCGCCCGATCGAGCATGACCTTCACGGCGTTGAAGTTCTCGTGATTCTTGGGCGCATCCTGGAGGAAGTAGTCCGCCTGGATGATCACGAGCTGGACCGCGTCGGGGTAGTCCTTCTGATAGGCCCCGCTGTCGAACTGGTCTTTGAGGTTGTTGAACCATCGAGAGAAGCGATACAGGATCGCCTGCGATTGTCCCGGATCGCGCGCAGCCACGAACTCGTTGACCATGTCCTCGATCTTGTAGCGGCTCGGCGATTTGGGGAACTCAGCGATGAAGGCATCGCCCGCCGCCTTGACCTTCTCGATGTCGCCCGTCTCGCGCGCTTGCAGGACCGCGTTGAATAGGTTCGCTTCGGGATCGGACTCGAGGCTCTTGAGCGCCAAGAAGAGCAGGAGGCCCAGAATCGAGACCACCGAGATGACGATGCCGGCCATCGCCGGAGTGGAGAGCCCCTGCTTGCGATGAGTTCGGGCCGGGCGCTCGTCGTCGTCATCGTACTCGCGCTCGCGTTCGCGACGCGCCGCCGCCACGCGCGCCTTGCCGCGCCCACCCGAGCGCTTGCCCGCGGTGCCGGCCGCGCTGCGATAGGAGGCCGGTGCCACGATCGCTGCCGCAGGTGCGGGCGCAGGTGCGGGCGCAGGTGCTTGGCCGAGGACGACCTCCTCGACCTCGTCCTCGAGATCGAAGGTGATCATGGCGCCTCCGATGGCGATCACGTCTCCGGGTGTGAGCACCTTTTGATCGATCAGGGAGCCGTTGACGCGTGTTCCCTTGTCGCTCCGGAGATCCCTGAGCTCCCAGCCGGCGTCCGTCTTTTCGAGCAAACAGTGCTCGTCCGAAGCGTCGCCATCCCGAACCTGAATCGGGCAACCGGTTCCGCTGCCGATCCGGGCGGAGCCCCCCTTGAGCTTGAAGGCCTTCTTCGTCCCACCATCGGTGAGGATCAGCTTCGCAGCCATCGATCCCTCTTTTCTCATGCCAGTCGTCGACCCGGTTCTGCCGCCAGGCCCGACGTTCAGGTTACCGCTGTGCGTTTCTCACCTGCAAGCAGTGAGTTGCCACCGATGTCGACACCGCTCCCCCGAGCCCGCGCCGACGTCCTCTCAGAGCTCGACCTTTGCCACGCCGAAGTTCTGCGTCCACTTGCCGCCGCCTAACCCGCTTCCCATCGCCGTGTGCCTCGGATCGAGAATGTTGCGATGGTGTCCGGGCGAGCGGAACCAAGCGTCGTGGGCGGCTTGGGCGCTGCCCGATCCGTTGTAGATGTTCTCCCCGGCGCCGGCCGGATACCCCGCCAGCCTCGCCCGCTTACCCATCGTCTCCCGACCCGGGGTCGGCGAGGTATGCGAGAAGTAGCCCAGCAAAGACATCTCTTCGGAGTGACCCAGCGCGGACTCGAGGAGACGCGCGTCGAGAGCGAGCACGCGGCGACCCATCATTCGCCGGTACTCGTTCGTGATCCGCACTTGGTCGCGCTCCGGATCCTTCGGCCCTTCGACCAGAGAGTTGCTCGCGATGAGCTGAAGTTCGAACTGAATCGACTTCGCCTCGGCCGCGTCTCGCGCCAGGTTCTGAACGGAGAGAACGCGAACGTTCGGGTCCAGGTGCTTCCAGATCGACGCCTCACCGAGATCCGGCTCCGGAATCCCGAACTGCTGGAAGGCAGCCACGAGCTCCCGAGCCTCGATCACATCTCGGCGGAAAGGAGAGCCCAGCTTCACCTGGCGCGCGCGCTTGCGAGAGCTCCACAGCTCCTCGACCGCATCGACCCGGAGCTCGACCTCCTTCTGCGCCTCCTGATAGATCTTGTAGCCCTTGTCCTTCGTGTAGCGCTCCACGTCGAAGATCAGCTCGAGCGCGTGGGCGCGACGCTCCTCGAGGAGGACTCGATCCTCGATCAGCAGCTCCAGCGAGCGCATCTCCTTGGCTTCCGTGATGTCGGCCAGCTTGGCCGTCAGAAGCTCGTTCAGCACGGCGGCGAGGATCGGCCGTCCGGCCTCCTTCTCGGAGAGCATCTGCCACGCTTCGCGGCGCCGCTCCGGTCGCCGGTCGCGAGCTTGGTCGGACAGATCGGCGAGCGAGCCAGCCTTCTTGCGCTTGGCGTGCTCGTCGAGCGAGATCCAACGACCGTCGACGACTACGAAGCCCGCGTCGGGCGCGTCGGCGAGGCCACGAGAGCGGGCCAGGATTCCGTCGATCTCGGGCTTGAGGTCGGCCTGCTCTGCGGCCCGCACCAGCGCTTGGTCACCGCGTGCGGGGAGGCCGTTGGCAAAGCAGAACGCCGCGAAGTCCAAGTGCGCCGCCGGGTCCGCTTCGAGCTGCTCGAACAGCGCAACCAGCTCCGACACCGCGGCCTGGCTCCACCGGACGTACTCGACGGTGCCGGCCCCCGAGACCATCACGCCCCCTCCGTCACCGGACAGCGGGCGTCCTTCCTTACCGTTCAACGTCACGGCGTCGAGCTGGCCCTCTTCGATCGCCAGCAGGAGGCGCAGGCGAAATCCGAGCTGTCGACGGGCGTCCGAGATCTTGCCCAGCACACGACGACGGGTCACGCGATCGAGCGGCCCTTCGAGCATGCCTTGGTACTCGATCAGGGCTCCTTCGAGGTCTCCCTGCTCGATCGCGAGATCGGCGGATGCCTCATCGATCGGCGACACCGAAACCGACGCCGGGCTCGTGCAGAGAGCGAACAAGAGGAGGTGGCAAGCAGGGAGAAGCAACATGGGCGGTTCCTTCGAGCTTGGCGCGAGGCGAGAGTGAGAGTGGTGAGTTGGCCGGCACACCGGAGAATGTGCCTCAAGAGTTACGCCGCGGAACGCGACGAGTTCCCGATCATACCGAACTCAGGCACCCGCGCGCACTTGCTCGCTGAGATCTTCGGCAGCGATCATCGGACCCGAAAGGGCCAGGGCCCTTTGCATCTCGTTCTCGAGCTCTCGCACGTTGCCCGGCCAGCGGTGGTTGCACAGTGCCTCACGAGCCGAGTCGGTGAGCGTCGGCAGCTCGAGGCCCATCTGCCCGCTGAAGCGCTTCAGAAAAGCCTCGGCCAGGAGCAGGATGTCGCCCTCACGCTCGCGGAGCGGCGGTAACTCCAACGGAAGTACGGCGATGCGGTAGTAGAGGTCCTCACGAAACGACTTCTCGCTGATCATCTTCTTGAGGTTCTTGTTGCTGGCCGCGATCACTCGCACGTCGACGATCAGATTGCTCTTGCCGCCGACCGGCCGGATCTCGCCGCTCTGAAGCGTTCGCAGCAGCTTCGTTTGCATCGAGCTGCCCATGTCCCCGATCTCGTCGAGGAACACCGTGCCCCCGTCGGCGACCTGGAACATCCCCAGCTTGTCGCGATCGGCACCCGTGAAGGCGCCTCGCTTGTACCCAAAGAGCTCGGACTCGAGCAGCGTCTCGGGGATGGCAGCGCAGTTCTCGGCCACGAACGGCTTGTCGGACCGTGGCCCACCTTGATGGATGGCCTGGGCGACGAGCTCCTTGCCGGTCCCACTCTCCCCGTGAATGAGCACCGGGTACGTCGTCGGGATGACCTTCTCCATCATCGCGTACAGCGCCTGCATCTTGGGGCTGCGACCGATGATGCGCCCGCGATAGCGGCCTTCGGCGTCCGCTAGATCGCCCACGATTACCGCGGCTTCGGCGGGCAAGGCAGCGGCACGACGCCGCTCGACGCTGAGCGATTCGGCTCGGGCGAGACCCTCGGCGCCGTGCTCGGCGGCGATCTTCTCCAAGAGCTGCCGCAGCTCATCGAACATGTCGGAAATGGATCGTCTCCCAGACCGCCAAACCAGGCCCGTCCGTGGCTACTCGAACTCTTCGATGCGAGACAGCGCAGCGTACTCGATCAAGAGCTTCTTGCGGCCGTGGTTCTCGAACTCGACGGTGATCCGCCGGTTCTGACCGAGCCCTGACAAGCCTGTGATGCGGCCCGGACCGAAGTGCTCGTGCTCGACCGCATCCCCGACTCGCCACGACACGGCGTCGAGATCGGCGAGCGGGTCGTACAGATCGTCCCCGAAATCGTCGGGGACTGGGCCATCCTCGAAGGACGGTCGCACGCTCGGCATGGCGGGCCGTCCTTGACGCTTCAAGAGCTCGTTCGGAATCTCGTTCAAGAATCGCGAGCGGGTGCCCGAGACGCCACGTCCGAAATGCGTTCGGCCCGAGGTCCAGCTTACCGTGAGCTCGCGCTGGGTGCGGGTGATCCCGACATAGAACAGTCGCCGCTCCTCCTCGATGCCTTGCGGCGTATCGACCGACATGCTGTGCGGCATCAGACCTTCCTCGACGCCCACGATGAACACGATCGGGAACTCGAGTCCCTTCGAAGCATGCAGCGTCATCAGCGTCACGCGATCGGGCGACTGGTCCCAACGATCGACGTCAGCGATGAGCGACACGTCCTCGAGAAAGCCGGGCAGCGAGCCGTCATCGGGATGCTCGGCGTCGTACTCGCGCGCCGACGACAGCAGCTCCTTGACGTTCTCGTAACGCGCGAGATCCTCGGGGCCGCCGCCATGGAGAAGGTACTTCTCGTAGTCGGTCTCCATCAGCAACGCCTCGACGATCGGTCCGACGGGATGCGGATCGCGCTCCATCAGGCGGCGAAAGATTCCACCGAGCTGACCCACGGCAGTCTTGGCGCGCGCGTTGAGGCCGGGCACGCTCTCCGGCTCGAGGATCGTGATCAGCAACGGCTGGCCACTCTGGAGCGCGTGGGCTTCCAGTTTGGCGAGCGAGACCGCGCCGATGCCGCGGCTCGGGACGTTGACGATGCGCCTCAGGTTGATCGAGTCGGCCGGGTTGGCGAGCACGCGCAAGTAGGCGAGGACGTCCTTGACCTCTCGTCGCTGATAGAACTCGACAGCGCCGACGATCGTGTAGGGGACCCCACCGTCCCGGAGTGCTCGCTCGATGCTTCGCGAGAGAGCGTTCGTTCGATAGAAGATCGCGATGTCTGCCGGCCGAGCGCCATTTCGCACGTGCTCGCGAATACGCGCGGCGACCTCCCTCGCCTCCTCGCGATCGTTGAAGGCGTGGATCTCGCCGATGAGCGGCCCGTCTTCGTTCTCGGTCCACAAGGTGCGCTCGATCCGCCCCTCGTTGTAGGCGATCACCGAGGAGGCGGCGGCGAGGATGTTGCCGCACGACCGGTAGTTTTGCTCGAGCTTGATCGTGCGAGCGCCGGGGAAGTCCCGCGAGAAGTCGAGGATGTTGCGGATGTCCGCCCCGCGCCAGGCATAGATGCTCTGGTCGGCGTCGCCCACGACGCACAGGTTGCCCCACTTGCCGCTCAGCGTCTTGGCGATCTGGTATTGGACGCGATTGGTGTCCTGGTACTCGTCGATCAACACGTACTGGAAGCGATCGCGATAGTGCTCGAGGACGTCGGGATGCTTCTCGAAGAGCTCGATCGGGCGGGCGAGCAGGTCATCGAAGTCGAGCGCATTGTTGCGCTGGAGCGCTTCCTGATAGGCGGGGTACACGCGTGCCACCACGTCGTCGAAGTAGCCGAGCTCGCGCTCAGCGAACATCTCGGGTGGCACCAGCTGAACCTTGAGCTCACCGATGCTGCGCGCCACGATGCTGGGACGAAAATGGGACGAATCGATGTCGAGCTCGTGCATCACTTGCTTGATGAGCGCGTCGCGATCCCCGGTGTCGTAGATCGTGAAGCGCTCATCGAAACCGAGCGCCGCGATGTCTCGCCTCAACACTCGTGCGCCCAGAGAATGGAAGGTCGAGATCCACGCGCCTTGATCTCCGACCAGCGCGTGAACACGCTCCCGCATCTCGCCGGCCGCCTTGTTCGTGAACGTGATCGCCAAGATCCGCCACGGCTCGACGCCTTGGGCCATCAGATACGCGATCCGTCGCGTGATCACCCGCGTCTTGCCCGAGCCTGCTCCGGCTACGACCAACAACGCGCCCTCGACATGCTCGATGGCCTCGAGCTGAGCTGGATTCAGCTCGCCCAGGATGCTCTCGATGCTCGATGACATGGCTTCGGCAGACCCTCCCGTGTTTCGGCGCTGATGCTGGGCTCCAGGGTAGCGCATTCGACAGCGATTTCGGAGCGTGGGCTTCGCTCCACAACGCAGGACGGGCCTGCCCCGTTCGGAGGGCTCCAGGGAGTGTGCCGCGCGCGAAGCAAGCGGGTCCCACGTCGACCGGAGGAGGTCGTTCGTCGCGTCACCGAAGCGTCCGACGACGGAGGGCGGGCTTGCCCCGTCCGGAGGGCGGGCTTGGACTGCCGAAATCTCCTGGAAGTGTGCCGCGCGCGAAGCAAGCGGGTCCCGCGTCGACCGGAGGAGGTCGTTCGTCGCGTCACCGAAGCGTCCGACGACGGAACGGCGCCTCGCCCGAGGAACCGCGCGCGAAGCAAGCTCTCCAGGAACAAATGCCCTGGCCGCCGAAGGAGGCGTACGGTTCACTGGACGCCATGCTGCACGCCTGGGACCTCGAAATCCCCGCCGCCAAGGCTCTCCAGGCCGAGCTCGCGCCTCAGGTGCGGGTCGAGCCGCTGCGCTCGCCTCCGAAAGTCGTCGCCGGGGTCGACATCGCCTTCGACAAGCCGAGCGGACGCCTGTTCGCTGCGGCCGTCGCGTTTCGCCTCGACCCGCTCGAACAGATCGCGGCCGTCAGCGTGTGCCGCCCGATCCCCTTCCCCTACGTGCCCGGCTACCTGTCGTTTCGCGAGGCGCCCGCGATCCTTGCGGCGCTCGAAGCCTTACCCGTATCCTTCGACGCACTCCTCGTCGACGGACAAGGCCTCGCCCACCCCCGCCGCTTCGGCCTCGCCTGCCACGTGGGCCTTTGGATCGATCGCCCGACGGTGGGATGCGCCAAGAGCCGCCTGATCGGCGAGCATGAGGAACCGGGCATCGAGCGCGGCTCGACCGCGATCTTGCGCAAAGGCGACGACCGCATCGGCACCGTGCTCCGCACGCGTACGAATGTCCGACCGTTGTTCGTCTCGCCCGGACACCGCATCGACTTCGCCGGCAGCATCGAGCTCACTCTGCGCTGCACCGCCGGATACCGCATGCCCGAGCCCACGCGTCAAGCCGATCGTCTGGCCGCCGCCGCGAAGCGGGAAGGCCTCGCGGCGAGCGAATCAGCGGGCGGGTGAGAGCTCGACCTCGGTACTCACCTCGAGTGGCGACCAGTCGGTGCGATAGAGGTCGGTGCCCAATCGCGGCAGCGGGACGCCCCGGCGAGCGACGGCGAGGCGGCGAGGAGCGTAGAGGGGAACGATGAGGGCATCGCGGTCGATGAGGTCCTGGATGCGCCGGTAGAGGACCGATCGCACGTCGTCGTCGACCGTCTCGCAGCTCGCAGCGACGAGCTCCTCGAGCCGCGCATCGACACCGAAGAAGCGTTTCGAGGAGGCGTTCGGTGCCGACGGAGGCGGCAGGAATCGCGCACGCAGGGAGAGCTCGGGATCGTATGGGGAGCCCCAGGTCCGCTCGAGGCGCAAGTCGTAATCGCCTTCCCGAACTCGCCGGGCCAGCTCATCGGCCGCCAGCCGCTCGACGACGATCACCTCGGGACCGGTCATCTGCCGCCGAATCTCCTCGGCGAGGCGCACTTCGCGCTCGGAGGTCGCGTTGACGACGAGAGCGAGGGGCAAGGTCGAGGGCAGCCCTCCTGCTTCACCCGAGGCTGCTCCGCGGCTCGGCTCTCTGCCGGCTTGCTCCGAGCGCGGCCAGCTCGTGAGCGCCGCGGCGGCCCAAGACCACGTCGGATCCGCCCACCCGTGCTCGACCTTCTCGATCAGTGCAGCACGATCGATCTGTTGCGCGATCTTGCGTCGCAGGGCCGCGGTCGCGGTCGCCCCGCCGTTCAATCGAAAGCTCAGGTAGGTCACGGAAGAGCCGGGCGACTCGGACACTCGATAGGCCGAGTCGTTCTTCCAGGTCCGGAACCGATCGCGTGGCACGAGCCGAGACCATCCGTCGCACAGCACGTCGACCTGGCCCGCCTCCCAAGCCGCGACGGGATCCTCGGACGCCTCGAAGGCCACGAGGTCGAGAAGCGTCCCGGTTCTTTTCGAGGCGAGGCGCAGTCGTCTTCCTTTCGCGTGGACGAAGCGCCAGAGCCCGGAGCCGAGTGGCTGTCGATACTCGCCTTCGCGGTCGAAGGCCGACGGCGCGATGACACCGCCGGGGTTGATCGCGCACAGATCGGCGAGGGCGGCCCAGGGTCGGTCGAAGCGCAGCCGGAGGCGGTGCTCACCTTCGGCCACGATATCGCGCACGCGATCGGACATACCGAGCCAGGCATGCTCGGGCAGTCCGACCCAGCGGCGCAAGTGCCAAACGATCTGTTGCGCCGTGACAGGAGAGTCATTCTGCCAGCGTGCGTCCGGGTCGATCTCGAGCACGAGGTCTTTGCCCTCCCTCTCCCAGCGCCAAGCGGTCGCCAAAGCCGGCACGATGCGGCCGGTCTCGTCGCGTCGCACGAGAGTCTGGAAGATCGGTGTCTTCGTCTGGAAGCCACCGCTGTAGCGCAGCGTCGAGAGGAGCCCGAGACCTTCCGCGCGCGCTCGGACCGCGACTCGCCAATCCGCGTTCGGCTCGCGATCGGAAGCCTGACCGACGGGTCGAGGGGGCTCATCGCTTTCTCGTCGAAAGGCGGGCACGCCGTCGTGTCCGTAGCCGGGTGGTCGTTTGAGGAGGAAAATGCGCCCACCGTAGCCAGAGCCGATGATCTCGCGAGTCGAGTTGCGTCCGTCGAGCTCGGCGGCTTTCAGCCAATGGCCCTTGTCGCGATCGACGAAGATCGTCTCGGCGGTCCAGCCTTCTTCGGTGCGCGCCAGCAGCTCAACCTGGCCGCTGTATCCGAACACGGCAAGCGTCTCGACGTCGGGTCCCGCGAAGACTCCAGCCGCGATGCCCCGCATGCCTTGGGGGCCGTCGTAGATGTGCTCGGTCACCCAGGGACGCTTGTCCACACGCTCGTGCCGGAGGATGCGGCCGTCATCATGGCTCGAGTACAAGACGACGTGCTGCGGGGTGGAGCCGGGAGCCAGCTCGATGCGGCCCAGACCCATCGCGTCTTGATAGATCTTTTCGAAGTGCGGACTCTGACCGACCCAACGCAGAAGGTCGAGGCGTCCGTTGCGCGAGACGAGCGCGACCTCGCGGGGGGCGCCTTCGGGAGCCGGCAGGACCTGCGCGTCCCGGACGCGCCCGTCGAATTCTCGAACATGCTCGGTCACGAAACGCCCGTGCTCGCCGGTCGGCTTGACCCGAAAGAGGCCTCCCGGTCGCGTGAATACGATCAGCTCGGCGCCGGGCGACTCGGCGATCACGTCCTCGGCGACGATCGTGTGGATCTCGCGGCCGGGCAGAGTGGCGATGAGGCGACAGTCGAGCACGCCCTGCATGTAGCCGTTCACCTGATACAGGTTGCCGTTCTTGCCGCCCGTATAGAGCTCGGGGCCGTCGATGCGGGGATCGATGTCGGCGAAGCCCAATCCGCCCAGCCAAGCGCCGTCGTGGATGACTTCCTTGTCGGTCCACTTGCCGCTGTAGCCGATGAGCACGTGACAGCGACCGTCGTCGTCGAGACCGATGATCTCGGGCGTGCCGTACTGCGGAAAGACGTTGAAGGTATCGACGGTCCAGATACCGGTCTCGCCGTTGTCGACGACCAGCGACGCCTCCCAGCCACCTTCGGCCTCCAGGAAGACCTCGGCCTTGCTCGGGTCGGGGGTCGGCTCTTCGTCGAGTACCTGAGCACTGGCGAGGGAGGAGAGCAGCAGCGCGAGACCGGGGATGGCCGACGCGCGCCATGAGAGAAGATGAGTCACGGTGAGCTCCTCTTTCGAGAGTAGACCGGGCGGTGGTCGAATCGACCACCGCCCGCCTGGCAGGATGAAGCTCCCCAAGAGCGATCAGCCTCCAGGAGACTCTTCGGGGCCCTCGGGGGGCACCCGAAGGCCGATCGATGGATCGACCGGCAAACGATGACTGCTAGTCCAGATCGACGCGCACCGAGACGGTGTTCGTCAACATGATCGTGCCCGCGGCCGGCTCGAGCGTTCCTCCTTGTACGTAGAGCTGCAAGCCGGGATGACTCGTGCCCACGGTGGGCACTCGGAGCTGGAGTCGATCGCCCGCGAAGACGAGCAGGGACGTCGACGCCAGCGAGAGGAATCGCACCTGGGGAAGCTGGACCGCCCCTGCCAGACCGATGACTGCCAGATGATCGGCGGGAGCGTCGAACGCGAAGGTCATCGTTTCACCCGAATGCACGACGGTTCCGTTCTCGGCGAACGCGAAGCGCGGCGTCATCTCGAGGCTGAGACCGGCCGGGAACGCTGTCGGACCGACGTTCTCATAGGCGGAGCCGGCCGGGCTTCCGGCTCCTCCTTGCACGGTCGCTTCACCGACATCGATGCGGCCGCTCGTCAGATCGACCCCCGCGCCACCGGCTCCCGCGGTGCCGATGCCACCGCGCACGATGCTCTGACCATCGAGTCGCAAGACGACATCGGCCGCGCCGACCGTCGCGATGCCCGGTGCTCCGGTCGCGCCTCGACCGCCGACGATCTCGGCTCCATTGATTCGGGCTTCCGTGCCCTGTTCGATTCGAAGACCGACGCCCCCGGGTCCCCTTGAGGAACCCTGACCGAGAATGCGCGTGCTTCGCAGGTCCAAGAAGTTGTCCGGACCGCCGAAGTACATCGTCTCCCCGCTGAACCCTTGCCCCGGCGCCGAGTCCACGTCGCAGTTCGAGAAGAGCACGTAGAAGCCTTCCTGCCCGCCGCGCAGGAAGACGCCACCGTGGATCTCGACGCCATCGAGCACGAACGTGCCCGGTCCGTTCTCGTTGCCGTAGAGCACCAACGGCGGCGGGTCGGAGGCGCCGGTTCCGGGGGGGACTCCGATGGTCAGGTTGGAGAGGCGCGCCCGGTAGCCTTGCTGCGGCAGGCTGACGTGAAAGGCGATCTCGTCGATGACGATGTCGCTCGGCTGAGCGCCGAGACCGATCACCGGAACGCCACGATTGTATTGAAAGAACGGATAGCGACCGGGCTGCACCAGGATGCGGTCGTCGAGGTCCGCGACCGCCATCGCGTCGGTGATCGTGGCGAAAGTCCCCGGCGCTCCGCTCGCGTCGACGACCAGATCGTCAGCGACCGCGGAAGTGGCCAGACCGAGAAGGCAGATCGAAATCAAGGTCGATCGAGACATCATGAATCCTCCAGAGTAAGTGAGGAGTACGAGGAGCCCAGAGGGGTCGCCCACCGCACGAGAAGTCGGAGAGAGGAGGGAAAGCGCGCGGGCAGGAAGCTCGGAGTCGCGCCGAAGCACGCGAGCTCGAGGTCGAGATGAAACCGTCTGGACTCCTCGCAGAAACTCTCGGACGTCAGTAGGAGGCAAGCTCGGTGGTGGTGATCCAACCCGATGGCAAGGCGAGGGGAATGGGGTCGAAGGGGATCCCGATTCCCAATGCGGCGAAGGTGTTGCCTCCCGTCGGCTGCATCCGCAGCACGTCGCCGTCGGCGAAGGTCGTGGTCACGCCCCGAAAGCCGAGCGCGGGCAGCAGATTCATCGCCGTGCGCCGGGCACCGAACGAACCCGGAATCGGAACCGTCGAGCCGGTCGCGTCCTCGAAGCTGGGTCGCAGCAATGCCGGGAAGCCCGGAACGTCGGACGACTGAACGAACAGCGGCGACGCGATCTGCTTCTGGCCAATCTCGCCGAATTCCAGGCAAGCGACCGAAGCCATGCCGTCGTGGAACACGTTGCCGATGATCGAGACTTCGCTCGAATCGAGGAACGCCCACCCGGTGGAGGCGCGTGGGACGAAGGCTCCGGGGTAGACGATCGACTGGTTCGGCGAAGTCGGGTTCTCGACGACGGTGTGCGGAGAAACGTAGGAGTCCACAGGAACGTCCGGAGGCACATCGAGCACCTCGATACCCGGTACGCCCGGATGCGGCGCGCCCGGGAAGTGGCTCGTGAACGCCAACACCCGCGAGCCGTCGCGGGACCACATCGGGCGCTCCATGCCCTTCGTGCTGATACGGCCGCCCAAGGGTCCGGGCACGCCCAGCAGACCGTCGAGGGTAGCGGCACCGAGCGGATCGAGCGGCGAGTAGAGCACGCTCACCTTCTCAGCACCATTTGGCGGGTCGAAGTAGAAGGGCGGGCCCAAGCTGCTCTCGATCGCGACCCGCGTGCCGCTCACGCTCGGGTTCGCGAAGGGCTCCCCCATGTCGTCGGGGCAGGGAATCGTCGCCGCTACGGGCAGATTGCTGCCGAGGAAGCGAGCCACGCCGATGGCCGAGGGACGGATGTAGAACGCCGTCGCGGACGGATCGCGCTGCGGATAGTAGACCCAAGTGTTCGTGCCGTCACCGACGACCGCGAGCTCGTGAGCGCCAACCGCTGGCACATAGTTGCGCGTCGGCGAGAGATTGGGAATCGGCCCGAAGACATCCATCGACGCGCTGCCGTTATCGGTCCACGAGACGAAACCTCCAGCGTCGGGCTTGCCGGTCCCTGACGCGAAGGTCGTGATCCCCATCACCCAGACGCGCGTGCCGAGCTGCACGAACGAGGTCGGATTCGTCGCAGGAGCCGCGGGCGTCGTGGAGACGAAGGCACTCGCGCTCATGTGCGGCACCGTGCTCGACAGCTGCACGATCTGCACGCCGGTCGCCGTCGGGACGTGCAAGGTCTGGGCGGCGACGTCGATCCCGATGCGGTTGACGTAGGCCGCCGGTCGGCCGGGCAACGCCAAGGTCGGCGGCGAGATCGGCGTGAACTGCCCGGGCGTCGCGTACGAGTATCCGCGCAGGGTGGAGCCGAAGCCGTCGTCCTCGATCGAGAAGAGGAGCTTCAGGGGCTCGAAGACCGCGAGGTCGTAGCCGGCCGGGTTCCCGGTCGGAATCACCGACGAGACAGGCGGCAGACCGAGGCGGAGATCGAAGACGTGAATCGCGCCGTTGCCGGCGGCATCGCCGAGCGGCGTGAACGCCACCAGCGACGTGAAGTCGGTCGTGATCTTCGTCTCGAGAGCGCCCAGCGTGCGACGACGGTGGGCCCAACGAGACGGGACGTTGTCGAGGGTGGGAGTGAGGGGCAAGGCGAGGAGGGAAGCGGAAGAAGCTGCAAAGAGCTGCGAGGTTCCTGTGGGCGAGGTCGCCCAGACCAGGTCGTGACCGCGCACTCCCGAGTCGGGCAGGACTTGCGCACTCGTGACCGCGGGGAGTAGGACCAAGACGGCGGCTACGATGAGCACACGTTGGGCATGGTGCATGGTGAGGGACTCCTCCCGTTTCGGAAGCGGAGCGCGCAAGAAGGACGGGCTCCGGAGACGGCGGGCGTGCCGGATGGATGACCCGGGAGAACAAATCGTGGGCCACTCAGCGCGGAGTGCCGTGTTGCGAAACACTCAACGCCGTCGCCCGCTTGGTCCGAAGCCTCGTTGCAAAAAACTTCGGCACCGATCGCGTCTCCCAGTGCGCGGCACGGCCGCGTAACAGGTGTCTGCCAGCGAGACGATCGCCCGCACCGCGCGATGCGCGCAGTGTCGACGGGGGTCATCCTCAGCGCTTGCGCGCGAGCTTCATCACCGGGCAGTAGCCTTCTCGGCTCTCGAAGTCACTCAGACGCTCGAGCCAGCGCTTCTCTTCTTCTCGCAGCTGCGGGTCGGCGACCACGTGGAAACGGAACAGCTCGAAGGAGTCGGCGAAGTAGCCTCGTCGGATGAAGGTCGTCGCCGAGGCGCGCCGGCGTCCCGGATAGAGGAAACGCCGCTGCGCGGCGAGCATCTGGCGCATACGATCGGTGTCGAGGCGCGAGAGGTTCATACGAACCGCGATCGGCTTCAGAATCGTGCCGGCCTCGGTACCCCAGTCGCGCTGCAGAATCTCGTCGCGCGTGCGGCCCTCGCACAAGGCGTCATGCACCAGGTGCGAGAAGATGGTTCCGAAGAGGAAGTGATTCCGAAGCGGCCCGAGTCGGTTTCGCAAGATGTCGAGACAGCGCAGGAAGATCCAGAACCGGTCGATTGAGGCCTGGTCACCTCGCTGCTCAGCACGCGTGAGGAAGTCGTGGACCTCGGGCAGGAGCACCTCGAGTGCGCCGCACTCGTCGAGCATCTTGATGGCGCGATCGGCATTCCCACTGTTGAGCAGGCGCGAGATCTCTTCCGTCACGCGCGGTACGGCACAACGCTCGAGGTCTCGGCGATGCTGAACCATCGCTTCCCAGGTCTCGGCGTCGATCTCGAGCCCGAGCCGCGTCGCGAACTTGACCGCGCGCAGGATCCGAACCGGGTCCTCTTGCATTCGGACATCGGGATCGCCGATGGTCCGCAACACGCGCCGACGAACGTCTTCGACGCCCTCGACGTGATCGATGACCTGACACGCATCGAGGTCGTAGAAGAGCCCGTTCACCGTGAAGTCGCGGCGAATCGCGTCCTCTTCGGGTGTGCCGTACTCGTTGTCCCGTCGGATGAGCAGATCCTCATCGTCCTCCGACGACTCGCTCGGAAGAGCGCGGAAGGTCGAGACCTCGATGATCTTGTCACCGAAGAAGATGTGCGCCAGCTTGAAACGCCGGCCGATGATCCGGCAGTTGCGGAACAGTCGACGAATCTGGCTCGGGCGGGCCGATGTCGAGACGTCGTAGTCCTTCGGCTCCTGCTCGAGCAGGAGGTCTCGGACGCAGCCGCCCACCAGGTAGGCCTCATGTTCGTAGCGCACGAGCCGACGAATGATCTTCACGGCCTCCGGGTCCAGCTTGGACTCGTCGAAGAGCTCCGCGATATCGCGGCCGTCCGGCATCGCGGCCCAATGCTGCGCTCGCCCGTCGCGCTTGTGTCCCTCAGGGGGAGAAGTGCCGTCACGCGTCATCGCGGGATGCCCGTTCTTCTTGCCCGGGCTCTCGGCGTCGGTCGCGAGGCGCTGCCGGACGTCCGGAGCGGACTCGGCTTTCGAACGCGCATTCGTGTCTTCAGGAGGGAACACCGAGATGATCGACCCCTTCTCAGGGTGAGTTTCTGGTCATGCGGGCGTGATCGCGAAAGATGCATCGATCCATGACTACGACGAGACCGGCCTCCAGTGCCCGATCCGCTGCCTCCGGCACTACGACTCCGTCCTGCAGCCAAAGCGCGCCGTCGCCACGCTCGATCGCCTCCGTCACGATCGGATCGACCCGGTCGGGACGGCGGAAGACGTTCACGATGTCGACGGGATCTGCGATCTCGCTCAAGGAAGTGAAGCACTTCTGGCCCAAGACCGAGCCGTAGCTCGGATTCACCGGCATCACCTCATATCCTGCCTGCAGCAGGTACGACATGATGCGATGGCTCGCCCGCTCGGGACGAACCGAAGCTCCGATCACAGCGATCCGGTGTGCTTTCTCGAGCAGCTCCCGAATGCCCGCCGGATCGTCGAGAAGCTTCGGCACGCTTGCCTCGCTCGTGGACGACTCTTTGGAACCCAAGATAGTACCGTCACTTCGGAAAAGATCACATCCGAAGCAGCGGGTGCAGATTCTACGGGACCCGACCCACCAAGATCAAGGAGTGCGTCTCGCGAAGCGATCGGTTCGCGGTCAGAGACCCGAACGGAGCTCGCAGTAAAGGGCCGAATTCCTACTCCCAACGACGTCGGGCCGCTTCGCGATCGAAGAACTCCGGTGAGAGAGCGGTTTCCATGAAACGCGATCTACCGCGGCACCGCCGCCTCCGTCAACCCATCAGCGCTTCGGTCGCCGCTGCATGCCCCACCGGATTACCCACGTCAAACCCTCGCCCCGCCAAGGGGACGCCGAGCACTCGGCCTTCTGCCACGAGGCGGCGCAAGATGGGCACGTCGTCGAACTCGCCTTCTCGATGATCACGGCGCAGCTCGTGCGCGATCTGGAAGAAGCGTGGCGTAAGGATCTGCCTCGGAAACGTCCGCAGGGCCGATTCCCCGGTCACCTGGAAGGAGCCGGGGCCCTTCTCCTGCAGCGTCTCGATGCGCCTGGCCCGCGACGTCCCGGCGGCGAGCGTCACGCCTCCGCAGTTGCCGTAGCGCTCCGCTTCCTGGAGGCCAACCTCGATCAAGGCGAAGACACATTCGCCGCCATTTCGATGCGCTTCGAGCAATGGAGGCAACGAGCCTCCAGGGGGCACCACGACTCCGTCGGGCAGAATGAGCAGGAACGACTCCTCCCCCACCCAGGCCTCACCCTCCATCAATGCGTCCGCCAGGCCTTGGGGCTTCTCCTGGGTAAAGAAGGTGAACTCGAACGGCTCGATCAGCCGCGCGAACTCCGCCGCCCCTTTCGCCGTGATGTCATCGGGCACTCCGGCGCCCGTCAGGCATCGATCCAGATCGCCTTTGACCGGCGACGTGATCACTCCGACCTCGTGCAGGCCGGCCGCGGCCAGCTCGCGCAGGGCGTGGGCGATCATAGGCAAGTCGGCGAGAGGATAGAGCTCCTTCGCCTTGCCACCTGTGAGCGCGGCCAGGCGCGTTCCGCGGCCAGCCGCGGGGATGAGGACTTTCACGAGGCGCGTCTCCGTGCAGCCGTCATCGGGTGGACGGCAGCTTCAAGCCATGAGCGCGCGCGGTGGCGATGGCCTCGTCGTATCCGGCGTCGGCGTGACGCGCAACGCCGATCCCCGGATCGTTGGTCAGCACGCGCTCGAGCCGCCGGGCCGCGGCATCGGTGCCGTCTGCGACGATCACCTGGCCGGCGTGGATCGAGTAGCCGATGCCGACGCCACCGCCGTGATGCAGCGAAACCCAGGTCGCGCCCGATGCCGTGTTGAGCAGCGCGTTGAGCAGCGGCCAGTCCGCAATGGCGTCGGAGCCGTCCTTCATGCCTTCGGTCTCGCGATTGGGGGACGCGACCGATCCGCAGTCGAGATGATCGCGCCCAATCACGATCGGTGCCTCGACGAGGCCGTCGCGCACCAGATCGTTGAGCATCTTGCCGAACCGCGCGCGCTCACCTTGCCCGAACCAGCAGATGCGAGCGGGCAGGCCTTGGAACTGAATCTTCTCTTGGGCGAGGCGGATCCAGCGGCAGAGCGACTCGTTGTCGGCGAACTCACGCAGGATGACCTCGTCGGTCTTGTGGATGTCCTCGGGCTTGCCGGAGAGGGCGACCCAGCGGAACGGGCCTCGCCCCTGGCAGAAGAGCGGCCGAACGTAGGCCGGCACGAAACCTGGGAAGTCGAAGGCGTTCTCGACTCCGACCGCCAGCGCCTGACCGCGGAGATTGTTGCCGTAGTCGAAGGTGATCGCGCCCCGCGTCTGGAGATCGATCATCGCTCGGACGTGGCGAGCCATGGTGGCGGTGCTGCGGCGAATGTAGTCGTCGGGATTCGAAGCGCGGAGGGCCACGGCCTCATCGAGCGTGAGGTCGACCGGCACGTAGCCGTTGAGCTCGTCGTGTGCCGACGTCTGATCCGTGAGGAGATCAGGGATCAAGCCGCGCTCGAGCAGCGCGTCGAGCAGATCGACGGCGTTCGAGCACACACCCACCGAAAGAGCCTGCTTTGCGTCCTTCAGCTCGAAGGCGCGGCGAATGGCCGTGTCGAGGTCGGGCGCCTCCTCGTCGAGGTAGCCGGTCTCGAGACGCCGCTGAATACGATGCGGATCGACCTCCGCGATCAGTGCGGTGGCGCCGGCCATGGTGGCGGCCAGGGGCTGGGCACCGCCCATCCCTCCGAGCCCGGCCGTGACGACGAGTCGTCCCGCCAGCGATCCCTCGAAGTGCTGCCGACCGGCCTCGACGAAGGTCTCGTACGTGCCCTGGACGATGCCTTGGCTACCGATGTAGATCCAGGAGCCGGCAGTCATCTGACCGTACATGATGAGCCCGCGCGCCTCGAGGTCGCGGAAGTGCTCCCAGGTCGCCCAGTGCGGCACGAGGTGGCTGTTGGCCAGCAGCACGCGCGGCGCGTCCTCGTGCGTGCGGAAGACGCCGACCGGCTTGCCCGATTGGACGAGCAGCGTCTCGTCGGACTCGAGCTCGCGCAACGAGGCGAGGATCTGATCGAACGCCTCCCAGCTTCGGGCCGCCTTGCCCGAGCCGCCGTAGACGATGAGCTGATCGGGGTCCTCCGCCACGTCGGGGTCGAGGTTGTTCTGGATCATGCGGAACGGCGCTTCGGTGAGCCACGACTTACAGCTCAGCTCGGTTCCGATCGGCGCCGTGACTCGGCGCTTGGTGCTGGGGTTCATGCCGACGGTCCTTAGTTCGAGGTTGCGTTGGGCGTCATTATGGCGAGCCAGGCGGCGGGGAGCGAGAGCAGAGTCGGACGAGGGACGTCGGAGCCCATTCACAACGTCTCAAACGCGCGAGGCTTCTTTCGCTCCTTCGCAACGACGAGATGCGGGCGGCCGCCAGGCGGGCCGCCCGCGGTCCCAGGGGAGACGCTCCCGAGGGATCGGCCGGCGGGTCTTTCGACGAGGATCGAACGGCGGCCGCTCGGCCTGAAAGGACGACATCATCCAGCCCCAGGCCAGGACGGGCGAAGCCCGGCCGCAGCCTGGGGTCACTTTCCGGGCTCCCGCCATGGACGCCCGCTCTCAGGCGACGTATCGTGTCGCTCGCGCCCGCAGGCCGCGGGCGCTGAGCAACCCCGGAGGCCCATTCCCTATGCTGACCACGAGTGAATTCAAGCGCGGAGTCCTGGTCGAGATCGACGGCGACCCGTACCTCATCCTCGATGTCGCCATCCAATCGCCTTCGGCACGCGGCGCGTCGACGATGGTCAAGATCAAGGTCCGAAACCTCCGCACCCAGCAGGTCTTCGACAAGACCTATCGCGGCGGCGACAAGCTCGCCGAGCCCAACTTCGAAAAACGTCCCGTCCAGTTCCTCTACCAGGACGGAACCGGCTTCCACTTCATGGATGAGGACAGCTTCGAGCAGTTCCCTCTGTCGGCGGAGGAGCTCGGGGATGCGCCGGACTATCTGATCGATGGTCTCGAAGGCCTCGAGGCGATGGTCTTCAACGAGAAGGTGATCGGCATCGAGCTGCCGCCCCACGTCGAGATGAGGGTCATCGAGTGCGAGCCCGCCATCAAGGGCGCGACCGCCCAAGCGCGCGCGAAGCCGGCGACGCTCGAGACCGGAAAGATCGTCAACGTTCCCGAGTACCTCGAGCCCGGACAGTTGATCCGCGTCGACACGCGCGACGGCCGTTACGTCGAGCGCGTGAAGGACTGAGAACGATGGGCCAGCGCACGATGGAGATCTCGCCGACCGGCTGGACTCTGAAAGACCTGGATGACCTGAGACGAGACTCGGGCATTCGGGTGGAGCTCTCCGAAGCATCGCGGACCGCCATTCAGGCGTCTCGCCAGATCGTCGAATCCCATCTCGGAGACGGCAAGGCCTACTACGGCATCAACACCGGCTTCGGCAAGCTCGCCTCCCAGCGCATCGCGCCCGACCAGATCGAGGCCCTGCAGCGCAATCTGATCCTGAGCCACGCCTGTGGAGTCGGGGACCCGCTGCCGATCCCGACCGCACGTCGCATGCTGTTACTGCGTGCCTTGTCCATCTCGCGCGGCTTCTCGGGTGCGCGCCTCGACGTGGTCGAGCGGCTCTTGGAGCTCTACAATCGCGGCATCACGCCGGTCATCCCCGAGCAAGGCTCGGTCGGGGCGAGTGGCGACTTGGCTCCGCTGGCGCATCTGGCGTTGGTGCTGATCGGCGAGGGCGAAGCCCTCGTCGACGGAAAGCGTGTCAGCAGCGCCGACGCGTTGCAGGGTGCCGGCTTGAAGCCTCTCGTGCTCCAAGCCAAGGAAGGCCTGGCGCTCATCAACGGCACCCAGATGATGACGACCCTCGGCACCGGGGTCGTGCTCGACCTTCAGCACCTCGCCCGCGTCGCCGACATCGCCGGTGCCTTGTCGCTCGAGGCGCTCATGGGCAGCATCAAGCCATTCGACGAGCGCATCCATCGGCTGAAGCCGCACCCCGGCCAGCTCGCCGTTTCGCAGAACATGCACCACCTGATGCGGGATAGCCAGATCCTGCCCTCGCACGCGGACTGCAATCGCGTGCAGGATCCCTACTGCTTGCGCTGCATGCCGCAAGTACACGGTGCCTCGCGGGGGGCCATCGATCATGTGGCCGGAGTGCTCGAGACTGAGGTCAACGCAGTCAGCGACAACCCGCTGATCTTCGAGAATGGCGACATCGTCTCGGGCGGCAACTTCCACGGCCAAGCGATCGCGATGGCTCTCGACTACGCTGGCATCGCAGCCGCCGAGCTGGCGAGCATCTCCGAGCGTCGCATCGAGAACCTCGTGAACCCGGACCTCTCCGGCTTGCCAGCGTTTCTTGTCGAGGGCGGCGGCGTGCACTCGGGATTCATGATCCCCCAGGTCGTCGCCGCCGCGCTGGTCAGCGAGAACAAAGGCCTGGCACATCCGGCCAGCGTCGACTCGATCCCGACGTCCGGCAACAAAGAGGACCACGTCTCCATGGGCGTGAACGCCGCCCGCACGGCCCGAGCCATCGTCCGCAACGTCGAGCGTGTGCTGGCCATCGAGCTCATGTGCGGCGCGCAGGGTTTGGACTATCGCCGCCCGCTCAAAGCCGGCCGCGGCGTCGAGGCCGCCTTTGAGCAGATCCGAGAGCGCGTGCCCAAGCTCGACGGCGACCGGTACCTGGCGCCCGACATCGAAGCACTCACCGACCTGGTCAAGAGCCGCGCCTTCGTCGAGACCGTCAAAGCGGCGTGCGGTGAGCTGGCGTAGCCAACAGAGTCTCCGGCGCGTGGAGGGAGCTCGCCCTCCTCGCGACCGCTCCCGTGGAACCGACCGATGATCTTCTCATGGCTTCGGCGCAAGCGTCGCGAGAAGCTGCTTCGCTCGCCCTTCCCTCAGGCCTGGCTTCCATGGCTCGAGGCCCTTCCTTTCTACGCACACCTGTCCGCCGATCAGCAGGCTCGGCTGCGAGACGACCTCCGCATCTTCGTCGCCGAGAAGTCCTGGGAGGGCTGCGGCGGGCTGAACCTGACGGATGAGATGAAGGTCATCATCGCGGCTCAAGCCTGCCTCCTGACGCTCGAGCTGGATCATGATCACTATCCCAACGTCTCCACGATCCTCGTCTACCCTTCGACCTACCGGACGCAGGATCACCGCGACGCGGCGGGCGTCGTTCGATCGGGTCAGGCGAATCTGGGCGAGGCGTGGCCCGGCGGCCCTGTCATCCTGGCCTGGGACTCGATCCAAGGCGACGTGACGCAAGGCGCGGACGGCCGCAATCTCGTCTTCCACGAGCTCGCTCACAAGCTCGACATGCGCGACGGGCTCGCCGATGGCACGCCACCGTTGAAACATCGAGCGATGATCACGGACTGGGTGCGCGTGATGACGAAGGAGTACGAGCGCCTCCGCGATGCTTCGGAGCACGGTCACGCGACGCTGCTCGATCACTACGGAGCCACCAACCCGGCCGAGTTCTTCGCGGTCGCGACCGAGTGCTTCTTCGAAAAAGGGAGACACCTCGAACGGCGTCATCCCGAGCTCTATGCCGTGCTTTGCGAGTACTACGGTCAATCGCCGCGCTGAGAAAGGTGGCGGGCGATTCGCCCGCCGAGCGGACTCAATCGACCGTGAAGATCCCCGAGACCAGATGCTTCGTCGGCAGCACGCTGCCAATGAAAGGTGGCTTGATGCCCTGGGTCCTCGAGTAGTTGCTCGCCAGGTCGATGAACCGATCAGTGAGCGGCGGCCCCGTGATGGGAACCCGATCGTAGCCTTGGACCGTCGAGGCTCCTTACATCACGTCGATCGACAGGCTCAGCTCGCCGGCCGCGGCGGCGCAGCTGTCCCGGACGAAGAAGAAGCCTTGGTAGTGGGCACGAGGTCACGACCATCGACGACCTCCCCGGCGTTCCGATTCGAACGGAGCCACTGAGCGATCGGGCCGTTGCGTTTCGCGTGAGACTCCCTCGATCGACCGAGATACCGAGGCGACTCTTCGGGCTCCTGGCTCAAAAGTCGGAGTCGCGGGCTCGTCCCTCTCGTACAATCGCGAGCGAGCCCGGTTTCACTGCGATGGAACAACTCGAACGCGCGAGAGCACCGCTCTCTTGCCAGCTTCCAGGCCTCGAGCCGAACCGGGCCGCGAGGCTTCTCACTGCGCGCTGAAGACAGCGGAACTACGAGAAAATGAGTCAACGCCGGACACGAGGAAAGCACACATGAAGAAGATGCATCGGAGTCTCGGAGGGATCGTGACGTGGATCGGGCTGCTGGGTCTGATCGGATCGGCTCCGGCACAGACGACTTTCTCCAGTGAGACCGCCCCCCGCTCCGACGAGATGATCGCCGTGGAAGGATCGTTGCCCGAAGGCCACCTGGTGGCGCTCACGCGTCTCACCCAGATCTGGGGCGACTTCGGCGACTTCACGCTCCTCGCCACCGACTCCAACGGCATGGAGTACCTTCGGCGAGCGGGCCTGGGCTTCGAGGTGCTGGACCGCAGCGCCATCAAGGCGGATCTGTGGGTGCTGTCCCTGTCCGAGGCCGAGTCCGGCGAAGAGCTCTCGAGCTATGGGGTGGTTCTGTGGCGCGGCCCACAGGTCGCGTTGATCGCGGCTTCGGAGGCGGGTGCTCAGCACATCCGCCAGGAGCATCCGGGTGGCGGCTGCCATCGAGTGCAGCGCGTCACGCGCACGCCTTGGGCGGCGCGGAACGCTCCCCCGTCATTCGGCGGAAGCTCGTCGACGGCGGCCGCGGCCGATCCGCGCATTCAGGCCATGGTCGATCAAGTCGATCAGACCCGACTGCGCAACGAGGTCATCACGCTGTCGAGCTACTCGACTCGCCTCTCGACGTCCAACACCGCCAAGAACACCGTGCAGCCGTACCTTGTCGGCCGGTTCCAAGGCATCCCCAACCTGAGTGTCAGCACATTCAACTTCGACTCGGGAGCGGACAACATCGTGGCCGAGCTGACGGGACAGACCCGGCCCAATGACATCTACGTCCTCGGAGCGCACTGGGACTCGATCAACCACTCGGGATCGAACGCGCCGGGTGCCGACGACAACGCATCGGGCTCCTCCGCCGTCCTCGAGGTCGCGCGTATTCTCAGCCAGCACTCGTTCGAGGGGACGATCCGCTTCATGCTCTTCGCCTCCGAAGAGCTCGGCCTGGTCGGCAGCAACGCCTATGCGCAGTGGGCGCAGTCCAACGGAGTCAACATCGTCGGCATGGTCAACACCGACATGAATGCCTACCGCGCCTCCGGCGACACGCGGGACGTCGACTTCGTGACGAACAATACATCGTCGTCGCTGACCAACTTCGCGATTCAGGCGACGCAGACCTACGTGCCGGCGCTGGGAATCCAGCAAGGCAGCCTCAGCGGCGGCTCGAGCGACCACGCGGCCTTCAATGCCGCCGGCTTCGCCGCCATCTTTCCCTTCGAGGATCTCGGCAGCTACTCACCATTCATCCACACGGGCAGCGACGTCCTCAACACCAGCGCCAACGACTTCACACTCTCTCGCCTGATCACTCAATCGTTGGTGGCGACCGTAGCCGAGCTGGCCGTCCCCGTCGACCTGACGATCACCCACTCGCCCCTGACCGACACCGTCAATGAGGTGGGTCCCTACCTCGTCGTCGCCGACGTCCAATCGCTGATCGGCTCGAACGTCACACAGGTCGATCTCCGATACCGAGTCGGAGGCGGCTCCTTCGCGACGGTGTCGATGACGGCGACCGGCAACCCGAATGAGTATGCCGGCAACATCCCGGGTCAAGCCGCGCCCGCCTTCGTCGACTACGACATCACGGCCATGGACGACCAAGGGAACTCGCAGACGTCGCCCTCGAACTCAGGGACGTATCATTCCTTCATCGTCGGTGAGGTCGACGTCATCGGTGGTTGGGACTTCGAGGCGGCCGGCAACGAAGGCTGGACCACCCAACAGGTCTCCACGCAAGACGACTGGGATCGCGGCAATCCGGCCAGCTCGAACTCGGGCTTCGATCCGTCATCGGCAGCATCCGGCACGCGCGTCTGGGGCAACGACCTCTCCATCCGGGGATCGAACTGGAACGGGGAGTACGCCGCCAACGCCGAGAACCTGCTGATCTCCCCGTCCGTCGACTGCTCGGGCTCCTCCAACGTTCGCCTGCAGTTCAACCGCTTCCTGAGCGTCGAAGACGGCTTCTACGATCAGGCGCGCGTCGAGGTGAGCGGTAACAACGGATCGAGCTACTCGACGATCTGGCAGAACCAGACCACGCCCGGCGGCGGAGCGAATCACACCATCGACACGGCCTGGACTCTCCAGGACTACGACATCTCGGCGATCGCCGATGGCAAGACGAACGTTCGGGTGCGCTTCCGCCTCAAAGCCGATGCTGGCGTTCAGTTCGGCGGTTGGAACGTCGACGACGTCCGCTTCGTCACGATCGGCTCGGGCAAGCCGAGCTTCTCGCTGTCGCCTGGCAGCGGTCCGGCCGTCGGCAGCACCACCGTCATGGCCTCGGGGGATCACCTCGCCAACGTGGTGGATGTTCAGGTCGGAGGCGTCAGCGTCCCCTTCCAGATCCAGAGCGACAGCCAGCTGACCTTCGACACGCCGCCGGCCCAGGCTCTCGGGGCGACCACGGTCACGATCGAGAATGCCGCTGGGCCGACGAGCCAGTCCTACACCTACGTCGTGACGGATCCGCCGCAGATCGTTCTGCCGGACACGGCCAAGATCGGCGTCACGTACGCGACCGCCCTCGGCGGCCAGCCCGGCGACCTCGCCTTGCCCCTGGCCAGCCTGATCCCCGGCAACACACCGCTTCCGGGTGGCCTGCCCACGTTGGGAATCGGAGGCGGCAACCTGGCGAACCTCATCCTGTTCCCGGCCTTCCCCCTCTCGGGATCGACCGGCGTCTTCGCGACGAGCTTCACCTTGAGCAACGGCAACCTCGTCGGCCAGACGCTGTATTTTCAAGCTCTGCTCTCCGATGGCCTCGGCGGCTTCGATCTCACGAACGTCGACGCCATGACCGTGACCAACTGAGCCTCCCTCGAGTCCGCGCGCCCTTCGGGCGCGCGGACTGACCCGACCCATCACGGTCGGATCACAACGGCCCTCCAGAGGCAAAGGACGGCTGCATGCGCGCTGGGATACCATTCACGGTTCTCGTTCTCTTCGTGTGGGCCGGCGAGGCCTGGGGGCAGAAGGTCCGCGCCACCCGCTGGAAGATCGCCATCCTTGCCGGGCAGTCCAACATGGAAGGCCAAGGCGTCGTCGACCTCGACCATCCCGAGCACTACAACGACGGTCGGGGAACGCTGGCGCAACTGCTCGAAGAGCCGAACAAGCGCGCGCGCTTCGCGCACCTGCGCAACGACGATGGCTCGTGGGTGGTCCGAGACGATGTGTGGGTACGATTCCGCACGCCGAGCGAGCTGAAGAAGGGCCCACTCACGATCGGGTTCACGGGCTACGGCGGTCGTCATCACATGGGCCCCGAGCTGCAGATGGGACACGTCCTGGGCGATCACTTCGCAGAGCCGGTATTGCTGATCAAGACCGCCTGGGGCGGCAAGAGCCTCTACAAGGACTTCCGTCCACCGAGCTGCGAGGGTCCGACCGGCCCCAAGTACACGCAGATGATGGCCGAGATCGAAGAGGCGCTGGCGAGCCTGGAAACAGACTTCCCGGGCCACGGCAAAGGCTACGACCTGATCGGCTTCGTGTGGCTCCAAGGCTGGAACGACATGGTCGATGCGCAGGCGCGGGCCGAGTATGCCGACAACTTGGGGCACCTGATTCGAGACCTCCGCAAGGACCTGAAGAAGCCGCAGCTCCCCGTCGTCGTCGGCGAGCTCGGCAACGGTGGGCCCGATGCAGGCGCCCCCATGCTCGAGTTTCGCAAGGCTCAGAGAGAGGGCGCAACGCGGGACGAGTTCCGCGGCTCCGTGCGCTTCGTCGAGACGACCGACTTCGCTCGCCCCGCCGAAGACTCCCCGAACACAGGCCACGGCCATCACTGGTTCGGTAACGCCGAGAGCTACTTCCTGCTGGGAGATGCGCTGGGTCGCGCTCTGCTGGAGCTCCTCGAGAAGCGTTGATCCGTATCGTGCGACAGCGAATCTCCCGGCCGTTCAGAGTACGCCCACTTGGGGTGGGGACAACGGTCGCTCCCGCTTGCTTCGCGCGCGATTCGTGTGGGGCGATGTCGTGAGGCCCTGCCATGAGTCGGTCGGGAACGGGCGACGACCTTCTCCTCTTGTCGCGAGACCCGCTCGCTCCGCGCGCGGCACTCACCTTCGCGTGGGTGTCTGGCCCGGATCCCGTTCACTCACTTGCCGGGTTGGCGAATGGGCTTGCCTTCCCAGACCGCCACTCCCGTCTCAGCGTCGTAGGTCAGGACACGGTGTCGGCTTCCCGGAGCGGGCGGAAGGTCGACACTCGGCAGCCAGCGCCGGTGCTGCTCAATGACAGCGACATGCAATGGACTCCTGGCGAGGTTGGTCCACTCGTGCGGATCGAGCTCCAGGTCGTAGAGCTCCTCCGAGCCATCGGCGTAGCGAATGTAACGGTACCGCTCGGTTCGAATCCCGTGGTTGCCCTGGTTGTGAGACGTGATCGCCGGGTGGGGCCACTCGGCGGCGGGATCCTTCAAGAGCGGTGATAGGTCGTGGCCCTCCAAATCCTCCGGAGCGGGCAGGCCACACATCGCGGCCAGCGTCGGATAGATGTCGAGCAGCTGCGTGGGCCGGTTGCAGTGACGGCCGGCGAGCACGCCCGGTCCGGCAAAGACCAAGGGCACACGCGTGGACGGCTCCCACAAGCTGTTCTTGCCGGAGATCTCCTTCTCCCCGAGATGCCAGCCGTGATCCGACCACAGCACCACGATCGTGTCGTCGGCATGGCCGCTCGCCTCCAACGCCTCGAGCACTCGCCCGACCTGACTGTCGACGAAGCTGATGGTGGCGAGGTAGGCCCGCACCAAAGGTCGCCACTGCTCGGCCGATTGCAGCCACGACAGCCGCGGCTCGGGCAGGCTCCAGTGCAGGTACCACGAGAACGGGGGCGTGTCTTCGCGATCACCGGCTTGGAGCGCGGGCATCTCCAATTGCTCGTCGGGATACAGGTCAAACCACACTTGCGTCGCGTAGTTGGGTACGTGAGGGAGGAAGAAGCCGCAGGCCAAGAAAAAGGGCTCCGGCAGATCGCTCTTCAGCTTTCCGACGACCCAGTCGGCGACGATCCAATCCCCCTTGTCCTCGTCCCGATGCGGAAACGTGCCCCAATCCACGAGCGGGTGATTGCCTCCCGGCGTGGTCACGAGCTTCTGCGGTGGACGCGCCCCTACGCCGGCCGCCGGTCCCCACTCGACGAACTCCCGATCGCGCTCCGCCCGCGGCGGATAACCGCCGTGGTAGATCTTCCCCGTCGTCAGCGTGTGGTAGCCGTGGCGGGTGAAGAGCTGCGGGAGCGTGACGCGGTCCTTCAGAGCCGGGACGGTTCGAAACCAGGGCGCCAGCCCGTAGATTCCCGTCGTTGTCGGACGGAGACCGGTCAGCAAGCTGGTTCGGGACGCGTTGCAGAGCGGGGCCTGGCAATGAGCGTTCCGAAAGAGCGTGCCGCGCGCGGCGAGGGCGTCCATGTGCGGCGTCTGCACCTGCGGGTGACCGCCGAGGCAGCCGACCCAGTCGTTCAAGTCATCGATGGCGATGAAGAGCACGTTGGGACGGGCGACCTCGGCGTCTTGTGCCAACGCGACGCTCGGCGCGAAGAGGCAAAGGCCGATGACGACGACGCCCGCGAGGCCCTTGCGAATCATGGGGACTCCATCCTCAGATGAGGTCAGACGTGAGCATTCTCGTCCCGGCACGATTGTCTCACTTCGGAACGATGGCACCCGGCAGCATCGTTCCACATGGTCCGTTCCTGCCGGGTGCCATCGTTCCACTTGTTATGGGCGGGCCTCAGGGATCGACGCCGTTGGTCGAACGCGCGTATTGAGCGGCAGGCAACCAACCCTGCGAATAGCCGAAGAACGGGAGCCGCTGAAATCGTCCCCAGGGTGTCTCGAGCACCTGACCTACGGGGCCAATGAGCGCTTTTTCGTGGTGGTACAGTCGTCCGACAAGGACCGCGCTCCGCGATCCTCTGTTGCGCACTCGGACGACGTAGATCCATTCCGCGCGAGCATAGACGGCGTCTTCGCTTAGGGCGAGCTCCTCTGGAAGGGGGTCATCCAGCCGCTGAAGATCCGTCGGGATCGGGGCGCTGACGGGGCTCGGCCAGATCCCGTCGCCATCAGGATTCTCCTCGAACTCCGGTACCGACTGGGGAACGAGGCCGGCATCGCTGCAAACCCCGCAATCGGTTGACGCCGGTGTGGCGCAACCAAATTGAGCCACGAGCGCAACGAGCATCACACTGTTAACAAGACGCATAAGAGGGGACCTCGCTGAACCAGAGAACGGTCGGAAACCAACGGAAGCGGGCGGCTTGGTCCGCGCCCTGACTTGTTGGGCATGCCTCCTCCGATCACGGCCAACCGCCCTAGACGATACCACGGGCAAGCGAACGATCGGAGCCGCGCACGGCGATCGGCCGTTCAGTGCTTGGAGGCGCTCACCTTGCAGCTGCCGGTCGGTGCTTGGAGGCGTGCGTGAGTAAGCGGGCCGAATCCCGCAAAAGACGCCCGTCCTGCCAGTGGCCGCTTGCTCAGCCGCTCAGTCCCGCTCGAGGCCCAACGCGCTCTCGAACGCCTCTGGCTCATCCGGCTGAACGCCGATCGCCCGCACGCGCCGACGGAAGCCATAGAGCCCCTGCGCCCACAGGGGCTCCGACAGCCGGATCCAGTGCGTGGGGGTACCCATGAGCGTCAAGTTGAGGCTCTCCTTGCCGAGCTCCGGATCCCGGCGCTCGATCGCGAGGATGCTCTCGCGCGGCACGACGACGGTCGTGCGAAGACCGGCTCGAATCGTGAGCGATTCCTCGTCGATCAAGATCGGCCGCAGGATCATCGCTCGCCAGTCGGCGATCAGCCAGAGCGCCCCGTAGAGGCTGCTGATGGTCGCGATCCACGCGGCGAGCGGGCTCCAGCTCACGAGCAAGACGTGCGCGGTAATGCCTTCGAGGAGCAGGAGGATCAGGAAGCCCGACACGATGGCGCCGTGACCACTCAGGCGATGATGCGTGTGGGCCGACTTGATCGGCGGCACGTGCGGCTTGGCCCGCCAGGACCCGAGCGCGTAGTAGAACGCCGCCACTTCCGAAGCCACGACCCGCGCCGCTCGGTCATTCCGCACCAGCTCGAAAGCCGCCCGACGAAACCGCTCGAGGGGCTCCGCCTCCGAGCTCATACCCCGCAACGCCCGCTTCGCTCGCCAGCCAATCCACCCGAGGAGGCCGAGCTCCATCGGGATCAGGCTGAGCTCGAGAGCGCCCAGGAGCTGATGATGCTCGACCGGCACGATGCTGGAGGCGGCCACCACGCTCAAGATGAAGACCGGAACGAGCGTCACGAGCGGAACCCCGCGTCGGCGCACGACGAGGACGTAGAAGGCCGCCGGGACCACGACCACCAGGTCGACCGTCAAAGCCGTCGCGACGACTCGCGCCTCCTTCAGCCCCGGCAGCTGCGCCGCGATTGCAAACGCTGCGGCGTAGACGGCCGTGGCCACCGCGATGAAGAGAAAAGGGACCTTCCACCGGCCGATGGCGATGCGAAGCATGGGCGCATCCAATCCGAGCTCCCAGGAGATCGTCGGATCTCCGCTTCCGTTCTTCTAGTGATCGGGGCTCAGACCGTCCACTCCTTCCCTTTCCCGCATTGCGAACGAGCGGGCTCTTGGGCTAGTCTCGGCGCCATGAACACTCCCTCGAATCAGGAGCTGATCGCGCGTTGGAAGGACGAGGAGGCGCCGCTGCTGCCGTTGCTGCACGCCTTCCACGACCGCGACGGGTATCTCTCCGACGAAACGCTCCGCGACGTGGCCCAGGGGCTGCGACTGTCGCTCGCCGATCTCTATGGCACGGTGACCTTCTATCACCACTTCTCGCGCTTCCCGCCCGGGCAAGCGGCGCCCCGAGTCTGTGACGGACCGGTGTGCAGCTTGCGCGGTGCCCATGATCTGATCGAGGCGCTTCGCAAAGACGGCGCGACAGCCATGCCCTGCGCCGGGCGCTGCGACGAGCCGATTCCGGTGCTCGAGGGTGACAAGGTCTTCGTCGGCCTGACGCACGACTCGCTGAACGTCAAGCCGTCTCCCCTGCCGCCCAAGAACCCGGGCGGCACCGAGGAGTGCGTCTTCGCATCGATCCGCGAGCCCGGCCGCTCCACCCTCGACGGCTACCGCAAGACCGGTGGCTACGAGGGGCTCGAGAGGGCGCTGAAGAGCAAGCCCGAGGAGCTCGTGCAGCTCATCACCGACTCGGGCCTGGCGGGACGCGGCGGCGCCGGCTTCCCAACCGGCCGAAAGTGGAAGGCCGTCGCTGATGCGCCCGGCACACCGAAGACCATCGTCTGCAACGCGGACGAAGGCGAGCCGGGCTGCTTCAAGGATCGGGTGCTGATGGACCACGATCCCCACGCCGTGATCGAGGGTATGATCCTTGCCGCTTATGGAACCGGTGCCACGCGCGGTTTTCTCTATCTGCGATACGAGTATCCCGAGACCGAGAAGATCCTCGAGAAGGCGACCGAGGAGGCCAAGAGCGCCGGCTTCCTGGGTGAGAAGATCGGAGGGAAGGACTTCACCTTCCACCTCTCTGTGCGACGCGGCGCCGGGGCGTACATCTGCGGCGAGGAGACGTCGCTGCTGAACAGCCTCGAGGGCAAGCATCCGTTTCCGCGCAACCGCCCGCCCTTCCCGGTCACCCACGGCTACGAGGATCTCCCGACCGTGGTCAACAACGTCGAGACGCTGGCGTCGGCAGCCGCCATCGCCCGGAAGGGCGCCGATTGGTACCAGGGCCTCGGAATGGGCGAGCACGCCGGCACCAAGCTGATCAGCCTGTCGGGAGACATCCGACGACCCGGCAACTACGAGGTACCGATCGGCTTGCCGCTGCAGACGCTGCTCGAGGACTGGGCGGGAGGCGCGCCGGAAGGGCGCACGATCCAAGCGGTCACGATGGCGGGACTCTCGGGCGGCTTCCTCGCCAAGGACGGCCTGGGCGTGACGCTCGATGAGCCGAGCATCCGCAGCAAGAGCTCGTTCCTGGGCGCGGGAGGCATCATCGTCTATGACGACCGCCGCGACATGGTGGAGGCCGCTCAGGTCGCGATGCAGTTCTTCGCGCACGAGTCGTGTGGCAAATGCTTCCCGTGCCGCATCGGCACCCAGCGCTTGACTGAACGCCTCAGGGGCGACGCCGGGCCGCGCGAGCTCGAGGCCTGGCGCACCGAGGTGGCCGATCTGGGGCGCACGATGAAATCTCTTTCGGCATGCGGTCTCGGGATCGCGGCGCCCTTGATCACCGAGAGTCTTGTGCGATACTTCCCAGAGCAAGTCGCCCGGCACGTCGCCGCGGCCCAATAGACGAGAGCCTCCCAGCGCACCTGATGGCCACGATCGAAAACAGCACCCAGACCCTGACACTCACGATGAACGGGACCGAGGTCACGTTCTCGCCGGGCGAGACGCTCTATGAAGTGGCGCAGCGCCACGTCGATCGCGACGTGCCGACGCTGTGCTACGACGAGCGGCTCGAGGCGTTCGGTGCGTGTCGGCTGTGCGTGGTCGAGGTCGAGGGCATCCGCAACCCGGTCGCGTCGTGCACGACGAAGGCGACGGCCGGCATGGTGGTGAAGACGCACACCGACGGGCTGGAGGCGCATCGGCGCACGCTGCTCGAGATGGTGGCGTCCGAGAACCGCGAGATCGACGTCGATCCCCTGTCGGGGTACGCCTCGCAAGAGATGAAGACGCTGGTCGATCGCTACGAGGCCCGCACCGGTCGGTTCCAAGGGAAGCAGTCGGGCAAGAGCCGTCCCGACGATCCGAACCCGTTCATCAAGCGCGACTACGACCTGTGCATCTCGTGCTACCGCTGCGTGCGAGTCTGCGCCGAGCAGGAAGGCGACTACGCGATCAGCGTGGCCAATCGCGGCTTCGAGACGCAGATCACGACCGAGTTCGGTGGCTTCTTGAAAGACTCGGCCTGCACCTTCTGCGGCCAGTGCATCCAGACCTGCCCGACCGGCGCCCTCGCCGATCACAAAGCGCTGCGATCGAAGGATGTGCCGGGCGAGGTGAAGAAGACGCGCACGATCTGTCCTTACTGCGGAGTCGGCTGCTCGGTCGACCTGATGAGCAAGGGCGACAAGCTGGTCGGCGTGCTGCCGGCCATGGACGGTCCGGCCAACTTGGGCGCCTTGTGTATCAAGGGACAGTTCGCCTACGACTTCGTCCAGCATTCCGAGCGGCTGAGCACGCCGCTCGTCCGCGGCGACGACGGTGTGCTGCGGCCCGCCAGCTGGGACGAAGCGCTCGACCGCGCCGCCCAAGGATTCAAAGACGCCGCCGCGAATCACGGCGAAGACAGTATCTATGCGATCGCCTCGGGTCGCGCGCCCAATGAGGCCGCGTACCTGACACAGAAGTTCATCCGGGCGACCTTCGGCACCAGCCAGGTCGACAACTGCTCCCGCGCCTGACACGCCCCCACCGTCGCCGGTCTGGCGGCAACAATCGGCCGAGGGGCCATGTCCAACCCATTGGTTGACATGGAAAAGCCCGATGTCATCTTCTGCATCGGCACCAACATGACCGAGTGCCACCCGGTCGCGGCCACCCGGCTGAAGAAGGCCATCGCCAAAGGCGCCAAGCTAATCGTCGCTGATCCGCGCCGAATCGAGCTCGCCGAGATGGCGGACGTTTACCTGCCGTTGCGGGTCGGCTCCGACGTCGCGTTGCTGCTGGGCATGGCGCACGTCATCGGCCGTGAGTGCCTCGTGAACCGTGACTTCATTGAGCAGCGCACCGAGGAGTCGGAGGCGTTCCTCGAGCACGTGAAGCAGTTCACGCCCGAGTGGGCGGAGAGCATCTGCGGCGTGCCGGCGAAGGACATCGAGCAGGCGGCGATCTGGTACGCCCAAGCCGAGCGCGGAGCGATCTACTACACGCTCGGAATCACCGAGCACATCTGCGGCGTCGACAACGTCCAGAGCCTGAGCAACCTGGCGCTGATGACGGGCAACATCGGGCGCGAAGGCACTGGCATCAATCCGATGCGCGGGCAGAACAACATTCAAGGCGCTGGCGACTCGGGCGCGCTCCCGAACAACTACCCCGGCTTCCAGCCCGTCGACGATCCGAAGGCGCAGGCGAAGTTCGAGAAGGCGTACGGTCGCCCGATGTCGCCCGAGAAGGGCATCACCAAGGTGACGGCGCTCGATCGCTGCGGCGAGCAGATTCGCGCCATGCTGATCTGCGGCGAGAACACGCTCGTCTCGGATCCGGATCGCAAACACTGCGAGCACGCGATGAAGGCGCTCGATCACATCGTCGTGCTCGACATCTTCATGACCGAGACCGCCGAGCTCGCCGATGTGGTGCTGCCCGCGACCGCGTTCGCCGAGACGGACGGCGTGTGTGTCAACACCGAGCGCCGCGTGCAGCGCCTGCGCGCCGCGGTCCCGCCGCCCGGCGACGCCAAGCCCGACTGGTGGATCTTGAGCCAGCTCGGAAAACGCATGGGCGCCCCCGGCTTCGAGTTCACGTCCGCCAAGGAGGTCTTCAACGAGCTCTGCAGCCTGTCACCGATCTACGCCGGCATCGACTGGGACCTCATCGAGCACGGTGAGTACCACTGGCCGATCCCCGAGCCGGGGCACCCCGGGACGCCGATGCTGCATGAGAAGGAGTTCCCGCGCGGACGAGGCCTGTTCAAGCTCGTCGAGTACCGTGACCCTGCCGAGACGATCTCAGAGAAGTTCCCCGTCTGGCTCACGACCGGTCGCAGGCTCCAGGCCTATCACACGCGTACGCAGACCGGTCGCTCCTCGGGCATCGACTACCTGCTCTCCGAGGAGTCCCTCGAGGTGAACCCCGCCGACGTCGAAGCGTGGGGCCTCCAGGATGGCGGCTGGGCCAAGCTCTCGGGCACCAAGGGCTCGGTCAACATCCGCGTGAAGTCGACGATGCGCTCCCCGCGCGGCACCGTCTTCTGCAGCTTCAGCTTCGCCGACGTCCCGGTGAACATCCTCACCGGCGCCGGCTACGACCCGGTCACGCAAACCGCCGAGCTGAAGGTCTGCCCAGTAAGGGTGGAAGCGGTCTGACGTCGGTCAGCGGTGAGCGGTCGCTGGGTCAGTGGTGACCGAGCCGGCTTCACGCCTTGCGGCAACTACTTCCGCGTGCTCTGCAGAGAGGTGTGGGAGACTCGCAACAAATGACGCAGTGTCCGAAGAGTGCTGCCAACTAGCAACTAGCGGCCACTCACATGGCGAGTGACTTCGTTCTGGAGTCGCTCCCCCAGACGGTCCTTCTCGACATCGAGGTCGTAGTCCATCTGCAGGCCCAGCCAGAACTCCGCGGACATCCCGAAATACTGGGCCAGCCGGAGGGCCGTGTCCGCCGTGATACGCCGCTTCCCGAGGACGATCTCATTGATGCGTCGGGGCGCCACGCCGATGTCACGTGCTAGGCGATTCTGGCTGAGCCTCATCGGCTCGAGAAACTCGAGCTGGAGCACTTCACCGGGGTGCACGGGATTGAGCTTCTTCACCATGTCCAACCTCAATGGTAATCGACGATCTCGACGTCGAAGGCATCGCCATCTCGCCAGCGAAAGCAAATGCGCCACTGGTCATTGACGCGAATACTGTGCTGGCCGGCGCGCTCCCCTTCAAGTCGCTCGAGTCGATTGGCGGGAGGGACGCGAAGGTCCCGAAGGATGCGAGCGCAATGGATCATCCGGAGTTTGCGTAGGGCGATCTGCTGGATGTCTTCCGGTAGTCTTCTCGATCGCGTCCGTTGGAAGATCTTCTCGGCCTCTTTGGAACGAAACGACCGGATCATGCGAGGAGTCTATAACGCGTAACGTTATGCGTCAAGACATGAATCCCGGCCGCTCGGAACGACGGGACGAGGATCCAACCTCGGGATTCCGACATCCTCAACACGGCATCGCCGGCTACGACGGCCTCATCACCTCCTGCAGCTGCGCCGTGTCGACGTACTGCTGGAAGCTCGTGATCTTGCCGTCTCGGAGCCTCCAGACGTGACAGACCTGCGCATCGAGATCCTTGCCGGTGACCTTGTGGGTCCCCGTGTAGCGGCCCTCCATGACGACCGTGTCTCCCGCGTCGTGGAAGTCCCGCGGGTGCACGACGAAGGGCCTCCAATCCTCTCCCAACTTGACGAACAGGTTCTGCAGCACGGACTCCGGCCCGACAAGCGCTTCACCGGCCGGCTGGTAAGGATTGCCCTCGGCCTCGCGCCACTCGACGTTCGCGTCGAGCGCACCGAGCACGGACGCGATGTCGCCACGACCGAAGGCCGCGTACAGATTCTGGATCAACGGAACATTGCTCATGTCTGGTCTCACATGGAGAGACAGCTCGGTACGTCATCGACCCGCCGCTAACTATCATTTGAACGTCGAACGTTGCCCCTGTGGCTCAGCTGCCGCACCCATGAAAGGCTGGACTGTCGAGACCACCCTGCCGTAAGAGAACAATCGAGCGCTTCCTCCTCGAGCTCGGCTGCGAGGTGAAGCTGATCGAGCGCCCGTGGGGAAGCGATGGCCTTTCGGGGTCAGAACCCGGGTCGACTTCCCCTTGCCTCGATCAGTGACTCGAGCCGTTGGCTCAACGCCTGAACGCGATCGGGATGGCTCGCCGCGACGTCGTTTTTCTCGGCGAGGTCGGTGACGAGGTGGTACAGCTCGTAGCGAGGGTCGTCCTGTCCCTTGACCGGAGTGCGATGGAGCTTCCAGTCGCCGACCCGGAGCCCGAGCCGGCCGCTGCGTCCGTTGTCTTGTTCGATGAGGTGGTCGCGGCCCCGGGAGCCCGACTTGCCCAGCAAGGCGCCCGAGAGGTCGAAGCTGTCGGCGCAGGCCCCCTCCGGTAGCTCGACGCCCGCGATCGCGGCGAAGCTCGCCCCCAGGTCGATCGTGCAGACAATCTCCGAGGACGAGCCGGGCTCGATGTGCCCTGGCCAGCTCGTGATGAACGGCGTGCGCGTGCCCCCCTCAAAGATGGAGTACTTGCCCCCTCGAAGAGGACCGGCCGGGAGATGGTCGCCCAGTTTCTCCACCGCCTCGTCTTGGTATCCATCGTCGAGCACGGGACCATTGTCCGAGCAGAAGACGATAAGCGTCTTCTCGGTGAGGTCGAGACGGTCGACGGTCCGGACGAGCTCACCGACGCACCAGTCGAGCTCGACGATCGCATCGCCCCGGAGTCCGAGCGACGTCTTGCCCTGGAAGCGCTCGTGGGGCATGCGCGGGACGTGGATGTCGTGCGCGGCGAAGAAGAGGAAGAAGGGACCGTCCTTGTTCGCCTCGATCCACTCGATCGACCGCTCCACCCACGCGTCGGCCAGATCCTCGTCTCGCCAGCGCGCGGCCTCCCCGCCCGTGAAGTATCCGATGCGGCCGATACCGTTGTGGATCGTGCCGTTGTGGCCGTGGGACCAGTTGAGCCTCAGCGTGTCGCGCGCATTGCGGCCCGTCGGATGGTCCGGGCTCGGAGGCTCGTTCCCCACCCAGAGCGGATCGTCCGGATCGAGGTTCGGCACTCGGTGATTCTCGACGTAGACGCTCGGCACGCGGTCGTTCGTCGTCGGCAGGAGATAGCAATCGTCGAAGCCGATCTCGAGCGGCCCGGGCGCCAGCTTGCCGTTCCAGTCGGGGCCCGGATCCTCGCCGAGACCGAGATGCCACTTACCGATGACGGCCGTGCGGTAGCCGGCTTTTTTCAGCAGCGACGCGACCGTTACGGTGCCGGGACGGATCAGCGCGGTGGCCTGGGGGGCGGCGATGCCGGTGCCAGGATCGCGGAACGCATAGCGGCCGGTCAGGAACGAGTAGCGCGTGGGAGTGCATGTCGACGCCGAGCAATAACCGCTGGTGAAGCGTAGCCCGGCCGCGGCGAGCCGATCGATGTTCGGAGTCTGGAGCCGCTGCGCGCCATAGCACGACACATCGCCAAAGCCGAGGTCGTCGGCCATGATGACGATGATGTTGGGTGGGTCCGCGGCAGTGACGCGGTTGGCCACGCCGGAGAGAGCGAGCAGGGCGATCGTGAGCATGAGACGCGGCATGCGGGACTCCCGAGAAAACTGGGCGGATGCCGCTACGGCAGCGCAGTCGACGGGGCGATTATACGCTCTCGAAGTCTTCATCAATCGTCGTCCTAGGGTTTCGGAGGGCGGACTTTAGTCCGCTGGGCGCGCTCTCCGAACGTCGGTCGGCACCGGGCGACTTCATCGATCGGGATAGGTCGGAGGGCGGACTTCAGTCCGCTGAAGAGGCCCTCGCCGATCACGACGGCTTCAGAATGGCGAAAGACCTCCCGACTTGAGGTCGGGCCTCCGGCTTCGGAGGGCGGACTTCAGTCTGCTGGACGCGCTCTCCGAACGTCGGTCGACACCGGGGCGACTTCATCGATCGGGATAGGCTGTCGCCTCTCCACGAGAAACGATCCTCGGCGAAGACCCAGACAGCGGACGCGAGGAACGATCACCTCGACGGGCTTCAATGGTCGACGTATTTCAGCGGAACGTTCCAGCCGGAACGTTCCTGCCGGGTGCCAGCGTTCCACATGAGGATCCCAGCCTCTCGGTGGGCATCATCAAGCCTGAATCCAATGCGACACCGGCTGGGCGAGAAACTCTTCGAGGTCAATGCCGTCGCCTCCGACCAGTAACGTGCGTTGCTGGTTGAACGCCTTGGAGAAGGCGGCCGCTCCTGGGCGAGCTCTGCCCTGGGCCGTGCTCTTGACCTCGATGGCCAGGACGCGGCGACCCGCGCGCACCACGAAGTCGACCTCGGCGCTTCGTTCGCGCCAGTAGAACAGCTCGCATTCCCCGCCAGCGGCAGCATTGGCGAGATGCGCGCCCACCGCGGACTCCACCAGTCGGCCCCGATACTCGTGGTCGCTTCGAACTTCGGCGGGCGACAAGCCGGCCATCGCGTTCATCAGGGCGGTGTTCAGCACTTGCAGCTTCGGGATCGAACCGCGGCTGCGAGCCGCATCGCCGGCGAACTTCTGAAGTCCACGGACCATCCCGGCCCCCGACAACAGGTCCAGATAATGCGCCAAGGTGGTCGTGTTGCCGGCGTCTTGGAGCTGTCCGAGCATCTTCGTGTAAGAGAGAATCTGGCCGGAGTATCGGCAAGCCAGCTCGAACAGCCGGCGAAGCAGTGCGGGCTTGTCGACCCGGGTCAACAGCAACACGTCCCGAGAAATCGAGGTCTCGATGAGGCTGTCGATCACGTAGCTGCGCCAGCGCCGCGGTTCCGCCGCCAGTGGGGCAGCGCCAGGGTAGCCTCCGAAAAAGAGGAACTGGTCCAGGTCGAAGCCGAACGCGTCACGCATCTCCGGAAACGACCAATGAGGCAGATGCAAGAGCTCGAATCGGCCCGCGAGACTCTCCGTCATGCCACGGGCGATCAAGAGCGGCGCAGAGCCGAGCAGCACCACCCGGAGGGGCAGCTCTCTCCGCGTGTCCTCGTCCCAAAGCCGTTTCACGGTCTCTGACCAGTCTGGGATCTTCTGGATCTCGTCAAGGGCCAGCACCACTCCGACTGGACCAGCCTGCTTCGCTTCGAGACGAGCGGCCTCCCATTGCTGCGCGACCCACTCGTTGCCACGCAGCGTTGGCTCGTCGGCACTGGCGTAGCGGACGTCTGGGCCAATCTCGTCGGCAAGCTGCTGGACCAGCGTGGTCTTACCCACCTGACGTGGACCGGCCACGACCTGGATAAAGCGCCGCGGCTCCCCCAGACGGCGGCGCAGCTCTGCGGCCTGGGGTCTCTGATAGGAACTGGACGGTTTACTCAACATGGTGAGTAATTTTACTCAGCGTATTGAGCAAATCAAGCGAACTCTCTCCGAGCTCCCTGTTGCGCTTCCGGGTCCGCCTTCACGAACCCGCTCCCCGGCATGTTCGACTGCCCGAGGATGAAGACCTTGAGGGTGCCGGCTGTCCCGCTTTGACCGTGAGCGACGCTCGCGAAACCACCGACGTCCAGGAGCAAGAGGCCGGCGTGGTCGAAGCGCATGAACAATCTTCGCAGGCGATTCAGGGGAGAGGGCTGCCATTCGATCGATCATGAGTGAGTTCTGGAGGTTCCGAAGCGGGTTGTCGCGCTTGGTTCTCCCCAAAAGGCGTGAACCTGGGGAACACTGCAAGCCGGCCGGATCGACTTCCATCGACGCCATCCTCATCGAAGTGGCTTCCGCTCGCGGCACAACCAAAGAACGCGGGCCCGGCATGCCTGCCGGGCCCGCGTCGTGCGAGACACAACTCACTCGTGAGCTCGATGACCTACTGCCCGACCTCCGACAGGAAGTCGTCCGTGTCGGAGCGCAGGGTGACCGTCCGACCGTCGATCGAGTTGAGGAAGAGGGTGAGATCGGCACGCTCTTGCGACGAGAGCTCCGCCTGGATCGTGCTGCCGTCGCCCAGAGCGTGGATGCTGAACGCATTGGCCAACGTTTGCGCCGAGCCACCGTGGAAGTAGGGAGCCGTCCGCCCGATTCCGAGCAGCGACGGCACGTTGAATCCGAGTCCGCCCAACGCGGTCCTGCCGATGCCGCCGCCCGCACCACGGATCTCGCGGGGGTCGGCGTCCGAGAAGGCGCCGGCGTCCTCGAAGAAGGCGATGAACGACTGCCCCAGCGAGTAGGACAGGATCTGCGGCCCCGCATTCTCCACACCGGGATCGAGCGGTGACCCGCCGGCGAGCGGATTCGAGTCGAAGGCCGGGTTGTCGATGTAGACGACCTGGCTCTTGGTCCACTTCTCACCGCCGTGGCACGAGGCACAGTTGCTCTCGAAGACCGAGGCTCCGCTGGCAAGCGCGGCCGTATCCGACGGCACCGGCATGTTGTGCGGTCGCACGGTCTGCACCCACAGGGTCATCACGTCGAGGGCATCGCTGACCCCTTGAGTCCGGCCGTGGTTGTAGATGTCCGGGTTGGGCGGGTCGCCGGCGAAGCCGAGGCCGCCTTGGACGTTGCGGGAGTTGTTGTTGAAGTCGGTGATGCTGCCGCGCACGCCGCTCCAGTTGGAGATGCGCTGGTCGCCCGGGTTGTCCTTGGCGAAGAAGGCATCGAGCGGCACCGTCTGACGCGGGCCAGTCGGGAAGTACCAGGTGACACCGTCCGCCAGGCCATCGGGATGGCACGAGGCGCATCCGCTCCAGGCATTGTCGGAGGCCTTGCCGCGATCCTTCAGCGGCTCGATGTCGCGAATGTCCTCACCGAAGAAGTCGTCGTCGGGCATCCCCAGCGCCGTGAAGAACGCCAGCTTGCCGAGCAGCACGCGGTGCTCGAAGGAGCCGGGTGTCGGCGGCGTGCCAGACGGCAGGTCCTGCTCGATTACGCTGTCGTTTTCGAGATCGAGCACGCTGACGGAAACAGAGACCTCATTGTTCGTGTAGGCCCGGCGCCCATCGTGGCTCATGACGACGCCCGACGGAATGTTGCCCGTCTGAAACCGGACCACGCCATTCGGCGCTCCGATGTCGAGACGACCCTGGCCGACGGCCTTGGCCTTCATCACATAGTTGCCGCCGCGCGAGAGCAGCAGGAAGTTGTTGCCGGCGCGATCGGCATCGATGTCCACGATGTCGTTCGCGAACAGCCGATCGAGGCTGGTATTCGGGTCACCCGGCTGGGTCTCGGTCTTGATCTGGTCATTGAGGTTGACGACCAGGTTCGTGCGCTCGGTGCGGGTGAGCGCATCGACGACGCTGACCATGGCCTGCACGTTGACGCTGAACTTGACCGGCGGCTCCGGAGCCGCGGCGATCGAGGGAACGTAGATCAGCCCGTCTCGAAGGAGCGCCGCATGGAGCTGATTCGGATACGCGCCCTGCGGATCGGCGATGATCGTCGGGCTGTTCGGGTCGGTCTCGTTCGGGTCCGGGTTGAAGATGTCACTGTGGACATCATTCGTGAACTGCGAGGCGAACGCGGTCCGATCCGCCGTGAAGCCGGACTCCGCCATCGGCGCCAGAGTGACCTTCGCGGGCGGGTTGTCGCCGACGACCGGGAAGGTGTGGATCACGCCCTGACGGGCGTCATCGAAGCCCTCACCGCCACCGGCTGGGTTCACTTCGGCGAAGAACTGCGTCACGTAGACGAACTCGTCCGCATCGTCCTGATCGCCATCGTTGCTGACACCGATGCCGTACGGGTTCCCGCCGAGATCGATCTCGGAGAGGACGGTATCGGTCGACGGATCGATGACCGAGACGGTGCCTTGGGTGTGGTTGGCCACGAAGACGCGCGTCCCGTTCGGTGAGACCGCGACGCCGCGGGGCTCGGTGCCGACCGGGATCTCGGCCAGAATGCGATAGTCGTTGCCGCTGAGCTTCAACACCGTGACGGTGCTCGAAGCACCATTGGTGACGTACGCCTTCGAGTCGTCGGGCAAGATCGCGACCGCGCGGGGATCCTGCCCCACCGCGACCTCGGCCAGCTTGGTCTCGGCGTCCGAGCCGTTCGCGTTCCGCACGCGCATCACCGAGACGGTGTCCGTCTCTCGGTTGGCGACGACGACGCGCTGATCATTCGAGGTGATGGCGATCGAGCTCGAGCGCGACGGTCCGTCGAGCGTCGCGAGCTGATCGGGCACCTCTTCGGCCGGTGCGATGAAACCGCCTCCGCCACCACCCCCGCAGCTCGCGAGGGCAAGCAGGGAGACCAGTAGGCTTCCGCTGAGAAGGGGCGGAGCCTTGCGGAAGCCGGGCGGGCGGGTCGAGACTCTCTGAATCGTCATGGTGCGTTTTTCCTTCTTGGACCGTCCCAAGACACGGTCGGGACTCATTGAAATGGGTATGGACCAGACGCGGACAGGAGCGGAGCCCTCCCGGTCTCCGGTCGTGCTCGATCGCCGCCTCCGTGGCGGAGATCGTCCGACGCCTCCCCATCACCCCCCGACGGATTCACCCCTCAGGGTTTTCACGCGTTTCTCGGGGAGATCGAGGAGGTCGCCTGAATGGCTCCTGTCGAACACCCTCGAAGGCGACGTCCGGAGCGCGTGCACCCAGACCTTTTTCTTCCCCCGATCGCGTGGGGCGCTAGCCCCCAACACCGGAAGAGGTTGCGACGCTCAAAGGTCTCCCGGCACGGAGAGGGTCGTCGAACACGGCGACCCGTTCAGCGCTCTTCCCGGTAGGCACTCGCCGCGGCGTACACGCGCACGGTTCCATCTCGCGTGCCCGTCGCGAGTCGCTCACCGTCGCGACTCCAGGCGACCTGAAGCACCGGCTTGTCATGCCGCAAGCTGAGTGCGACTCGCCCGGTGGTCGTCTCCCACAGCTTGACCGAGCCATCTTCTGAAGTGCTCGCCAATCGGGATCCGTCGGGGCTGAACGACAAGCCCAACACTTTCTGCGTATGGCCCAAGAATACTCGAGGCTCGGAGTCGCTCTGCAGATCCCAGATCAGGATCCGATGATCGTCGCAAGCGATGGCTAACGAACGTCCGTCTGGATGGTAGGCAATCTGGCTGTGGCCGACCCAGTACCCGTGCAGAGTCGAGAGCGTCGCTCCGCTGAGCAAGTCGTACTGGTAGAAGGTTCCCCCCGCACCAACGACGACTCGATCCCCCAGAGGTGACACGGCCATGGGCAAGGTGCCCGCGCCGTAGGCATCCTTCACGAGGACCTTGGCAGGTTCGAGCGCATCGAGGCGAGTCCACCACACGGTCGCCCCGTCGGAGACCAAGACGACATCGGCCTCGACGAGCAGAGTCGTGTTGCGACGAACGTCCGGGGGCCCGCCGGGAATCGGAACGACCCGCCGATCTCCCGTTTCGCGATCGACGATTTCGAGCTCGCCCCGTGCGATGTCCAGCCAGGTCTGGCCATCTTCACTACAGCCGATCGGACGCTCCGTGGGAGGTTCGCTCAGTCCTCCGGAATCGACCTCGATCAGCCCGGCCGAGTAGCCCAGCGAGGAAACCAAGAGGCGACGGCCCTCCGCGAAGAACTGCAACCCACGCAGCTGGCGCCCGGTCGGAATCGAACGAAGCGCCACGGGCCCATCCAAGTCCCACGCGAAAAGCGCGGGATCGCTCGTACCGCCGGCGACGAGTCGCCGACGGCTTCCTGTGCCTGGGGGCTCGAATGCGAAGCTGTGCACGTAGCGCGTGGGTCCGGTCACTCGCCAGCTCGCGCCCGAATCCAAGTCGAGAACGAAGAGGCTTTGATCCGCTCCGCAGACGACCACGTGCCGGCCTTCCGGGCTGAACCCGACCCGGCTCGTGATGTTTCGATGCGCGATCACTTCGTGCATGAGTCGTCGGGAGGTGATCTCCCAGACTCGGAGCACCCCTCCGTCGCGATCAATGGCCGCCAGCATCCGGCCCTCGCGTCCGAAGCTGAGGTCGGCCTTCGCCCCGTCCGTCTCGAAGCTCGCCGACACGTCCATCGTCTGACCATTCAGCACTTCGATTCGACCGCTGCCGTTTGCGACTGCGATCCGATGGCCGTCGGGAGACACCGCAGCCCGGTCGGTTTCCTCGAACTCCTCTGTCCGGATCGGCGACTGCGCGGCCAAGTCCCAAAGCTCATACACAGCGCCGCCACCTTCTCGCCGGCCCACCAGGTGGAGCTGCTCACCCGAGGCATCGAAGACGAGAGTCAAGGGCCAGCTCGACGCGGTCGGAATTCGAAACCGGAGCTCGCCGCTCGAGAGATCGACGACTCGGATGGAGCGATCGGTGTCCGTGAAGGCGACCCAGCGCTCATCCGGGCTCACCGCTATGAGCCCCGCACCCCGCCCCCGCAGAACGTAACGCCGTTCACGCGCCGCCGCGTCCCAGACCTCGAGCTCGGTGAGGCCAGTTCGGGCCACCAGAAACGACCGCGTCCACGCGAACTGAAGGAGCCACCCATAGCCCGCGAGTGGAATAGCCTCACCATCCGTCGCCACCGCAGACAGGAGATACCACTCGAAGCCACGCAGGTCCGACTCGCCCGGCACGGGCGGCCAAGGATCCAGTAGTCGGCGAGCCTGTCGCGAGCCGTTCAGGTTCTCGAGCGCGTTGATCGCCAGGTTCATGTTGGCGAAGTAGAGGTTGCCACGGAGCTCGTTGCGGGCTACGGCCACGTTTTCGAGTGCTTCCTGGGCCTCGCCGCGTGCCTTGGACTCGCTCTGTGCGAGCCGTCGATTCTCCTCACTCTGGGTGCGGAACTCGAGAGCCGCCACCAGAGCAGCAACGACAGCTACGAGCAGCACGCCGAGCAGGAGGGCCGCCGCCGGGTTCCGCCGCGACCAGAAGATCAACCGCTCGGGCAGCGAGGCTCGGCGAGCGCGAATGGGACGACTCTCGAGGTAACGCTGGAGGTCGTCGGCAAGGTCGCGGGCCCCGCGATAGCGGCGAGACGGCTCCTTGGCCAGACACTTCTCGATGATCGTTTGAAGGTCGCGCGGGAGACCGGGGACGAGTCGATCGAGGGGCGGTGGCTCTTCTTTTCGAATGCGGTCGAGCAGCTCGATCTGGTCGTTGCCCGGGAAGGCCGGGCGTAGAGCCACCAGCTCGTAGAGCGTCGCTCCGAGAGCGTACACGTCGACGCGCTCGTCACCTTGACCGTCGAAGCGCTCGGGCGACATGTGCAAACGATCTTCGAAAGTTGACCCGCTCCGATCCGCGAACCGTGACCCACCCCCCGGGTGCTTCCCCAACGAATGAGATTCCCTTCCGAATTGCCTTCGCTTGACTTAGGTGCTTCGGAGGGGAATCTCATGGCCTCGAAGGCGGGTCAGTTTTCGGCGAGCACTTCCATCTCGCCCCGATCACTTCCGCTCGGCTGCATAGGCCTTCGAGGCGTCGTAGATGCGTAACCAACCGGTGCGAGTCGCGGTGATGAGCCCCATCCCGTCGGGCGTCCAGGCGAGACGCTCGACGGGGGCTCCGTGCGGAATACTGAGCGTCACTTGGCCGCTCGCGAGATCCCAGATCTTGACCGTGCCATCTTCGGAAGCGCTGGCCAGGCGGCTGCCGTCCGGATGAAAAGCCGTCTCGAGCGCGATCTGGGAGTGATCGGAGAAGATTCGGGATTGGCGACCGCCGCCGATCTCCCAGACGACGATACCCGGCACGTCCCGGATGATCGCGACCGAGCGACCGTCCGGGTGGAAGGTCATGTGCCGCGCGCCGCCCGTGAGCTTGCGGGGCGCTTTGAAGCGTTCCCCCGTAGCCAGATCTTGGCAACGGTAGCTTCCGTGCGCGCCTACCCATGCAATGCGTGACTCGGCTCGGTCCATGGCGACGGCGCTGTGGGAAGCGGTGGAGATCTCTGTCGGTGGTGAGGATCCGTCCAGCGCGACGCACCAGACCTTGCCGTCACTGCTCAGAGCCAGTTGTCGGGCTCCGATGGCGAGCTGGTGGTTTCCGGGAGCGCGCTTGAAGGGGGGCAAATCCAAGCGACGGCTTTCGTCTGTGACCGAGTCCAGGCAATCGAAGAAGTACGGGCCCCTGCCTCCGAGCTCGAGCCGGTACCTTCGGTCGAGGCTCCAGCCGACCGGGACGGGTCCGATGTCGTCGAGGCCAGTATCGAGTCCCGACTCCCGATCAAAAAGCCAATTCCCCGTGCCCATCGCGGCAACCAGAATCTCGCCCCCGCCGGGAGAGACTCGGACAAAGTCCGGAGACCTGTGGATGTTCACTTCCCGTAATGGGACCGGGGCTGCGAGGTCCCACAACGCGAGCACGCCGGATTCATCGCCGCTCCCGATCACCTGGGTGGGCTGCTCATGGCCTTGTGGCGCAAAGGCGACGTCATGCATCGACGTCTCCGGCCCGTTGAGGCGCCAGAAGCCATCGATCTCACGATCGACCACGAACGCGCTGTGATCGGTTCCGACCGCGATGAGGTAGCGTCCATCCGGGCTGAACCGAACCGAGCGACCACTCCCGAAGAGCCCGTCCCACTCGTTCGCGATTCCAAGGCCGTCGGTCTTGAAAAGCCGAATCCGGCCGCCGTTCCGATCGAGCGAAACGAGGTGGCTCCCGTCGGGCGAGAAGCGGACGGCCTCGCTCGTCAAGCCGATGTCGAGTCGATGGAGCTCTTCGAGCGAGGCGGCGTCGACGAGCCGAAGAGCTCCATCCCAATCTCCGATCGCAAGGAGAGATTCATCGGGAGAGAGATCGGTGCAGCTGATGTCACCTTTCAACTCTTGTGCGCTGACTCGACGTACCGCTCGCCAATCCCAGACCTCTTGCCAGCTGTCGAGCTTGTCACCGACGACTCGAAGGCGCGTCGCCCCGCGCTCGAAGAACAGGCCCCGATGCCGTTCCCCTTCCCAAGGCAAGCGGGCCAAGATCTCTCCGGTTTGGACATCCGCGACGCTTACAGACCAGTCCTCACCAGAGAAGGCCACGAATCGCTCGTCCCGGCTAACGGCAACGCGGCCCTCCGCGTGAGATTCTTGCTTCCAAGACATCGTTTGGAGGGCCGCATCCCAGACCGACACCCAGGTGGCTGCGCGTCCAATGCGATGAGACGACGTCCAGTACAGCTCGAACATCCGGCCCTGGCCGGGTAGCTTCATTCGGTCGCATCCGTCGACCAGGGACGACAGGAGATACCACTCGAATCCGCGCAGATCCGATTGTCCTTCGGTGGGGCGCCACGGATCGAGAAGCGCTCGAACGCGGCTGCTGGCGCCGCGAGTCTCGAGCGCTCCCATCGCGAGGTTCATGTTGGCCCGATAGAGATTCTCACGCAGCTCGTTGCGCGCTGCCGCCACGTCTGCCAGGGCTTCCTGGGCCTCGCCGCGCAGCTTGCCCTCGCTCTGCGCCAGACGTCGGTTCTCTTCGCTCTGGCGGCGGTTCTTGTCGCTTTGGAGACGATTCTCCTCGCTCTGACGAGCGAACTGCGTGGCGGCGATGGCAGCGCCGACCGAGACGAGCAAGAGGAACGCGAGCAGCAAAGCGGCGGCGGGATTCCGGCGCGACCAGAAGACGAGTCGCTCGAGCATCGAGGCTCGTCGCGCCCGGATCGGACGGCTCTCGAGGTAGCGCTGGAGATCGTCCGCCAGATCGCGGGCGGTGCGATATCGCCGAGCTGGCTCCTTGGCGAGGCAGGTCTCGATGATGGTTTGAAGGTCGCGGGGCAGATCCGGCACCAACCCATCGAGGGGCGGCGGCGCTTCCTTGCGGATGCGATCGAGCAGCTCGATCTGGTCGCTGCCCGGGAACGCGGGACGAAGAGCGGCCAGCTCGTAGAGGGTCGCGCCAAGCGCGTAGACGTCGACCCGATCGTCGCCTTGGCCATCGAAGCGCTCGGGTGACATGTAGCGCAGGGTGCCGAGGAAGTCGCTGCTGCGCGTCAGGTCGCTCTCGGCGAGCCGAGCGAGGCCGAAGTCGGTGACCCAGACGCGGCCGGACTCGTCGAGGATCAAGTTCGAAGGCTTGATGTCGCGATGGAGGATCTCTTGACGGTGGGCTGCGACCAAGGCCTCCGCCACCTGAAGGCCGATCCGAGCGATGGCCGCTTGAGCGCGACGCGGCGCCGGTCGGGAGGAGGAGCGGGAGCTGCTCGCGGCGAGGTCCACTTCCGCCGCCGTGCGCACGGCCGAGGCTCCGACCAGCGAGTCGAAAGTCCGGGAGCCTTCGGAATCCCGCAGGTCCCGAATCACCTGATCGAGCGGGCGCCCCTCGATGAGCTGCATCGCGTAGTACCGCACACCGTCAGCCTCGCCCAGCTCGAAGAGCGGGACGATGTTCGAGTGATGTAGGCTCGCGACCGCCTTCGCCTCGTTCTGGAAGCGCTGGATGGCCGCGTCATCGAGCAGTCCACCCGAGGGCAAGACCTTGAGCGCAACGCGACGGTCCAGACCGCGCTGGCGCGCCTCGAAGACGACGCCCATGCCACCGCGGCCGATCTCGCGCAGGATCTCGAAGGGGCCGAGCGTGCTGCCGGGACCGAGGGCACCGTTGGAGGGAGTCGGCTCGAGGACGGCATCGATCACGCCCGAGTAGGCGGGGTAGTGTGCGCGATAGTGATCGGCCGAGCACACAGCGCCACTCGAGCGCCGATAGTCGACGTCGAGCTCGAGCAGGTTCTGGAAGAGCGCGCTGCGTGCCTCCGGTTGCCAGGTCGGCGGCAGCCATTCCTCGATCGACGGCTGCTGTCCCGACTGCAGCACGTCCTCGAAGCGCTCACAGACGGCGTCGATCTGCTGCAGGGTTTCGAAGTCGAGCTCGATGGCGGTTCTCTCCGAGTTGGGCGGGGGATACTCGTCGAGGATAGCGGTGGCGAGCCCTCGACTCCATCACCGATCGCAGGCGGCTGCACTCAGCGATTCCAAGATGCGGGCGGGCCGCCTTTTTGATGAGCCCCGTACAGGCGGCTTGGGGCATTACCCCTCGGAGCAGCATCGTCGCTCTCCACTTGGCGTGTCCGAACCTGTCCGCCAGCTTGAACACGGGTGAGTCTCTCCGGCGAGGCCCTCTGGTCCGAGAGGCTCCGTATCTTAAGGGGAGCTCAGATGTTCCACATCGCTCTGTCCGTCTCTCGCGCACCGCTCGCGGTACTGATCGTCGGCTCTGTCCTGCAAACGATCTTCGTCGATGGAAGCAACGCGAACTGCCCGGGCAGCGGTACTCTCGGCGATCCCTACTGCACGATCCAGACCGCGATCAACGCCTCGGTCAACGGGGACACGATCGAGGTCGCGCCGGGAACCTATGTCGAGAACCTGAATCTCGCGGGCAAGTCGATCTCGATCGAAAGTCGAGACGGAAAGCTCGCCACCATCATCGATGGCAGCGCCGCCGGGGCGGTCGTCACGGCGTCCGCCAGCGAGACCTTCGCCCTCGATGGATTCACGATTCGCAATGGCTCGGCGTCGAGTGGCGGCGGAGTGAATTGCATCCTCTGCACCGTGACGCTCACCAACAGCACGGTGAGCGGGAACTCCGCGGTCATCGAAGGTGGCGGTCTCTTCGTCGTCTTCGGATCCTTGACCATCGAGAACAGCACCATCAGCGGAAACTCGGCCTCGTCCTACGGCGGGGGAGTCTCCTCATACGGGAGCACCGCGGCGATCACGAATGCCACGATCGTCGGAAACTCGGTCTCCGGCTACGCGGGCGGCGTCTCCAACTACGGCGGCACGGTGACGATCACGCAATGCACGATCAGCGGAAACTCGGCGGGCCTCGGTGGCGCCAGCTACACGATTTTTGGCAGCACCACCAACATCAAGAACTCGATCCTCTGGGGAGACTCCCCGAATGAAGTCGTCGGTGCGAACGTGAGCTTCTCCGACATCCAGGGCGGCCATTGGGGCACGGGCAACATCAACCTCGACCCCAAGTTTCTGGATGCCGCAGTAGACGACTTTCGCCTCGCCTGTGATTCGCCCTGCCTCGATGTGGGCGACCCGGCTGTGAATGTATCGCCCTTCGACTTCGAAGGCGACGATCGCGTCGTCGACGGGGACTCCGATGGCACGGCGACGCCCGACATGGGGTCGGACGAATTCGATGCGCTCTGGAGCCTCAATGGCCCCCCGGTCGTCGGAAGCCCGGTGAGCTTCACCGCCCAAGCCCCTCCCGCACAGAGCGGGAACGTCGCACTCGTGTTCGTCAGCCTCGGAAACGGTGCTGCCTCGGACGGCGTCAAGGTGCCGGCGAGCGGCGGGCAACGCCTGTACATCGATTTGGGATTCCTCTTCGGTCTGTGGTCGGGCCTGCCTGCGCCCGTTCGACAGGTAACCCTGAGTGCTTGTCCAGGTTCCACGACCGCTCCCGTGACGATTCCTTCCGGCACGAACGTTGGCCTACGCATCTTCTATGCGGGATTCACGGTCGATGGCTTTGGAGCTGTTCCCTCCGTGACGCCGACCCACTCGTTCGTCACGCAGTGAGGAGAGGTTCTTGGAGCGCCTGGCGGGCAGGATGCCCGCGGTCCGTGCACCTCCGGGCGCATCAAGTCAGAGGGGTGAGAGGCCCCGTCAGGCGTTTCAGGGGTGGATCGCAGGCGGCTGCACTCAGCGATTCCAAGATGCGGGCGGGCCGCGGTCCCAGGGTCGGATCGTCGCTCACCCGTCAACGGGTCTCCGCTCTCAGACTGGCATCCATGAAGTCCATCGGTCATCGGGCTCCCTGGGCACGCCCCCGAACCAAAGAAAGAGCCCGGCATCACTGCCGGGCTCTTTTGGGTCGAGGGTTGCAGCTCGCTCTCGCGACCACTTCCTTTTACTTCGACATCACTGCGCGATCACCGCTCTCCAGGTCGATGATGAAGACCGCGTTGAGCCTTTGGTCGGAGACGAAGGCGCGTCCGTTCTCGGCATCGAGGACGAGACCCGACATCAGTGACGGTAGCGTGCCTTGTCCGCGGTCCTCGCCGGAGAGCTCGTCACGAGCACCGTTGATCAGGTTGACCGCGATCAAGCTATCCTGGTTCTCGAATTCGAATCCGGCCGCGATCAGCCGACCGTTGGCTGCATCCAAGGCCAGGCCGTTGAAGCCGGCGAGGACCGGGCCGCCGTCATTCTTGTCGGAGAAGACGGCGCGGTCCCCGGTCTCGAGATCGATGGTCAGGATGTCCTCCCCGAAGCCGACGAGGAGCCGGTTCGCGTTCTGATCGAGGACCATCGAGCCGACGATGTCGATGAAGGGGCCGGCGCCGCGTCCGTTTCCAGTGACCAGGGTCCGATTGCCGGTCTCGGTATCGACCTCGACGATCCGACCAAAGCTGTTCACCCAGAGCTTCGAGCCATCGGCGTTCGCCGTCAGCACTTGCGAGTTCGGCAGGCTCTCTCCCTCGCCGACCTCATCCGACGTGACGATGCGCCGATTGCCGTTGCTCGTGTCGATGGCAAGAATGCGGGGTGTTTCCGGCAAGGCTCGCACGTCGATGATGAAGAGCTCGCTTCCCGAGGCCGGGCCGGTCACATCTCGCGGCTCGCGAATCTCGGGACCGGAGCCGGCTCCGAAGGCATCGTCCGCCGTTTGGCGAACCCCGTCGTTCGGGTCGATCACCAAAAGCTCGCTGACGGTGCCCACCTTCTTGATCGTCACCAGAGCGCCCGAGGTCGTCGACGTCAAGCGACGCGCGTCGCGAAGCCGCGGGCCGGTCGCCACCGAAGCGCGAGTCATCACCGTGCGATTGACGTTCTTGTTGGCGATGAGGACGGCGTTCAGCTCGGTATCACCCAGGATGGCCGATCCGTCCACCATCTCGATTCCGCCCAACGACTCGAGCGGGCCCCGACCGTCGCCGATCTGCCCAAAGATCTCGCGGTTGCCATTGAAGTCGAGCTTGACGATCGCCCCCAGGCCCCGGTCGCTCACATAGAACTCGGAGAAGGCGCCGTTCTCGAGGAAGGCCAAGCCCACCGGCTCGTCCAGCTCCGGCCCCGAGTCGGTGGAGTCGGAGATGACACGGTTGAAGCCGGTGAGCGCATTGATGCCGTGAATCTGCCCGTTCGACCGATCCGCGACGAAGAGCTCGCTGGACGAGACCTGGACAGCGATCGCGGAAGGATTGATCAGCTCACCGGAGAAGACCTCTCGATCACCGTTTGCTCGACTCACCTTGAACACATCGCCAGTTCCCGTCGCCACCACGAAGAAAGAGTTCGTCTTGAACTCGAAGACGAGTCGCGTCGGAAGGCTCATCCGCGGACCCGAACCCTGGTTCGGTCCCGAGATCTCGACGCGATCGCCAGTCAGCAAGTCGACCTCGATGATCGACCCGCTCGTCGTGTCCGTCACGTAGGCAAGGTCGTCATTGTTCGGGACAGTCACTCCGCCGATCTTCCCGAGGTCCGGTCCCTCTCCTCGCTCGCCGTCCTTCGAGACGAGCGTCGTTTGACCGGTCTCAAAGCTCACCGTGAACAAGGCGCTGATCTCATCCCGACTCACCGCCCCCGAAGCCACCACCATCTGGTCGCGCTTGAGGTCCGGAGCGACATCCGTCACCGACGTCATGAGCGTGTCATTCCGCACTCGTACCGTGCGCCGAGAGACATTGCCTCTCTCGTCTTCGGCCACGATGCGGATCGAGTTGTCCCCGTCGAAGATCTGCACCTCGAAGCGCCAGTTCACTAAGCCGTTGGTGCTCTCGACGGGCGCGCCGTTCACCTCGACGCGTTGGAGGCGGCTGATGTCTCGGGTCACACCGGCAAGCGAGATGCGATCGCCCGTCGTGAAGACCTTGCCCCCCGGAAAGTCCATCTGGATCTCGGGTCCAACGAGGTCGACGGTGACGAAGGTGATGTCGACCGCGGCCTCGAGCGCGTTGCCCGCAAGGTCCGTCGCGTCGTTCGACAGGCTCACGGCCAGATTCTCGCTGTCGGGCAGTCCGCCGTCAGCCGTGAAGGTCGCCGTCGGCTCGGGCTGGTCCGTGTAAGAAACGACACCGCTCAGGGCCTGGCCGTCAGCGAGGACTTGGAAGGTGTCCTCATTCACGGTGGCCGCGTCCATCGGCTCGGAGAACGTCACCGTGACGAGGCGGTCGGTGGCAACTTCCGTGTCCGCTTCCGCCGGGCTGGTCGCGACGACGGTCGGCGCGATCTCGTCGGCCTGTCCGATCGCACCCGCGCCACCGCCGCCACCACCACCGCCCCCGCCGCAACCGGCGAGGGTCGCCATGGAGACGAGAAGGCCAGCCTGGAACGCCATCAAGGACCGCAGCGCGGTCGAGCTTCGTGGGAGTCGCTTCGTGTTGCTCATGATCTCTCTTCCTTGGATCCCCCGCCGTCAAACAGGGGGTTGATGGTTTCGAATCCGGGCCCTGGGGGCCCTCCTCGGTTTGGCCTCGTCGAACACCCCTCCAGGCGATCTCCAGGTCTTGCGGACCCAGAGTTTTTTGGGCACAGGGCCAGGACGTGGGGTGGCCGACACGGCTCCATCACCGCCGGAGCCGGGAATCCCTCACAGAAAAGAGGGCAAGACGGCGGGAGGTATGGCCCCCTCGTCGTCCGGGATCAGAGCGGGCGGGCCGCCCGCGCTCCCAGCGAAGACGACCCCGAAAGGGACCGGAGTGCGTTCGCGCAGCGGAGCCGACGACGTCTCACGCAATTCACGCGGGGCGTCGCGGCGAAGCGGAGCTGACGCCCGGACAAGAGCGGGCGGGCCGCCCGCGCTCCCAAAGGGAAGGCCGCCAGGTGAGCATTCCGGCCGAGGGATTGTGAGCGAGCGGGGCCAGCGGTAGTGTGACGCGTTACCCCAAAGCCGACTCCCCGATCCATCCCGATCGCCTCGAATCCCAAGGAGCCTCAATAATTCCTCGGGTCCGCTCTCTGGCCGGCCTTCCGGCTGCTCTCATCGTGATGTCCTCGCTGGCTCAGACGTTCTTCGTCGACGGCAACAACCCGATCTGTCCGGGCACCGGAACGCCGGCCGATCCTTTCTGCACGATTCAGGCCGCGATCGATGCGGCCACCACTGGGGACACGATCGAGGTGGCGCCCGGCACCTATCTCGAGAACGTGAACCTCTCCGGAAAGTCGCTCACGCTGGTGAGCGAAGGCGGGGCGGACGAGACGATCATCGACGGCGGTGCAGCCGGCTCGGTCGTCACGGCGGCTTTGAGCGAGGTCGTCGGAATCGACGGCTTCACGATCCGCAACGGGTCAGCAGCTTCCAGGGGTGGCGGCATCTACTGCTTCAGCGGCACGTTGACCCTGACGAACAGCACGGTCACGGGGAACTCCTCCAGCTCCTACGGCGGCGGTGTCTACATTCGCTACGGCGTGTTGACGATCGATCGCTGCACCCTGACCGGGAACACGTCGATCAACACCGGTGGCGGCGCCGTTCGAGCGGGAGGCTCCACCGCGACGATCTCGAACAGCACGTTCAGCGGAAACATGGCCTGGGTCGGCAACGGCGGCGGCATCAACGCCGGCTCCGGCGGCACGGTGACGGTCACCAACACCACCTTCAGCGGAAACTCGTCGGCCAACTCGGGCGGCGGACTCTTCTGCCTCGCGACGCCCGGGACGGTGCTGAACTCCACCTTCAGTGGAAACACGTCCACGATCGGCGGCGCGATCACGTCGGTCGCCAGTCCGACGAACGTTGCGAACAGCATCCTCTGGGGCAACTCCAGCGAGATCTCGGGCCTCGCCGGTGGCAGCGCGAGCTACTCCGACATCCAGGGTGGCTACGCGGGAGCGAGCAATATCAACCTCGATCCCAAGTTGATCCTCCGTGAGCCCAACGCACTCCTTCGTCACGCAGTAGCGAGAGCCTTCTGATCTTCTTGTCCAGGCGAAGGCGGCGGCACGCCCGCTTCGTCTGGGTTCGACCTCACCGCTCGGCCGCGTAGGCCTTTGCGGCGCTGAAGATGCGGACCCACCCCACCTTGTCGACCGTGGCCAAACGCTGCCCGTCGGGACTCCAGGCCACCAAGGCGACCTGCACTTCGTCGTGCCGGAGGGTCAGGATCTCGGTGCCGGACTCCCAATCCCAGAGCTTGACCGTCCCATCCGACGAGGTGGAAGCGAGCCGGGAGCCATCCGGGTGGACGGCGAGTCCTTCGGCAAGGTCGGTGTGCCCCGAGAGGATCCGCGGCTCGGAGTCCTCCTCGAGCTTCCAGATTCGAATGTTTTGGTCGTTACACGAGACCGCGAACTCGGGGCGCGTCGGATGAAACGCAGCCCGGCAGTGTGTGAACTCGGGAGTTGGCCACGAGCGGACCACCTCTCCAGTCGCCACGTCCAAGAGGTGCAAGACGTTTCGTTCCGCGAACAGCAGCTGCGAGCCGTCCGGCGAAAGGGACACCAGCGGTCCATGCCGAACGTGAAGATCCTTCCCGATCTGGCGGGGCGGCATCGCAGACCGCGGCGACGCGACCCAAATGGAGCCTGCGTTCGCGACCGCGATCGTTCCGGAGGCGACGTCATATGCCCCGCTGAAGGTGAGCTGCTCACAGTTCGGAAGCTCGATGAGCTGTTCCGCCTGCGAGCCCTCCTCCCGAATCCGGATCCCCTTCGGATCCAGCTCCAGTCGTAGGCGACCTTCTTCGGCCCAACCGAGCGACCCTCGTTCGTGCTCGAGACGCTCCCCCGTTTGAACGGACAGAACGTGGGCGCCCGTGTTGTCGTGGACGCCGACCAATCGCTCCCCGTCCGGATGAAACTCCAGGCAAAACCAGTTTCCGCCGGTCCCTTTCAGCTGATGCCGCAGGAGAGGTCGCGGGTCATCGAGATTCCAGGCATGGACGACTCCCTTGTTGCCACCGGCCCAGAGAAGATGCGGTTGCGGATGCCCTGGCGGTGGAAAGCTGGCGGCGCGGATGTGGTGGCGCGGCCCATAGATCCGATGCGTCTGCCCCGTCTCGCGATCGAGCACGAACGAGCTGAGATCGTGCCCACCCGAGACGACGTATCGATCATCGGCGCTGAAGGTGACGAACAGTCCCCAGCCTCGCTGGGCGCGCTCATCGAAGAGCAACCTCCCGGACTCGACATCGAAGAGTCGCAAATCCGGGTCGTCGCGGCAGATCACGGCCAGCGTCTGTCCGTCATGGGAGAAAGCCGGCGACCTCGGGTTCAGCCCGACTCGAAGTGTCCGAAGCCGCTCGAAGGACTCGGCGTCACGGAGCTCGACTCGCCCGTCGGTGCTCCCGAGCGCCACGATCTGGCCGTCGGGGGAGAGGGCTGAACAAGCCTTGAAGCCCTGAGTCATCTTCTCGTGGATTCGCACTCCGGACGGCACGTCCCAGAGCTGGATCTGATTGCCCTTCGCCTTGTCGGCATTCAGCACGAGAAGCCGCGTGCCGTCCTCCGAAAAGGAGAGGACATCCGGCCGCTGCATGTCAGTCGGAAGTGTTGCGACGATCTGCCCTGCGGCGACATCGACCACCAACGTGGCGTAGTCGCGGCCAAACGCCAGCCACCGACCATCACCGCTGACGGCCATGCCACCGTAAGGGACGGCCGCAAACCGGAACTGCTCCGCGCCCGACCGAGCGTCCCAGCCGAGGACCTCGCTAACCGTCCGTACGAACACACCGAGTGGGCTCCGCACGAGCCCGTAGATGGAAGTCGGAACCCTGCGGATCTCCTCACTCCGACCTGCCATCGACGACAGGAGGTACCACTCGAACTGACGAAGGTCCGGCTCGTCTTCTCGGGGAAGCCACTGGTCGAGGAGCTCGCGCGTGCGGCGAACTCCGCTCTGAGTATCCAACGCGGACATCGCCAGGTTCATGTTCGCGAAGTAGAGGCTGGATCGAAGATCGTTCCGAGCCTCGGTCATGCCCAAGAAAGAGCGCTGCACTTCGGCATAGGCGACCTGCACCTGACCGCGCATCGAGGTTTCGCTCTTCGCGAGCTGACGGTTCTCTTCACTCTGATCGCGAAAGCGAAGGGCCGCGAAGAGCGAAGCGACCGCGACGATGACGAGAACCACCAGCAGCACGGCCGCCGCCGGGTTTCGACGCGACCAGAAGACACTGCGCTCGACCAGTGACGCCCGGCGAGCCTGAATCGGGCGGCTCTCGAGGAATCGCTGGAGGTCATCGGCGAGATCACGCGCGGAGCGATAACGACGCGCGGGCTCTTTGGAGAGGCACTTCTCGATGACGGTTTGAAGGTCGCGGGGAAGATCGGGCACGAGTCGATCGAGCGGCGGAGGCGTCTCCTTTTGAATGCGGTCGAGGAGCTCGAGCTGATCACTTCCAGGAAACGCCGGACGCCGTGCCGCGATCTCGTAGAGCGTCGCCCCCAACGCATAGATGTCCAAACGCTCGTCACCTCGTCCCTCGAAACGCTCGGGCGACATGTAGCGCAGCGTGCCCAGGAAGTCGGAGCTTCCCGTCAGGTCACTGTCGGCCAGGCGGGCCAGCCCGAAGTCGGTGACCCAAACACGTCCCGACTCTTCGAGGATCAGATTGGAGGGCTTGATGTCTCGGTGAAGGATGCCCTTGCGGTGCGCCGCAACCAGAGCCTCCGCGACCTGAATTCCAATGCGCGCCACCGCGGCATGCGCTCGCCGCGGTGTGGCGCGCGGGCGAGAAGCCGAGGCGTCGCTCTCCCGATCCGCCGTCGCGCGGACGACCGACGAGCCAACGAGGGTCTCGAGAGGCGCTTCGTCATGGGAGTCGGACTCGCGCAGCTCGCGAATGACTTGATCGAGCGAGCGCCCCTCGATGAGCTGCATCGCGTAGTAGCGAACACCTTCGTCCTCGCCCGCCTCGAAGAGGGGCACGATGTTCGAATGATGCAGGCTCGCGACCGCTTTGGCTTCGTTCTCGAAGCGTTGGATGGTCGACTCGTGGAAGAGCCCTGATGACGGCAAGACCTTCAGAGCGACCCGTCGGTCGAGCCCGGGCTGCTTCGCCTCGAAGACGATCCCCATCCCTCCGCGTCCGATCTCCCGAAGGATCTCGAAGGGGCCGAGCGTGCTGCCGGGTCCGAGGGCACCGTTGGACATCGTGGACGGTGTCAGCACCGAGTCGATGACGGCGGAGTAGGCGGGGTATCGGGATCGGTAGTGATCGGCCGAGCAGACCGATCCGCTCGCGCGCCGGTAGTCGACGTCCAGCTCGAGGAGATTCTTGAACAGCTCTCCGCGGGCCTCGGGCTGCCAGGTCGTCGGCAACCAGTCCTGCAGGGCGGGCTGTTGGCCCGACTGGAGCAAGTCTTCGAATTGCTCGCAGACGGCGTCGATCTCTTGAAGAGTTTCGAAGTCGAGCGCGATGATGGTCTCTCCCAGTGCTGTCGATCTGATTCGAGAATAGCGGGTGCGCCCCATCCGCTCCATCCCCGGTTGGCGTCAACATCCCTCGCAGATTCCCGGATTGTGGCGGTCCGAGGGCGGAATCCGCCGGCCGATCGGTCGAAGGCGGGTCTTTCGACGAGGATCGAAGGGTGGTTGCTCGGCCTGAAGGGCCTGGCCTGAAGGGCCGACATCATCCAGCCCCAGGCCAGGACGGGCGAAGCCCGGCCGCAGCCTGGGGTGACGGCACACCGACCACACCGGTCGTCATTTCGACGAGAGGCCCGCGCCCTGAAGCGGCGCCATCGACATGGATGTCGCCAGGCGGGCGAGACGCCCGAGTTCCCAGGTGTGAGATCGTTCGGCCCCGACGTTCATGCGGGCGGGCCGCCTGGCGGGCCGCCCGCGCTCCGTGCGAAGACGCATTTGGCCGATCCGCCGGCGGGTCCTTGAGTCGTGCCCTTCATCTCCGCGTTTCCGCGATCGATCCCGTATCCCCTGAAGGGCGCTTGCAGCAACTCCACGAAGATCGGGGTGCCGAGCCCGAAGGCCCGACACCCCGTTTCCCGAGCGTCTTCCCCGCTGGGTCGTCTCGAGGCTTTCGGTCGGACGACGACCCGCTCGGTCGTCGTCCGAGGAGTCGTTCTTACTGCGTCACGAAGGAGAGCGTCGGCGTCACGGACGGCACCAATCCACCCGCGTCCGAGACGAAGCCGGCGTAGTAGATGCGCAGGCCGACCGGCGTGTTGGGATGGATCTGCACCGGCACCGTCGTGATGCCGGGACAGGCCGCGATGGTGCCCTTGCGCACCGGGTCCGGCAGGCTGGTCCAGAGATTGAACAGCGCATCGAGCGACAGATGCAGGCGCTTGCCGCCGCTTTTCGGAACTTTGACGCCATTGGTCGCGGCGCCGTCACCGAAGCTGATGTAGACCCGGGCCGTATTCCCGATCAGCGCCGGCGGGGCCATGTTGGTGAAGCTGACGTTGGTGCCGACGATCGGCGGACCGTTGAAGCGCCACAGCGTGTCGAACTCGTCGGAGCCCATGTCGATCGTGGTCGTACCGTTCGAGTCGCCGTCAACTTTGCGGGCGTCCCCGCCCAGATCGATGGCGGGCAACGTGATGAAGTTGAAGCCGGCGTCGATGGCCGGCGAGTCGCAGGCGAGGCGGTAGTCTTCGTTGGCGGCATCGATGAACTTCGGGTCGGCGTTGATGTTGCCCGTGCCCGCGAAACCGCCTTCGATGTCCGAGTAAGTGATGTTGGTCGTCGCGCTTCCGACGTTGAGCTCAGGGCCCGCGTTCCCCCAGAGGATCGCGTTGGTCGCGGTCACGGTGCTGGGAGGATACGAGTATCCTCCACCCACCGTGATGGTGCCGTAGGGGCTTCCCGCGTTGCCGGTCACCGTGCTGTTGAAGATCGAGATGTCCGTCGAAGAGAAGAAGTTGCCCCCGTAGATCGCCGTCCCTTGAAAGCCCGCGGTGTTGCCACTGACCGTGCTGTTGGTCAGGATCAGGTCCGCGCCGCTGAGATTGATCGCCCCTCCGCTGCCTGGGGTCGAGTTGTTCCGAATCACGCTGCTCGTGATGGTCAACAGACTGGGCAGCATCAAGATGGCGCCGGCTCCGGCGCTCCCGTAGTTGTTTTCGATCAGGCTGCTGTCGACGTCGACCGCGCCATACTGCACGGCGATCGCACCGCCGACTCCGGCCGTGTTGTTCGAGATCGTGCTGCCGGTCACGGTCAGCTTCTTGCCGGCCGTGGCCAGGAAGTAGATCCCCGCGCCACCGTTGAAGGCCGAGTTGCCCGTCAGCGTGCTGTTGGTCACCGTCAGCGCGCAGGAGTTGCAGCGAACGGCGCCGCCACTCGTCGGGATACCCGGGCCGAAGCCACCCGTCACCGTCAGGCCTTCGAGGGTCAGCTCGGCATCTCCGGACGCCGTGAAAACGGCCTGTGTCCCGTCGCCTTGGACGGTGGTCGCGCTCTGCCCGGCGGTGCCTCGGATCGTGATCACGAGCCCGTTCACTTTCGGGCTCTCGTTGTACGTTCCGGGTGCCACCTCGATGACGTCGCCGTTCGAGGCGTTGTCGATGGCAAGCTGGATCGTGCAGTACGGATCGCCCAGAGTGCCGCTTCCGGGGCAGCTCGGGTTGTTGAGGTCGACGTAGATCGTGCCCGCGAGGGTCGCCGGGGCCAGCAGAGCCAACGAGACGAGGAGCGTCAGTGCGCTGAGAAAGTTCCTTGGAGTCATGGTGCGATCTTTCTGAGTGAGGAAGTGCGACCGAGGGCCACGCCTTCTGCGTTGCGGTTCATTCGAGACAGAGCAGGCCTCTCATCAAAACGTCATAAGTCACTACATAAGCGTGAGCTAAGACCAAGAGGCCTCGACATCTAATCTCTTCATCACCGCCGGTGCGCCGAATCCCTCACGAAATCTCGAAGTCTTGCCCAGGGGCTCGGTCGGCCGGGTGAATGGGAAGGTATCCTCTTGCCCGGTTGCGGTTTGGACAGTAGCCTCGAATCCCTGGCGAAAACCCCGTCCCGACTCCGCTCGACCCCGTGAGCGCTCATCCCTCCATGACCGACGCCCCGATCAGCCTCTGGCTCCAGCAGCTCAAAGGTGGCAGCGACTCCGCCGCCCGTCAGCTTTGGGAGTCCTGCTTCGAGAGACTCTGCGAGCTCGCCCGCCGCCGACTCGGTGCGCTGCCACGACGCTTGAAGGACGAAGAGGACGTGGCGCTGTCCGCGCTCGCCGCGCTCTTCGATGGCGCTCGCCAGGGTCGCTTCGCCAAGCTCGACGATCGAGAGGATCTGTGGAAGCTGCTCGCGACCATCACGGCACGCAAGGCGTCGAACGTGCGGCGAGCCGCGGGTCGTCGGCCGGAGTTTGGGGAGTCGATGGTCGGGCCCGAAGCCTCGCCGATGCCACTCGACGGCTTCGCCGCTCCGGTCGCGGACGCCGAGTTTGTGGAAGCGCTGGACGGCACCAGCCAAGAGCTGCTGTCACTACTCGACGACAAGCTACGCGAGGTCGCTCTGCTGAGACTGTCCGGCTACCGCAACGACGAGATCGCCCAGATGCGCAACCGCTCGGTGAAGAGCATCGAGCGTTACATGGCGATGATTCGGAAGCGCTGGGCGAGCGAGGTGAGCTGAGGGCACTCGACAATCCGAGAGTCACGACGGACCGACTCGTGCCCTCGAACGTCATCGCGCCCGCTCTCTCGACCCGGTTGTTCTTCGGTAACCGGCCCGACAGGGACTTCGAAACGGGCCGGCCTTCGTGGCGGCCGCCGTTCGCGTCTCTGTTCCGCCTCGATTCCGGCCGGAATCATCGCGCCCACTCTCTCGGCCAGGCTCTTCATTGCTTCCCGGCCGGCCGAAGACGTCGAAGCTCGCGGGTCTTCGTGTCGGCTTCCGTTCGCGTCTCTGTTCCGCCTCGATTTCCGTCCGAGCCGTCGAACCATGGCCGACCGATCCCGCGTTACACTGTCGCCCGGACGGGAGGCACTCATCGAGTAGGGATGACTTGAGCACACGCAGGCGGCTCCTCGAAGGCTCGGCGATCCAGATCGCCGCACGCATCGTGACGGCGATCGTGGGCTTCTCCGTGCTCGCGCTGCTCTCGCGCAGGCTGCCCAAGGCCGACTTCGGCGTGTACACGTTCTACGTCACGCTCTTCTACATCCTGTCGACGGCCGTCGACTTCGGCGTGAGCGGCATCGCGGCCCGGGAGATCGCTGCCGCCCCCGAGCGTGCGTCGCGCCTGCTCTCGAGCGCCTTCACCTTCAAGCTGATCACGGGCACGCTCGCCACGGGTCTCGCCATCGCCCTGGCGCTTGCCCTCGAGCCGCCGGGCTGGCGTTGGATGATCTGCCTCGCCGCGGCCTATCTCCCGACCCATGCCTTTCAGACGGCATCCGTGGTCTTGCAGGTCGAGACGCGCTTCTTGCCCAACGCGTTCTCGATGCTGCTGGGCACGCTCGTCTTCCTGGTGTGGGTCCTGGTCCTGACGATCACGGAGAGGCTCCAGCCGGGCCGCATCCTGATCGCCTTCGCGGCAACGCACGTGCTCAGCCACGTCACGACCTGGCTCCTGGTCCGGCGCTCGACACCCATCGCGCCCTGGCTGGCGGCGACCTGGCGAGAGACGATCGCCTTCCTTCGCGAGGCCGCGCCGTGGGGCGTCTCGAGCCTGCTGACGATCGGGTACTACTACGCCGACATGTTCCTCCTCCGGCTCATGAAGGGGGAGGTCGAGCTGGCGCTCTACAATGCGCCCTATCGCATCATGAACTTCCCGCTACTCGTGCCCGCGTCGATCCTGCTGGCCACGTTTCCTGTGCTGAGCCGGCTGTATGTGCAGGACCGCGAGGCCTTCGGACCCTTCTATCGGCGGCTGTTCCACGGACTCATGCTCCTGGCGCTGCCCATCGCGGCAGCGGCCGTTCCGCTCCGTAACGAGATCGTCACCCTCGCGTACTCGGATCGCTTCGCCGAGTCGGCCGACTGCTTCGGTATCCTGATCGCCACCGTCCCGGCGCTGTTTGCCGGCCAGCTCATGATCCACGGCCTGATCGCGATCCATCGGCAGTCGTTGGCGCTGGCCCTGACGGCCGCGGGACTGGTCGGTAACGTGCTGCTGAATCTCTGGCTCATCCCGATCTACGGTCGCCACGGTGCCGCCGCCGCCACGCTCGCGACCGAGACGCTGATCGCGATCGGCGCCGCGCTCTTCATTCACCGAGCGACCCGCGTCTCGCCATTCTCTTCCCGCCTCCTCTGGCCGGGCCTCATCGCGGGCGTCGTGGCGGCCGTGGCGTGGAGCGTGCAAGGACAGAGCATCTGGCTCTGGCTCCCGGTTCCAATCCTCGTCTTCCTGGTCGGCGCCTTCCGATTCGGCGACCTTCCGCCCGAGATCCTGGGGCGTCTTCCCTTCGCTCGATCGCGAGCTGATGAAGGTATGAAGTCCTGATGTGCACGAGCCCGCGATGAGACACATCGGCATCGACTATCGACCGGCGCTCTGGAATCAGGCGGGCATCGCTCGCTACGTTCGGGAGTCGGTGCGCGCGCTGATGGAGATCGATCACGAGAACCGCTACTCGCTCTACGCCTACTTCTGGAAGGCGGACGCCGTGGCGCCCCCTCCGATGCCGGCGCGGTTCACTCTGCATCGGCGACGAGTGCCCGGTCGGCTCATTCGAGCGCTAGAGCGCTGTACCGGGCACACGATCGAGCGCGTGCTGGGCAAGGTCGAGGTCGCTCATCTCACGGACTACATCTATCCGCGAGTTCGCACGACGACACCGCTCATCATCACGCTCTATGACCTCTCCTTCGAGCACGACATCGAGTACCACGGCCAGGAGGGGGCTGCGACGTTGCGGGAGCGGGTCCACGCCATCGTGCCCCGGGCGCAGAGGATTCTCACGATCAGCGAAGCGTCCCGTCGTGACATCATCGAGCGCTACGGTGTCGCGGAGGATCGCATCCGAGTCGCACCGCCGGGCATCGATCACGTGCTCGTGGGGGGCGAGGCGTCGGGAGTGTTGCCGCGCGGTGTCCCGTCCGAGTACGTCCTCACCGTCGGCACCCTCGAGCCGCGCAAGAATCATCTTCGACTCCTCGAGGCCCATGCTCGACTGCCGGACGCGCCGCCACTCGTGATCGCCGGTGCCCGAGGTTGGCTCGATGACGAGATCGTTCGGGCGATCGAGGCCGGCGAGCGGGAGGGCCGCGTGAGGTGGCTACAAGGCGTCGACGAGGCGACGCTGCGCGCGCTCTATGCCGGGGCGCGGTTGTTCGTCTACCCGAGCCTCGACGAGGGCTTCGGCCTTCCCGCCGTGGAGGCGCTCGCCTTCGGGTGTCCGGTCCTGACGTCGGATCGACCCGCGCTGATCGAGGCGACGGGCCACCATGCGTCGCATGTGGACCCGCGTTCGGTGGACGCGATCGAAGCCGGGTTGGCCTCGGCGCTCACGAAGGCCTCCGACGCGGCGACGCGGGACGCCGGCCGCGAGTGGGCTCGTCAGTTCACGTGGCGCCGCTGCGCCGAGACGCTGCGAGAGGTGTACGAGGAGCTGAGTGGGGGATGAAGATCTGCGACCCGGTGTCGCTCATCGCGGTGCTTCCATTCCGTCCCCTCGGAGGCCCGAATTCATTCGGGTGGGAGCTCTTTCGCCGTTCCGAAGCCGTCGTGATCGCCGAGGGCGCTTCCAGCGGACTGAAGTCCGCCCTCCGTTTCCCTCTTGAGATCGACTTCTCGTTGGCCTTGGACGAGCACTCAGCGGACTGAAGTCCGCCCTCCGATTCGATCGTCCCTTCGAAGGCCCGGACTGCTCTGTCCTCAGTAATCCAGCTGCGCCGACAGGATCTCGAGGGCGCGCTCGGGATTCGAGACGGACAGGTACATCTGCCCGGTTCGAGTGCGCTCGACGTTCGAGCCGTACCCGTAGAGGATGTTGATGCGGTGTCGCCCGAGGAGGCGCGCGATCTCGGCCAGGGCTCCGGCTCGGTTGGGCACCTTCAGCGAGAGGATGTCGCGCTCGGTGACGAGCAACCCGCCTTCGCCCAAGACGTGAATGGCGCGGACGGGATCGCTCACGACGGCACGGATGAGTCCGTGCTCGCTCGACTCGACGATGCTGAAGCCCTGGATCTGGATCTTGTGGCCACCGAGGGCGTCACAGATCCGCGACAACACGCCCGGCTGATTCTCCATGAAGATGGAGAGCTGGGTCACGATTTCCATGCGACTCCCTCGGGACGGACGGGGATCCGGTGAGTTGCAGACCACGGCGCGCCAGTCTAGGGTGACGCACTGGGACCTGCAACCGACCGCCTCGAACCTCTCCGGCAACCGCTCCGTGCGAATCGCTCACGACGTCACGATCCAAGGCCTGCTCCCGCCAACGGGCGTCCAGCGCGCGCAGCGCGGCTTGCTCCGAGCCTTGGACGAGCTTGCCCCGAATCATGAGTTCGTGCTCGTCTCCCAAGGAACGATTCCGATCGACGCCGAGCTCCCGAAGACCTGGCGTCGCCATGTGATCCCCTCCCGACGCCCGGGCCCGATCTGGCGAGAGATTCACCTGATGCGGTTCCTGGTGCGACGAGGCTTCGACCTCGTCCACTCGCCGGTCTCCGCCATTCCTCTGGGAGGACCGGTCCCTCGACTGGCCACGGTGCACGAGGTTCCCTGGCTGACGGGCGCGCCGCGCCTCGATCGCGGACGCCGGCTCAATCACCGCCTCGCGCTCCGCCATGCCGTCCGTCATGCGGCCGGCATCGTGACACCTTCGCGCACGACGGCGGCCGCCATCGAGAAGCGCCATCCAGGAGCTCGCGCTCCCATCCATGTCGTGCCCCATGGCGTGGACGCCGTGTTCTTCAAGCCCAGCGAGCGGCCGCGCGACGCCCTGCTCGCCGAGTGGGGGCTCGCCGACGGACCCTATGTGCTCAGCGTCGGCGCGGAGCGTCCCAGGAAGAATCACACCTTGATCGCGCGGGCACTGGACGATTCGCGGCTCGGGGAGGTGCGTTGGCTCGCGGCCGGCGCCGCCGCAGACAGTCGCCGCGCAGGCCACGAGCGCCGCCACGGTCTGGGTCCCGTCTCCGATCCGATCCTGCGTGATCTCTATGCCCATGCGACGGCACTGGTGTTCCCGAGCTTCTCGGAAGGATTCGGGCTTCCGGCGCTCGAAGCGATGGCCGCCGGCTGCCCAGCGATCGTGTCCAACCGAGGAGCACTGCCCGAGGTCGTCGGAGATGCCGCGCAGACTCTCGAGCCTCGAGACACGAAGGCACTCGCCGACGCCGTCTTCGATCTGCTGACCCGACCCGAGTCGCTCTCGAGCCGGCGAGCGCGCGGTCGAGAGCATGCCCGAAGCTTCACGTGGCAGCGTGCCGCGAACGCCATGCTCGACGTCTACCGACAGATCGCTGCCGCCTCATGAGCACGCTTCCTCCAGCTCCCCCCGGAGGCCGAGTGGCCGTCAGCGGTCTCGTCCTCGACCCTCGCCAGAGCGGCGCTCGGCGACGTTTCGTCGAGCTCTATCAAACCGTGATGCGACTCGGCGAGTTCGAAGACCTGATCTTCTACCTCCCGCGCGAAGCCGAGCCCGAGATGGATGCGCTCTTTCCCGGCGCGCCGATGGTCGCGACGCCGCTCTCTTTCGAAAAGCCGCTCGAGCGCCTGCGCCGTTCCCCCGAGCTCTGGCGCCAGCGACTGGCGAACGACGGCGTGAGCGTCCTACACCTCGACGCGCCTCCCCTGGTCAAGCTGCCTGGCATCCGGCTCGTCTACACTCTGCACGATGCGCGACACTTCCTCCCGGGTTGGAGCGCGCGTCAACTGTACGCGCGCCTGGTGCTCCGCCGCGCGCTGCGCCATGTGGATCGCCTCGTCGCCGTCAGCGAGACGATGGCGAACGAGATCGCGACGCGGACGGGTTTTCCGCCTGAGCGGATCGCGGTAATCCCGAACGCCGTCAGTGCCGAGTTCACACCGATCCGCAACGCCGAGCGCCTGGCCGCGATGCGCCAACGCTACAAGCTGCCGGAGAGCTACATCCTGTCGGTCGGGCACCTGGAGCCGCGCAAGAACCTCTTCAGCGTCCTGCACGCGATGGCGTTCTTGAAAGGTCGAGGAGCGAAGCTTCCGGCCCTCGTCTTCGCCGGGCGCTCGGTCCGCAACACCGGCAAGCGCCTCGCCCTACGCGCCGCGCGCCTGGGCGTCGAGCTGCACCTCCCCGGTTACATCGAGGACGAGGACCTGCCGGCGCTCTACTCTGCGGCGCAAGCGCTCGCCTTTCCGTCCCGCTACGAAGGCTTCGGCATTCCGCTCCTCGAAGCGATGGCGTGTGGCCTGCCCGTCGTGGCGGCGGATCGTCCGGTGATTCGCGAGGTGGTCGGCGACGCGGCTGTCCTTGTCGATCCCGAGGATCACGAGGCGTTCGCCAAGGCGCTGTGGAGCGTGACGCTGGATCGTCGCCGCGCCGATGAGCTGCGTGAAGCGGGCTTCGAGCGCGCGCGGGCCTTTCATTGGTTCGAGTCGGCCAGCCGGCTTCGAAGCCTCTATGATGAGCTGAAGCAGTGAGCAATCTTCCCCTCTCGAGACGAGCTCCATGATCGGTAGCTTTCTGATCCTGATGAGCCTCCTCGGCACGGGTGCGTCTCGGTCCGAGGATCACCTGACCTCCACGCAGCCGATCGCCATCGAGAACGTCACCGTCGTTCCCATGGACACCGATCGAGTGATTCCGGCGCAGACGGTGCTCATTCGGGACGGACGCATCGCCGCCATCGGTCCGCTGGCCGATGTCGCGCTGCCCGAGAACGTCGCGTGTCTCGACGGCACCGGCGCGTTCCTGATGCCGGGGCTGGTCGACATGCACGTCCACCTGTGGCACGAGGAGGAGTTCCCGCTCTTCATCGCCAACGGTGTCCTCGCCGTGCGCAACATGTGGGGAGACTCTCGTCACCTGAAGTGGCGCCGACTCGCCGAGAAGCTCCCGGATACCTACTTTCCACTCGTCTACACGACGGGACCAATCTTCGACGGTCGACCGCCCGTTTGGCCGGCGAGCCGACCGGTCGACTCGGTGGAAGATGCCGCCGCCGCGGTCGCCGAAACCGTCGAGCAGGGTTACGGCGCCATCAAGGTGTACAGCCGACTCTCCAAGCCCGTTTACGAGGCGCTCGTCGCAGCAGCCCGCGAGAAGGGCCTCCGCGTCTCGGGGCATGTCCCGAACGCAGTCGGCCTGTCGGGCGCCCTCGCCGCTTCTCAGGATTCCATCGAGCATCTCTCCGGATACCTCTTGGCCATCCAGGGCACGGAGGCACCGACGCGACGCCGAAGCGGGCTACGCGCTTCAGCCGAGTTCATCGACCCCGAGTTGATTCCCAAGATCGTCGCCGACACGGTGCGGGCGAAGTCATGGAACTGCCCGACGCTGACCGTGCTCGATCACATCGCGAATCTCGATCGACGCGTCGAGGCCTGGGAGGCGCGCCCCGAGATGCGCTTCGTGTCCCCGTCGACCCGGGAACGGTGGGATCCGCGGCAGGACTTCCGATTCCGCAACCGCGGCTTCCCCTACTTCGATCGGCAGCGAGCCGACTTCGAGGTTCACCTTCAGATCACGCGCGCACTGCACGAAGGCGGCGCGCGACTCCTCCTCGGCACCGACACGCCGAACCCGTACGTCGTGCCCGGATACTCCATCCACGAGGAGCTGGCGCATCTGGTGGCCGCGGGGCTCAGCCCCTTCGAGGCCTACTGCGCCGGGAGCCGCGACGCGGCGGAGTTCCTGGGAGAGCCTTCAGAGTTCGGCACGGTCGAAGTCGGTCGGCGCGCCGATCTCGTGCTCTTGAGTAAGAACCCGTTGACCGACGTGAAGCACTTCCGATCGCAGCGCGGGGTGATTCTCCGCGGAGCCTGGTTCGGTCGCTCGGCTCTCGAGTCGCGCCTGGAGAAGGTGGCCAACATGCAGGAAGCGAAGAAGGACCGCTAGGTTCGGAGCGCCGAGCCACGGAAGGCGGTCGCCGCAGCAACCAACAGAGACACGAACGGAGTCCGTCACGTCGCTCCGTCTCTGCCGTCGCGAAAAGTCGGGCCGAGATGCTTGAGGACGACCAAGTTGAGAGAGAGGTCACGTCTCCTGCCGCCCCTCACGGGTCCTGGCAAGAGAGCCGACTGCCAGCGTCTCCAATCCCGGCGCTCGCCGCAGCAACCAACAGAGACGTGAACGGAGTCCGTCACGTCGTCCCGTCTCTGTCGTCGCGAGACATCGGGCAGGGATGCTTTGGGACGACCAGATTGAGAGAGCGGTCACCTCTCATGCCGCCCATCGCGCGTCCTGGCAGAAGAGTCCGCTCGGGTAAAGTCTGCCCTCCGACGTCGGGATTCACGACCGTCCGATCGGTGGGGCTCCCCGGGGCAGGGCGCCCCGGGGAATCCTCCAGGAGAATCGATGATCAGCGCGTGCCCGAGACGAGCTCGGTGAGGCCGGGGATGCCGGCGACACCGGCGCGGACTTCGACGCTGGACGCCTCGAGCTCCTTCCGGGTGAGCGGATCGTAGCGGCCTCCGAGATGCTGGGCGAGGAACGCCTCGGTCAGGCCGAAGAAGGCGAGGTTGTTGTCCGGACGTGCGAAGCCGTGCCCCTCGTCGGGGAACAGCGCGTACGTGACCGGGATGCCCTTCGTCTCCATCGCCGCGACGATCTGGTCGGACTCGGCCTGCTTGACGCGGGGGTCGTTGGCGCCTTGACCGATCAAGAGAGGACGCACGATGTTGCCGACGTGCGTGAGCGGCGAGCGCTCCTCGAGCATCGCCTTGCCCTCCTCGGTCGTCCAATCACCGACGCGAGTCTTCCAGATCGCGACCATCGGTGCCCAGTAAGGCGGAATGGTGTTGAGCAAGGTCACGATGTTCGAAGGGCCGACGATGTCGACGCCACAGGCGAAGACCTCGGGGGTCATGGTCATGCCAACCAGCGTGGCGTAGCCGCCGTAGCTGCCGCCCATGATCGCGACCTGATCCTTCTGGGCGACCCCCTCTTCGACAGCCCAGTCGACGGCGTCGAGCAGGTCATCGTGCATCTTGCGACCCCACTCGAGATTCGACGCGTTGAGGAACGCCTTGCCGAAGCCGGTCGAGCCGCGGAAATTGACCGAGAGCACCGCGTAGCCGCGGTTCGCGAGCAGCTGATGGATGTTGTTGTAGCCGTAGCTGTCGCGGGCCCACGGACCGCCGTGTACGACGAGGACCATCGGAAGCGCCTCGTCCGGCACGCCGTCGCCATCATCGTCGGTGCCGACGGGCAGCGAGAGGTAGCTCACGAGACCCAAGCCATCGCGCGACTCGATCACGCGAGGCTGCAGCGATGCAAGCGAGACGCCTTCGAGAGCGGTCCGGTTCGTGAAGAGGAACTGCGCCTCTTCCTTCTCGCGGTCCCAGACGTAGTACTTCACCGGCGCATCGGCTTCGGTGAGCGCGACGATCCAAGTGTCGTCCGCGAGCGTGCGCGAGGCGATGCTGATCTCGCCGTCACCGAGCGTCTTCAGCTCGGCGAAGTCCGCGAGCACGGCGCCCTGGAGGAAGTCCCACTCGCTCCGCAGGTAGTCGAATGAGACCGCTTGCGGCTTACGGGTCATCGGATCGAAGAGCACGTCGTCGACGTCGGCCTTCTCGTTCTTGGCCAGCACCTTCGTCGACCCGTCGGCGACGTTCCAGGCGACCAAGGCGCTGGTGTCGCGGCCGCGGCTGTCGGTCATGTACAACGTCTGGCCATCGGCGGAGAGTCCGACCGGGTTGGTCGTCATCGTGTCTTCGGTCGGGATCTGGATCGCCGGAGTCGCCTCGCCCGCCTCGTTGATCGCCATCAAGGCAGCGCCGCCATCCGGCGTGAGGAGGAACCCGAATCGCACCTTGTACTGCTCGTCGGTGATGACGCCGACGAACTGGGGGTTCTCGTAGATCTTCGTGCGCTCGCCGTTGGTGACGTTGATGCGATAGAGATCGTGGAGCTGCGGCGAACGGTCATTGACCGCGACCAGGATCTCGGTCGGGAAATGACGGCTCACCTCCTGGATGCGGGCCTGAGTGTTCTCGAATGGCGTGAGGTCGAGGTCCTTGCCGCTGGCGATCTCGACGCTGTGGAGGCGCCAGTTCTCGTCACCCCCCGTGTCCTGCACGTAGAGCAGGTGCTGGCTCGTCATCGCCCAACGGTAGTTTCGGATACCGCGCTGACTGTCCTGGGTGATGGCGCGGGCAGCGGCGAGATCGTTGCGCGGCGCGACCCAGACATTGAGCACACCGTCGACCGGGGCGAGGTAGCTGATCTGGCTTCCGTCCGGGCTGATCTGGACGCCCGCGCGGTCCGGCGCTCCGAAGAGCGTCGAGCGCGGGATGAGGTCCGCCGTGCCGCGACGCTCGAGCGCCTGCTGACAGCCGGTCGCAGTGACGAGGCCGAGCCCGGCGAGCAGGCCGAGTCGAAGTAGGGTCTTCATGGATTCTCCTCGAATCAGGATGAGTGCTTTCGAGCCTCCCCACGACGCGCCGGGGGCACGCGCCAGGAATGAAGCTCGTACAGTGATTTCTGTCGTGGCTTTCGGACGACGATGCGGAAGCACCGCGCCTTAGAGCTCGAGCAGGACGCGCGCTCGCTCCGCAAGCCGCTCCGCTTTTCCTTGGAATCGTCCCTTGCCACCACCGCGACCGCTGAGAGCCGTCGCGACGCGAGGACCCGCTTCGCGGACCCAAGCGCTCGGTCCTGCTACGAGGAACACGCCCGCCCCCTCGTCCGGACCCGCGGTGAGCAGCAGCCGCCGCTCGACTGCGATCGCATGGGTCGCCCGAGCCACTTCGCCGAGCAGGGCCGCATCGGGCTCCGGCCAATGCCAGGCCGCGACTGGCGCCGCGTCGATCGCGAGCGCTTGCGCGACAGCCTCGGCCAGCGCGGCGATGAGCTTCTCACGCTGCTTGCGCTCGGCACGCGCGTCGGTGAGCAGCCGCTCGACGGCCGCCGCCTGCTCGGGCCCCGGCGTCGACAGCAGCTCGCCGAGGCGCCGCTCGCGGTCACGCGTGGATGCGAGGCGCGCGCGCACACGCTCACCGCAGGCGAAGAAGAGGCGCTGCCCGCCGCGAATCCGCTCGGTCCCGAGAAGCTCGATCAGCTGGATCTCGGCCGTGTTGCTCAGATGAGTGCCGCCGCAGGTGTTCAGGTCGACATCCGCGATCTCGACCAGCCGCACCGGTCCGACGTGCCCGTCGGGCAGTCCCCGGCTGCGAACGGGGCGCCCGGCGAGCTCGTCGGGTGCCACTTCGAGAACCTGAACGGGACGCGCGGCCCGAATCTCCGCGTTGACGGCGGCTTCGAGCTCGACGATTGCCTCGGCGGAGAGATCTTCGGCGGTGAGCTCGATGTCACAGCGCTCGGAGCCGAGGTGGAACGCGGTCGTCTGCCAACCGAAGCGATCGGCGGCAACGGCGGTGAGAAGATGCTGCCCCGTGTGCTGCTGCATGTGGGCGAAACGGCGATTCCAGTCGAGGCGAGCCGCCACCGGACCGGGCGCGACCGGCGCAGTGGTCCAGTGAATGATCTCGTCGCCCACCCGCTGTACGTCGACGACCGCCGCCTCCCCGATCCACCCCTGATCCGCCGGCTGCCCGCCGCCCTCGGGATAGAAGATCGTCTCGTCGAGAGCGACGCGAAAGCGATCGCCGTCGGGCTCGCACCGAAGCAGCAGGGTCTCGAGCTCTCGGCGGTAGGAATCGGTCAGGCAGAGAGCAGCGGTCAAAGTGGAGCAGGCCTCATGAGGAGGGAAACGGCTTCGTCGCATCGAAGCGAATCGCACATTCAACCGCGAACGCGGGAGCGAAGCAATGGAGGAATGGAGTAGTCGCCGGGCTTCGGTACCTACTGGGTCGTGAAATGTGTCGGACCCGTGATGGACATCAACCTTCCCGAATGGGGCTCGAGGGTGATTGCTGCTGAGTAGACGGTGATTCCTGGCTGGATCACGGGGAACGTGAGCTCCGGGGTCCTGGCAACGCCGCCACTGGTGACGATTCCGCTCAGAATCGGAAAGGCCTGCAGCCCCGCTGCCGTCCAGCCGTCGAAGGTCAGAGGAATGACACTTCCGTTCGGAAGGAAGATGCCGTTCGATCCTGAGGCGGACAGCAGCACGAGCACCCAAGCCCCCTCTTCGTCGATGGCATGCCTCAGCTCGAATCGCACGCGAGAAGGGAAGCGGGGAGTCCCTTGGAGCTGCACCTGAATCCGATCCCGAATGAAGACGTCCGCCAGCTCGTTGCCGTCTCCTCGGACGAGGTCGGGCGCACGACTCGTGAAGCCGACGTACCTTCCGCCGAACGACAGCAACGCGTCGTAGCCGGGTGACCTTCGAGCCTCCGTTTCATCGCCCGTGAACGAGACATTCAAACGGTCCGTCCGATTGAAGACCCGCCGATGGGAAAAAAGATCGGCCCGGCCGTTGGTGTCGCCGGGGACGAGGTTGCTCGCCCGACTGATGAACGTCACCTCCTCCCCGTCGAACGATATCGAGCCGGGATAACTGTCACCATTCGCCTGGCCACCGCTGCTGGGGATCGAGACTCGATCGAGCGGGCCACCGAGAACTTGGCGCACGAAGAGGTCTGCGGCTCCGGTGTCACCCTCCACCAAGTTGTCGGCGAGGCTCTGGAACAAGATGAAACGGGCGTCTCGGCTGAAGCAGTAGGGAGAAACGAAGCTCGGCCCATTCGCCTCGCCACCGCCCTCCGCCTCACTCACGCGCAAGGTCTTCCCCGAGGTGAGCTGGTGTACGAAGACGTCCGCCTGGCCGTTGGTGTCGCTCGGGACGAGGTTCGTAGCCAGGCTCCCGAACGCGACCCACTCCCCGGTGAGAGAGATGGCAACGCCGATGGCCTGTCCCGTCGGATCGGCTCCGCTGTGCCCGTTGCCAAGATTGCCCGCCGAGTCGACGCTGCAAAGACGCGTCGTGCCCGCGTTCAGATCACGAACGAAGACATCCGTGAATCCATTCTCGTCCCAGGGAATCACGACACGGTCGGCAATCGAAGCGAATGCGATCTGAGAGCCTGTCAGCGAGATCGCCCCCCAGTAGGCCCCAGCAGCCCTACCCGTCGACCGGGCGCTGGCCAGCTCGGTTCTGTCGCGAACGACTTTTCGAACGTACAGGTCATACTCGCCATTGCCATCGAGAGTCGGGACGGCCGGTGCCCTCGTTGCAAACAAGATCGCCTTCGCGGTCGCCGAGGCTCCCACGAGGTAGCTGGCCTGCTCGAGCTGCGCCCCGGTCGAATCCAGGCTCACGCGCGTCGTGACGCCATTCAGTCGATCACGGAGAAAGACGTCGTTTCGATCGTTGGTGTCGTTCGGAACGAGGTTGCTCGCGAGGCTACCGAAGATCACCCAGCGACCGTTCCCCGAGACGATCGTGGGCTGGGTCCAGCCAGCGATCTCTCCGCTATCGGCGTTGCCCGGAACGCCAGCCGAGCTCACGCTCACTCGCTCGGTCGGCTGCGCACCGACAGGTGTGCCCGCCACCGCGATCAGGACGCAGGCGCCAAGCGCCGCGAGAGTCATCTCTCCCTGCATCGGAGTCTTCCTTTTTCGGCCGAGTGGATCGTGGAGCACTTCAGGCCGAGGTTCCCGGGGACAAGGGTAGCAAAGCCGCATCCTGCAGAGAACGGCCTGCTCGCATCAGGTTCATTAGAATGGCCCAGGACCCCACCTTGCCCTCCAGGACACTCATCGAGGTCGCATCGGTGAATGGCGGTCAATTCACAGTGGCGCTGGGTGACTCGGCCTTGGCCTCCAACCCCGGTAGGTTGGAAGTCAGCAAGCTCCAATGGTTCCGCCACTACCCCAAGTGGCCCAGGATCAGGTTCGCCGGGCTCGTGGTTTCATTGGCGCTCGCCGAATCAGCGCGAGTCGTCCTTCTTCTTGTCCTTCTTCTTCCCGAACGGAAGGCCTTTGGAGAGGTCGTCGAGGACCTTGCCCGGGTCGATGGCGTCTTCGGGCTTGCTGCCGTCGGCCTTCTTCTTCCCGCCGGGAATCAGGCCTTCGAGCTTTTCCTTGGCGCCGGGGACGATGTCGTCGAGCTTCTTGTCGAGGCCGGCTCCTTCGAGCGCCTTCTTGGCGGCGTCCTCGAGCTGTCCCTTGGCCTTGTCGATCTGCTCGTCGGCGAGCGCCCGGACCTTCGCGACCTGCTCGCCGGCCAGTCGGGCCAGCTCGGCTTCGCCCTGGGCGAGGAGCGTCTTTTGGAGGTTGGCGAGGAGCTTCTCGGTGTCGACCTTGAGCTTCGGTGCGAGGAGCGATCCTTCGAGGACGGCTTCGAACTCGAGTGTCTTCAGGCTCTCGAAGATACGGTTGGCGACACCGGCCTCGAAGCCGAGCACCTTCTCGTCGCCGCGCACGGCCGCTTGCAGGTCTTGCACCGAGACACGAATCGGCAAGAACAGCGCGTCGGCGTCGAAGTTGCCGACGCCTTCGATGAGCGCCTTGCCGCCCTTGAGCATCAAGGGCGCCTTGTCGCTCAGGCTCTCGGCATCGAGATCGACATCGGGCAGGAACACGTCGAGCAGGTTCTTGGCGCTCGGCTCGTTGAGCATCAGCTTCAGGTTGACCAAGGAGCGCTCGACGCTCTCGGCCTTCACGTCGAAGATCATCGGCAGCTCGTTGAGCGTGGGCTGCGTGGAGAGGTCGTTGGCGAGCAGCGTGTAGCTTCCCGGTACGTCCTTGAACTCGACGCCGCTGAGCTCGACGCGACGAATGGTGAAGGTCGGCTGCTTCACGAGGCGGCCCCGCGCGGATTGTACGAGGTAACCCTGGAGGCGGGCCTGCTCACGAGCGCGTTCGTGGTCCTCTTCGGTGGGCGGCTCGGATTCTTCCTTCTCGCGATCGAGGTACTCCTTGACCTTCTCGAGGTAGCCCTTCACCTGCTCGATCTTTTCGAGGTAGTCGTCGATCGACTCAGGATCAGACTTCGGCTTCTCCTCCTTCTCGGCCTTGGGCAGCACGAATCCGGGCTGGTCGCGTGGGACGTCGGTCTTCACCCCGTTTCCCACGAGATGGTCCATCACGAATCGCCGCGCCAAGAGGTCGCCAAAGCTCAGCTGGGCCGACAGCTCTTCCGCCCGCATCATGTTGTTCGCTGGCTTCTCGGCGTCGGTGATCTGGAGGTCCTTCAGAGTGACCTCTCCCCCGAAGATCGAGAAATCCGCAGACCCGATGTTCACCTCGGCGCCAAAGCTCTGCGAGAGCTGATGCTCGAGCTGCGGCCGCACCAACGAGCCGGCGAAGACGAACTGGACTGCCACCGCCAGCACGAGAACGATCACGACGAAGGCGAGCCCGGACTTTCGCAGCCACGGCGCCTTCTTCTTCTCGAGCTTGTCGGAGAGCTCACCTTTGCTCTTGCCGAAGAAGATCCAGAAGACGATGCGCAACCAGCGGCTCGAAGACAGCTTGCGTGCTCGCTCGCTCTTCTCGTTCACGGCCATGATCGAGCGGCGCAGCGACTGCACGAAAGCCATGCACACGACGCCCAAGCCGAGCCCGAGACCGACCCCGATCGGCAATCCACCGATCAGGCAGTAGCGATCCAGATCCATCCAAGCGATGACGGGGGCCGTGGCGAGGCTCGCAAAGAGCGCCTCGTTGCCGTGGATCATTCCGTAGCCGATCTCGAACGTCCACGGAGCCGCCAACAGGCACACAGTCTTGCCGAGAAGAAAGCCGAGCATCATCCCGCCCATGTTCGCCGCGAGCACGAAGAAGAGCAGGATCAGCAGCAGCATCGTCAGGTTGAATCCCGGCACCATGCCGAGCATCGCGCCGATCAGTGCTCCGAGGAAGAGCGCCTTCGGCGCGGCGTCACCTCGCACTAGCTTTCCGAGACGGCGAGTCCATGAGATGCCAGGGATCATGTCGTGTCGCCCAGGGGGTCGTGGGTTGCTCTCGATTGCCGGGCCACTCGACCCGCCGGCCTCATTTAACGCTTTCGTTGCGCTGTCGCCAACATGGTCTGAGGCGGCCCTGCGGAAGTCGTTGCTAGCCTCGACAACCGGCGAGTGATGCAGGCTTGGGCTTCGTCCCTCCGAAGAGCGCGGTTTGACAGCGCCCGCCGGTCACCTCTACATTGCTCGCCTCGCGCCCCGAGCCGGCGCCCGAACGACACCGGATTCCTCGAGCACCCCATGCAGCGCTTGCTCCTCGCCGCCTTGCTCCTACTACTCGTGACCGCTGTGTTGCTCTTCGGAGGTGGGCTCTGGCACGCGTGGGAGCCCCCGCTGCGATCGCCCGAGACGCCCCCACCAGGCGTCGCGCTGGAGGAAGCCGCAGCGGAGCGAGGGCGTCGAGTCTTCGAGCGCGAAGCCTGCTGGGAGTGTCACACTCGGCTCGGCCGCGACCCCGATCATCACCGCGATTGGTGGCTGCTCGAGCCCATTCCCAAGCTGCCGCCGCCGGGGTGGCGGCCCAACTCTCTCGATCGACGACGCATGGGCCCCGATCTCGGTCACGAAGGCGGTCGCCGAACGGATGGCTGGCAGTACGCGCACCTGTTCGACCCCCGTCAGGTCGACCCCGCCTCACCGATGCCGCGCTTTCCCCAGCTGTTCGAGACCGATGCCGAAGGGGCGCTCCGACCCACGGACGAGGCCCGCGATCTCGTTCGCTACCTCCAATCGCTCGGCGAGGCGCCCTCGGTCGAGCCGATACCCTTGCCGGCGGAGCTGTCGATGCCCGGCTCCCTGCTGGCCGAGCTGGAGAGCTGGCATGCGAGTCTCGAAGAGCGGGTCGAGGACGAGGAGGGCGTCGAGCAGCTCGTGCGCGATGACGAGGCATTCGAAGCGGCCTGGGCGGCGTTCCTCGCTCGCAACGGTCAGCCCGACCTCGAGCCCGTGCGCTACACCTTCGGTCCCAACGTCCGCGTGAATCCCGAAGGCCTCGTCGCTCTCGTCGAGGAGCGTGACGCCGAAGGGCAACTCCGTTGGCCAGGCCTTGCGCGCGGGCGAGAGACCTACACCCTCGACTGCGCCGGCTGCCATGGGCCGACTGGCCTGGGTGACGGCCCGGCAGCCGATCTGATGCAGATTGCGGGCGTTCACGAGGAGAACCTCCCGCGGAACTTCTCATTCGCCGCCTACAAGAAGCGCTCCACCGCCGCCGGTCACTTGCCGCTCGATGGCGATCTCTATACCTCGATCACCCAAGGGCTCGACGGCTCGGCGATGCCGAGCTTTGCGTTGCTGCCGGCGGTGCGGCGTTGGGAGCTCGTCGCGTACTTGAAGACGCTTTCGGTCTACTGGGACGAGCTCGATGAGACGCTCATCTGGTACTGGGACGTGCGCGAGGCGACTCCTCTCGAGGTGCCTCCTCGACCTGAAGACCTCGGCCAGAACCTGCGCCCGGGGCGCATTCTCTACGAGCGTCTCGACTGTGCGGCCTGTCATGGGCCGGTGACGGGTGACGGTCGGGTGCTGGGTCGCCATCGCTCCGCCAGTCGGTCGGCGTGGGAGGACGAGATGGGGCGCCCGGTGCCGTGGTCTCGAAGCTTCACCGAGGGTCGCTACCGTACGGGCAGTCGCCCCGAAGATGTCTTTCGGGTCCTGAAGGGCGGACTGAACGTCGGTCCCATGCCGGCCTACTCGGAAACGATGACCGATGCCGAGATCTGGGATCTGGTCGCGTTTCTGCTCTCGCTCTCCCGACGAGCCTCGGCCGACTGACGAAGGCCTCTGTGGGATGAGCCGCCGAGTGAGAAGGCTCCGAGGCCGTCAATCAGGGGGAACTCCGCCCCACGCGGATCGAACAAGGGGGACGAGCCGCGTCGGATCGAGCTCCGCTGAGGTCTCGACGAATCCGGCCGGTCCACCGAGAATGTCCCCTGAGCCAAGAACCGTTCAGAGTATGCCGCCCCCTACGGAGGAGACACGATGACATCGAAGGCTTTCGCATGCCTTCTCGGGCTCGCCTTGACGGCCAGCCCCGCCTGGAGCCAGTCCGCCGATCGCCGGATCGACTTACCGGGCGGTTTGAACCGACCGGCCCTCGAGCTGGCTCAGTCCGCCTTGACGACATTCGACCTCGATGATGCCGACCTGGTGCTCCTGAAGCGCCAAGAGCACGCGGCGGGCGTCACCCATCGCTTCGTCATGACGCGGGCCGGACTGCCTTCGGACGAGCAGCTCCTCGTGATCCAGACCCGAGCTGGCGAGAGCTGGGCGGTGACGGACGCGGTGAAGGCGGGCTTCGTCGACACGTTCGAGTCGCGGACGACCTTCGCGAGCCTCGCGAGTGCCCTGAGCTCGCTCGGCCTCGACGGACGGGACGACGGCGTGGAGGCGAGCGTCGACCGCCGGATCTCTCGACGCGTCGGCGGGCAGTATCGTCTGTTTCACGTCGTGACGGTGCGGGCAACGACCCTGGCGCTCGACGCGACTCTGGAGCTGACGGTTTCTCCACGAAACGGCGAGGTCGTCTTCCAACGCTCCCTGCGCTTCGACGCGAACGGGACCGGAGATGTCTTCGACCCCAACCCCGTGCAGACGTCGGGCACGGTGTTCACGGACCAGAACGACAGCAACAACGCGATCCCGAGCTCGGAGTACTTCACGCGCACGCTGCAGGGTCTCGATGGAAGCGGCTTTTTGACGGGCCCGTACGCCAGCACCAGCATCACCTCGGGCCGGACCAACCAGCCGAGCCTGGTGTACCAGTTCCTGCGTGGTCAGAACGCGTTCGAGGAGGTGGTGGCCTACTACCACGTCGACGAGTTCCAGCGCTGGCTGCAGTCGTTGGGCTTCAACAACGCGAACAATCGTCAACAGCGCATGGACGTGCACGCCGGCTCGTTCGACAACTCCTACTACGACGGCAGCAATGGCAATCTGTACTTCGGCGACGGCGGCGTGGACGACGCCGAGGATGCCGAGATCGTGCTGCACGAGTACGGGCACTCGGTTCACGACGACATCAGCGGCATCGGAGGCGGCCAGAATGGTGCCATGAGCGAAGGCTTCGGCGACTACCTCGCCGCGAGCCGCTTCGCCAACGCGCGCGTCGGCGAGTGGGATGCCGTCTCCTATGACAGTCACAACCCGCCGTACCTGCGGCGCGTCGACGGCAACAAGCACTACCCCGAGGACTTGGTCAGCCAGGTCCACGCGGACGGCGAGATCTGGTCGGCGGCGCTCTGGGATCTGATGCAGGATCTCGGGGCGGCGACGGCCGACTCGCTGGTGATCCAAGGCATGTTCTCCCAGACCTCGTCCTCGAACATGACCGCGGCGGCGAACACGATCGTGCAAGCCGACCAGTCGCTCTACGGCGGCTCGCACATTCCGGTGGTCGAAGGAGCGTTCGTAAGCCGCGGCATCCTGAACGTCACGGCGAACTACTCGAACACGACGGTCGAGCTCTCCTCGCGAGAGACCAAGCCGCAGCCGGGGAACAACTACACCCTCGACTTGGCGGCCGGTGGGGCGAACGGCAACGCCCAGTTCATCATCGTGCCGGCTCCCACGACCGGGAACACGCCGCTCCCCGGCACGAGCAAGCACCTCGACGTCGGCGTGCAGTGGATCGGATTCCTCGGCCTCTTCCCAGCCCTCACCGGGACGTTGAACGGCTCGGGTAACCGGTCCGTGACTCTGAACCTGCCTTCGCAGACGCCGGTCGGCCTGCGCTTCTACCTGCAGTACGTGACGATCGTGAACAACCAGTTCAACTCGGTTTCGAACGTCGTCCCGCTACGCGCTCAGGGCTACTGATTCACGAGCAGAGGAGGGCCATTTCCAGGGTGGCCCTCCTCAGCCCCGGTGAAGTACGGTACGCGCCACGTTCCGTCACTTCACCGGAGGACTCGTGACGTCGCCCGACACCGACTCCTTGATCACCGCTCTCCGCCGCCCCGAGGCGTACTCACACGCCGTCGGCGAGAGCGTCGGCTTCTTGCAGACACACATCTCGCTGCTCTTCTTTGCCGGCGACCGTGTCTACAAGGTCAAGAAGCCCGTCGACCTGGGCTTCCTCGACTACACGACCCTCGAGAAGCGCCGCGATTTCTGCGTCGAAGAGGTGCGACTCAACCGGCGACTCGCCTCGCAGACCTATCTGGGCGTCGCTCCCATCCTCCCCGGGCGGACGGGTCTGCGGGTCGGCGAGGCCTCAGAGGACCCGGACACTTCGAACGGCGCGGTCGAGTTTGCCGTTGCGATGCGACGTCTGCCCGCGACGCGCATGATGGATCAGCTCCTCGAGGAGCACGCCATCGACAACGGATTGATTCGAGCGCTCGCCGACAAGCTCACGACCTTTCACGCCGAAGCCGCGACGGGCCCGGGCGTCGATGAGCACGGCTCGTTCGTCGCCATCTCCCAGAACGTCCTCGAGAACTTCGAGCAGACTCGCTCCGTCGTCGGCACACTCGTGTCCGCGAAGCTCCACGCCCACCTGGAATCCACCGCCCGCCGGGACCTCGAAGTCAACCGGCATCGCATGGAGAGCCGGCTCGCCGGGGGCCGCGTTCGAGACGGCCATGGAGACCTGCACGCCGGTAACGTGTGCTTCATCGAAGCCGACGACATCGTCATCTACGACTGCATCGAGTTCTCGCCCCGGTTTCGCTGCGGCGACGTCGCGTGCGACCTGGCTTTCCTGACCATGGATCTCGACCTTCGTCGGCTGCGCGGCTTCTCCGGCTTCCTGGCGCGCGCCTACGCAGAGAGAGCGCGTGATCCCGAGCTGCTTACGATCGAACCCTTCTACAAGGCCTATCGCGCGATGGTGCGGGCGAAAGTCGCGGCCTTCAAGGCCGCGGGAGCCGGCGTCCCCGAGACCGAGCGGCACGCGGCTGCACTCGAGGCGAGGCGCTACTTTCATCTGGCGGCCAGCTACACGCTGTCTCCGGCGTTGATCCTGGTGTGCGGTCCTCCGGCGTCCGGCAAGAGCTGGGTGATCAGCCCTCTTTCTCAACCCTTCGAGGCAGCGGTGCTGAGCAGCGATCGCGTCCGGAAACGGCTGGCTGGCATCGCCGAGACTCGGCGGGATCGTCAAGGAGTCGAGGCGGGTCTGTATCGCCCCGAGATGACGGACCGGACCTATGCCACTCTCCGCGATAAAGCCGAGGTGCACCTTCGGGCCGGGCGCACCGTGCTGATCGACGCGACCGGGTCCACCGTCGCACGGCGCGCGCCGTTCCATGCGCTCGCTCGTGATCATGGCGTACCGCTCCTGGCCGTTCACCTCGATCCGCCCGAATCGGTAATCCGAGAGCGTCTCGAGAAGCGAGCTCGCGATCCGCACGCGATCTCCGATGCGAACGCGTCGGTGTACGAGTCGATCCGGGATCGCTGGGAGCCGCTGGACGAGCTGCCGTCCGTCGTGCACTGGCCGCACGTCGACCGCGCCCCGGAGGAGCTCGTTTCCGCGCTCGTCGATGCCTGGCTCGACGAGCGCACGAGCTCGTCACTCCGATGACACCGGCTCGGACGACCGGGTTCGCCTCTTACCGCCATTCTTGATATATCTGTGCCCCTCACCCCGTCTCCACCCGGAGACGGGTCACGTCATCTTCGTCGATCACACCCCACTCAGGTAGAAACGATGGACGTCCTCGAGAGCCGGATCCGGACCGGTAGCGACGAGTTCAAGACCAACGACGCTCACAACCGTGGGCTCGTCCTCGAGCTGCGCGAGCGCCTCGAGCAGGTGCGGAAGGGCGGCGGCGAGCGTGCCATCCAGCGGCAACGTGACCAAGGCAAGCTACTGGCCCGCGAGCGGATCGAGAAGCTGCTGGATCCCGGCACGCCGTTCCTGGAGCTGAGCCCCCTCGCGGCTTGGGGACTCTATGATGGTGGCGCGCCGAGTGCGGGCGTCGTCACCGGTGTTGGCTCGGTACACGGCCGCGAGGTGCTGATCGTCGCCAACGACTCGTCGGTGAAGGGGGGCACCTACTTTCCGATGACGGTGAAAAAGCACCTGCGAGCGCAGGAGGTCGCGCTCGAGAACTTGCTGCCCTGCGTCTACCTCGTCGATTCGGGCGGCGCGTTCCTCCCGTTGCAGGCGGATGTCTTCCCCGATCGCGATCACTTCGGGCGCATCTTCTACAACCAGGCGCGCATGTCGGCCTTGGGCATTCCTCAGATCGCCACGGTGCTCGGCTCCTGCACGGCCGGCGGCGCCTACGTACCGGCCATGAGCGACGAGGTGGTCATCGTCAAGAACCAAGGCACGATCTTCCTCGGGGGACCGCCTCTGGTAAAGGCAGCGACCGGCGAGGTGGTGACGGCCGAGGAGCTGGGCGGGGCCGACGTACACTGCCGTCAGTCAGGCGTGGCTGATCACTACGCCGACAATGACGAGCACGCCCTGCTCTTGACGCGCAACATCGTCGAGAACCTCAATGAGCGGAAGCGCATCACCTTGGACGTGCGTCCGCCGGAGGAGCCGCTTTACGCGGGCGAAGAGCTCTATGGCATCATTCCGCAGGACACGCGCAAGCAGGTCGACGTGCGCGAGATCATGGCGCGCCTGATCGACGGATCGCGCTTTCACGAGTTCAAGCATCTCTACGCGACGACCGTCGTCTGCGGGTTTTCGCGTGTGCATGGATACCCGGTCGGCATCGTTGCGAACAACGGAGTCCTGTTCAGCGAAAGCGCGCTCAAGGTGACGCACTTCGTGGAGCTGTGCGGTCAACGCGGTGTGCCGCTGGTCTTCCTGCAGAACATCACCGGCTTCATGGTGGGCAAGGAGTATGAGCAAGGTGGCATCGCCAAGGATGGCGCGAAGATGGTGCACGCGGTCGCGAACGTGCCCGTGCCGCGCTTCACGCTGATCTTCGGTGGATCGTTCGGCGCCGGTAACTACGGCATGTGTGGCCGGGCCTATCAGCCCCGATTCCTGTGGATGTGGCCGAACTCCCGCATCTCGGTCATGGGCGGTGAGCAAGCTGCCAACGTGTTGCTGACGGTGAAGCTCGAGCAGCTCGAGCGCCACGGTGAGAGCATGGCCCCAGAGGCGCAAGCCGCCTTCAAGCAACCGATCCTCGACAAGTACGAGGAAGAGGGTAACCCGTACCACAGCACCGCGCGCCTCTGGGACGACGGCATCCTCGATCCCGCCGAAACGCGCAAAGCATTGGCGCTGGGAATCAGTGCGTCGTTGAACGCCCCGATCCCAAGTCCGAAGTACGGCGTGTTCCGGATGTGAGGCGCGAGAAGACGGAGAGCATCCGGACTCAGCTTCCGAAGAGCTCGCGCACGGAAGTCGCGGTCAGGACTCGCTCCGCCAGGCGAGTCCGCTCTTCGGGTGACGCCGATTCGAGCTGATCCAGCTCTGCTATTCCGAACTCACCAAACCGCCACTCGATCAGCATCTGCAGCATTTCTTGCTGCCCGATGACCAGGCCTTCCTCGCGGCCCTCCTGCATCAGACGATCGGCAGCCGTGATACTGGTGTCTCTCTCGAGAATCTCGAAGAGCTCGTGCAGGGAAGTCGCGATGAGGACGCGCTCGGCTAGACAAATCAGCTCGTCGGGTGAGGCCGATTCGAGCTGCTCATGCACCGCGGTTTCCAGCACACCGAATCGCGACTCGATCAGTCGCTGCAACACCTGACGCTGCCCGATGACCCGGCCCTCCTCACGGCCCTCCTGCTTGATTCCCTCGGCAACCTCCAGGACGATCCTTGCTGCTTTCGAACCGACGCTCTCCGTCATTTCCCACCTCATCTCGCGAAGAGCTCCCGAAGGGAGGTCGCGGTCAGGACTCGCTCCGCCAGGCGGGTCAGCTCTTCGGGTGACGCCGATTCGAGCTGCTCACGCTCCGCGTTTTCCAGCGCACCGAAGCGCGACTCGATCAACGCCCTTAGCATTCCACGCTGCCCTTGCTCGATGCCTTGCTCGATGCCTTCGCGGCGCCCCTCTTCTCTCAATCGTTCGGCTGTCGACATGACGATGTCTCCTACTCTCGGATCGATCCTCGTTGCCATAGTCGCTGCCAGGATCTCTGGCTCGATGGCTGGACTCACATGAAGAGTATATCTCATCAGCAACCCGACGCGCTCCCCGCCCTGTGCCCCATCCAGAACGCGATTGACGAGCTCCGAGAGGCTCACCAGGACTTCGACGAGCTCGCCTGATCGTGCGAAACGAAGGAGCACGAGAGTCAAAGCCCCGAAGTCGGTCATCGGGGGCCGAAGCAGCTGACTCAACTGCAGGGCCCGCAGATCGTGCAGAAGGATCTCGAAGCGCAACGGATGCTGGACGCTCGGAAGGGCGTCCGGAGCCGAGACCAGTCCTTCGAGGCGAGTGACGACCTGACGCTTCCTCGAGTCATGGACCAGTGCCACCGGAAGAACGACGGGGATCGAGGAATCCCGCCGACGACAACTCTCGAGCGGACGGACGACGCACCCCAACATGTCGAGCACCAACCAACGACTTGCAGAGCTCCGGTGCTCGAAGAGCACGTACACCACGACCGGCTTTCCGGCCTTCGCCCGGAGGCGAAAGGCCAAGTCCGCCAGCCGCTCTTGATCGCGCCGACCGATGAAGCTCGCCGGTATCGGCTCCAGCGAGTCGAAGTCCAACTCGGACGAGACCTCTTCGGGCAATATCGAGAGCAGCAGACCGCGGGCGTGCTCGACGACGCCGAACACTTGTTTCACGAGACGATCGTGGGGGTGCTTCATTCGTCCCTCCTTCAGTAGAAGGGACGGGAAGCGTGAACCGTGGTTACTGACTTCGAGCCGCCGAGGATCCGGGAGGACGCGCCGATCGCCGAGGAGGGGATGATCGACGCTCCGCCTGGCAGCACGGGAGCGGCTTCAGCTTCTCTCAACCTCAGGAAGGCAGCGCCCCGGATGGCATCGTGCCTCGAGGCGTTCAGCGCCTCGTTCGCTTGCCCGAACTCGACAACGACCCACTTCGCCCCAAGCTCCACCGGGTCCGCGAGACGGCATTCGTTCCCGTGTTATACTCGCCCGTCTTCTCACCGCGGAGTGCTCGATGTTCTGGAAAGCTCGCTGGGGCTGGATCCTGGCCGTGGCCGCGATCGCTGCTGGCGCCTGGTTTCTTTGGCTGCGACCCGATTCCGAATCCGAAGACCGCGTCGTCCTCGACCGATCGATCGACCTGGGCAGCTGGCTCGAGCGCCAGATGCGCATCTCGCCCGATCCGGACGATCGGATTCCGGGGGAGATGATCCTCGAGCGGCAGCCGCTGCCGTTCCTGCCGGTTCCCATTGGGAAGCCGGTGCGCCTCGAGCGCATTCCGGTTCATCCCAAGGCCGAGTTCCATGCCCAGCTGGGAGTCGACCCTGAGAGCTGGGCCGAGAACCCGGTTCCGATCGTGTTCTCCTTGCAAGTCTTCGACGGCGATGGCGAGCAGGTCGCCACGACGAAGACCACGCTCACACCGGGCGAGGATCGATGGCGGCCCTTCATGGTGCGGCTCGAGCCGTCCGTCGTCGGGGACGTCGTCGACCTGGTGCTGGCGACGGACGCCGAAGGCAATCCTCCGATCCGGTGCGGGTTCGGGGCACCAGTCCTGCGATCGGACGGTGTGAGCCGAAAGCGCACGGAGGCTTTCACCGAGCGGCGGAGCATTCTGCTCGATCTCCTGACCGCCTTCGAGCCGAGCTCGGTCCTCTCTGCGCCCGAGGACTTCGAGCCGGCCGTCATCCCATTCTCGCTGGGCAGCGAGCGAGTCGACAGCAGCGGACAGCGCCAGGCACTCGTGACTCCGCCCGGAAGCCGCGTCGCTTGGACGCTCGAGGCGCCCCCCGAAGCCGTGCTTTCGGTCGACCTCGGCCTCGCGAAGACGACAGACGCAAGCGATGGCGTGACCTTCCGTATTCGAGTCGACGATCGCCTGGTCTTCGAGCGTCACCTCGGTCCCGAGGACATCGGCATCTGGGTTCCGGTCCGTGTCGGGCTCTCCTCCAGCGACGCCTGGAGAGGCTCCGCCCGCCTGCTGCTCGAAACGGATGCCGGTCCCTCCGGCGACTCGACAGGCGACCTCGCCGCGTGGGCCGGTGCCACGGTGACGGCGCGCGACACGACGCCCGTTCCGCCGGCGGCGACCCGCGAGCGCCCGAACGTGATTCTCATCACGGTCGATACGCTGCGTGCGGATCGCCTCTCCTGCTACGGCTACGAGCGCGCGACCTCTCCGAACCTCGAGGCCTTCGCCGCGGACGGGCTGCTCTTCGAGAACGCGACCTCTCCGTCGAGCTGGACGTGGCCTTCCACGGCCACGATCTTGACCGGGCTGATGCCTCCTGCACACGGCGTCAACACTGGCGACAGCTCTTTCTTGTCGGACAGCCTGGAGACGCTGGCCGAGCGACTCCGCAGGCGCGGACTCTTGACCTACGCCGTGACGGCGAACCCGCTCGTCGGCCCGGAAAAGAACTTCGACCAAGGCTTCGATGTCTTCGACACCCTGCCTTGGAGCTCCGGCGCCGCTGTAAACACGCGCTTCCTAAACTGGCTCGACGCGCGCCCGGACATGCGCTTCTTCGCCTACCTCCACTACTTCGACCCCCACAGTCCATACGAGGACCCGCGGGATCCCGATGGTGCGCTCTACGACCCCTCGTACAACGGGCCTTTGGACGGTTCATCGATCAACGCGCTGATCTCGCAAATCAACTGGAACCAGCCTCCCGAAGGCGGTCCGCTCGAGTTCACCGACCGTGATATTCGACACCTCTCGGCACGCTACGATGGCTGCATCAACTACTGGGACGAACAGTTCGGACTCTTGATCGATGCCCTCCATGACCGAGGCGCCTGGGACAACACGATCATCATCTTGACCTCGGATCACGGCGAGGCGTTCTTGGAGCACGGCCTCATTGCGCACGTGAGCAACCTTCACCAAGAGGTACTGCACGTACCTCTCATCATCGGCGGCGGTGCGTTTCGCGGGAAGCCTCGGCGAGAGTCGAAGCTGATCGGGCTGACGGCGATCATGCCGACGATTCTGCGGCGAAGCGGTGTCCCGGTCGACCTGCCGTTGCCTGGGCTCGATCTTCTCGGTCCGTCACCGGGCGTTGATGTCGAGCATGCGACGACCATGCTCGGACGCTACGGACCCGAGCGCAAATCGAGCCCGATGGGCATGATCCGCACCCAGCAGGACAAGGTCATCGTGACGACCGTTGCCCGCACCACCGAGCTCTACAACCTGAAGAGCGATCCTGGCGAGCTCACGAATCGAGCCGCCAGTGAACCCGCGAAGGTCAAGCAGCTGCAGGGGCATCTCGTCGAGTGGACGCATTCGGAATCGGCGCGCGCTCCCCGCTACCGCTTCTCCGTCGACGATGAGACTCGAGAGACGCTCCAACGCCTCGGATACGTCGGAGGTGGTCACGGACGGGAGCGCCGCCCCAAGAAGCAAGAGAACGACAACGCCCCCGATGACGGCAGGTGAGACGAAGAGCCTCGCCCAACGATTCGAATCCGAACAAGAACCACAGACTCTCTGGAAGCTCGAGGACCTCGATGATGCGCTGCGCAGTCTTCCTCTGCTCGCTCGTGATCACTCTGACATCGTGCCGCTCAGGGGAGCGCGCTCCCAGCGAGGCGGAGCCCGCGCCGCTCGCGGCGACTCCCACTCGCGACTGGGTCTCGGTCGGCAACGACCGCGGTCGCATGCGCTACTCGCCGCTCGACCAGATCAACCTCGGGAACATCCAACGCCTCGAGCGTGTCTGGACCTACTCCACCGGCGAGCTCGAGCGCGGCGGGCGCATCATCGAGAGCACGCCGATCGTGATCGAGGGCATGCTCTACGCCACCACGGCCTACCTCAAGGTGATCGCGCTCAACGCCGCCACCGGCGACCTGATCTGGGAGTTCGATCCCTTCGAGCTCGGCTCACCGAGTGGACGCTTGGCATCGGGCGGCGTGAATCGGGGCTGTGCCTACTGGTCCGACGGAAGACCGGACGGCGAGCGGCGGATCCTGCACGGGACGGCCGACGGTCGGCTCTTCAGCCTCGACGCACGCACGGGTGAGCCGGACCTCCAGTTCGGTCGCGGAGGGTGGATCGACCTGCGAGACGACATCGAGCGCGACCTCAGCAAGCTCGGCTATGGCCCGACGTCGGCACCGGCGATCTGTGGCGACCGCGTGGTGCTGGGCTTTTCGAACGACGAAGGTCCAGGACCGTCCGCGCCCGGTGACGTGCGTGCCTTCGACGTCAGAAGCGGTCGACAAGCATGGCGCTTTCACACCGTACCGCGGCCGGGCGAAGTCGGAAACGACACCTGGGGCGGCGAGAGCTGGAAGGAGCGCGGAGGAGCGAACGCCTGGGGAGGCGTGAGCGTCGACGCAAAGCGTCAGTGGGTCTTCGTCGGACTCGGCTCGGCCGCCTTCGACTTCTTCGGCGGCGACCGCGAAGGGCAAAACCTGTTCGCGAACTCGGTGGTCGCGATCGACGGACGGACGGGTGATCGGATCTGGCACTTCCAGACATTGCACCATGATCTCTGGGATCACGACCTGCCAATCTACCCGAACCTGATCACCCTGAAGCGCGAGGGCCGGACGATCGATGCCGTCGCTCAGGTCACCAAGACCGGTTACGTGTTCGTCTTCGATCGCGAGACGGGTGAGCCGCTCTTCGAGGTCGAAGAGGTGCCGGCACCCGCCTCACCGGTGGCCGAAGAGCGCGCCTGGCCGACGCAGCCCGTACCCGTGAAGCCACCTCCGTTCTCGAAGACCGTCCTCACCGAAGCCGATCTCACGCAACGGACGCCCGAAGCGGCGGCCTGGGCGAAGGAGCAGTTCGCGAAGCTTCGGTCGGGCGCGTTCATGCCGCCGAGCCTCGAGGGAACGCTGGTCGTCCCGGGCTTCCACGGCGGCGCGACTTGGTCGGGCGCGTCCTTCGATCCGACGACGGGCCTGCTCTATGTCAGCTCCAACAACGTGCCCAACGTCGTGACGCTGGTCCCGACCCAAGAAGGCGCCAAGTACCCCTACAAGATCACGGGCTACCACAAGTTCCTCGATCCGGACGGCTATCCGGCCATCCAGCCGCCCTGGGGCAACCTGACGGCCATCGACCTGAATCGAGGCGTGATCGAGTGGCAGGTTCCCCTCGGCGAGCACCCGAAGCTCGTGGAGCAAGGCATTCGCAACACGGGCTGCGAGAACTTCGGCGGAACGATCGTGACGGCGGGCGGACTCGTCTTCATCGGCGGCACCGTCGACGAGAACTTCCACGCCTTCGAAAAGTCCACCGGCAAGCTGCTCTGGAAGACTCGGCTCCCCGCCGGCGGATACGCCACGCCCTGCACCTACGAGGTCGATGGGCGCCAGTACGTGGTGATCGCAGCCAGCGGCGGCGGCAAGCTCGGTACGAAGCCAGGCGACACCTTCGTCGCATTCGCGCTCCGGGAAGAGGAGTGACGGTGTGAGCCGCGAGCGAAGCCAACGGCTCCCGCGCCGGCATCACGGACGGCGAGCGGAGCGAGTGGGAGTAGCCGGACTCAGTCCCGAGAGTGCCCGAGCAACCAGGCGACGATCTCCGGCAACATGTCTCCGACGAACACCGTGTGTCCGTAGCGTTCGGCGAGCCAAAGCTCGACCGGTGCCCCGGCCGCCTGTGATCGCTTGACTGCGCCTTGCAGCCGTTGCGCATTCGCCAAAGGATCGTGCTCGGCCGCGACCACGAGCGTCGGTGGAATGCTCTTCGAGAATCGGCCGCCTCCGGCCAGGCAAGCGGCTGCTGCGATCTTCGAAGCCCGATCCTCCAAGAGGCCGGCGACTGCGCCGGCGCCCATGGAGTGACCGAGGACAGTGATCCGCTTCGGGTCGACCCAGTAATCGAAGCTCATCACCTGCACGAGCGTGTCGAAGCTCCGGGCGTCGTTCATCGCTGCCATCGTCGCTGGCGCGACGACCAGGAAGCCGTGCCGATCAGCCAGGGTGCGAATCACACCGGTTCCGTATGCCTCGAAGAACATGTTCTCATCGCCCCCGGCACCGTGATACACGACGACGAGAGGAACCGGCTTCCCGCGAGACACCACGGACGCCGGAGCGTAGACCCGTACCGGCAGCTTTCGTCCCGCGAACTCCAGTGTTCGCCAGGTGTCGCCGGTACGACCGCGATAAGGGTTCTGGCCCTTCTCGAGCATCGCGATCTCGGTAGAGATGTCGGCTTGCAGGGCGGCGAGATCGCAGAACGCCTCGGCGGTGCGATTCGATGACGGGCGGTCCTTCAGGAGTGCATTGCGCTCCAGACAAGAGACGAGCGCCTGCCGCCGAGGCGGGTCCGGAAAGGAGAGCACGTTCAGGCGAGAAGCATTGGCGGCGCGCAAACGGTCGAGCGACTCGTCGACCACGAACCACTGACCGACCTCGACCTCGAGTTCTCCGGCTCCGAGCAGAACCACGTACCGGCCGACCGGCCACTCGTCCGCATCGAACGACGCGGCGGACGCCTTCCGCTTGTCAAGCGGAAGCCGGTGAACGACCGACGCGTCGGCCGCAGACCGAAGTCGCAGCTCCAGCCCGGCGGGGACCTCCGCTTCGGTTGCAAAGAGCCGGTCAAGGAACACCTGCGCACTCGAGCTCGAGGACCGCGCGAGCACGGGGGGCTCGATGCGCACGCGGTATGCTACGAGTGTCAGCCACCTGGGCTCGGAGCCCGTGATCGAAGCCGTCAATCGTTCCAGATCGCCGATCGCCTCGCCCATGCGGCCCCCGAAGAACGAGAGCGTCACCGCATCGAAGGCGCGGTTGATCCGCTCGACGTCTTCGGGCGTCGGCTCACTTGCCATCCAGGCCCGCTCGAAGCGCTGCAGGGCCCGTCCGAGATCGGCACGTGAGACGAGATCGTTCGTCGGGTCGGAGCCGAGAGCGAAAAGGCCTACGAGCAGGAATGGAATGAGAGCCATCAATCGGTTCCTCCAGGTTTGCGTTCATCGTGCACTCTGTACGACCGTTGGGGAAACGAGTGCAGTAGAAACGCACCAGAGCGGCTCCCGGATCGCGGTGGATCGCTGCGCTCGCTCTTCACACCTTCGCCGACGCGAAGGTCCGGGTGGCCGGTTCACCCGCGGCCCTGCAACTCCCATCGAAGTGCCGCCTCGAGATCGTCGTTCAGGAATGGGAATCCCACACTCCGAAGTCGACTCGGCTCGACGGTGGCTCCCGTCAGGAGCAGCGCGTCGGCCCGCTCACCGAGGCCCGCGCGCAATGCCAAAGCCGGTGCGGGCAGCACGGCCGGTCGGAGGCAGACCTTGCCGAGCACCCGCGCGAACTGACGGTTCGAGACGGACCCGGCCACGGCGTTGACGGGACCGACCAGCGACGGGTCGACGAGCGCGCGATGGATCACGCCGACGAGATCATCGAGACCGATCCAGGCCAAGCTTTGGCGCCCATCGCCGAGCGGGCCGCCGAGCCCGAATCGGAAGAGCGGTGTCAGCTTGCCGAGCACGCCCCCCTTCGCGCCCAGCACCAGCCCGATACGCAGCGGCACGACGCGGGTCCGGCTCTCGTCGATCTCCGCCAGCGCCGCCTCGGCCTCTCGCCCCACTTCGGCCAAGAAACCCTCTCCGGTCTCCGAGTCCTCGTCGACGCGCTCCAGCCCGCGATCACCGTAGATTCCCGCGCCACCGGCTACGACCAGCACCGCGGGCGGGCGCTTCAAGGCACCGAGCGTTCGGGCAAGAAGCCCGTTGCTTCGAACCCGGCTCTCGCGAATCTCCTGCTTCACCTCGGGCGTCCAACGACGCTCGCCGACATTCTCACCGGCCAGATGCACCAGCCCGTCCAGTCCCTCGATCCGGGCCGCATCGATCTCGCCATTTCGGGGATCCCAGCCGATCTCGTCCGCCTTCCGCGCCGGCTGGCGAACGAGGCGGACCACCTCGTGTCCGCCCGTGGTCAGGAACGTCGAGAGGGCCTGGCCAACGAAGCCCCGGGCACCGGTGATCGCGATGCGAAGTGGCCGACCTCCCGTCGCAGCCGCATGGCGCGCCAGATCGCGCAGGGTGCGCAGATGGCGAAACGCGAAGAGCCGCTCGACCTGCCTGCGAGCGATCCCGGCTCCGAAGAGCGTACTGAGCGGTGCCAGCGGCAATCGATACTCGACGTGGTCCCAGAGGATGCTGCGGTCTTCCCCCTCGGGCAGGAAGCGGTGCGTGTGGACCCACTTGCCGAAGGGTCCCTTGACCTGCTCGTCGACGAACTGCTCGCCGGCAATGTAATCGCGATGAAGAGCGTGCCACTCGAGCGCGATCGGTCCCTTGCGAAGCTTCATCACCAAGCGGCCACCATTCTCGATGCCACCCGTCCGCTCGAGCACCGTGATGTTCTCCCAAGGCGGGAGCAACCGTTCGAACGCTCCATCCCGCGCGTGCCAGGCAAAGAGCTCCCTAGCCGGCACCGGCGTCGACACTCGCCACTCGCGGATCGCCATCAGGAGCTCGCCGACTGCGGTGCAAAGCGCTCGATGTATCGAAGGACCTGCACCTTCTTGGCGGTATTCGCCGAGCTCATGTACCTCACCTTGCCAAAGATCTTGCGCTCGGGTCCCCATGCCCGGTCGTAGCGGCCGAGCGTCCAGAAGATGCCGCTGGTCGAGTTCGGATCGCGCCCGTCGAGAGCGTACTTGTTGTTGAGCTCGATCAAGACGGCGAGCGCCTCTCGCGGAGTCCTCGACCACTCGAGGATCTTCTTGCCCCAGAGCATTCGGAGGTAGTTGTGGATCTTCCCCTCCTCCAGGAGCTGTCCTTGGGCAGCGTTCCAAAGCTCGTCATGCGTCCTTGCCTCTTCGAGCTGGGCCAGGGAGTACACCTCCGGCCGCGGATCGCTCTCGTGCATTTCCAGCGTTTCGAGCGCCCAATCGGGCAGCGACTCGAATTGGTCGAAGTCGTCGGTGAGCCACGTGCGGTTGAAGCCGACCTCGCGCCAGGTGATCAGCTCGTCGAGGAAAGCCTCGGCGGCTTCGCTCATCCCCCACCAGCCGTGGCGCTTGCCGTGGGCCTTCTCGGCGAGCCGGCCAAGGTCCCAATCTTCCCGCTCGATCAGTGCCGCGAAGACCTGATGGGCCGCGACGTGCCCAGAGTGCAAGTGGGGCGACAAGCCGCTGCTGACGTCGTCGTCGGGACCGTTGCGCCCTTCGGCGTAGCGGTCGAGCTTCTTCTCGAGAAAGCGCGTCAGACACTGTTGACCGGCTTCGAAGCCGCCGCGGATTCGCGTGGGCTTCACCTCGTGGTCGATCGGAAGCTTGACCAATGCCTCGGGCTCCGCGCGCAGCATCGCGACGGGTGCCTCCGGCCAGCGATCGAGAATCTCTCTCGGAATGGCCGCTGCATCCGGACAAGCCGCGCGCAGAGGATCGGCCACCGGTTGATCGAGCAGGTGCTCCCTCAGGTTCTTCTGCAGATGACGCCGAAAGGAGTGCGCGACCGTGAAGACTCGGTCCGTCGCGCTCAGGGGCCACAGGCCGTTGGAATCGACGGCTTCGAATCGTGTGGCGCACTGCGCAACCGCGCGGTGGAGCTGTCCCGGTAGAAAGAAGATCGGCGCGTCGTCGCCGACGACGAGACAAGCGCGCGCCGCGAGTGCCTTCAAGAGGCCGCGCCCGGCACCTTTCTTCGGCTCGACGTAGGGATAGTAACGGACCGGGCGACCGGTGAAGTGCTCGAGGTGATCGTGCATCCCCTGCAGGACGAAAGCGTGAAGCCGATCGCTCGCCCAACGGTAGTCGCAGCGCAACGCTTCGAGAATGAGTAGGGGCTTCTTCAGCTCGGCCGCTCGACTGGCGGCGTGCTGGAGGGCGAAGTTCCAATGAGGGCGTCGAAAGGCGGTCATCCAGTACAGGACGAAGTCGCCGTCTTCCCGAGCCGGTCGATCGTCCAGCACGCGAAGACGCGTCTCGGGGGCGGGATCCATTCGATTTCCATCGATCTCGGGAGAAGTGGAGGGTTCCAGGAGGCCACGCGAAGAGCTCTCAGGCTTTCGTAAGCCGAAGCGCGGCAGATTCGACGGCCGCCGTCGGGGCGCCTTCCCCCGGAGCGCGTCGCTTCCACGCCGTTCGGCGATGTGGCATCCTGTCGGGCCGTTCGTCCGACAGGAGCCCCCGATTCGAGGAGAACACCGTGTCCCAGGCCTCCGCGCTGCGACTCGAGGTCCAGGATGCCGTCGCGCGCGTCACCCTCACTCGCCCCGAGATCCACAATGCCTTCGACGATCGTCTGATCGGCGAGCTGACCGAGACGTTCACGGCTCTCGGCCAGCGACCCGACATCCGCGCGATCGTGATGGCCGGCGAAGGCAAGTCATTCTGCGCCGGTGCGGATCTCAACTGGATGCGGCGCATGATCGACTACTCGCGAGACGAGAACCTCGCCGACAGCCACTCTCTGGAGCGGATGTTCCGGGCAATTGATACCTGCCCGAAGCCGGTGATCGGCCGCATCCACGGGGCGGCGCTCGGTGGCGGTGTCGGAATCGTGGCTTGCTGCGACATCGTGTTGGCGGCCGACGTCGCGAGGCTCGGGCTCACGGAGGTGAAGCTCGGGATCTTGCCGGCCGTGATCTCGCCCTATGTGCTGCGCAAGATCGGCGCCGGGCATGCACGCGCCCTGATGTTGACCGGCGAGCGCATCAGCGCCGCGAGAGCACTTCAGATCGGACTGGTCCACGAAGTCGTCCCGGCCTCGGAGCTGGACGATGCGGTCGAGTCGAAGATCGCACTCCTGAAAACCAGCGGCCCCGAAGCCATCACTCACTGCAAGCAGCTCGTGCACGAGATCGAGGATCACCGACCCGAGACGGCAGCGTCGATCACGGTCGGAGCCATCGCCGACGTAAGGACCAGCCCCGAGGGCCAGGAGGGGATGCGTGCCTTCCTGGAGAAGCGGCGGCCGAGCTGGGGGGCCGATTGACATGTTTCGCAAGGTCTTGATCGCCAACCGCGGCGAGATCGCGATGCGCGTGATGCGAGCCTGCCGAGAGCTCGGCGTCCGAACCGTCGCCGTCTACTCGGATGCCGACGCGGCGGCGCCTCACACTCGCTTCGCCGACGAAGCCGTGCGGTTGGGTCCACCGCCCCCCTCGGAGAGCTACTTGCAGATCGACGCCGTGCTGGAGGCTGCCCGCAAGATGGGAGCCGATGCCGTCCATCCCGGCTTCGGATTCCTCTCCGAGAACGCGCGCTTCGCGGAGGCCGTCGGCGAAGCCGGATTGACCTTCATCGGTCCGAAGCCCGACGTCGTTCGGACCATGGGGAGCAAGACCGAGGCGCGCGCGCTGATGCAGAAGGCGGGCGTACCCGTCGTGCCCGGCACACCAGCAGGCAAGGACGACGCTTCGCTGATCGCGGCCGCCGACGGCATCGGCTTTCCGCTGCTCGTGAAGGCGTCGGCCGGCGGTGGTGGCAAGGGCATGCGGATCGTGCGGGAATCGAAGGAGCTCACGGGGGCCCTCGCCTCGGCACGCCGCGAGGCGAAGTCCGCCTTCGGCGACGATACGGTGTTCCTCGAGCGCTATCTCGAACGCCCGCGCCACATCGAGTTCCAAGTGTTCGGCGACGATCACGGGAACATCGTTCACCTCTTCGAGCGCGAGTGCTCGATCCAGCGGCGCCATCAAAAGATCGTGGAGGAAACGCCCTCCCCGGCGCTCGACGATGCGCTGCGCCGTCGGATGGGAGAGGCGGCCCTTGCCGCCGCGCGAGCCGTCGAGTACACGAATGCCGGCACGGTCGAGTTCCTCCTGAGCGCTGATGGCGAGTTCTACTTCCTCGAGATGAACACGCGCCTTCAGGTCGAGCATCCCGTGACCGAGTGCTCGACGGGAATCGACCTCGTGCATTGGCAGCTTCGAGTCGCGGCGGGCGAGCCGTTGCCGCTGCGGCAGGAAGACCTGCGCCAGCAACAGCACGCCATCGAGTGCCGCATCTACGCTGAGGATCCGGCGTCGCAGTTTCTTCCGGTCACCGGAAGGGCCGTCTACGTGCGCGAGCCAGAGGGCCCGGGCATCCGAGTCGACGCCGCACTCGAGTCCGGGCAGGAGATCCCGGTCTTCTACGACCCGATGCTCGCCAAGCTGATCACTTGGGGTCGAGACCGCGATCTGGCGATCGCCCGCATGCGGCAGGCGCTCGGCGACTATGTCGTCCTGGGTGTGACCACCAACCTACCGTTCCTCCGCGAAGTGATCGCTCACGAAGCATTCGCGAGCGGCGACACCGACACCGGCTTCCTCGATCGCTGGTTCGCCGATTGGCAGCCCTCGAGCGACACCCCGAGCGACGAGGTCTGCTGGGCACTGGCGGCAGCCGAGAGCGAGCACCGGCCAACCGGCTCGACGGGCGGCGGCAGCGACGACGGCGATCGGTTCAACCCGTGGGAGCGGTTGGGGCCCTGGCGCCCGGGAGGAGTCGCCTGATGGACAGTACCTGGACGCTCGGCGAGCACCGGATCGTGATCGGGTTCCGTCCCGCCGAGGACGGCTTGCTGGTCACTCTCGATGGCGTCGAGACTCACCTCGAGCGCGTGCTCACGCACGACCCACACGAGATCGTGTTGCGGCACGGCGAGCGCACGATTCGCGCCTTCGTCGCCGCCGACGGCGACGAACGCTGGCTGCACTTCGAGGGGCGCACCTATCACTTCACCGCCGAGCGGGCGAGTGGACGGAGCGGCGCCGGTGTCGGTGAGGGGGACCTGACCTCACCCATGCCGGGCAAGGTGATCGAGGTGCGCGTGTCCGAAGGCCAGGCCGTCACGGCCGGGCAGAGCCTCATGGTGATCGAAGCGATGAAGATGGAGTACGACATCAGTGCCCCCTTCGCGGGTCAGGTCACACACGTGCACTTCGCAGCCGGAGAGATGGTCGATGCGGGCGCGACGCTGGTGGAGCTGCACGCCGGCTCGGAGAACGAGCTCTAGACCTTGGCGCTGCAAAACGAAGTGCGTCCTCCGAATTGGAGGCCCGACTTCACCCCAGCTTTGCAACACGAAATGCTCCAGACCGTTCCCTCGGAGGCCCGAATTCATTCGGGTGGGAGGTCGTCAACCTCGCCTCCGCTCGATCAGGCGGATTCAACGTTCAACGTTCAACGTTCAACGTTGAACGTTGAACGTTCAGATCTTCAAGTCGGCGCGCTGGAGCTTTTTCAACGCTCGGGTTTCAGTTCGCTTCGCAGTTGGTCTCGCGTGACGATTACCGTCGGTGGCTCTGCCTTCTCGCACGTGCATGGGGTACAGAGACCCGAACGGAGTTCGACAGGTCGCGCCACTCAATCCTCGTGGCCTGTCGGCGGGGCGATTTGCCTTCGAAGAGCGTGGG